>CAZPIO010000018.1:0-80242 GCA_964586235.1 uncultured Planctomycetales bacterium
CCGATGATCATGGAGTGCACACCGGGGACGAGGTCGGCCTCGCCGGAGACTTCGATGATTCCGTAGACCTCGTCAATCGCCTCGGCGTTCGTCGAGTCACGTTCCAGGCCCCACCGCAGTGTGAAGGGATTCACGCTCGACATGCCCCAGATCGTGTACGACAAGCTCAGGAGCGTCTGCTGATCGCTGACCAGCAGCGAGACGCTGTTGCCCACGAGATCGGTCCCGCCGACGACGTTGAACGCGTCTGAAGTCGCGCTCGTCAGGCCGGAGGCACTGGCCGAAAGGCGGTACTCGTCGCAGGGGACCGGTACCCCGACGCTAAAGGTGATCAGGCCACCGAGACCGTTGGTTGTGGTTACTCCTTCGAGTGCGGCATCGCATCCTGCCGGTGAGACCAGCGACAGGGTGACATCACCCGCGAGGGAGGCCCGGTTGCCGATCGAGTCGGTCACCTCGACGACCACGGTGATGAAGGTACCGATGTCGGTGTTGACCGGCTGCCTCGAAAAGCGAAGGTGCTGGGGCGGTCCGGGCGATACGTTGAATTGGGGGGAGGTGCCGTCGGCCAGGAGTTCGCCGGCGATGCTGGAGGCCTTCAGGCTGACGCGGCTTTCGGCAACGTTGTACACGAGGCCGTTGATGGTCGTTCTGCCGCTGCCGGCCGTGATGACGCCGGTGGAGTTGCCGCTGAGCGTGCCGTTGCCGCTGTTGAGAGTGATCTTGACCGTCGTGTCGACGTCAATCGTGCCCTCGTTGCCCGCAAGATCAGTTGCCATCACGGTTACGCTGAAAGCGGAGCCCGCGCTGGCCCAGCCGACGGACTCGAACTTCAGTTGCACCGGCGGGCTCGGGTTTACCGCAAATACGTTCGAGGTTGCGGAGGCCAGCACGTCGCCGCTGGTTCGATCGGCCTGCAGGCTCACCCCCGCCTCCACGGTGTCATAGGTGATGCTGAAGAGGGCCGAGTTCTCGCCCATGGCGATCGTTTGTGAGAGCGTGCCGCCGAGCGTGCCTGTGCCCGTGGCCAGACTCAGGGTGACGTCGGTGTCGGCCGAGACACCCACGGAATTGTCATAGTTGTCGTAGATGCGCACGGTGGCAATGAACAGTGTGTCGGCGATCTGGTTGCCGAGAATGTCGAAGCCCAGCTTGCTCGCCGGCGCGGCGGATACCAGGAATGAGTTGGACTCGGCGCTGGTCAACACGTCGCCGCTGGTCCGAGAGGCCTGGATGGCCGCCCCATCCTGCGAAGTGTTGAGCTGAACGCCGTTGATGGTGACGGAACTGGTCCCGGCCGTAATGGTCCCGGTGGTGGTGCCCGACAGCACGCCGCTGCCGAGGAACAGAGAGAGGCTGATGCCGGTGTCGGCGGAGACGTCTGAAGGGTTGCCGTAGCCGTCGATGGCCGTGACGGTGACGCTGAACGGGGTTCCCGCCGTCTGGTTGGCGACGGCACTCACGCGCAGGGCCTCGGGTGTCGCCCCGATGACGGTGAAGGGATCCGATATGCCGGCCACCAGGAAGTCGCCGCTGAGACGGTCGATGACCAGCACGACGTTGTCCTCCGCCACGTCGTAGGTCACGCCGGAGATGGTGACGCCGTCGGTACCGGCGAGGATCGTCTCGTTCAAGACCCCGGCAAGCGTGCCGGTCCCGGATGACTTGCGGAGCGAGATGCCGCAGTTCTGCACGACGTTCGACGGGTTGCCGAACTGGTCGGTCACGTAGATGTCCACGTCAAACGGGGTGCCTGCCACGGGGAGCACCGGCGCCGCGATGTGCAGCAGGAGCGCGAACCACGCGTCCCATTGGATGGCCGCGCTGGTGCCGGTGGCCGGCGTCACCGGATCGTCAACGGTCACGGTGATCGATTCGGCTCTCCGGTTGATGATGTCGAGGGTAATCGCGCCGGCGGCGTTGAACGCGCAGCCGGCGGCGATGTTGGCCGTGCCGTCGAGATGGTCGGTCAGTCCTCCGGGGCCGTTGTCCCAGTCGATGTCGGTCCCATCGCCGCCCGTGGTCGTGGTGAGGCTGATCTCCTGGGTGGTGAGGAAGCTGGGTATGGGGTTGTTGTAGGCATCGCGGGCCGTGATCGTCAAGGTGATTGGATTATTGACCGTGATCGGGTTGGCCGAAGCAACGATTGTGAAGGCGCTGAGTGCGGGCACTGCCGTGATGTTGAACAGGTTGCTGTCAACGTTGTCCGATCCGGCGAAGGCACCGCTTCCGGTTGCCCGGAGCCTGTAGCCGGCGGCGGCCGTCGTGATGCTCATGGTCTCCAGGGCGGTCCATGTGGCCACGCCGTTGACGCTGAGCAGGGCCACTGTTCCGTTGAGTGCAGCCCCGCCCGGATTCGTGGATACGGACATGGTGATGGTGCGAATGTCGCCCGTGCAGGTGTTGTCGTACAGGTCCTGGATGCTGACGGCCGGCAGCAGGGTCTGTCCGGCGGTGGTGTTGACCGGTTGGGTGCTGAATACCAGGTGGTGGGGCACGTTATGGGTGATGTCGAAATCCCCGCTGTCGGCGGTGTCCGACCCGGCGAAGGCGACTCCGTCGTGTGAGGCCTGCAGGTAGTAGTTGCTGCCCGGCTGGGTGACGTTCATCGCCTGACCGCCGGTCCATTGGGCGACGCCTCCGACGGTGAGCAGGGACGTTGTTCCGTCGAGGGTCGCGCCCCCCGCGTTCATGAGCGTCAACGTGACCGTACGATTGTCACCGGTCACGGTGTTTCCGTAGACATCCTGTATCAGAACCGTGGGCAGCAGCCATTCTCCCGCCGGGCTGTTTGCCGGATCGACGCTGAACGCGAGGTGATGGGCTGCTTCGGCGGCAATGTTGAAGGCATCGCTGTCGGTCGTATCCGGGCCGGGGAAGTCCGCGCCGTCGTGGGCGGCCTGCAGTTGATAGTTGTTGGCGGCCACGTTGATGTTGAGCCCTTCGCCGGGCCCCCAGGCTGCGACCCCGCCGACCGTCGCCTTGGACACGATGCCGTTCAACAGCGCACCGCCGGGATTGGCCGCGAAGCTGAGCGTGATCGTGCGATTGTCCCAGGTGACGGTGTTGCCGTACTGGTCCTGAATTGCCACCGCGGGCAGGAGGTCAGCGCCGGCGGTTGTGGGGCTGGTCGGTTGCGTCGTGAACGTGAGGTGATGGGCGTTGCCGCCGGTAATGTTGAAGGCGGCGCTGTCGACGGTGTCCGAGCCCGAGAAGGCCGCGCCGTCGTGCGAGGCCTGGAGCTGGTAGCCGTTCGCCGCGACCGTGACATTCATGGCCTCCAGGCCGGTCCAGGTTGCCACGCCGTTGACTGAGAGCAGTGTTACCGTGCCGTTGAGCACGGCGCCGCCGGGGTTGGCGGAAAAGCCGAGAGTGATGTTGCGGTTGTCGCTGGTGCAAATGTTGTGGTAGGTGTCATGTATGGTGACCGCCGGCAGCAGGGCCGCGCCGGCCGCGGTGTCGACCGGCTGGGTGCTGAAATCCATGTGGTCAGCGACATTGTGAGAGATGGTGAACGCCGCACTGTCCACCGTGTCGCCGCCCGGCAGGAGCGGCGCGGTCAGGTTCGTGGCCCGAAGCTGATAGCCGGCCGCCGGGACGGTGATGTCCAGGCTCTCGACCGCCGTCCAGGTGGCGATGCCGGAGGCGGTATTCTTGCTGACAGTCCCGTTGAGCGCCGCTCCGCCAGGGTTGGTGATGATGGAAAGCTGGATGGATCGATTGGGGGCGGCCGTGCAGTTGTTGTTGTAGACATCCTGGATTCGGACCGCGGGCAGCAAATCGTTGCCGGCGAGGGTGTCGACCGGCTCTGTGCTGAAAACAAGATGGTCATGCGCGGCCGGATTAATGGTGAAGTTGTTGCTGTTGACCGTCTGCGTTCCCGTAAAAGGCGCTCCATCGTGGCCCGCCTGAAGGCGGTAGTTGGCGGCCGCAACCGTGATGTTCATCGCCTCGACCGCTGTCCACGTGGCCACGCCGTTCACCGTGGGGAGATCCACGTCACCGTTGAGAGTCGCCCCGCTGGGGTTGACAAAGAAGGTGAGGGTAATCGTGCGGTCGTCGGTGGTGACGATGTTGTTGTTGACGTCCACGATCCTCACGACAGGGAGCAGATTAGCGCCGGCCGCGCTCGTGGCCGGCTGCGTGGCAAAAACGAGATGGTGGGCCACTCCGGGGTTGACCGTGAACTCGTTGGATACGGCTGGTGCGAGCAGGTCGCCGACGGTTGCCGTTGCCCGGACCGATTTGCCGTCTCCGGCCGTGGTCCAGGTTGCGGCGGGGTAGGTAATTGAAGTCGTGTCAGCGGCGATGTTGCGGTTGCCGCCACCGCCGAGAGCACCCGTACCTGTTGCCCTGGTCAGCGATACGGTGGTCAATTGCGTCACGGGGGTAGGTACGCCGTCGGCATCGACGGCCGTTACCGTCACCTGGAATGAGACGCCGGACGTCTGTTCGGGGATAGCCGTGATCTCCAGCCGTGTGGGCTGGGCGTACAGGCTCTGAGCGCAAATGATAACTGTCAGCGGCGCCAGCCACCTGCCGCAGTGCGGGTCACGTGGTGCCGAGATGATGCCCCCCCGAACTCGGGATTTGACCTGTCCAACAGTCATCACTCTGTCATGCGAGGGGTCGCGGCATTTATTCTCCTTCTCTTCGCGTAACCTTTTGGAACACTGATACTTAATCATCGGCCGGTTCGGGCGAACACTTTCCTTATCTTCGCAGTTCCAGCAAGATTGGACTGAGTTGCCGACGGGGCATCATCTCGGCGCTGGTCAGCAGCCTTCTCGCGCCGGTGCCCGCCAGGGACACTGGCAAGGGCTTTGGAGACTTATCCCTAAGCCTTTTTGCGAGTTTGGTCTGGGTACTGGCTAGTGGTAGTTCGGATCGCCACACGATCCCAGGCTGCGGCAGTCGGTTCTCTCCCGAACCGCCGGTTTGTCAGCCCTCGCCCGATAACTCGTTGCGATATGGGCCGGCGGTTGGCTGTGGGTGGCCGTGCCGGGGTAGAATGCGCCCGCGATGTATGCCAGGGAAAGCTTTGAATTACGATACATCACTCGGTCGTTTCGCTCCCACACGTCTGGTCCGCGCGCGGGCCGCGGGATCGCGGTCGAAGGCTGCTCCTACGGTCTTGTTGTGACGTTCGATCGGCGCGCAGGCTGCAGACTCGCTCTTGTGAGCGGGTTGCTGCTGGGCTTCCTGATGTTCGCGATCGGCGGAGGCCGCGTGTGTCAGGCCGGGGATGCAAGTGTTGCCAGCCGGCCCTCAGTGCGCATGGGCGACCCGTGGGGGATGATCTACGGTGGGTCGGGGTGGTGGGAGCACGAGAATCCGCATCGGACCAACATCCAAGAGCGCGCGGCCGCGGGTGCCAGGGACATGGCCAGGTTCGGCGTTCAGGCCTCGCGCGTGGGTATCTGTTGGCACGATGTCGAGCGAGACCGCGGGACCTATGACTGGACCATGCCGGATGCCACGATTCCGGCTGTGGCCGACGCCGGAATCCACGTCGTTCTCTGTGTGGCCACCACCCCGAGGTGGGCATGGCGGCATCCCGAGGTCGAATGGACTCTCAATCAGCGCAACCAGGCCAATCTGGCCGGGTGCCTGCCGTTCAAGCCCGCGTACTGGCCGGATTATGAGCGATATTTGTCGGCAGTGGTCAAGAGATACGGCAAGCACGTCAGGCACTACGAAATCTGGAACGAACCTGACGGTATGGCGGGCTTCAGGTTCATCGAGAACCCGGCAGGGGCGTTAGCGGGCTTTCAGCATGGCGGCGACCCTGTCTGGTACGCCGAACTGGTGAAACGCAGTTACCGGATCATCAAATCGGTAGACCCTCGGGCGCGGGTCGGCATCGGAAGCTATGAAGTCAAGAAGGCGATGCCGCCGTTCGTACTGGATTCGTCTCTGGCCTCGTTGCTCGCGGATGGAAAGGTTGCGGAGGCTCTGCGCAAGGCCTTCGCGAGTCAGCCGGATGCCCCGTTGTCTCCGGTGGCGGTCATCCGAGGCGAGCCCGGTGGAAAATGGGTCATCAACGACGACCAGAACGGCCGGCGCTATCGGGTGGCAAGCGAAAAGGAAGGCCTGAAGGTCTCTGACGGGAAAACCTGGTTCATCGAGCGGCTTTACGAGGAGGGTGTGAGGGACTCGTACGACGCGATGAGCATTCACGCGTACGGCAATCCATTCCGGCGCGATTGGCTCGGCACCGTTCGCCGACTGATGGTCGAGCGTGGCGACGGCGGCAAGCCGTTGTGGCTCAACGAGTACAGCCTGCACGGCAAAGGCGTCGGGCTGGCGTTCAACACTATCCGGCAGTTGCGGCTGCTGCGCGAAACGCCCTGGATCAGCATGGCTCAGCCGCTGGTCTTCGCCTGCCACCTCGATCCTGAGATCAGCCCGGGCGGCCGTTCGTTGAAGGCCCACAAACGCATGGCCGAAGAGTTTGTGCCGCGCGGTGAGTTCGTGGCGGATTTCGAGGGCCCGGTGCTGCGATTGCTGGATAATTGGGAGTGGAACGCGACGGGCGCGGGCAAGAACGGCGTCGACGGTCCGGAGCTGAGTCAGGAGTATCCGCACGGGGGCGAACGCTGCCTGACGGCCGGCACGCCCGACAGCATGATCCGCGTATGGTTCAGCCCCTATGTGAAGGGCAAGGACAGGCATTTCAGCGGCTATCTGCTGGTTGAGCCGAAGGACAAGGAGGCCAGGCTGTCTCTCTCGGCAGGCGTCGAAAGCGGCGATATACTGCAAGAGATTCGCCTAGTGCGTCCTCTTGGCAGCGAGGTGCCGGCCGGGAGGTGGTTCCGTTGGGATTGTGCCATCGATGAGCGGTGCCCCGAATGGAAAGACCTGGCCGTGGTCACGACTTACATCGAAATCGAGTCCGACCGGCCGGGTTTGACCGTGTCGGTCGATGACGTTCGAGTGGGGAAGGGAAGAAAGGATGAAGGCGGAAGGAGGAAGGATGAGTAAGAGGTGCTC
Source organism: uncultured Planctomycetales bacterium (assembly GCA_964586235.1). Lineage (GTDB taxonomy): Bacteria > Planctomycetota > Phycisphaerae > UBA1845 > PWPN01 > JAUCQB01. The sequence continues at coordinate 6,994 of CAZPIO010000018.1, forward strand.
GATCCTGAACCTGCTCGCCACGCCGTAGCCCGGCGAAGGCGGGAACCCTGAACCCTGAACCCTGAACCCCAGAGAGTGCTTCCATGCAGACGAACCGATCCTCGTTGATCTCGCGAATTCCGCCGGTCCGGCAGACGGTACTGATGCTTGTCGCTGCGTTTGGCACAGCAGTCCCTTGCCTTGGCCAGGATTCGCAGCCGGCGGCGTCTCCGGCGTTTGTGCCGGCCATCGAGGGGCAGGATCGCGTGCTCGCCGAGTTGGCCAGGATTCTGCGCGAGGAAAGGTTCATGCTTTCCGACGGGGCGGTGCAACTGACCCTGGAGACGCTGCTCAGCGATGAGCAGAAGCAGGCCGACGGCATCCGCGAGCTCGGCAGACGGACGCTGGCGCTGAGACCCGAGCAGCTCAGCGAACAGGATCGCAGCCAACGCGACGGCCTGGCCGACAACCAGGATGGAATCACCGATCGCTATCGCCGGCTCGAAAAGGGCATGGAGGCCAAGGCCGCCGCCAAGCCCGACTCGGTCTATGCGACTCTGCTGGGCAAATCCGCCGATGCCCAGTTGGCCCAGGTCATGGCTGACGCCGGCAAGCAGGTGCGGGGGCACCAGCTCAATAACGCCTTGCGGTCCACGAACAAGGCAATCGAAGTCCTTCGCGAAATGGTCGCTCTGATCTCGCAGAAGGCCGGCAGCAGCGAGGGAATGGACGAGAGCGGGAACAGGACGGGCTTCATGGCCCCATCGCTGCTCTACAAGGATGCTGCCGAGGCCCTGGCCGAGTTCAAGTGGATTGGTGCGACCGCCGACCCCCTCGGCCATATCCTTCGTGCCCTGCATCTCATGGAGCAGTTGACCGAGCGTCAGCAAAAAGTCGCCGCGGCCGTCAAGTCGCTCGCGCCCACGAAGCCGAACGCCGCCGACCTGGCCAAGGAGGAGAGCGATATCCGGCGCCAGGCCCTGCAGGTGGGGGCAAACCTGGCCATCCTCGATCCGCAGATCGATCGGCTTATCCGCAAGGCGACGTCCTCGATCGACCAGGCCATGCCGGGGATGGAGCAGGGGCCGTTGTCGGGGGCCGTCGAGCCGTCGGCGCTGGCCGCCGAGCAGCTTGCGGACGCGACCGGTTATCTCCGCAAATTGTGGAAAGACATCCTTGCCCGTCTCAAGGAGTACACGCAGCAGACCCAGCTTATCGCAGGTGCCGGTGGGGGAGTTCCGCACGGGATGTCCGCGGCCCAGGTGAAGGAGCTGCAGCGGCTGGTGATGATGCTCCTGCGGGCCACGGCCGGTCTGTCGCGGGCGATCGAAGCCCAGACGAGCCTGTTCGAGCGCACCCAGGCGGTCGTCGCCGAGGCCGATCTGCCTGCGCTACGGCCGGACCAGGAGTCCATTGCCCGCCTGATCGCCGATGAGGTGGTTCCCTACGATGCCACTGCCGGGCAGTTGCCCAAGGACGCTCTTCCTCCGGGGCTGGCTGAAAGCGTCAGTCCCGTACGCGATCTGCTGAAGGATGCAACCGATGGGATCAGCAAGGCCGCCGCGGCCATGGGCAAGCCGGACAAGGTCGAGGCCGCCAGGCGGGAAAACGAGTCGCTTGAAGCCATGAGCACCGCGCTGAGTCTGATGATCAAGGCCCTGCAGCGGCTCCTTGGTCAGCTATCCCCGTCGGCCATTACGCCTTCCGGAGGCGGAGCGGCCGGCATGGCCCTCGACCCCGCCGGTGGCGCGCGCGCGGCCGGTGGCTACATCTTTGCATTGCCCTCGCAGCAACAGGAGAGCGTCCGCCAGTCGTTCAGCGAGACCTTCCCCCGCCGCTATGACCGGGCGATCAAGCTCTATTACCAGTCGATCGCCCAGGACAAGGAATCCAAGCCCCCCCGGTAGGAGCGGCTTGCAGCCGCGAGTCGAGTTGTAGGAGCGGCTTGCAGCCGCGATCTTGACGAGCCCAGGGGTTTATCCCCTCGGTCTTCAGGCGAGCCACGGGGTTTATCCCCGTGGTCTTGAACCGGCAGCACTCAACTTGACGAGCCGAGGGTCTGCCTCCGGCGAGGCAGGGCTGTGGAGACCTGCCGGCTCGTCAAAAGCTCCCGATCGTGATTCTTCAGTCTGTCAGATGATAACCAGCCCGCAGAGCCCGACGACGACGAACAGCGCGGCTGACAGGATCAGTTCCCGCCGCTTGAACAGGGGGGTATCTTTCACGAAGCGGCTTGCCACGTAAGTGCCCACGCCGTAGACGATCAGAATGCCGCCCACGTTGTTGAAAGCGGCGGAGCTCTCCATGATGAGCAGGATGGCCGTGCAGGTGGCCAGCAGAATGCCGAGCCCGGCGACGATGTCCCCGATGCCGGTGCGTATGAGCCCCCTGATCCAGAAGAACAGACTGATCACCGGCAGCAGGATCATCAGACCGATCGCGGACCAATCGCTGAGAGTCATTTCAGGTGATTATACCACTTGCCGGGTGAGAGCAGTCAAGCGTCTGCCTCGCCTTACCGCTGGTAGATCGGCAGATACCGATACGGAATCGACAGCGTCAGGATCATCATCGTCGTGCCGTAGGCCGTTCCGTATTCGGAATTCCAGTGCTCTCCGTTCTCTTGCTGGCCGAGGACCTGGTCGCGGATGGGGGGGAACCACTGCTGCCAGCGGCGGAAGTCCTTGGCCTGGTAGACCGCCTGGGCCGCGTAGTAGATGCCATAGTGGAAGTTGCCCTCGTCCTTCCTGTCCTTGCCGATGTTGGCGATGAGGTAGTCGAGCCCGCGCCGGACCTCGTCGCAGTCGAACTGGCCGCAGACCTCCAGCGAGGCCACGCCCGCCCCGGTCCTCGCGTAGCCCGGCTTGCCCGACCGCGTCTGATAGTAGAAGCCGCCGCCCTTGTCGGCGCAGAGCTTCACGTACTTGATCGCCCGCTCGATGGTCTCGGCCGGAACAATCATCCCCGCGTGCTGGGCCCCACGGAGGGCGAGGATCTGCATGACCGTTACCGAGATGTCCGCGTCGGCGCTGGAGGGCTGGTATCGCCAGCCGCCCTCGCTGTTCTGTGCGTTGACGATGACGCGGACGGCGCCCTGGATCGCCGCGGGGATCTCCGGCCGCTCGCTCATGCCGTACACCTCACTGAGCATCAAGGTCGAGGCCGCGTGCTCGTACATCGGGCCGTGCGACGACCCATCGGCGTAATGGATGAGTCCGCTCGGCTGGACGTTGCCGAGGACCCAGCCGATGCTCCGGTCAAGCACCGCGGCGTATTCGCCCTGTTCGGGTACGTTGCCCGTCGCCAGGAAGGCCAGAATCGCCAGCGACGTCACGCCCACGTTCGGGCCCACGTTCGAGTACGTCCACGCCCCGCTGGGAAGCTGGCACCCGGCCAGGAACTGCAGGGCATTCCGGATCGCCCGCTCCGACTCGGGGTTCATCTCGACGAACATGTCTCGTTGTTCGGGCGAGTCGATCGTCCGTGCGACCTGCGCTATTGCCCGGCCTGAAAGGCACGTCAAGGCGACTGCCGCAATCGACGTGGTCCGGAAGAGCCGGTTCATCGGTTATCCTCCCTTGGTTGTGTGGTGAGCGTCGGTCCGGCGCCACGCAGCGAATTGAGGGCATCTTCCAGCGCCAGCACGATCGCCGGCATGTCGCTGCCCGCCAGTTGACCGAGCCGGTCGGCCGTGGCCCGCAGGCGCAGCCAGCGGTCCTCCTGGCCGATTCGGGAGGCGGCGTAATCATCCGCCACCCGCCCGAGCTGTTCGCCGAGCTGGCCGGTGGTTCGTGCCAGGCGGTCCTGGCGCCATTTTTCCGCCCGCGTCCGTTCCTGCACGGCGGCCGGACGATCGGATTCGGCCGCACCTGCGATGCGTTTGACCGTCTCGGCGCTTTCGGCCTGCAACGACTCGAGCTGGGCCAGCTTGTCCATGATCTGCTCCCGCTCGTCGTTGAGCGCGCGGGCCAGCTCCACCTCACTCATCAGCTTCAGCTTCCGCGGCCGCGAGACGGGCCACTCGTGTTTGACGGCATGCTCACCCTCGTCCCGTGCCTCCAGCCAGTATGTCAGGGTGTCGCCGGGCTTGAGGCCCAGCGGCCCCACCGCCCAATCGTATCGCACGGTGACCCGCTTGCCGGTTGCGACGAGCGGGATGTCGATGCGGCCAACGTCGCTGTCATTGTTCTTTCGGTGGCACAGAGTCACCCTGGCGACGCCGTAGTCGTCGCTGATCTCCGCGCCGATCGGGAGAACGGCCTGCGGCGTGACGCGGCGGTCGATGGTCGGCACGACGCGGTCGAACTGAGGATACTGGTTGTCGATCATCTCGATCCGGTAGATGACCGGATCGGCGTTGTGGAAGCCGTTTTCGTCGGTCAGATTGACTCGGTAAGAGCGGCTGGCCTCGACGCTGAAGCTCGTTGAGGCGCCCGGCCGTGAGTCCACATCCATCACGGCCGATTTGCCGTCCTCCCAGGCGAGTTGAGCCTCCGTGATGGCCTTATTGGTGGTGATGCGAAGCTCAATCCGCGTGCCGAGAACCGCCTCGACGTTGCCGTCCTCGATGGTCTGCTTCTCCAGATGCGTGAAGTCGGGATAGACGCAGTTCGCCTGAACGCGAGCGATTTCCGGCGGCGGCACCATGATGACGTGAGCCGGTTCCGTGGCGTTGTCGCCGATCTCCACCCACACGTCCAGGTCCTGCGTGACCGGTCGATACTGCACGTTGAAGCGGCCGTCGGCGCTCACCTCGAAGTACGCCCGATCGGCGGCCCCTTGTCCCGTGCGGACCCGCAGCATGCCGTTCGATGGAATGACTCCCCCGGCCGTGCCCGAAAGCGTCAACGTCCCGCCTCGGACGACGCGGCTGCTGATTTCGGCAATCCGGATGTGCGTTCGCTTGGGCCAGTTGACCTCCTCCCAGGGCAGCAATACGCGTGCAAGGCCGATGCCCGCCGAGGCTGGGTTCGCCGCCGCCAGGGCGACTGCGGCGATCACGACGGCGCATGCCGCGGCGATCCGCTTCCACACCCGCTTGCCGGGAACGACCGCTGAAAGTTCCACATGTCCTGCCGCAGCCTCGGCGGATTCACAGACTCGCTCGTAGAGGGCGTCGGAGGTTCCGCCGGCCGTGCGACGGGCGGGATCCGCAAGCTGGATCGCGGTGATCAAGCGCCCGCGAAGATCCGGATATCTGCGCTCGATCAGGAGGGCGGCGATTCTGGTCGAGATCGTCTTCCAGAGTGGGAGAGCCTGTCGGTGGTAGGTCCAGGCCACTGCCGCCGCGACGACCAGCAGCAGGGCGAGGCGGCAGACGAATCCGCCGCGGATCCAGGCGTCGAGCAGGATTGTCGCCGTCAGGCTGATCGCCAGGACGCCGGCCAGGAGACTCACTGCCAGCGCTCGTGCCAGCCTTGTGCAACGGGTCTGCACCGCTCTGATGCGGGACGCGCAGGCCTTTGGGCTTATGTCCAGCCTTCGTCCGGTGTCGGGTTGTGCTTTCGGCTCGTTCATCTTGTGTTACGGCAACTGCCAAAGCCGCCGCAGAATCCAGTCCAATGCCAGCAGCCCCACGAACAGCAGCACCAGCCAGGGCTTGTCCCACAGCCGATAGTCGCGTTGTTCGCGGATCGATCTTGGTGACAGGTCGATCCCGGCGATCACCTTGTCGATTTCCTCGGCCCGTCCGCTCTGGCCGCCGGTGTTGTCGGCGATTTCCTTCATCAAGGTCGGGTTCGCGGCCGGGTCGGCCAGCTCGATCTGCGGGGCCTGCACGTCCACGATCGCCGACGCATCCAGCGCGTGCCCGTCCACCCACAACTTGCACAAGCCGGGTGTAGGCAACGGCACGCGGGCTTCATACATGTGCTCGGCGCCCGGCGACGGTGCCAGCGGCAGTTTCTGCTGACGCCCGTCCTCGCTCTCGGTGACGATCGCAGGCAGCTCCGCCCCGCCCAGTTCCTCGGACCGCACCGTTACCAGGGCGGTGTCGTTGCGGTTGTAAACCGTCCGATCGGTCCACAGATTGACTCGCTGGCCCTCACCGCCAAGGTGGGGCGCACCGAGGTATTGGATCATCTGCCCCCACAGCCGGTAAAACACCCGGTCACCCTGCTTGAATCGCCATCGCCACGTCTCGTCGATGCCGCAGAAGAAGCTCTTGCCCTTTCCGGAGTTCTGGACCGCCAGGAGCGGCATCCGCTCGTTCTGGCCGGCCGGGCACATCTCCGTCGGGTGGACCGCGAGCACGAGTGCCCCCGGCCGTGGCTTGCGCACCGGCGCGTACCAGTACACCGGCAGCAGGGCTTTCCATTGCTCGATGTTCTGCTCGATGTCGTCGCCAAGCTGGATGGGTGAGTAGGTCTGGCCCAGAGGGGTCAACTCGGGCACGAACTGATCCTGCTTGCCGGCCTTCGGACGCTGCGGCGGCCGCCCGGCCTCGTCCGCGGGCTCGACCGGGAACAGGTCGGCCAGCGAGGTCTCGACGTACGCCCGCGGATTGAAGCTCGGCCCGGCCATCAGCAGCAGGCCCGCCCCGTCGTCGCGAACCATCGAGCCGATCCACTCCATCTGCTCGGCCGTCAGGATCGCCGGGTCGAGGTCGCCGATGATGAACACGTCGTAGTTCTTGAATTCGTCCCTGGTGTTGGGCAGCGAGGCGATCATCGGCGGCGCAGGCTTGGGGGCCGGCTCCGCTCCAGCAAGCAGAACTTGCAGCTTGAGCCGGCGGTCGCGGTTCATCGCGTCCCGGAGGAAGCGGAACTGCCACCGTGGCCGGTTCTCCATGTAGAGTACGCGGACCCTCTCGCTCGTCACGCGAGCGACGAAGCTGCGGTGGTTGTTCTGCTGGACGGTTTCGTCAGGTTGCGGCGGCACTTCGACCCGAAAAGTGTGCTCGCCCGCTTGTGTCGGGGTGAAGATGATCGAGACGTTGGCCTCCCCGGCGCCCTCAGCGAAGGTGGCATTTGCCCGACCGAGTTCCTGCGACCCACTTCTCAGGATCACGGGGATCTGCCCCTGCTGATAGCCCCTCTGCCGTAGCCGCACAACTACCGTGGCTGGGTCATCGCTGAACAGTACTTCGTTGGCCAGCACCTGCCGGACCTCGATATCCCGCGGATTCGGGTCGCCCAGCGTCACGGTGCTCACCGGCACGCCCGCCTGTTTCCAGCGCGGGCACGCGGCCAGCGGCGAGCCGCCCGTGTTGTTGGCCCCGTCGCTCAGCAGGAGAATGCCCGCGGTCGGGCGGCCGCGAAGACGCTCGACCATTTCGTCGATGCTTGCAGTCAACGCGGTGAACTGGCCGGATGCGTCGAGATTGTCGAAGGCCGTTGGCGGCTCGCTCTTGTCGAGCGGCCGTGCGGTCTGGTCGAAGGTGAACAGCACCACGTCGGCGGTGCTCGCCAGGCTTTCCAGCCGTGAGGGTTTGCCCGGATCGGTGTCTGTGAGCAGCCGGTGGGCGAGATCAATCCGAGAGATGCTGCCCATCTCGAAGCTCGGTCCAGTGGCGGGGGCAGTGCCGGCTGTTGACGTCGCCGAGCTCCGAACGGACGCCGGATAGCGGTCCTGCAGCGACATGCTCTGCGAGGTGTCGACGGCCACGGCCAGCGTCGGCTTGAGCTTGTAGTCCGTCTGGACGTGCAGCGAGAGGTCGAGCAGCATCGGTATGAGGCAGGCGACGGCGGCGATCCGCAGCACCGCGAGCACGACGCGTTTACGGAGGGTGAGGTCCAGCCCCCTGGCCCGGGAAAGCCAGATCGCGATGACCACCAGCACGGCCGCGATGATGACTGTCCCGACCGGCCCGAACAGCGGGTAAGCGCGCAGGCCCACCTCGCTTGCCTGCCCCTCGACATGTTGGGGCCAGATCAGCCAGTTCAACCAGTTCGCGCTGTTCATTTCCTTTAGCCGTCTCGTCTACGGGCTTCGTAGGAGCGGTCTCTGACCGCGATCCAGGTCGGGCTCAGAGAGCCCTCCTACAACCCTGCTACAACCTCATCGCCTTCTTCAACAGGGCCTCCGCATCCACCTGCCTGGGGGCGAACAGCTTCACCAGCACCAACTCGATTACCAGGAGGCCCAGCAACAATGCCAGGCCTGCCGTCGACAGCTCCGATTGCATCTTCGCGGCGTGCAGGGCCGACCGCATGGTCTCGTCAGGTCCCACGACGTGTGCGGTCTTTAGCGTTTCCGTCTCCCGCAGTTGACCAACGCTCATCATCGCGGGGTCAACCTCCGAATCCGCCAGATCGGCCGCCTTCTTCGATTGCCGGGGCGCCCCACCCGCATCTCGATAGGTTAGTGTGTATATCCCCGCCCGGTCCGCCGAGGCCAGCAGAACGCGCGGCTGTCCGGTGAGCGTATCCTCGCCGACCATCGCCTCGGCCGGGGCACTGCTGCCGTCCGGGTAGGTCAGGCTGGCTTCATTTACGCCGGAGACCGCCCATTCGATCGCCTTGCCCGCTTCAACCGCTCCGACGTCCTGGCCGAAGGTCAGGTGGAAAGCCAACTGCTGGAAGAAGGGCACGAACGCCGGCGATAGCGGAAACTCGCCGCCTTGGCGGTCCGCCGGGGCCCCGAAGTAGATGACGCGGCCTCGACCGTAGGCGTTCGCCACCAGGGCGGCCGCTCCGTTGGTGAACTTGGCCCACGTCTGCACGTTCTTGCCCTGCACGGTTCCGACCGGCCTGAGGGTGCGGAAGCCGGCCAGGGACAGCGCTCGCATCAGCGTCGGATCATCAAATCCGGCCAGCGCCGGTACCAGGGGCTCGGTCAGCACCAGCCCGATGGGTTGATCGGTCGGTTGCAGGTTGATCGGCGCCGATAGCTTCACCGGCAGGATTGAGCTGGGGCCTTCTGAGAACATCACAGCGAGGTTCGACGGGTCAACCTGTGCTCCTGCGATGATCAGCAGGCCGGCGCCGTCGCGCACGGCCGTCTTGATCTGCCCCAGGGCGGTTGTCGGCAAGGCCGGTACGTCCGCCAGGATGATCAGCGGGAAACTGCCGATCTGCACCGTCTCGAGTCCCGACGTCGGCACGGTGCGGATGTCAAACAACGGGACGCTCGCCTGGTCCTGGGGGTCCGTCGGCCAGAGGGCGACCTGAAGGAACCCGCTGGCCGAGCTCGGCGGGTCCGGCCCCGGCCGGCCGTCGATGATCAGCACGCTGATCCGCTCGCGCACGCGAACCACCATCGATCGCAGGTTGTTGCGGTCGTACAAATCGCTGTCGCATCGGACCGCGATAGTGTGCTCGCCCGGCGAGTTGAACCGATGCCCCAGCGGCACGATGTAATCCTGGTCCGGCGGCACCGTGACCTCTTTGCGGGTCACCTTCTGCCCGTCCACGAACAGATCCAGCGTGGTCGTCACGTCTTCCTTGTGACCGAAAGACTTCATCTTCACGCTGATGGACGTCGGCCACAGGCTGCACGCCAGCCCCGGGATCATCGCGTCCGGGCCGCCGGCGATGGATACGTCGGTCACCGCCACGTCGGCCGCCGGCGTCTCCGGCACCGTCACGACGAACAACTCGGCGACCTCGCGAGCCTGGGCGAAGGCCTGCCGCCGCCTGGTATCATCATCGTGCCAGGATGTGGCCTGCCCGTCGGTCACCAGCACGAGTTCACGGTTTGGCGAGGACTCGTTCTTCAGCCGGTCGGCCGCGCGGGTCAACGACTCCTCGATCGCCGGGCCGCTGTCGCGGGCGGCCAGCTTCGAAATGGCCTGCCGCACGTAACCCAGGTCGCGCGTCGGCTGGCGGACGAGGTCGATCGGCGGATCGGCCGCCAGCATCACCGCCACGTCGCTGCCCGCGGGCAGTTCGTCGAGATACTGCTCGATCCGCGACACCGCCCGGTCGAGCCGGCTGCGGACGCCGTCGGATGCCGCCATGCTCGCCGAATCGTCCAGCACGATGATGCTCACCGTGCGCTGCCGCTGCCCGCTGAGCCATCGCCATCCGGCCCGTGCCACCGGTCTCAGCACCACCAGCACCACCGCCGCGACGATCAACGTGCGCACGATCAGCAGCAGGATCGTCTCCAGGAGCAGCTTCCGGCGGTTCTTGCGCAGCGCCCGCATCAGGAAGGTCTGCGCCGCCCAGCGGACCCGAGGCAGCCTCTGCCGGATCAGGATGTGGATCAGGATCGGCACCGCCATCAGGGGGAGCAGCCAGAGCAGGTCGCTGTTCAGCAGCCTCATCGGCGGCCCTCCCGGATCTTGCCGCGGGCCGTCAGGTAGCGGACCAGGAGGTGATCGACCGGTTCAGCGGTGTTAACCAGGACGTAGTCGGACCGCGTGCTCGCGCAGGCCATTTTCGCCTGGTCGACGAACTGCTGCACGATCTCGACGTAGTCGGCGCGGATCTTGCTCGGCTCGGCGATGGCGGCGGGCAGCGATTCCATGCCTTCGAAGCGAATTCGACCCGAGAACGCGAAGGTCAGCTCCTGCGGATCGAGGACGTGCATGACGATGACCTCGTGCCGCTGGTGTCGCAGTTGCTGCACCGCTCGCAGGATGCCGGCCGTGTCGTCGCCGCCTTCGGGCGAGCCGATGTCCAGCAGATCGGAGATGATCACCACGATGCCGCGGCGCCCGATCATTTCGGCGAGCACCGGCACGACCGTCTCGAGCCTGGTGCCCCGCTCCGGCTTGATCGTCTCCAGGCTCGACGCCACTAAGCCGAGTGAGCCGAGGCTCGTCCGCGGCGGCAGGAAGCTCAGCAGGTTCTCATCAAACAGGGCGACCGAAACCGCGTCCGACTGCCGCAGCGCCAGGTACGACAGCGAGGCCGTCATCAGGCACGCGTGGTCGAGCTTGCTCGTCTTTCCCGATGCGTACCGCATCGACTCGCTGCAATCGAGAATGAAGGTGACGACGAAATTGGTCTCTTCCTGGAACTGCCGCACGTAGTATCGTTCGGTCCGCCCGTAAACCTTCCAGTCGACATGCCGCGTGTCGTCGCCGGGGACGTACGCCCGGTGCTGTGCGAATTCGCTGCTCGCCCCGAGGTAGGGGCTGCGCTGCAACCCGGCCATCGTGCCTTCCACCAGATCTCTGGCGCGCATCTCCAGCGAGGCAATATGGTCGAGCACGTCGAACACGACGTACTTGCGGTTGGTCAACTTTTCCTCGCGCTGCCTGGCCATCCTATGGTATCCGTTGCGCTAAGCCGGTCGCTCTGCCGGGTGGAGACCGATCCGTGAAATCCGAATGACGAAGCCGAAATGACGAATGAAATCCGAAGCACGAATAACGAAGGCGGCGGCGGAGCAGTCCCTTATTTGGGCATTCGGGTTTCGGCATTCGTCATTCATTCGACATTCGGGTTTCGACATTCGTCATTTTCCCTTGGCCTCTGCTGGACCCTGAACCCTATTCCTTCTCCCCCACGTGTGCGACAAGTTCCTCGATGATGTCATCGGTGGCGATCCGCTCGGCCTGGGCCGCAAAGTTGAGGATGATGCGATGCCGCAGTACCGGCTTGGCCACCGCCCGGATGTCGTCCCAACTCACGTGGGCCTCGCCGTGCAAAATCGCCCGGGCCTTGGCCGCGAGGATCAGGTTCATCGACGCCCGCGGCCCGGCGCCCCAGGTCACCCACTTGCTGATGAAGTCCGGCGCGTCGTTATCGGTGACCCGCGTCTTGCGGACCATCCGCTTGGCATGTTCGATCATTGCGTCGGCGGCCGGCACCCGCCGCACGAGCTGCTGAAAAGCCTGGATCTGCTCGCGTTCCAGCACTGCCTCGGCCTTGAATGAGGCCGGCGAGGTCATCCGCCGGACGATCTCGCTCTCCTCGTCGTCGCTCGGGTAGCCCACCTTGACCAGGAACATGAACCGGTCGAGTTGAGCCTCGGGCAGCGGGTACGTGCCCTCCTGCTCGATGGGGTTCTGCGTCGCCAGCACGAAGAACGGGTCGTCCAGCTTGTAGTCTTCGCCGCCGACGCTGATCTTGCGCTCCTGCATCGCCTCCAGCAGCGCCGACTGCGTCTTGGGCGGCGTGCGGTTGATCTCGTCGGCCAGGACGATGTTGGCGAAGATCGGTCCGCGCAGGAACTTGAACCGCCGCTCGCCCGTGGTCGGGTCGTCCTGGATCACCTCGGTGCCGGTGATATCCGTCGGCATCAGGTCGGGCGTAAACTGGATGCGCTTGAAGGTCAGGTTCAGCGTGTCAGCCAGCGTGCTGACCAGCAGCGTCTTGGCCAGCCCGGGCACGCCCACCAGCAGGCAGTGCCCCCGGGCGAAAACCGTGACCAGCAGCTCCTCGATCACCTGCTTCTGCCCGACGATGACGCGTTCGAGCTGGCCGATGATCTTCTGGTAGGCGCCGGCGAGCTGCGTGGCCAATTCCTTGTCGTTGCTGGCGAGGGTTGCGGGTGAACTCACGAGAGATCCTCCAATCTTGGCGTGTCCCTGCGGCCGGTGCCGCCCGACGTTCATCCTTCAGTTCGTCCAGGCGAGGCATCATGGCCGGCAGTCGGCAATTGCATCGTGCTGCGACAAAAAAGCAACCGGCGGTTGCGGCGACAGCGGCCTGTTGCCTGAGTCCAGGGCTGCGTTCCGTTCCTTCCCGTTCGAGCCCTTGTTCGCGAGGTCCCAAAGCAGTCTGGCGGTGAGATAACGACTCCGGCTGCAAGCGTATACTAAATCGCCCTCGCCGACAATGTGTCGCCGGGACACCGGCTTGTACTTGGATGTGGCGGGTGCGGGTGTGGTTTTCGTGGCAGGGCGGGGATGATCAGCCGGGAAGGAGGGCCTGCGGGTGTGGTGGGGAGCCAGTGCCTCGGCGCCCCCGGTGGACGGAAAGGCGTCTCATGGCCACGACAGGATGAGTCGCCCGGTTTCTTGATGATCTGTCTCGTGGAGGCTGCTCAGCCCATGGTTTGCCGCATTGGGTGCGGGCACGGTCGATGATCTCCCTTTCGGCCGGGGAGCCGCTCGGGTTTTTGTGCAGTATCTGGACGCATCGGACGATCCTGCTCCAAATGGGGCCGACGCTGCTCGGCGAAGCTGCACCCGCCCGGGCAGCACGGGCATCCTGGTCTGCCGTTGATGTGGTTTCTTGTGTTGGCCGGTGTCGCCACTCAATGCGAGCATATGCCATGGCAGGTTCTCCTGACTCACATGTGGTTCCGAGGATGGACGCCGACGGGCGGATCGACGTGGACCTTCGGTGTGCATTCTGCGGACGTGAACTCCGGGGTCTTGCCCTCGATGGACGTTGTCCGCAGTGTGCGACAGCCATCAGATGCTCGACCCGAGTTGACTTGCTGCGGTACGGCGACCCGGCGTGGCTGGAGACCTTGGCAGGCGGCACAACCTGGACCATCGCGGGTATTCTCATCGGCATCCTGGCCGGGCTGGCTGCCGCGGTCGCGCAGGTGGTGTATTCGCAGCCGGCGCTGGGCATCCTGCTGACGGCCTTGGGAGGTCTGATCGGGCTGATCGGCTTCTGGAGACTCACTGCGCCTGAGCCCGGGGCGGCACCGTCAACGGAGATAACCGCGAGAGAACTCACCCGGTACGGCTCCGCGGGCGGGTTTCTGTTGAACCTGGTTTATCTGTGGGCCGGCATCTCCTACCCCGACCTGGCAGGGTACGTGGGGCTGCCGGCTGCACTGCTGGGGCTGCTGACCATTGTGGCTACGTTCATCTACGCCGGCCGAATGGCCATGCGCATACCCGACGAGAGTCTTGCCAAGCAGACCCGGCGGGTGATGGGCGGCATGATCACGCTGACCGTCCTGTGGATCATTCTCGACGCACTCAAGGAACTCAGCGGCCCCGCGCCTCCGGTGACACTCACGACCGGTAGCCCGGCCAACCCGTTGACGGGGTTCACACCGGTGACGGGTATCATGATGGGTCTGGGCTGCTTTGCCGGGATAACAGCCCTCACGCTGGCCGTCTGGAACCTGGCTCTGCTCGCCCGTTTCCGCCGGGCATTCATTCAGGCGGCCAGGCAGGCCCGCGCGGCCAAGGCCGTGCCTCCACCGACGCCAAGCGAGACGGAAACACCGGCCTCATGACCGACGCGTCTCAACAACCACATCTGCCCGTCGATCCTCACGGATGCATCAGCATCGACATCCAGTGTGTCTCATGCGGCTACAACTTGCGAGGGCTTCTGCCGGGCGGGAATTGCCCCGAGTGCGGGAGCGCGGTGGCCCAGTCGACCCGTAGCGAGTTCCTGCGGTTCGCCGACCCTGTCTGGCTGTCGGACCTCGTCAGCGGCCTCGACTGGATGGTCGTCTCCTTTCTCGCGGCGGGGTTCCTCTGCATGCTGGGAGGTGCCGCGATGGACATCCTGGGAATCTGGGCAGGCTTGCTGTCCGGCACGCTCGCAGGACTCGTTGGCCTGCGTTGCTGGCGCAGGCTCATGAGTGCCGATCCGAATGAGCACGAACCTGCGGGCATCAATGCGAGGAAGGTCGCCTGGTACGGGTATCATCTCTCGATTGGGATCACGCTGCTGGCGCAGTTGACCGCCCTGGACGACCGGCTGCTGATTCTCTGCGGCATGTGTTTCTGCGGCGTGGTGGCCATTGTTGTGACTGCCACTATGATCCGGCTCACCCAGCTTGCACGGCGTATCCCTCATCGCAAGCTTGCCACGTGGACGCGGGTGGCCGTCGCGGGGGTCATCACAATCTCGATCTGCCTGAGCCCGATGGCGATGCTGATCAGTATCTCGCTACTGCTGTTCTCGGGTGGACCCGGACATATTTACTGGGATCCTGGCCCTCCCTGGGAGGCGGTCCTGGACATACTTTGGATAGTTGCAGCGGTGGGCTTTATCCTGGTCCCCATCCTGTCTTTGGGGCTTGGTCCGTTACTGGTCATCCTCTTTTTCTGGTACCGCAAGGCATTTCGCCAGGCCCTGCAAAACGCTCAGATTTCCTGGGCATACAGAAACGCCGTTCGGGATCGCGACGAACCTGCTGTTACGCCTTGAGAGACTCCGGATCGGCAGCTGGGAATCTGAGGCGGTAGTGGGCGACTGTGTGTTGTCGGGTGGGGGCCATTCAGCAAACCCGAAATCGACGGCGGCTCAATCGAACAGGCTCTGTTGCCCGGGCACGTCGGATCGAGCACGATCGGCGACGCTCTTGGCCTCGTCGATCAGTTCGCCGAGGTCTGCGAAGCGGCGGTAGACACTCGCGAAGCGGATATACGCGATCTGATCGAGGTCTCGGAGTTTCTCCGCGACGAGGGCGCCGATCGCCTGGCTGCTGACCTCGCGATCGTACTCCTTGAACAGCGAATCCTCGACCGCGTCGACGAGCCTCACCAGCGATTCCTCCTCCACCGGCCGCTTGTAGCAGGCCCTCTGCACGCCCGCGAAGATCTTGGTTCGATCGTAGGGCACGCGGGTCTCGTCGCGCTTGACCACCAGCAGCTTGACCTCGTTCTCAACCCGCTCCTTGGTGGTGAAGCGTTTGTGGCAGAATTGACAGACGCGCCGCCGGCGGATGACCTCGCCGCCCTCGCTGAGGCGAGAGTCGATGACCTTATCCTGGTTGATTTCTTTACAGTATGGACAGCGCATAATCCGTGATTAGTCCCAGATTCCGGGGACTGTTCCTGCCGGCCGGTGCCCCCCGCAGACAGGTGACCGCACAACCTTGGGCAAGCACCAGATCTGGAGTATAACGGAAATCGGCGGCCCTAGATATAGTCCCCTGTCCAAAAAACGCAACAGAAGCCGCCCGGTCCTCTTGGCAAACCTCGCGCCAGCGGACATAGTAGGCGAATGGCGTCCAGGCTGATCGAGAAGACGATAGGGGGGGTTCGCCTCCAGGGCTTTACCCTGGCCGGCGAGGAGACGGTCATCATCGTGCCCGAGATGAACGTCGCCTTTGACGTTGGCCGAGCTCCCCGCGAGGTGATCGGGATCGATCATATCTGCTTGTCCCACGGGCACATGGATCACGCCGCGGGCCTGGCTTACTACTTCTCCCAGCGCAATTTCCAGGGCAACGCACCCGGCTGCGTGCTGGCTCATCACAAGCTGGTGCCGGCGATCGAGGAGCTGATGAGGGTTTGGGGCAGGATTGAGGGGCATATCTCCCCGGCCCGGATCGTCGGGGTGGATGAGGACGAGGATTTTCCTCTGCACCGTTCGCTGGTTATACGGCCGTTCCGGGTCCGGCATCCGGGCCCGACGCTGGGCTTCTCGCTGGTCGAGGTGCGAAAGAAACTCAAGCCCGAGCTGGCCGAACTCTCCGGCCAGCAGATCGCCGAGCTCAAGCGTTCCGGGCAGACGGTGGAGGACCGCCTGGAGATCCCGCGGGTCGCGTTCTGCTCCGATTCGGCCGTCGGGCCGTTCCTGGATCGCGACCACGTTCGCAACGCCGATGTGCTGATTTTCGAATGCACCTTCTTCGAGCCCGAGCACCTGGATCGCGCCCGGCTCGGACAGCACACCCACATCAGCGACCTGCCGGAACTGTTCGAACGTGTTCGCAGCCCGCACGTCGTGCTCATGCACACAAGCCGCCGCACGGGAATCGGCCCGGCCAAGCGATACCTCCGCAAGATTCTCAAGCCCGCCGACCTCGAGCGCCTCACGATCTTCATGGATCAGCCGCTTCGAAATCGCGAGCCCCAGCCGCCGCCTCCGCAGGAGTGACCGGCCCGCTTACGTCTCGAAAGGGCCTTCGCAACCACAAGAGACACTGGCTGCATGGTCCGAATCAGTGCCTCGAACGGTGGCCGCTTTCCGATAACCTGCGGAGTCCGGCGGGTTAGCGGAACTTCGCTCCCTGGAGAGGGTGCTCGCCCATCCCCCGGCGTCCCCTTACGCAAAGGCGACATGCCTGTTAGTCGATACCGGAGAGGGCCGAGTCGCCCGCAGGCGGCAGGGGTATGCTCATGCAGCGCGGGCCGTTCGGCCGGTGAGGCTGGAAAGATGGACATAGCGACGATCATCGGGGCCATCTTCGCCGTGGGGGCCATCCTGTGGGCCATGTACGAAGGCACCCACGGCCACCTCGGCGCCTTCTTCTCCACGGAAGGTTTTGTGCTGGTCCTCGGTGGATCCTTCGCGGCAGTGTGCCTGTCCATGCCCCTGAGGTCGGTGCTCGACGTTTTCGCTTATCTCAAGCAATGGGTCTTTGCCCGCGATGTCCCCGTTCACCATCTGATCAAGGAGATCGTCGGATACGCGGAGATCGCCCGCCGCGACGGGGTATTGGCGCTCGAGAACGAGGTGAAGAAGCAGAAAGACCCCTTCTTGCGCAAAGGCCTGCAGCTCTGTGTCGACAGCATGGACGCGGTGACCATCGAGCACGCTATGCGCATCGAGATCGAGGCCCTGGCCGAGCGCCACAAGAAGGGCAAGAAATTCTTCGAGCTGATGGGCAAGTATGGACCGGGTTTCGGCCTGATCGCGACGCTGATCGGCCAGGTGGCGATGTTCCGCAACATGGGCGGCGACAGCGCGGCCATCGGCCAGGCACTGGCCATCGCGCTGCTGGGAACGCTGTATGGGTGCGTGATCTGCAACGTGGTCTGCGGCCCGATCGCCGACAAGCTGGCGATCCGGTCTTCGCACGAGCAGTTTATCCGGGAGATGATGCTGGTGGGCATCCTCGGCCTGCAGTCCGGCGACAACCCGCGGATGGTGCAGCTCAAGATGCAGTCATTCCTGTCGCAGAAGGAACTGCGACAACTGGAAGGCTTCGGTGAGGGCAAGGAACAGGGGGCGGCGTGATGCGGGTAGCGACGCGGCCTGAGGCTGGTTCTCCGGCGGCGGGCGAGGTCGATGTGGCCGGTCGCGGCTGATGCAACGGGAAAGAAACCATGGCGGAGAAGAAGAAAGCCCAGCAGGAAGAACAGGGCGAAAGTGCGCCGCTGTGGATCGTCAGCTTCGCCGACCTGGTGACGCTGATGCTGAGCTTCTTCGTCATTCTGGCGGCGGGCAACAGCGGCGACGCGAATATCAAGAGCGATCCCGAGTTTGCCAAGATCGTTTCGGCTCTGCGGATGGCTTTCCGCGACACCTCCCCGGCCGACGAGGCGGTTCTGGCAGCGGCCGCTGACTACCAGGACCTCATCCAGAAGCTTCACGCGCTGGCCGGCAAGTCGCGGCAGAAAAATGTGGGCGACAGCAATGAGCCGGGCCTCTAAGGCACCGGCTTCCGCGTCCGCAAGATTCGCGACGGAATGGAAATCACCATGGGCGGGCCCGTTTTCTTCGAGCCGCTTTCGGGGAGGCTCAGCGAGCAGGGCAAGGCCGACGTGCGTGAGCTGGCGGAGCTGCTCAAAGGGCATCGCAACAACATCGAGGTTCGCGGCCATGCCGCCGATGAGCCCCGGCCGTCGGACTGGACCTTCAAGGACCTCCTGGAGCTCTCGCATCAGCGGGCCAACACCGTCGCCGAGGAGCTGATCAACCTCGGCGTGGATTCCCGAACCATTCGAATCGTGGCCATCGGGCCGAACGAGCCGATTGCCCGAGGAGCCCAGGGCGCCGACAACCTGGCCATGAACCGCCGGGTCGAGGTCATCGTCCGCGAGTCGCTCATCGACGATTACATGGGCCAGTCGCCGCCCACGGATCGGTAAGCGACCACCCTTCAAGCCAAACGCTCGGGTGGCCACCCACCAAAAACCCATAGACCGAGTCATCAGGATGGTGAGGGAGCAAAGTTCGCGAGGGGCCCGGTTAGCTGCCGAGATCATGTACCGTGGCCCCAGCAGGCGTCGCCGTGTGGTGACTGCCTGGAAGACGCGACGGCTCGCCACCTCGTTTTGAAAGCAGCGAGCCGTCTTTCGGGTGTTGGGGTTGATGAGGGTCACACTTCGACGACTGAATTCAGTTCGCCGAAGGGGTTTGATTCGACGTATTCGTTGTTGGGGTCGCTCTTCCACTGGCCGTCGACCACGTAGCGGTAGCGGTAGCGGCCGGGCGGCAGCGGCAGGAGGGCCACGAAACTTGCCCCGTCGCCGTTTCGCTCCATCGGCGTCGCCTCCGGCTGCCAGTTGTTGAAGTCACCGGCGAGGGCCACGGTGTTGGCGCCCGGCGCCTGGGTTGCGAAAACGACCCCCTCGTCGGTCTTGTGAACACCGTAAATGTGCTCGATCTTCTGCTGCACCTGTTCGGGCGTCGAGGGCACGCCATCGAGCGCTTCCTGGAAGCCGCCCTTGCCGAAGAGCGGCTTGGACGTGGCCAGGAGTTTCTCGGCCCGCTCGGCCAGGTCGTCGGCCTGGCGCAAAATGGCCGTCGGCACCATCTCGGGGCCGCCGGCGCTGATCAGCTCGCGGGCCAGTCTCGCGAAGTCGCGGTAGCCCATGCTGTTGGGGTCATACTCCGTGATCGGCTGGCCGAAGCTGGCCCCCTCGCGGAGCTTGGTGTTGAAGTTGATGAAGGTGTGGCACATCAGGTGCCCGTACTTGCGCTTCAGCTCGTTGAGGATTTCACGCCCGAGCTTGGTGCGGACGTCGTAGAGGTTCGCCAGCACGCGGATCTCGAGGGGGTGCTGGCGCCCGGCCCGGACCGTTTCGAGCGTTTCGAGCTGCTTGGTCAGGCCCTGCAGCGAGAAGTATCCGGTATCCACTGGAATGATGACTTCGCTGGCAGCCTGGAACGCGCTGAGGGTCAGCATGCCGATGTGCGGCGGGCAGTCGATCAGCGCGAAGTCGTACCGGTCAGTGACGGAGGCGAGCGCGTCGCCGAGACGGGCCTCGGCGTCGGGCAGGCTGCCGGAGGCCAGCTCGAACTGGGACAGCGCTGTCGTTGAGGGCGCCAGATCGAAGTTGGCCGTGATCTGCCAGATACACCGGCTGATGTCGATCTTCTCCCCGTTGCGGCGGTGCATCAGCACATCCTGAATGCCGATCTCGATCTGATCCTCCGGCACCGCAAGGCCCAGCGCACAGTGGCTCTGAGGATCCATGTCCACGAGCAGCGTGCGGCGACCTTCTCGAGCCAGGCAGGCAGCGAGATTGATGCTGACTGTGGTTTTCCCACATCCGCCCTTCTGGTTGGCGATGGCGATGGTTCTCATGATCTACCCAAACCTTCCAGTTCGTTACAGATGGAACTCTCCGGGCATCCACCGCGCCCTGAACCGCAGTTGCAGAGTACGACTCGCTTAGCCAATACCTGCGCTTTTATCGGTCTGTAATTGCGCAAAACTTTACCGTCCGGCCCGCGCCGCTGAAGTTTTTTAGGACCAAGAGGTTAGGTTAAGCTGGGCAATCTCATAATACGAAGGTTGTGGCAGTTCTGAGGTCTTTGAGTCGAGTCTCCGGCAGGTGATCCCTCAAGCATCGCTGAATCGCGCTGGCAGCCAGATTCCGCCGAAAGGGCCGGTCTTCCAGCACCTGGCGGACCCGTGAGACAAGGTCTCTGGCATGAGAGAAAGCGAGGGCTTCGTGATCAGGTTTGAGCAGGGTATGCAAGCCGCCCGGTTCAGTATCCGTGGGGTGCCGGCGGGTAAGAACCACAGCCCCGCATCCTGCGGCGAGCAAGGCGTCACGGGTGAGCAGGCCCGTGCAATCCGCATGAATGGCGACCTTCGATCGTCTCAGGACTTCAACCTTGTGGCGGATGGTCGTCAGTGCGGGCCCGGCATGCTCCGGGAAGACGGAATGCCAACCTGGGCCGTGAATTCTGAAGGCGATATGATTCTCGCGCAGGATTTGGGCGAGAAACCGCCAGAGCATCGATGGGGCCAGATGCTCTCCCAGCAGGCGGAGCACATCCATCCGAGTCTCCGGTTCATCGATGCGGGCGTCGAGTTTGCTTTCCGCGCGTTCGAGGATGGTCGCGGCCTGATCGGTGGTGAAGGTCTCGATGTGGGCTGCGAGCAGGTCGGACGCGGTTTTTGAGATCTGGGCGTAGCTCGGAAGCTTCGGAACCGAGGCTGCGGGGTCGATCGGACCGGTGTCAGTAATGCACACGACGTCCAGCGGACGGTCGCGTTCGAGATCGGCCGGGTCGGGTCGGATCAGGCAGGGGGGTGGGCAGACGATTATCCGACCAGCCTGCTTGAGTTTTGAAGATGCTCGCTTGGCCAAGCCGCGACTGGCGACCGCGATGACGTCGTGGCCATCGGGAGGCAGTGACTCAACTGTGTGGGTCATCCAGCAGACGGCCGGAATGCACGGGGGGAGTACGTCCGCCACCTGCTCCCGCAAGACATCGATGAGGATCGCGACGGCCGGCGGTTCATCGGCGGCGGGGGCCAGTCGCCCGGCCCGGGCAAGAGGGTGCATATCGGCCGGCGACCGGATGTCGACCGTGGTACACGGCCACCCGAGTCGTCCCGCGGCATCGGAGAGGGCATCTGAGGTTGTCCATACGTCATCGCGGGCGTGAAGCGAGATGATCGCAATCGGGGCGGGGGCGTTGGTTGCCGGCGAGGGTTGCGGCTTCCTGGCGGCCGGCCAACGACCACGGATCTCCGCCAAGGCCCTCTGTCGGTTTCGCTCGGTTCTCTGATAGGCCTGCTCGACGGCCAGGCGGATGCCGGCGACCTCGGCCATGGGCTGCCAAGGGTACATCATCATCTGGGTAGGGCAAAGGTGACCAGGGTGCTCGGCCAGCCACTTCTCCAGGGTCTGCCCAAGAGCAGGGGGCGGGCAGACAAGCAGAACGAGCCGCTTCTCTTCGATGGCTGCTGCCAGATCGTGCAGTTCAAGTGCCATCCGGACGTTGTGGGGCTCTGGTTCCCAGACGAACACGGCCCGATGACGGCCAAGTCTCTGCACGAGCAACTTGGCCTCGCTCCCTTCAGCCAAGCCCGGCAGAAATACATTGGCTTTGCCGGCGTCGAAGCAATCGACCAACGCGGCCGCCCGCACCCCGGGGATCGAGGTTCGTCCGAACCATGCGACCGAGCCGTCCGGCTGGGGTAGCTGAAAGCTGATCTGCCCGTCGCGGGTGCGTGCGGCGAAGGGCGCGGAGTCAACCGGGACAGCCAGACCCCCAATCTGTTGGGCAAGGTCGGGCGCCACCTTGCGCAGAGCGGCGAGGTTGCGTTCGGCAATGGCGGGATCGGGCGTGATCGTCGTGTCCGGGGCCATCAACAGCGGCTCGAGCAGCCTCCACGTCAAACCTTGGAGGTCACGCGAAGGATGGTCATGATCAGCAGGAAAACCAGCCAGCCGCCGTAAGCCAACGCCGCGGCCACCAACGCTGCTTTGCTCCTCGGCGGCGAGTTGCCTGCCGGCAAATCATTGTCCCAGATCGTCTTTTGTTCTTTTGACTGCTGCGGGTTCTTGCTCATTGTCGATTTCTCTGACGGGCTCTGGCTCGCGGGGCCGGAGCGTCTGCTCGCGGCTTGGGTTCGGGCATGCCGGCGAGAATCTTCGCAAAGGCCTCTCGCGCCGCCTTGGCCTCCGCGTCCGGGTTTTCAGTCACCAGCTTGTAGCCGCTGCCGTCGCGGGACTTGCCGCAATCGTAGAACCGCTCCGGTTTGCCCCGGCCGGGGATTTCCAGCAGCCAGCGGTCGTTGCGCAGGATGCGCCCGTCATCCAGGAAGCTGTAGATCCACTCGCGGTGACGGGCCGTCTCGCCTCTCACGAGTGGGACCATGCTTTTGCCGTCGAAGACCTGGTCCTTGGGCAAATCCACACCCGCCAGACCGGCCAGCGTCGGCATGATGTCGGTCAGATCGCCCAGGGCAGCGGCTGCGTCCCCGGCCGGGCGGACCAGACCCGGTCCCCAGACGATAAACGGCACGCGCACGCCCAGTTCGGTCACCGTGGCCTTGCCGCGACCGGCGGTGCCGTTGTCGCCCACGAAGATGATCACCGTGTTCTCGGTGAGCTTCATCTCATCGAGCCCGCGTCGCAGGCGGCCCATGATATGGTCGAGGTATTCCAGGTTGCTCTTGAAGCCCTCCGGCCATCGCTTGCCCGGCTGTCCCGGGTCGGGCGTTTCCTCGTGAGGGCCGTGGGTCAGGACGGAGGTGTGGTAGACGAAAAACGGACCTTCCTTGTGGCGGCGGGCGAAATCCAGGACGAAGTCCATGAACAGGTCGGGGCCGTAGTCGTCGGGTCGGGTGGGCAGGTACTTGCCGTTCTCGACAATAGATGGATGGAAGTAGCGCGCGGTCTTGCCGCCCTTGTTGCCTTCCCACCGTCCGGTATGCTCCACGCCTTCGGGCAGGTTCTCCTTGTACGCCCACATCCGATATTCGTCGAAGCCGCAGTCGTGGATGAGGGTCGGGATCTTCCCGGGCAATTGCCATTTGCCGGACAGGGCGGTCGCGTAGCCGGCGGACTTCATCAGATCGCCGATGGTGAAATGAGTGGCGATGTCGCGTTGCGGTGAATCCCTTGGCGGCTTGAAGGCCTCGTTGAACATGCCGAGATAGCCGGAGTGGAACCCGTACTGGCCGGTCATGGTGCACACGCGGGTCGGGGTGCACAGCGGGGTCGAGTAGAAGGTGTCCAGCCGCAGGCCCTCGGAGGCCATTCGATCGAGATTGGGCGTCTTGTGGACGCGGTTGCCGTAGCATCCGAGTTCGGCGGCCCCCAGATCGTCCGCCAGGATGAGGATGACATTGGGCTTGGATGCCTTGGGCCTGAGGCCCGCAGGTGCTCCCTGGGTTATCCCTCCTGCCGCGAGAAAGACGACTGCCACACAAGACCCGCACCAGAGTAGGGATCGGTTTATCATGCCGACATTATGCCGCAAGACTGCCCGCCACGCCACCAGCGGAACGACCGTCGGGGAGTGGTGCCGACACGGAGCGGGCGCCCGGCCCGCGGGACTGCCTTCCGGTCCTGTCCCGTTGCCCGTCCCTTTACTCAGGAAACGGTTATCCGCATTGTGAGGGCCTGCCGCGTTATCCGACCATCTCATCTTCCGTCCCAAGGTTTGGGGGCGGCAACCAGTAGTGCCCCTGAGGTCGCGATAACAGCTACGAACGAGCAGTCTCTCCATCTTCCCATTTTCACATTCGGGGTGGCCGCCGTCCTTGCTGACGGCCATGCAGGCGGTGAACCGGTCGATGACTCCGATCCGGCGAATCGCATTGGCAATGCCGCTTTTTTAGGACAAAACGCCTTATTGGACAGGTTATCCAGACGCAGCCAGAAATCCGGATTACACCGAGAGCAAAAACCGTTTGCGAATCTGGAGAACCAATCGTACGCTTCGTGAGCGGCGTTCCCGGATTACGGTGAATGCCCCGCGTGGGGGAAACAGCTCTCCTTGGACTCTGGCGTGAACGAGGTGTCTGTCACGACGCGGATGCGGTGATGCAGCCGGCTCGTGAATGGAGGGTATGAAGCCATGAGAAAACAGAGACTATTCGAACGAAAACGGAATCGGCGGAGGCGTCGCGGCGCGGTAGCGATATTGGTGGCGGTGTGTCTGACCGTCATCCTGGGATTCGCCGCGCTGGCCATCGACGTCGGTCACATCTACGACGTGCAGACGGAGCTGCAGCGGACGGCCGATGCCGCGGCCCTGGCGGCTGTGGCTGAACTGGGCGGCGGCCGCAGCGAAGGGGTGGCCATGGACTCCGCCCGGCAGGTGGCCTCCGACTATGCCGCCATCAACGAGGTGATGAACGCGCCGGTGCTGCTGGCAAACGCAGACGTGGTTTTCGGCCGGGCCTATATGCCTTCCGGTACGAGCAAGTACGTCTTCGAGGCCAGCGAAGAGGATCCGAACGCCGTTCGGGTTCGTGCTCGCCGGACCGCCGACTCACCGAGTGGGGCGGTGCCGCTGTTCTTTGCCCGGGTTCTGGGGATTGCGACAACGGATGTCGCCGCTCAGGCGACGGCCACCTTGATTCCCCGGGACATCGTCTTCGTGCTCGACCTCTCCGGATCGCACCACTATGACAGTGGGTTGCGGTCGGTGAAGAAGATCGACATCGGCAACCGCGAGGTGTGGACGTATCTGAAGGATCAAGATCTGGACCCGGTCCCTGACCCCAACGGCCCGATGTTCGGCAACATGAACACCTGGGGCGACAACGTCACGGGCCCGAGCTGGGACTGCACGACCGACCCGGGTCTGGTCAAGCTGCAGAAGGGCAGCAACTGGACCCTGACGAGCGATTTCGCGAGCCAGACCCTGACCGCCGCCGGGTACGGCGCCTATAACACGGCCGAGATGGCGGTGATCAACAGCAGTTCCGGCGACAGCAGCACGACGGCGTACAAGCGCCGGGTGCGTCTGGCCCTGGGGCTGGATCGCTGGAGGAGCGGTAAGTCCGGCGGGCAGTCCGGCGGCGATGGCGACAACGTCATCGACTCCGATGAAGTCGTCTCGATGGTTCCTTACCCGAGCGCGAGCAGCAACCCGGCCACCTTGTGCAAGGAGGTCGGCGGGAGCTGGGACGCGTATATCAGCTACGTGATCAGCAGTAGTTCGACGATGAACACGTACAACCCGGGTTCGGATCTGTACGGTGATCCGAACCTGAGATATCGCTTCGGCCTGAAGACCTGGATCGACTACCTGCAGGAACAGGAGCTCGGCGATGCGGCCTCGCCGGGCCTGGCGGGAGCCCCGACCCAGCCGATGGGCGCGGTGGCGGATGCGGTCAAGGAGTGCATTACCATCATCCAGAGCCTGGATAGCGACGACAAGGCCGGCATGGCCAGCTACGGAACGGTCGGCTATGGCCCGGTGCAGAAGCCCAATCACATGTCATGGTTGGTCGACGACCTGGAGTCGATCCGTGCGAAGGTGAACAAGCTCCAGCCGGCGATGTGGAGTAACTACACCAACATCTCTCAGGGCATCGATAAGGGTGTTGAGGTTCTGTTCGACAGCCCGGATGCCCGGGACAACGCCGCCAAGATCATGCTGCTGCTGACCGACGGTAACGCGAACTACACGCGCAGCCCGGCCAACTACAATCTGGACCTGGCTCCCCTGGATGCCAAGGCGGCAGCCCAGGATGCGCGGGACCGCGGTGTGAAGATCTACACCATCAGCGTGGGAAGCGGTGCCGACACCGCGCTGATGCAGGAGATCGCTGCCATCGGTGGCGGCGAGACCTTCCATGCTGAGGGAAGCATTGAGACCTATCAAGAGCAGTTGATGACCATCTTCCAGAAGCTCGGAGGGAAGCAGCCTATTGCATTGATCCAGTGACGCTCAGGAGACGGTCTTTTGCGATAACGTCTCCGCGCTGCGTTTGTTGCCGGATGCCTGACCACGTGAGCGTGGGTGGGCATCCGGCGATTTATTTTTACCGGAAGAGGGGCACGCCCGACAGCGAGACGGACCCTACGATGGAATTGGCTCATTCACCGACCGGCAAGGTCGGCCCGCGCGGATATGACCGATGGAGAGGGTCAATGACCGGACCGTTGTCGGGGATGCGGCGGGAAGCAGGATGCATACGCCCGTCATTCCGGTGTCTGCTCTGCCCGCCTGCGCCGGACGGGTTGCCTGCATTGGCATGCTCGGCATAATGGCAGGTCCAGGGCTGCCCGAGGGGTTCGTCGGGCCTGGCGGATCGCCTGTTTGTCATGCGATCATTCTGCGGGGGCGCTGATTCAAGACGAGGAGACGCCGATGAAGTCGTTTCGTCATGCCTGTATGTCGATCGTTGTTGGCTGGCTCGTTTCTCTGCCCGCTGCCGCCGTTGCCGGAGAGTCTCTGGCTGGGGTCGCGGCTGCAAGCCGCTCCTACAGCCTGCTCGCTGCGACCGTTGCCGGTGAGGCTCCGGCCGTGTCAGCGGCCAGGCAGTTCATCGCCGAATATGAGGCCTCGGTCCGGCCGCTTGAGATCGCATCCGCCCGCGCCGACTGGGCTGCCCAGGCCTCCGGGAAAGACGAGGACTACAAAGCTGCCGAACAGGCCCAGAACAAGCTCGACGCCGCCCTGGCCGATCCGGCCGCTTTCGCCCGATTGAAGCAGGTCCGCCAGGATCTGGGCAAGGCCGAGCCCAGGCCCGAGGCGCTCTTGGCGCGCCAGATCGAACTGCTTTACCTCGAGTACGCGACCAGGCAACTTGACTCCGATCTGCTCAAGCGAATCACGGCCAGGTCGACCGCCATCACTCAGGCATTCAACGTCTACCGGGCCAGGGTCGACGGGCAGGAACTCTCCGACAGCGCCGTTCGCAGGGTGCTCCTCGAATCACGCGATAGTGCCCGACTTCGGGCGGTGTGGGAGGCCAGCAAGGGCGTCGGCGCCGTCGTCGAGAAGGACCTCAAGGAACTGGTCAGACTCCGGAACGAGGCGGCCCGCAAACTCGAGTTCCCGGACTTCTACGAAATGCAGCTTCAGCTCGGCGAGATGACCAAGGCGGAGGTCCTTAAGCTCTTCGACGAGCTCTATGAGCTTACCCGCGAGCCGTTTCGTATCGCCAAGACCCGCATCGATGCCCGGCTGGCCGCCGACTATGGCATAGGGGTCGCGGATCTGCGCCCGTGGCACTACCACGACCCGTTCTTCCAGGAGCCCCCGGCCGTTTACAGCACCCAGCTCGACCCCATCTACGCGGGCGCCGACGTGGTCAAGCTGGC
Source organism: uncultured Planctomycetales bacterium (assembly GCA_964586235.1). Classification (GTDB taxonomy): domain Bacteria; phylum Planctomycetota; class Phycisphaerae; order UBA1845; family PWPN01; genus JAUCQB01. The sequence goes on from CAZPIO010000018.1 coordinate 34,436, forward strand.
CTGCGGGTTCTATGCGGGGATTGGCCTGCCCGTGGATGACGTGATTGCCCGCAGCGACCTGTACGAACGCCCCGGCAAGTACCCGCACGCGATGTGCATGGACGTCGACCGGGCGGGCGACATCCGCGTCATGGCCAACGTCGTGCCCAACCACCAGTGGATGTCGACCATGCTGCACGAATTCGGCCATGCGGTGTACGACAAGTACATTCCGCGTTCCTTGCCGTACATTGTCCGCGCGCCGGCTCATCCCTTCACCACCGAAGCCATTGCCATGCTGTTCGAGCGGAATGCCGATCAGCCGCACTGGATGCAGGCGGCCGGCCTGCGGGTGCCCGATCCGAAGGCCGTTGCCCAGACCGGCGCCCGCATGCACGCTGACCGCATCCTGATTTTTGCCGCCTGGTCGCAGGTCATGGTCCGGTTCGAGTCGGCCATGTACGCCGAGCCCGACCAGGATCTCAATCGGCTCTGGTGGGATCTGGTCGAGAAGTATCAGCTCCTTCGCCGCCCCGAGGGCCGCAACGCTCCCGATTATGCCAGCAAGATCCATCTCATCAGCAGTCCGGTGTACTACCACAGCTACGTGATGGGCGAGATGTTCGCCTCACAGCTTCATCACACCATCGTCCACGACGTGCGGAAGGCCGACGCGCGGACGCCGCCGTACAGCGGTCGCAAGGAGATCGGCGAGTTCATGAAGGCCCGCGTATTCGGTCCCGGCGCGAGCCTTCGCTGGGACGAACTGGTCCATCACGCCACCGGCCGGAGTCTGGGGCCCGCGGCGATGATGGCTGAGGTGAACGCCGCCGGGCAGGCGACGGTCCCGTAGGAGCGGTCTCTGACCGCGACCCCTGTAGGAGCGGCCCGCCACAGCGGGTTTCGCTTCGCTCAACTTGTAGCCGCGATCTTGACGAGCCGAGGGGTTTATCTCCTCGGTCCTGCAGCGAGCCACGGGTCCGCCTGCGGCGAGACTCGCCGTGGCCAGGTTCATCCCCGTGGTTTACCGGCAGGATGAACCTGCCGGCTCGTCAAGCTGCGACGTATTGCGGGTCCGTGACAGTTTAGGCGGCTCCTTCAGAAAGGCAGACCGGCAAGATGCCGGTCCCACACGTACCAATCGTTTGTAGGAGGGCTCTCTGAGCCCGATCCGGAGCAGAATCGCGGTCGGAGACCGCTCCTACAAGACCCCGCCTAAACTGTCACGGACCCACGTATTGCCGGGGAGATTGCCGGCTATAGTGTAGCGGCTCTCGGCCGTGTAAGATACCCGACCCAACGTGAATGGTCGTCCTGGGCGCAGCGCCTCGGACGGCCGGGTGCATCTGCGGACGAGCGGTTCTCGTTCCGCCCGCGGTATACAGGCGTTCGTGCCGAGAGGATTCGTATCAATGAGTGGATTCACCGCGATCGACGGCAGCATTGTGGGCGTATATCTGCTCGCGACGATGATAGCGGGCATCGCGGTCCGCAAGTACGTGGGCAAGGTGGAACACTTCCTGGTCGCCGGCCGGGAGATGAACCTCTACCTGGGCATCGCCTCGCTGGCCGCCACCGAGTTCGGCATTGTCACCTGCATGTACACCGCCCAGCTCGGCTACGAGGCGGGTTTCGCCGGGGCGACGCCGGGTATCCTGTACGCCGCGGCCATGCTGTTCGTCGGCCTGACCGGCTTCTGCATCAAGCCGTTGCGCGATGCCGGCGTGATCACCATCCCCGAGTTGTTCCAGAACCGGTATGGCTCCCGCGTGCGCTGGCTCAGCGGTGTGGTCATTGTGCTGGGCGGCCTGCTTAACATGGGTGTGTTCTTGCGGATGGGCGGCGACTTCCTCGTTCAGGTCTGCGGGCTCGATGTGCGGTACCTTGTTCCGATGATGGGCATACTGCTGGCTGCTGTTGCGATTTACACGATGCTCGGTGGCATGCTGTCGGTGCTGGTTACGGACTTCCTGCAGTTCGTCGTGATGAGTGCAGGCCTGTTGATTGTCTCGTTGCTCATTCTGCACAACGTGGGTTGGGCCAAACTGGCTGAGACGGTGGACACTCATTACGGTGCCGGCGGCTTCAATCCCTTCGTGCACCCCAAGATGGGCGTCGACTACGTCGTGTACAATGCGGTGGTCAATCTGGCCGCGGTCCTGACCTGGCAGACCATTATCCAACGACTCCTGGCCGCCAAGGACACGCGGACCGGCCGCCGCATCTACACCCACACGAGCTTCTTTTTCGTCTGTCGTTTCCTCATCCCGGCGGTCTGGGGGATTGCCGCCCTCTCGGTCATGGCCCCGGACCAGTTGGCCGGGATTTTCCCCGGAGTCGACGAGGCACGCCGATCGCTTCTGGCCATGCCGCGATATCTCAGCACGGCCGTGCCGGTTGGCCTCATGGGCCTCCTCGTGGCCGCCATGCTGGCCGCCGACATGTCCACTGACTCGGCCTACATGCTGACCTGGGGCGGCGTGATTTACAATGACATTCTGGCCCCGTTCCGCCGCACCTGGACGGAACGCAGGGGCATTCTCATCAATCGCGCGATCATCGCCGCGATTGGCGTCTTCCTCTTCTTCTTCGGCCTGTACTACGACCTCAAGGGAGACGTCTGGACCTATCTGACAGTGACCGGCAGTATCTACCTGTCCAGCATGTCCGTGCTGCTGATCGCGTGCTGTTACTGGAAACGGGCCAACAGTTGGGGAGCGGTCGCGGCCATCGTGGTAGGGGCCATCGTGCCCATCGCCTTGCTCGTCCTGCAGCAGACCGCGCGGTATAAGCCGTTTTGCGACGAGTGGCAGTATGTGCTGGGTTCAATTACGTATGCGGCCGCCGCGGTGGCAATGATTACTGGTTCGCTGCTGAAGCCGAAGAACGGCGACCGGGGAGCGTTCGCGGTTGTTCAGACCGGAGGTTCGACATGACTGAGCATTGGTTCTGGTGGCTGCTCACTGCCGCTGTCATCGTCTGGTACTCCACCGTCACCGTGTACGTCGCCTTCAAGGGTGTGACCGATATCAAAACCATGCTGCGGCATCTGGCCTCGCATGCCCCCGAGGCCGGCAAGGGCGGATTTCCAGTACAGGCCCCGGAATCTATCGGGCAGCGCCCGGCGTCGGATGGAGCCAAGGCCGACAAGCGGGAGACCGACTTGCCTGGCGGGCCTGGGTAGCGTTCTTACGCATCCCTCAGCAAACAGAGGATCTGTTCACGGCACTGGCACATTCGTGCCAGATAAGGGACTCATTGTTGCGGCCAGGCGACGAGTTCGCTAGTATCCCGCCGATTCGCCCGTCCCGTCGCGGGGGTCGAGCACTGTCTTTAAAGGGGGATGTTGAGATGCCGAGCCGGAAATGCGCTTGCATGAAGATGATTCTTGTTCCGTTCACAGCTCTTGCCGTGCTGATGGCGATCGGAAGCTGCGCGCCGCAAGCTCCGCCGGTCGTGGACGAGGCCATTTATGCATCATTCCCGCAGGAAGGCGACGCGACCTCTTACGGAATGCCTCTTTCGCTGAGTAACGCGGCCACGTTTCTCCAGTACTACACGCAGTACACGCTGACCGCGGAGCAGGAGACGATCAAGAGGGAAGCCCTCACCCCGCTGGCGGCCCCGTGCTGCGACGACAACCCGATGTACACCTGCTGCTGCCCCTGCAATCTCGCCAAGACCGTCTGGGGCCTGTCCGCCCGCCTGATCGTCGTCGAGGGATTCGATGCTGCGCAGGTCAGGGAGGCGGCCCTCCAGTGGATGCGATTCACCCGCCGCGACTACTACAAGGCCCGCGAACTGGAGCAGCAAAGCCTCAATCCGCGAACCTTCGGGGTGTATGCAGGCAACTCCTGCTACGAGGGGAGATGCGAACTGCCTTTCAGGCAGGGCGGCTGCGGGGGGATGGGCGAGTTGATCATGGAGTAAGGCCGCGTGGTGGCGGCTCCGGTTGTGGTGCAGGCTTCCAGCCCACGGCCCACTCAGGTGCACAACAGGGCCTGGGCCATCAGGTACTGCATCCCCGCCGATAGATTGGGCTCCGGCGTTTCCACGAACAGATGCTCGTGATTGTTCATCAACGCGAACGCATGAAGCCGCCGGCGGTAGGTCTCCACCGTCCGGGCCAGCCACCCCAATCGCCGGTTCCGGTCGGCGTCATCCCGCACGATTGCCCGCCGGTCGTTGCCCCGCGACATGACGTGGTACAGGGCCCCCGAAAACTCGATTCGCAAAGGTCGGGCCATGACTCGACCCTACCCCACCCGCACAACCCGGTCAACCCCAGTATCGGCGTGCGCTCTGACCCCAAGCTCTGCTCCTCCGGGCGCTGGGCCAGCCCCGCCCGCACTCTACTGCTCGCTTCTGCAGGTGGAAGTCGGCGTTAGTTTCACCGATGGTTGCGCTGAGCCAAAGTCCACGCGGAGGGTGGCCCTTGGCGTCTGGTATACGGCGGTCTCGCCCTGAAGGGCCATGCTCACAGCCCCCGCAAGGCTTCGCGTCTGAGCGGCTGTCTGTTCAAGGGCCGTCACCACGCAAGCCCAGTCTTCGTCGTGGAGCGCCAACGGCGTACGTTCGCCAATAAGACTCAACCATTCCTGCAACTCCGGCACACGGCCCTGGCCACGGGTGAAATCGTGATACCGGATCAGATTGCTTCGCCCCTTCTGGCGGCAGACGACGTGCCCGATCTGGTCTCCAATATTCAACCAATTACTCTCAATCTCGAGCGTCTGCTCGGTCCCGCCCACCGCCCGGACCCGGACCGTACCCTGGCGGCTGTGCAGGACGCGCTCATTCTCGCGGAGCGGGTAATCGTGGCCGATGATGCCGGTCTCACGCCGGTCCAGGCCGCCGTCCCGCAGTACGCGGAGCCGTTCGACGTAGACCGTGAATTCGCCCGGCGGCGAGACATAGGCGAAGTCCTGTCGGACCGCGCCGCCACAGCGGATGAGCGTGCCGGCGACAGCAAACCCGTCGGGCAGCAGCTCGTGACGGATGCGTTCCAGCGGGGCATGCTTCGCATCGCTGTCTTCTTCGTTGAGTCTTCCCAGGTACGACGAGAAGTGAGGCCATACGACCCAGCTTCCGTCATTCGGCCACGCCAGTGCAAGACGCTTCGGGCCCCAGGTGAAGGAAGCAAACTTGGCGGGCGTGCGGTGGAGAATGGCTTTGCCCTGCTCCAGATACAAAAGGCCGCGCGCATGGTCGTTGAATTGCCCGGATGTAACCGGCTGGGCGCCGGCCCCGAGGGCGGCGTGGCCGAGATAGCAGGTGATGAGCCGCGAGGCGACGAAACCGCCCTGTTCAAGGTCGCGGCGTGCGCCGTAGTAGCCGCCCTGCTGCCGCTGAATCCGCCCGAGCACGTCCTGTGCAATCTGCTCGACATAGGCCGCATCCCTATCGCCGTGGAGCAGGTTCAACATCGCGTAGATGACGATGTCGTTGGCCTGCGTGTGTACGATCTTCCAGTCGTTGCCCCCGAAGTAGATCGCGGCGCCGTCGCCGGACATGCAGCGGAGCAGCAGTGCCCATGCTTCCGGCAGGTGATGCAGGCAGGCCGCCGGCGGGCGGCTCCCCACGACCAGATAGTGGGCGGCGTTCTCCACCAACTCGGCCATCGTCGTCTTGAGGTAACCCACATGGACCAGCCCGTGGTTCTCGACCGTGAAATCCGGCTGGGCGTTAACCGTGCTGACCCAGTCGCAGACGCGGCGCCCGTCATCGCCCGGGCGCACATCCTGCTCATCGGCCGCGACCGACAGGCTGTTGTACATGTACCGCTTGGCGGACTCGTCCCAGGTCCGGGCGTGGGGATGCCGCGGCAACATGTTACAGCACAGGCTGGTGATGTGCGCGTCCCAGGCGTTCTCTTCGGCCCCCGTATCTCCAGGTCTGGCGTTCTTGGGAGGCCGGTCGATGAAGCGATCAGCCTCGTGCACGAGCAGCCGAGCGAGAGCCAGTTGAAGATCGCGATCCAGATGGTTCCAGAGCATCCATCCGCCCAGACCCGCCGACCGCGCCCACATCGCCGATTGCCACTGGTCACCCCAAGCCTTGCCGTTGACACACCTGCCTCCGCCGGTCAGGTGCGCGGCCGTCAGATAGCGGAGGGCGGCAACGGCATGCTCGCGACAGCGGGTCCGCAGCGCCGTTTCGATGCCGCCCCCAGGCGGATCAGCCTCAGAAAGGAAGGCGTTCACCAGCACGGCGTAGCCGATGGGGCGAATGTCGTCTTCCTCGTGCCCACCGCCGCCATAGTAGCCTTGGCCCGGCCGGTCCGGCGCCGGCAGAAAACGTTGCGCCGCAACCTCGCCCCAGGCGCGGATCGAATCATAGTAGCCCGTCATCAGCCGCAGGCCCTTACCGTCGCCTGCCGCGCGGAGCATTTCGTCTGGAAAAGGACGGACGGCCTGAAGCAGTTCGTTCGCACCCGGCGCCGGTGCCTGTGCGGCCCCGGCCCGCGCCGATGCTCCCGCCACAAGGGCCACGAGCCCCCAGAGGATCGCTGGTATCGCCTTCACAGTCCCCGCTCGTGTCCGACGTCCGCCAGATCGTCTCGTGGCAACCATAAGATGAATCATCAGCATATACGGGCCCATTAGTCCTCCGACCAAAAGTGGCATCGGGGTCAACTCTTGTCTTGACACCTTAGCATCCAGCTCCTTTAGTGACGTCGAAACGGAGCCGTAGCTCCTTTTCGTCCTTATCCGTGTCATCAGTGAAATCCGTGGTTCTTCTCCAGTCCCGCGTCATGCATCGTCATGCGATCATTTGACCACGGATGTCACCGATATCACGGATAAGAGTAGAGGGTTCCGTCGTGTTCATCGGTTTCGCATCCGCGCCCGCCCGGCCGTGCGTTCCCGTTCTTCAGTCCCGACCAACCCGATCCGCCCATCATGATCACCGCGCCGGTTGGCGAACAGATACGCCAGCCGCCTCGAGACAGGCACGGCCAGCGATGAATAAGCTACTTCCACGGGCTGGGGCAGGCAAACCCGTCCGCACCCAGGCGCGAGTCGTCATCCGTCACTGCCGCCCCGCGTGTTCTGATTCAACCGCACCCTGCCGAGCACCCCGCCGTGTTATGTCTGAACATGGGGCAGTGGAGATACTCTGCGCAGAGGTGACTACCGACCAACCGGCGACAATGGGAAGGAGGCAGCATCTGTTTTGCGAAACGAACCCAAGCCTGGAACCGAAGAACTCTCGCAAAGGACTGTAGGCGAAGAACTTGCGGATCACTCTCTTCTGATCCTCCTCCGTGTGGGACGCCGGACGAACCCAACAGGGCAAGCGATCAGCTTCGAGCCGAATGGAGACGCCGTCCCGTCCGGTCTGGCCGATCGCCGCGTGGGAGCCGACGGCCACGTCGCGCCAAACGAACCCACGCTCGGGCAATCCAGGCAGCATCGAACTCGTCCGACGTCGGACCGTCGACATGCCCACGTTGCCAGCGTGTCGTCCGGCGGCGAACGGCTCTCGATCACACGCTCCGACACGGGATACAGTTTTAAAACTGAAAAAGAAGGTAAAAACCTATGCGGCCGTTATCGGGGCGCGCGGCCGCCACACCCATCGGAACCCTGTATCCGCGTTACCCCGGGGTTTTGGGTAGGGGATTCGACGATGCGGCGGCGGGCGGGCGGGTGGCCGTGCCTTTGCCCCCGGCCTAGCATTGAGTTGAGGCTCTTCAGACGAAAGGAGAAACCATGTTCCGACGAAAAACGATGCAGGCGGTTCTGGCGGCGGCCGCGTGTGTGATGCTGACCGGCTGCATGCCGAAGATGACCATCGACGAGATGAAGGCCCACATGCCCAAGCGGCCGGTCGAGCTGGACCGGCTCAACGCCTTCGTGGGCACCTGGGAGCACGAAGGGGTGGCGAAGTTCTCCTGCCTGGACCAGCCGCTCAAGACCAGCGGCCGATCCGAAATCAAATGGGAAGGCAATCGCTGGTACCTGGTCGGCAACGGCGAGATGAAGATGGAAAACTTCGATGACACCATGATGAGCGAGATGTGGACCTACGACATCCATGCCAGGAAGTACCGCTCGAGCTGGGCGGACAGCATGGGGATGATGGGCAGTGGCTCGGGCACGTTTGATCCGATCACCGGGACATGGCACATGACCGCGGTCAACCACACGCCGTGGGGGCAGACTTCCATGAAGGGCAAGATGCGATTCCTGGACGACAATACGACGGAATGGTCGTGCGAGGAATACATGGGCCTGCAGAAGATCCTGGAGATGAGCGGCAAGTCCAAGCGCGTGAAGTAACGCTCGCTGAACGGCTGTGATGCCGGCTTCCAGGCTGCGTCTGGCCGGATGGCCGGTCGGCCCGTGGCGGTCGACGGAGTGCGTGCAAGTCACCAGTGGATCGCTGGCCGCGGCGGCTGCTCGCGCTACCGATTCGGTCCCCCACCCCTTCGGCAGGGCACCCGCTCGGATGAGCCGCCCGTTTCAGAGTTTCCACGCCGCACGTGTTGGCCGGGTCAGCATCCGGGAAGCCGCCTCATTATCGACAATGACTTCCTTTCTCGGATCCCAGGTCACCTTGCTCCTGGTCCGGATCGCGATGTCGCACAAGTGGCTGATGATGTCGGAGCGCACGGCATCCTCGATCGTACTGATCGCGGGTCTGTGGGACTTGACCGCATCGATGAAGTTCTGATCGTGGCGCGGGCTCACGGGCAGGTGAGCGTCGCCGGGGCCGATCTTGGCTTCCAGCAGCGACTCGGGTTCCGCGTAGATGCCTCTTCGCCGGATCTGGATCCAGCCGTCGGGGCCGATGTATTTCGTCGAGTCGCCCCCGGGCTTGAAAGTCATCCGGACGCCGTTTGCCATGTGGACCTTGACGTCCCAGTGGATCACCGCGTCGTACAGGCCCTTGTCCGGCACGACTCCCGTTCCCTCGACGGTCATCGGGCCGGCCAGGTCGGCATCCGAGCCCCACACCATGATGTCCAGCGGATGGGCCCCCCAGCCGCCGAGGTAGCCGATCGAGTAGTCGTAGATGAAATACGTGCCGGGCACGACGCAGCGGTCCTCGGTGTAGGGTTTCATCGGGGCCGGACCGATCCACATGTCGTAGTTCAGCTCGGGCGGAACGTCCGCCTGCTCCGTCGAGCCGCCGGCGTTGCCGTCCGGGGCGATCACCTCGATGGTGTGGACCTTGCCGATCCGTCCGCTGCGCACCAGTTCGCAGCCGAACCGGCAATGCTCCATGCTCCGCTGCTGCGTGCCGTATTGAAAGATCCGCTTCTTTTCGCGAAAGAGCTTACGGCAGGCCAGGTTCTGCTCGATGCTCACACCCAGCGGCTTCTCGACATAGGCATCCTTGCCGGCGCGAGCAGCCGCCATGGCTATGGGTACGTGCCAGTGGTCGGGCGTGGCGATCACCACGGCATCGATATCGGGGCGGGCCAGCAGCTCGCGGAAATCCGCGTAGCCCTTCCCACCGATCATCCGGGCTGCCGCTTCCAGCCGGTCGCTGTAAGCATCAGCGACGGCCACGCTCTGACAATCTTTGCACGTCAGGAAGCCCTTCAAGAGCTCCTTTCCGCGATTGCCGACGCCGATGTGCCCGATCGTCACCCGCTCGCTGGCCGGGGCCGTTTCCGCATTCCCCAGGGCCGATGAGGTGATCATGTACGGGAGCCCGATCGCAGTCCCGGCGGCGGCCCTGAGGACCTTTCGTCTCGTCCACTGTTGCCTGTTCATCGTGCGGTTTCCTCTCGTGACTCACGAAATAAACGCTTGTCCGGGGCTTGGCATCCGAGCCTCGCCTCGAATCCCGCGAATCTCCTCGGTCGCATTCTACCACGGACTCACGGGTCGTTGATCCTCGAGGCTGGCTGTGATGGGGCGCGCCCGGCATCGGCTTTCAGCCGCATCCCGTCGAGCATGCCGGCCGGGGTCAGGATCACGGCCGCACGCCGCGGCATCGCACCCTGGTGAACGAACCGCTTTCCATCGAAGAGAAACACCTCCGGCCTGGCCTCGTCGCGATAGTATTCTCCGGGGACCGGCGTCTCTGTCCGGAGGCGAGCATACGCCCGTGTGATCCGGAGGTAAAGGTCCGGCACGGCGTGACCGCGGCTGTCCTCCCAGGCGTAGCTCGGTTCGATCGCGGTCTCCTCTTCGAAGTTGTTGTAGTCGGCCACGGTCACGAACCGGGGGCGGGTCTTGAGCACCCGCAGCCACATGCGCACGTAGAGCCGGCCGCCTTCCCGCGGCTCTTCAAGAGGGTCATGCCCGTGTTCGGCCACTTGCCCGGGAAAGCGGTGCCCAGGCCAGATGCTCATGGACTCCGCCAGGATCGGCGCGGGCTCGTACGACCCCCAGCCCCAGGTCTTTCGCCTGGCCATGGATTCGAAGTTGTCCCCGTTGTAGGCCCAGCGGACCGCAAATCGCGGGTCGTCCCAATCACCGGGTCCGTAGTTGTCATCAGTATCAACCAGCAGCAGCGGCTTGCCGTCAAGCAGGAAATAGCTGGGGCGCCTGGCCCAGTTGACGTAATAGAACTCGGCCGCGCGGCTCTGGCCCCTGGCACCCTCGCCGCGCATCTCACCCCCACCACCGATGCAGATCGGAATGCGTTCGCCGCCCGGCCTGGCGTCCATGAAGTCGAACCAGGCCCGGATGTTGTCATTGATCCGCCCGCCGTCGTTCCCCGCGCAGTTCGTGTCGTCCATGATCAGGAAGTCGATGCCAAGATCGCGCAGTTGGCGATAGTGCTCCGCAATCACGTTCGGGTCTCCGGCGGTATAGGGGCCGCGGACCGGAAAGAGGTGGCAATTGACCCAGTGCCGGTACTGATCGTCCTTCGTCCACCAGGCGGTGTACCACATGCCGATAGCCGGTGCCGGCGGCTGAATTGCGGGAGGATTGGCTACGGCGTTGCCACACAGAGTCAAGAGAATCACCCACGGTAGCGGACTCTTCAGGTGTTTTGTCATAGTTAACTCGACCTCGGCACGGATGAAACTGCGATTGAAACCTGCCGGACGGGTTGCATTATACCGGAGTCATTCGTCTCGGCGGGTGGAAGGGGTGGTCGTTGAATCCATCATCGTGACCCCACCCATTCGCTGCGGCGAATGGATGGGGCACCCGCGCGGACGAGCTCCTCGACGACGGCTCGGGACGAAAGCCGCCAGTGGCACCCGGCATACCCGTCAGTGCGGGTCAGGGGCCGTCCTCGAGCATGCGGTGGATCAACTCGTTCACGTTAACCGTAGCGAAGGCGGTCCGGGAGTCGGAGATGGCGTAGGGAATCACGAGCTGATCGTTGTGGATCATCGAGCCGCAGGTGTACACGACGTTGGGCACGTAGCCCTGGCGCTGGTCGTGAACCGGCGAGAGCAGAGGCTTGCGCAGCCGTCCGATCACCTTGCTCGGCTCGTCGCGATCCAGCAGAACCGCCCCGATCGAGTATTGCCGCACCGGACCCACGCCGTGCGTCAGGAGTATCCAGCCGGCATCGGTCTCCAGCGGCGAGCCGCAGTTGCCGATCTGCACGAATTCCCACGGCTCCATGGGTGCCTGCAGCTTGCGGGCCTCGTTCCAGAAGTGGATGTTGTCGGACGTCAGCAGGTAAAGGTTCTCACCGTCATGCCGCGCGATCATCCGGTAGCAGCCGTTGACCCTGCGAGGAAAGAGGGCCATGCCCTTGTTCTTGGCGTGCTGGCCGTTGAGCGTATGGACCTGGAATCTCCGGAAATCGGGTGTCTCGAGCATCATCGGCAGCGTGCGGGAACCGTCGTAGGCGGTGTAGGTGCCGCAGTATCGCGACTGGCCGTCATCATCGGTGAATCGCGTCAGGCGGAGGTCCTCCATGCCGTGGCTCTCGCTGCGAGTCGCCGGGAAGATAACGATCTCCGATGCGGGGCATTCCGCGGGGAACTGCAGCTCGTAGTTGGCGTAGGCCAGCCACAGCATGTCGGCGGCGGTGTTCTTGAAGGCCCGCGAGGTTTCGGGACGCTGCCGCACCTGGTTGATCATGTCCCGCAACTGGTCGAGGTTGAACTGGTCGGGCAGCCCCGCCATGACCGGCGCGATCATCTCCTCGTAAACACCCATCTCCAGCAGCTTGCGATAGAAGAGGTGCTTGTCGAAGAAGCGGTCGGGGACGGGCTCGGCGGTGAACGCGTAGCGGGGCACGGGGTCGAAGAGAATATCGCAGTTCGCGTTGATCACCCCGGAGCGAAAGACGATCGAGGATACGTGCCCCTCACCGGTCGCCCTGAGGCTCATGAGAAATCGCACCGCGCCCGGATCCACGCCACTCTGGTCTGGATGTGGGACAATGGCCGGGTTGAACAGGGCCGCGGACTCGAAGGAGTATTCCATCGTGAAATAGGAGCCGAGGAGCAGTTGCCGCTCGCGCGAGATCTGCAGGTTGGGCCGGAACGGCAGAACGACGGTGCGGTAGTTTGCCAGGAAGATCGACTCCACGTCGCGATGCCGTGAGGCGAAATCATCGAGCACGGCGCCCAGCAGCCGCGAGACCTGGTGCTTGTCCAGCCTCAAGACCCGGTTGAGTATCGACCGGATGCGCCGGGGGTTGTGGGGGTCAAAGACCCGGGTGATCACCCGCTTGTCGTCCGGTTTCAACATCTCCGGACGGCCGACGACGTTCAGGCGGGGTTCCTTGTCAATCGTGGTTTCAGGCTGGACAACAGTTTCCATACTAAATAATAGGCTCGAAACAATGCCGTCTGCGCTCGCACAGAGACCGATAAGAGCGCGCTTCGTCTCCGCAGGCGGCTGGGCCGGTTTACCTGCCGGGTTCCGGGCCGAGAATATCTATCGACAGGCAAGCGGTGCTACATGACGCCCGCGTGTGCTGATTGTGCGGTCCAGGTGGCGTGAGGTCAAAGGCTGGAAGACGTGAAATGTGGGATCGCCGCGGGTGTGGCCGGCCGGCTGAAGGACGTGGGGCGACTCCTCGAACTGGTCAATGATCCGCAGGGGCATCCGCTGCTCCCGGGCAAGGGCTCTTTCGACCCATCCGCCGCGCTCCACGTGGCGCGAGCGCCCGGACCTGATGGGCGGCATCGCCGTGTATTCGGCGTCGTCGCCGGGGGCGACTGCGCGGCGACAGACCCGTCTGGCTTCCAGGCAGGGGGCTGGTGGCAGGGGGGCTGTATGCCCCATGAAGGGTCCGCCATGTGTGGTCCCCATGATGCTCGGTTCGAGGCGGTACGGCACGTACTCCGTTTCCGGGGTGGCGGTAAAGGCCAGTGGAGTAGCTGCTTACGTTTTTTCGGACGGTCCGGTATTCTGTGTTGAATTCTGATTGGGAAATGGCGAGAATAGTATGAAGTGGGCGCGCAAATCGCAGCAGTCAGACCCTCCGGCGTCCCGGGAGGTTGAGCATGAGCCCCTTCTCTTACCGATGTAGAGTGCGCGGACGTTTCCGGAAGGACAGTCAGATGTCGCGGAAGCAGACGGGTTTTACTCTGATCGAAGTGCTGGTGGTGGTTGCGATCATCGCCCTGCTGATCTCGATTCTGTTGCCGGCGATCAGGCAGGCACGGGAGAGTGCACGGGCCTCGGTCTGCGGGCACCAGCAGAAGCAGTTGGGCCAGGCGGGCGCCATGTGGATGACCGAGGTGAAGAAGGAAGTTGTCCCTGTGCACCGCGGCTGGGCCCCTCAGCTTGTGCGGGTGATGAAGGGGCAGACCGAGCTGTTCAAGTGCCCGTCCACCACCGAGTTGGTGCCCATTGCTCCGGTGATGATCTCCCAGTATCGGCTGAATGACGGTCCGTTCCCGACGGTTGGGACGGACAGCCCGTTCTTCCAGCGCCGGCCGACGCCCAACGCGCAGGGCTTCTATGAGGCCGGTTTCGAGACGGAAGCGGATCGCGTGGGCGGCGACCGGGATTTCAACGACGCCACGGTCTATACCAAGCCTCTGCCCGGTTCCAACAAGGCCCTGGTCTACGTCGTCAAGGGAAGCACGGGCCGGCAACTCAGCCTGATCGACTGGCGCGGTCGCATCCTGGCCGCGAACTTCAGCACGACTCCGCAGTTTGAGGTACCATTGCTGTGGGGCAGCTACGGCATGAATTTCTCGGCCGCGTTCCCGGGCATCAAGCCGTGGCATGTTCTTTATCTCGACTATACCGACTGGTCCGCCGTCGTTGAGACCGCGTTTGGCGTTCCCTCTTCGCGCCCGCCGTACTCCATCCGGGGCGATGGGCCTGTCACGGCCGGATCTTCGGGCTCGTCGACAGCGCGGCGAGAATGGGTGGATGCTCGACATAACAAACGAGTGAACGTGGCGTTTGTCGACACGCACGTGGAACGGTTGGTTCCCGAGAAGCTGATTCCCCCGGCGAACCAGTACGAGCCGTCCCTCTGGCATCCGCGGCGTCCGCCGGGCTGGTCGCCGCCACACCTGCCGGTGGATTAGAGCTGTTTTTCCGCTGATGATTGACGAATGCCCCGCCGGCGACGACCATGGGCGTCTGTGCCTGTGTCTTCCGATCGCCAGGACCGCGAGGGCGCGTTCATGGACCCCGCCGGCGGGACAATTCTGATTGTCAACGGCGTCTTCACGACGTCTTTCGGGGCCCTTCCGGCAAGGCACCTCGCGCGCAGGCTGCCTGAATAGCGTCGTCGGGCCGCATCCCCTGAGAGGCAGCGGGCCGTCAAACACCCGGCCCCGCGCATCGCATTTCATCAAGATGTGTGCGTTGCGAGACTCGTTGGCCGCAGGATGCTCAAAGGAGAGAACATGCGTCTGTCACAGCTTCTGAGTCCTGAACTGGTGCTCACGCAATTCACGGCGGAGGATAAGGAGGCGGCGCTGGTCCAGCTCGTCTCGGCGCTTGCGGCGAAGAAAGGCCTCGATGCGGAGACGGCTCTTCGTGACATCCGGGGCCGGGAGCGGGCGGGGACTACGCTGCTGCCGCTGGGCGCGTTTCACGTTGCCATCCCGCATGCGATGACCAACGCCTGCAAACAGCTCCTGGTGGCCGTGGGCACCTCGCAGCAGGGCGTGGCGTGGGGTCCGAGTGCCGAGGACCGGGGCAACCTGGTGTTCATGTTGCTCGGGCCGCCGCAGACGCGGGCGCTGTATCTTCGTTTTCTCAGCCGGCTGACCCGGCTCTGCGGCGAACCGGACGTGGCAAAGCGGTTGATCGAGGCCGAATCGCCGGCGGGATTCATCGAGATCCTCACGGCGGCGGAAGAGCCCTTGGGGGAGATTGGCACCGGGGAAGGCATGCCGAGCTTCTGCGTGCTGGGAGCCGGATCAGGCGGGATGGCGATGGCCGCGCATTTGGGGTTGGTCGGGTGCCGGGTCAACCTGTACACGCGCAACCCGGAGCGTCTGGTGCCGATCCTGGTCAGAGGCGGGATCGACGTCACTGGTGAGCTCGAAGGTTTCGTCAGACTGAACGTCGTGACCACCGATATTGGCGAGGCGATGAGCGGTGCCGACGTCGTGATGGTGGTGGTGCCCGCAACCGCCCACCGGAATATGGCCACGTTGATGGCTCCCCACGTCAGGGACGGGCAGATCATCGTGCTGAACCCGGGCAGGACCTGCGGAGCGATCGAGCTGGCCCAGGTCCTGCGGACACAGAACCCGCGGGTCAGGCCGTTTGTGGCCGAGGCTCAGACCCTCCTGTACGCGTCGCGGATCACCAATCCCGGCCAGGTTCACGTGTTCAGCATCAAGAACTCCGTCCCGCTGGCGACGCTTCCCGCGTACCAGATCCCGGACGTCCTGCCGGTGATTCAGACCGCTCTGCCCCAGTTCGTGCCGGGCGACAACGTGTTGAAAACCAGCCTTGACAACATCGGCGCGATCTTTCATCCCGCGATCACGGTTCTGAACGCGGGGCGGATTGAGGACACGCACGGCGACTTCGACTTCTACATCGAAGGGGTCACGCCATCGGTGGCCCTGGTGCTGGAGGCGATCGACCGGGAGCGCGTGGCGGTGGGCGGGGCCCTGGGAATCCGTGCGAACACGGCCCGCGAGTGGCTCTACCTCGCCTATAATGCGGCCGGACGAACGCTGCTGGAGGCCATCAGGGCCAACCCCGGATATCGGGGCATCAAGGCGCCCGCCAGGCTGGAGCACCGGTATATCACGGAAGACGTGCCCACGAGCCTTGTGCCAACGGCGTCAATTGGGGAAACGCTGGGTGTGCCCACCCCAACGATGAGGGCGATCATTCACCTGGCGTCGCTCATGCACGGCGTGGATTACTGGCAAGAGGGGCGGACCGTCGATCGCCTTGGCTTGAAGGGCATGACGGTGAAGGACATTCGCTTCCTGGTGGTGGGCGCCGAAAGCTCGGCGCCGGATGCGGGCGGGGCTGGGGGCACGTTGTACTCCGAGGACGGATACAACCTCGAACACTCCGGAGCGTAGGGTCTGGGAATGAAAACGACTCCACGGGCGACGAAGGAAGACAGGTTCGGTCTTGTTCGACCGGTCGGGGATGCCCATACGCTCGGCATCATGTCCGTCGGGCAGGCCCTGCTGGATGCGGGGTACGAGGTGTTTGTCGGCGATGCCGCGGCCTGTGAGGCGTTTGGCCGTCCCGACGATGCCGCTTGTCTGGCGGCCGCGGAGAGCTGGATCCGCGGGCATCGGATCACGGTGCTCGGGTTCAGCTACCGCCTGGATCCGCACGAGGGCAGCGCGGTCTTTGAGCGTCTTGTCTATCGGCTGAAGTCGAGAGGTCTGTTCGTCGAGCAGGGAGGGCCCCTGAAAGCGGTGTGTTTCGCGGGCCTGCCGGCGGCGTGTGAGATTGTCAGTCAGCGAGTGCCCGAGGTGGGCGCCTGTTTCTGCGGCGATGAGAGCCCCGTCGAGGTGCTGACGGCCCTGGGGGTTCCCCGCAGCGCGCTGCCAACGAGCCTGACGGCCGGCGCCGCCTATGACGAAGCCCGGCTTGCGTTCGGCAGCGAGCTGATCCGGAAAGGCGACTACCTGGGAGTCCGTCCGATCGACCGAAGCGGCTACGCGGGATTCGGTACGCGGAGCGACACGCTGGTTGGTCGGCTGGAGCATGCCGGCCGTAATGCCACGCTTCCGCTGATGCGCGCTCACCTTGGGCCGTACGGGCCCCGAAGGGAGGAGGCCGTCCGGCTGTTCCTGGATTGGACGCGTCGCCTGGCGAAGTCGGGCCTGTTGGATGTTCTGTCCATCGGCACGTCGCAGTTGACCCAGTCTCATTTTGGCGATGACTGGACGGGCATGGCCAATGGTGGGGGGGTGCCGCTCAACTCGGCTGACGAGTTTGCCGCCGTGTGGCAGGCCGCCCGGCCGATGCTCGTGCGGACCTATGCCGGCACAAAAAACACCCTCGAGCTGGCCAGGATGTACGAGGATGCCATCTGCATGGCGTGGCACACCATGTCCCTATGGTGGTTCTGCCGGATCGACGGCCGGGGCCCCCGCTCGGTGAGAGAAAACCTCGATCAACACATCCAAACCATCAGGTATGTTGCTTCGGTCGGCAAGCCGTTCGAGCCGAACGTCCCGCACCATTTTTCATTTCGCGGCGGCGACGACGTGACTTACGTGGTTTCGGGAGTGCTGGCGGCGAAGACGGCCAAGGCCCTCGGTATCCGGTCCCTGGTGCTGCAGAACATGCTCAACACCCCGAAAGCGACCTGGGGCGTCCAGGATCTGGCCAAGTCGCGGGCCATGCTCCAATTGATCCGGGAATTCGAGGACGAGACGTTCCGCGTCATCCTGCAGCCACGTGCGGGGCTGGATTATCTTTCTCCAGACCTGCAAAGGGCCAAGGCCCAATTGGCCGCCGTGACCGCCCTCATGGACGACATTGAGCCGGGTGATGAGCGAAGTCCCGCGATCATTCACGTGGTCAGTTACTCCGAGGCCAGCCACCTGGCGGACCCCGACGTCGTGGATGAGAGCATTCGGATCACACGCCACGCTCTTGGGCAATACCGCGAGCTTCGGGCAAAGGGGCAGGTGGACGACATGACCAGCCACCCGGAGGTCGTGTCCCGGACGGCCGATCTCCTGGCGGAGGCCAGGACGGTCTTGGCCGCCATCGAGTCCTCGATTCCGTCGCCCTGCTCGGCGGAAGGGCTCTACCAGGCTCTGGAGCGAGGTTTTCTCGTGGTCCCGCACCTCTGGGAATGCCGGGACGAATTCAGCCGCGCCGTTCGCTGGCAGACGCGGCTGGTCGAAGGCGCGGTGAAGGTCGTGGATGGCGAAGGAAGGCCGATTCCCGCCGCGGCACGTATGCGGATGGTCCTTGACGACTTGAGACAAAGCCATGGTTCCCTGAACAGGAGGTGAATTGATGCCAGGTATTGCGGGCATCGCCGCTCCCGGCAAGCGAGAACTCGTCGGTCGGATGCTGGACAAGATCGCTCACCGCGGCCGGGTGGGTCGCAAGGTGATCGAGCTGCCGGGAGCGACTCTCGGCGCCGTCTGGCCGACGGGCTTTACGGAGTTGCAGGTGGTTCAGCCGGAGGCGGTAGTCAGCCGGGTGGACGAAGGGCGTTTTGCTGAGGCCCAGGTCGTGGACGGAAAGCTGGTGCTCAGGCGCGATGCGCTGGGGGTCGAGCCGCTCTATTACGGACGCACGGCGGACGGCGAGCTGTGTTTTGCGTCGGAGGTCAAGGCGCTGCTCGAGGCCGCGCGGGACGTTCAGGAGTTGATGCCCGGAACACGGCACGACGGGGAGCGAACGACAGCACACTTCCAGTTGAGCAGGCGACCGGTCCTCAGTGATCCGCCCGACGTCACGGCCCGCGAGGTCCGGTCCCGCCTGGATCGCGTGGTGCGGGATTCCGTCAGACAGGATCCGGTCGGGGCATGGCTGTCCGGGGGACTCGATTCGATCGCCATCGCGGTGATTGCCCGACGCCACGTGCGGACGCGTCACACCGCGACGGCAGGGCTTGCCGGGGCCCCCGACGTGATGTTCGCCAGGGAGACTGCGGCGTTTCTCAAGTCCGAGCACCACGAGGTCATCACGACGCTCGAAACGATGCTTTCCGTGCTGCCCGAGGTGATCTACCACCTCGAGTCCTTTGACGCGCTGCTCGTGCGGTCGAGCATCATGAACTACCTGGTTGCGCGGGAAATAAGCCGGCACGTTGGAGAGGTATTCTCTGGCGAAGGTGGGGATGAGCTCTTCGGCGGCTACCACTACCTGAAGGGTCTCGACCCGGCATCGCTGGCCGACGAGTTGATCGACATCACCGGCCGTCTGCACAATACCGCTCTTCAGCGGGTGGACCGCAGCGCCGCCGCGGCGGGGCTGATTGTGCACGTGCCGCTGACGTTCCCCGAGATCGTGGAATATGCGATGGCGATTCCCGCCGAGTACAAGATCCGCAGCGGCGTCGAGAAGTGGATACTGAGGCAGGCGATGGCGGATGACCTGCCGGCGTCGGTGGCTTCGAGGCCGAAGTCGAAGTTCTGGGAGGGGTCGGGGGTCTCGGGGCTGTTGTCCAGCCACGCAGAGGAGACTATCGCGGACGGGGCATTCGAGCGCGAGCGGGTGCTCCCGAACGGCTGGGTGGTCAACAGCAAAGAGGAATTGCTGTTTTATCGCATTTTCAAGGAGCAGTTCGGCGAAGCCGGCGATCTGGCCTGGATGGGGCGGACCAAGGGCGCGGCCAATGCGACATAGGAGGTGAGATGGTGGACCGATCCGGCTCGGCGGCAGACCGGCTGTTCGCGATCATTTGTTCGGGATTTGCAGCGCTCACGCGACGGCCGTCCATGCGGGTCTCTTGCCTGCTGTTCGCGTCGATGCTGGTTGTGGCGGCCGGGGCGCGTCTTGAAGCGGCCGCACGGACGAAACCGGCAGGGCTCCGCCCGAATATCCTGATGATCATGAGTGATGACATGGGCTACTCGGATCTCGGCTGCTACGGCGGAGAGATCCGGACGCCCACACTTGACCGCCTGGCTTCCGGCGGCCTGCGTTTCTCACAGTTCTACAACATGGCCCGGTGCTGTCCGACTCGCGCCTCGCTGCTGACCGGTCTGCATCCCCATCAGGCGGGCGTGGGGCACATGACCGGCGCTCCTGCGGGACGGCCGGAGCCCTGGCAGGGATATCTGAGTCGCCACGCTGTGACTATTGCCGAGGTCCTGCGCGACGCGGGTTATGCCACCTACATGTGCGGGAAGTGGCATGTGGCCAACGAGGGGCGAGCTGGATCCTCCCGCGGGAACTGGCCGCTGCAGCGCGGGTTCCAGAGGTTTTACGGGACGATCACCGGCGGGGGCAGTTACTACGACCCGACGACGCTCACCCGGGACAACACCATGATCACGCCGGAGAACGATCCGGAATATCGCCCCGAGCGATTCTACTATACCGACGTGATCAGCGACAATGCGGTGCGGTTTATTCAGGAGCACGCACGGAAGAGCAGGGAGAGTCCGTTCTTTGTGTACGTGGCCTACACTGCGGCGCACTGGCCGATGCATGCCCCGGCCGAGGCGATCGCTGAGTACCGCGGGCGATACGACGGCGGCTATGAACCCATCCGCCGAGCCCGCTTTGAACGGCTCAAACAGCTCGGCCTGATCGATCCCGCCTGGGAGCTATCGCGGCAGGCGGGTGACTGGGGAACCACCGAGCACAAGGCGTGGGAGGCCCGCTGCATGGAGGTCTATGCGGCCATGATCGACCGCATGGACGACGGGATTGGCCGCATCGTCGCCGAACTCGAGAAGGCGAGTCTGTCTGAGGACACGCTGATTCTGTTTCTGCAGGACAATGGCGGCTGCGCCGAGACCCTGGGGCGGGAGGACAAGGCGGAATGGCACCTGACGGACCTCAAGCCGATGGGCCCGGATGAGCTTCAGCCGAAGATCTGGCCGCCGATGCAGACCCGCGACGGGCGGCCGGTGCTCGGAGGGCCGAAGGTCATGCCGGGCGGACCGCATACCTACATCGCTTACGGCCGGTCGTGGGCGAACGTCTCGAACACGCCGTTTCGCGAGTACAAGCATTGGGTGCATGAAGGGGGCATCTCGACGCCGCTGATCGCCCATTGGCCGAAGGGTATCCGGCGGCGGGGCGAGATCGAGCGCCAGCCGGGTCAGGTCATCGACCTCATGGCGACCTGTGCGGAACTGGCCGGTGCAACCTATCCAAGCGAGCGTGCGGGCCGTGCGGTTCGGCCGGTGGAGGGCAAGAGCCTTGTGCCTGCGTTCGCCGGCGACAAGATTGATCGAGACGCACTGTTCTGGGAGCACGAGGGCAACCGCGCTGTCCGCGAGGGCAAATGGAAACTGGTCGCGAAGGACCCGGACGGGCCGTGGGAGCTTTACGACATGGAGAAGGATCGCACGGAGCTGCACGATCTGGCGGCCCGAGAGCCGGAGCGAGCCGTGGCCATGATCGCGAAATGGGAGGCGTGGGCCAACAGGGCCGGTGTGCTGCCGTGGATCTGGAAACCGGCCTACGGCAAAGCCAGGCCCAGCCGCCCAAACGAGTCTCCGGCGAAGGACGGGGGCGGCCGGTGACCGACTCGCATGGGGCATGACTCGCCGGTACAGCGGAAGGCACTGGCAGACGAGCTGCCAGTGGCACCCGGAGGGCAATAATCGTTGCGGAACGACGTTGTGGATTGTGAGCAGGTTTCCTGTCGACCTGAGGCTTGGAGGTATGGGGTGCAGCCTGTTTTCAGGGCGATTGCCCAGCCGTGGTCGGAGGGACTGCCTTGTCAGAAGACATGGCGGCGTCCGCCGCGGCGGATTTGGCCATGCCACCCTTTTCGAGACGGAGGTCTGGTGATGCGATACGGCTTCTTGGTTCTTGGATTCTCAGGGTTTTTGGCGTCGAGCACGGCGGTTGGGGCGGAGGCGAACGCGGCCAGGGTGACCGATCGCCCAAACATTGTTGTGATCGTGGCCGATGACCTTGGATATGGCGGGTTGAGCTGTCAGGGCGGGGATCTCCAGACCCCGCAGATCGATTCGTTGGCCAAAGGCGGTATCCGCTTCACGAACGGGTACGTTTCGTGTCCGGTGTGCAGCCCGACCCGCGCGGGGCTGAACACCGGGCGCTACCAGCAGCGATTCGGCCATGAATTCAACCCCGGTCCGCCCGCCGAGGCTTCGGCGGCTTTCGGCCTGCCGCTGACCGAGGTGACCATAGCCGACCGGCTGAAGGCGGCCGGGTACACCACGGGCATGTTCGGCAAGTGGCATCTGGGCTACCGTCGGGAGTATCTGCCGGTCAGCCGTGGGTTTGACGAGTTCTTTGGATTTCCGGGTGGTGCGCACCCATATCTCAATCCCCGCAGCGACTCCAACAACCCGATCATGCGCGGCTACGAGACGGTGGACGAGAAGGAGTACCTGACCGATGCCTTTACGCGAGAGGCCGTCGCGTTCATCGACCGCCATGCGAAGGACAGCAAGCCGTTCTACCTGTACCTGCCGTACAACGCCGTTCACCTGCCGATGGACACGACCGAGAAGTACATGCAGCGGTTCACGGAGATTCAGGATCCCCTGCGCCGCAGGCACGCGGCCATGTTGGCGGCCCTGGACGACGGTGTGGGGGCAGTGATGGCCTCGCTGCGCAAGAACGGGCTGGAAGAACGGACGCTGGTGTTCTTCTTCAGTGACAATGGCGGGCCCACGCTGAAGAACACCTCAACCAACAAGCCGCTCCGCGGATTCAAGGGGCAGGTGCTGGAGGGCGGCATCCGCATTCCGTTCATGGTTGCGTGGAAAGGACATCTGCCGGCCGGCAAGGTCGACGATCGGCCGGTGATCCAATTGGATATCATGCCGACGGCGGTGGCGGTCGCGGGCGGTAACATGCCGACGGACCGGCCGATTGATGGTGTGAATCTCATGCCTTACCTGACCGGGCAGGAAACCAAGCCGCCGCACGACATACTTTTCTGGCGGCTGGGTCCGCAAGCCGCCGTGCGCAAGGGCGATTGGAAGCTGATCCGCCACGAGGGCGCCCCAATCGAATCGCGGCCGGCTGCAAGAGCGAGGCGAGGTGCACGTGCCGGCGCGGCGGGTTCAGCCGGCCTGGACGGTATCGGTCCGGTGGGGACCGTGCTTCTCTATAACCTGGCGAAAGATATCCACGAAGATACCAACCTCGCTGCTGAGAATCCGGACAAGGTCAATGAGCTCTCTGCGGCTCTGGATGCATGGGAGTCGCAACTGGCCAAGCCTCTGTGGGGCGGCGGCCGAGCCCGGAATGCCTCCGCTTCACAACCGGCGGGCGCGAGAGCCGGTCAGGGCCGAGGCGGGCGCGGTCAGCGCGCCCGATAGCGCTACCTACTTGGGCCGGATTCCACGGTCACGGCTCGCGCGTCCACGCCGTCGCCTCGTTTGATCGCCAGCTTCGCCGTGGAGAGATCGGAGTTGATCACCCGCACGTTCTCGCACCTGCCCTGGACGTCGAGGAACGGATCGGCGCCTCGCGGGCACAGCATGTTCCTGATGCGGATATCACGGCTGTCCGTGGTCTGGATGACGGGGCCGGTCGCGGGCGTGACAGCCGAATCGACCACATCGATGCCCTGGGCGTCTGATATGGCGATTCCCTTGTTCGCGTTGATGACGACGCTCTCGATCGTCACGTTTTCGACGGGCTGCTCGGGAAGCCCGCTGATGCGCACGGCCTGCTCGGCCTTGCGGCAGGTCAGGTTGCGAAGGTGGATACTCCGGAAGGTCGGGGCCATGCCCGCGTCGGAACCGAAGAACGCCTTGTAGTCGGTATGCACGGTGATCGCCGGACCGTTGATGTCGCCGAGCTCGATGTCCTGATACCAGATGTCCTCGACCAGCCCGCCCCGGCCGCGCGAGGATTTGAGTCGGATGCCGATCAGCGAGCCGCTGAAGTCGCAGTCGTGCACGAACAGGTTGCGGACACCGCCGGACATGTCGCTGCCGATCACCACTCCGCCGTGGCCGCGTTTCATCCGGCAGTGCCGGACGATCACGTTTTCCGACGGCCGGTTGACGCGGCGGCCGTCCTCGTTCATGCCCGACTTGATCGCCACGCTATCGTCGGCGGTGGCGAACGTGCAGTGCTCGACGATCACGTTGCGGCACGAATCGGCGTTGAAGCCGTCATTGTTGGGGCCTTCGTTGGCGATCGTGATTCGGCGAACGAGCACGTTCTCGCAGTAGACCGCGTGGATCGTCCAGAACGGCCCGCTGGTGAAGGTCACATCCTCGATCAGCACGTTCGTGCAATTGATCGGTTGGAACGTTTGCGGCCGCAGGGGCTTTTCTTCGCTGCCGAAAACGCGTTTGTCCGGGGGCTCGCCCCGCAGCACCATGTCGGACAACTGCTGGTAGATGCGGTCCTGCTCTTTCACCCACGGCCACCAAGCGCGGCCCTGGCCCTCGATCTTTCCTTCGCCGGTGAGGGCGATGTTCGTGCAGCCGTTGGCGTAGATCAGCGGCGAGTAGTTGTGGCACTCGATCCCCGCCCAGCGTACGAACACGGGTGGAAGGTAGTCCTTCGGGTCGGTGCTGAAGCGAAGCTCCGCGCCCGCAGCCAGGTGCAGGTTGACGCTGCTCCGCAGGTGAATCGCGCCGGTCAGCCACACTCCGGGCGGCACCTCGACGCGTCCGCCCCCGGCCGCCGTACAGGCGGCAATCGCCTTGGCGATCGCCTCCGTGTCCGGCTTTTCGTCGCCGGCCGTCGCACCATACTCGCGGATGTCGAACGCTCGGTCCGGGAAGACGGGGGCTTTCACCTCGCCCATCTCAAAGGGCGGCTTCTGGTCGCGAAGTGTGTTCAGGATACACCCGGCGACCTTTCGCGCGAGAAACTCGGAACCATCGCCGGTGAAATGGACGTTCGCGGCGAGTTGATACCTGTCGAGGTAGGGCGACACGTACGTGTGCAGATCGTTTACCTTCACGCCGTGCTTGTCCATGATTTCGCGTGCTGCGGCGTTGAACTCGATCTCCTGGCCCTTGATCCGGCCGGCTGCTCCTTCAGGGATCGGCGTCGTGGCGGCCCAGATGAGTTTTGCGCCCGTGCCCTTGAGCCTGCCGACGAGTCGATCGAGATTGGCGGTGTACTCCTGCAATGTGGAGATGCGCTTTCCGCGGGTGTCGAGTTTGTCGTCTTTGAGGTGTTTGAGGTCGTGCAGGCCCCAGTTGAAATGGATCACGTCCCAGCGGCCGTCACCCAGCCACCCGTCAAGTCGTTCCAGGCCCGTCCAGGTGTGCGCTGCGTTGCCGGGTATCCGTACGACCTCTGCCTGATCCGCGAGCATCCGGCGCACCGGCTCCGTATAACCGATGGAGATCGAATCGCCGATGATCAGGACCCGCGGCAAGCGGCCCGGCTCGTCGGCTGTCGCCGCTCCGGCCGGCAGCGACAGGGCCGCAAGCATTACCGCCGCCGTCGTTCGTCCGTAGCCCAAGAGGTATTTCATGGTTCTTCTCCATGCGGATTCCAGCCGACTGCCACATCAATCTCCGATCGCGTAGAGGCGCTTCATGGTGGCAATGTAGACTTCGCCACCGGCCGCGGAGGGCGTGCCGTGGATGGGGCCGTCCAGCCTGAACGAGCCGATCAGCTTCTTCTGTCGGTCGGCGGCGAAGATCCACAACTCGCCTCCCCGGTTCCCGACATAGACCTTGCCGTCTGCCACGAGGGGTGAACCCCAGATCTCGCTTTGGGTTTCGTGGACCCAGTGGGGCCGGCCGGTTCTGGTGTCGAGGCAGTGAACGCGGCCGCGGCAGTCTGGAATAAAGACCAGGTCGCCTGCGATCGAGGGGGTGGACATGCAATGCTGGTCCATGGCGTAGGACCAGATCTCGCCGCTTTGGGTAATGTCGCCGGTCTTTGTGGCGTCGATGCATTTGAGCCAGGACACGCGCCGGCCGTGCCAGAGGTCTCCGCCCGCCACCACGTAAACGCGGTTTTCGTGGAATACCGGCATGCCGGTGATGTTGCTCGGCCCTTCGTGGCGGTTGTCCTGGTAGCGATGGACGTCTTTCTTGGGGGCGGTCGGGTCGCAGTCGAACGACCGGACCTTGCGCAGTCGAGAAGGGCGGTCGGCCGGTGAATCAGAGGCGGGGGCCTCGAAGGCGTAGCAGACGCCGTCGCCGCCGCCGAAGAACACGAGCGTCCGGCCGTTCACCTCGCCCAGCGAGGGGGACGACCAGGTGCAGTGGATGGTTCGCGGGGCCATGTGTTCCTCGTCGCGGGCGACCAGGCGGCCGGTGGCCTTGTCCAGCACAATCAGGCTCGGGGCGTCAGGCGAGACGATGCGCTTGTGGGTGTCGTTCACGCCGTTGGAGGTATTGACGTAGAGGTACCGGCCGTGCACAAGGACCGAGCAGTGCGCGGCGTCGTGCTGGTGGACGCCCAGTTCGCGGTCGATGTCGTAGAGCCAGATGATGTCCGCGTCGGTGTCGTCGACCGGGTGGCTCTTCGCGTCCTCCAGGCCCATGTGCGGTCCCTCGTCGCGGAATGGGCCGTCGTTGCCGTTGGCCATGCCCGCCAGGTCGAGGCACATCACCTCGTTGCGGTTACTGACCATGTACACTCGGTTGCCCTCGACGGTGCAGGGCGAAACCAGGCCGGTGCGAGGCCAGTCCAGGTAGGGGCTTCCGCTCAGCTTGGGCACCAGGAGCTGCCAGCAGAAGCGGCCGTCCTTCTGCTCGAAGCACATCAGAACGCCGAAGTCGCCTGCATGATGCGGGTTGCGGGGCCTGGCGTTGTTGGTGCCGATGAGCACCCTGCCGCCGGCGATGATCGGCGACGAATAGGTGTCCGTGCCCAGATCGAGTTTCAGCCTCACGTTGGTGCCGGCGGTCGGATCGAAGGACTCGACCAGGCTTTTTTCGGCCGAAACCATGTTGCGGGTGTATTGCTGTCCCCACTGGGGCTGATCGGCTCCGGAGGCCGCGGGTGCCAATAGTGAGCCGCAGCAGAGCGTCTCGAACAACAGGTATCTGAGTGGTATCGAGCGAGGAAGTGGCATCCTTTCTCTCCAAAGGCGCGATCGCAACCGGCTTTACCGCGGACCAACTTGCCCGCTCGGCGCTCTGTCGTCAAGTCAAAGGTCCGGCCTGAATCGTCGGGCACCCGGCCGCATCCCTCCGTAGACGAAGGAATTGCATTCGAAAAGCCGGCTATGTTATAGTGCTGAGGCTCGGGTTCGTGCAGTCTTCGGGGGGCCACGGTATTTCGAAAGGCGATGCATTGAGCTTGCGTGCGATACCCTGTCTGCTGTCGGTTTGTCTGGCGGTGACGGCGATTCTGGCGGAGGCGTCAGCGGAGAACTGGCCTCAGTTTCGCGGGGCGGACCGCAGCGCGACCTCCAAGGAGACCGGTCTGCTTCGAAAGTGGGGCGCCGGCGAGCCCAAGCTGCTCTGGAAGAAAGAGGCAGGTCCGGGGTATGCGGGCCCCGCGGTGTTTGCCGGGCGGGTGTACTTCAATGATTACGACACGAAGACCTCGGAATGGCTGGTCCGATGCCTGTCACTGGCGGACGGCAACGAGCTCTGGCGTTACAGGGAGCCCAAGGAGATCCGCCCGAACCACCTGATCACGCGGACGGTGCCGGCGGTTGACGGGAAATACGTTTTCACCATGGACCAGAAGTGCGTGTTTCACTGCCTGGACGCGCAGACGGGCAAGGAACTCTGGCGCAAGAACCTGGTTGAGGAGCACAAGACGAGAATCCCGGCGTGGTACAACGGTCAATGCCCGCTGATCGAAAATGACCGGGTGATCATTGCCGCGGGGGGTGATATCCTGGCGGTGGCTCTGGAGAAGGCCGGGGGCAAGCCGCTCTGGCAGACGCCCAATCCCGAGGGATGGGCGATGTCGCACTCCTCGCTGATGCCGGCCGAACTGGGCGGGGTGAAGCAGTACCTCTACTGCACGCTCAAGGGCCTCGCTGGAATCTCGGCCGCCGACGGCAAGCTGCTGTGGTCGTTTCCATGGAAGTTCAACGTGGCGGTGGCACCTTCGCCGCTGGCGATCGGGAACGATCGGGTTTTCATGACCAGCCTCTACAACGCCGACAGCGTCATGATCCGCGTCAAGCGCGAAGGTGAACGATTCACCGCGGAGAAGGTGTTCAGCCTTCCTGCGTCGGAGTGGAATTCAGAGGTCCACACGCCGGTGCTGTACAAGGATCATATGTTTGCGGTGGGCAAGAAGCAGCGGGGCTTGTTCACCTGCCTCGATCTTAACGGCAAGATCGTCTGGACCAGCGAAGGCAAGGCGTCGTTCGGGCTGGGCAGCTTTCTGCTGGCAGACGGGATGTTCTTCGCCCTGGAAGGCGACACCGGGATGCTGCGGCTGATCGAGGCGAGCACCACCGAGTACAAGGAACTGGCCAGCGCGCAGGTTCTGAAGGGCCAGGACGTCTGGGGACCGATGGCCCTGTCCGACGGGAAGCTGGTGCTGCGGGACACGACCAGCATGGTGTGTATCGAGGTCGGGGGAACGACGGCAGGCAAGTGAGGCATCCTGGAGTCGGGCGGATTCGTTGATCTTTCCGGCTTCGCGTGGTGTCTCGTCAACCGGGTGCCGCGATGCAGTACCATCAGGTTCTGTCAATTGGAGGCAGGGGGCTGCGGGCCGAGCAGTTCACGGAGGCCCTGCGCGGGATTTGTGTGGACCCGGCGAACCGGGTCTTCGCAGCCGGGGATGCGGAGGTCAAGGTCTTTGACTCGGGCGGCAAGTTCGTGCAGCGGTTCAAGCCGGCCAAGCCGGGCCACTGCGTCATGGTCTCCGAACGCGGGACGATCTACGTCGGCCAGACGGGCCAGATCCAGCAGTATGACCAGGACGGCAAGCTTCTGACGACACTGCGCGACGGCGAGCGGCTCGGCCTGGTGACATCGGTTGGCCTGGTCGGTGAACACCTGCTGGTGGGTGACGCGACACATCGTTGCATCCGGCGATATGACAAGGACGGGAAGCTGCTGAACGACATTGGCACGAACAACAATACGAACGGCTTCTTGATCCCCAATGGTCACCTGGACTTCGCGGTGGATGCCAAGGGCATCATCCACGCGGCCAACCCCGGAAAATTCCGGATTGAGCGATACACGCCGGCCGGTGAACTGCTCGGGCACTTCGGCAGGTTCGGCACGCGAAACGTGGAAAACTTCCCCGGTTGCTGCAATCCGACAAACGTGGCGCTGACGGGGCAGGGGCAGATCGTGGTCACCGAGAAGGCCCCGGCGAGATGCAAGGCCTACGATGCAGCCGGCGAACTGCTGGCCTTCATCGGGCCGGAATCCTTCGACCAGAACTGCAAGAACATGGATGTGGCCGTGGACTCGGAGGGCCGGCTCTATGTTGTGGACACCGCCAATCTCCAGATCCGCGTGTTCGCACTGGGCGCAGCGGCGGCTTCAAGACCGACGACTGCGACGAAGGAGGCGAGCTGACAATGTCCCAGGAGATCACTCGCAGAGAACTGCTCACGCACGCGGGTCGAGGCGCGGGCCTGGTCGGCCTCGGCGGGGCGGCGGCCTACCTGGCCCGAAAGGCCGGCGCCGCTGATGTCTGGCAGATCGACCCGACAAGATGCATTGACATCCGGCTCGGGGCGACCGGGGTGCCGGTCTGCGAGAGTTGCGCGACGAACTGCGTCCTGCCGCTCTCGGCCGTCCGGGCGGTCAACGACCATGCCAAGTGCGGGCGGTGCTGCATCTGCCCGGCTTACTTCGACGTGACCAGCGAGGTGGGCGACGACGGCTTGCCCACGCTGAAACTCTGCCCGCGCGATGCCATCCGGCGCACCGCCATCGGCAAGGTCGACCCCGACGACCCGCTGAACAACTTCTATGAGTACACGATTGACGAGATGCTGTGTAACGGGTGCGGGCGTTGCGTGATGAACTGCAAGGAGCCGGCGGGGCTGGGATCGATCCGGCTCGAGGTCCGCCACAACTTGTGCCTCAACTGCAACCGCTGCAGCATCTCGGAGGCTTGTCCCGAGAGCGCGTACTTGCGAGAGCCTGCCCGCCGGGCGGGCAGTCATGAGACGCGGTGATGCGGGGACGTGGAGACATGGAGACCGCCAGGAACCGAAGGGTTGTTTAGTGAAACGCTGGGCCTGGGTGATATTGTCGTTCCTCCTGATGATCGTGGTGATCTCGCCGGACTTGCGTTCCGCCGAATACCACAGACCGGTGGAAGCGGCCCCGAGCGCTAAAGATATCGGCGGCGGATACGAGACGCCGGCCGTTCAGCGCCCGTTGCCGCGAGCGGCGTGGTGGGGAGTGGCTGACACGGTTTTGCTGGTGGCGGCACTGGGGGCCTCGTCGTGGATTGTGCTGGCGCGCCGGAACCGCAGATGGCTCGTTGTGCTCACCATCGGCTGCCTGCTGTACTTCGGCTTCTATCGCAAGGGCTGCGTGTGTCCGATCGGGGCGATTCAGAATGTCACTGTGGCCCTGACGGATCCGACGTACGCAGTTCCGTACGTGGTGATCGCGTTCTTCTTTCTGCCCCTGGTGGTGGCGCTGCTGTTCGGGCGGGCATTCTGCGGCGGTGTTTGTCCGCTGGGGGGCATTCAGGACCTGGTATTGCTCAAACCGCTGCACGTGCCGCGGCGACTGGACAGGGTGCTCTCATGGTTGAAGTACGGGTACCTGGTCCTGGCCGTGTGGTATGCGGCAAGGCCGGCCGCCGGCCGGGATTTCATCATCTGCCGGTTTGACCCGTTCGTGGGCTTCTTCCGGCGGACGGGGCCGGCGGAGATGCTGATTGCGGGCGGCGTTCTCCTGGTGCTGGGGATGTTTGTGGGCCGGGCGTACTGCCGTTATCTGTGCCCGTACGGTGGACTGCTGGCGATTCTGTCGCGGTTCTCGTGGCGGGGGGTGAGGATCACGCCGGATAACGAGCTGGACTGCGGGCTCTGCACCGAGGCATGCCCGTTCGGGGCCATCGAGAAAATGCGGGCGGTGAAATCGTCGTGTTTGTTCTGTGCGCGCTGCTACGTATCCTGTCCGCGCGAGCGCGTGCGGCGACACGAGGACCCGTCGGCGTCAGTAGTCATTGAGCAAACGGGGCCGGAGACATGAGCCGCAAACTACAGCAGGTCATTGCGGCCGTTCTGTTCGTTCCGGCCGGACTGGTGATGATCGCGAGCACCGGCATGCTCGTCGGCGACTATTTCGTGGCACGTCACCGCGCGCCCGCCGACAAGCAGCGCATCGCCGGCCTCGAGACAGCGGCGAAAAGCGATCCTTTGCAGGCTCCGGCGCTTGTGGCTGAACTTGATCGACAGACCAAGCACTCCTTGCAGCGAGATAAGATGCAGAAGGCGGCGACGGCCGTATTAATCGTCGCATCCTTGCTGTTTCTGTGCGGTGCGAAGTGGTTCGTGTCGCTCCGCGGTCGGAGGATGCCCGCGTTGAGCACGATTGAGGAGATGAGATCGAACAAGGGTTCAGGGTTCCCGCCTTCGCTCCGCTACGGCGTGGCGAGCAGGGTTCAGGGTTCAGTGGGATCCCCCACCCCTTGCTCCGCAAGGGATGGGGCACCGGATCTTGAGACGACCGGTTCGCCCCCTTCGCTGGATCTGAGCTTTGTTGATGCGGTGGTGGCTCGCGAAGGGCGGGGGGCGGAGGCGGCGATCCCGATTCTGCAAGCGATTCAGTTGCACTACGGGTACCTGCCGGATGAGGCGCTCAAACGGGTCTGCGAGTTGACTGAGATCAGGCCGGCGCAGATTGCCGGGGTCTCGACGTTCTATGCTCAGTTTCGCCGGACCCCGGCCGGCAAGCACATCGTCAAGGTGTGCCATGGGACGGCCTGCCATGTTTCGGGCGCGCGGCAGATCACCGAAGAGCTTCGGCGGCACCTGGCGATTGACGCCGGGTCGGATACCGACCCGCAACGGCTGTTTACCATTGACAAGGTGGCCTGCCTGGGATGCTGCAGCTTGGCACCGGTGATGATGATTGACGACCAGACCGTCGGCAGGCTCACACCGACCGAGGCGTGCGACGCGGTTGAGGCGTTCCGCGAGCAGGAGCCGCAAGCATGAGCCGCAACGGCCATATCGAAATTCGCGTCGGGCTTGGCTCCTGTGGAGTTGCCGCCGGAGCGCTGCGCGTCCAGGAGGCAATGGTCGAGGCCGTGCGTGAGGCGGGCGGTGCGGGTGTGGTGAAGGCCGTGGGCTGCAACGGCCTGTGCCACCGGGAACCGCTCGTAGAAATCGTCGATATCGCCGGCCGGCGGTCTCTCTACGGCAACGTCTCGCCGCAGCAGGTTCGCGGAATCATCACCCGGCACCTGCGGCCATTGCGTTGGCCGACACGCGTGCGCTGGGCGGCAAGCGATCTGGCGGAACTGCTTCGAGGAGATGGGACGGCCGCCTCGGCTGAGGCGATGGACCCCCAGTGCGGAGCGGTTGGGGCCTATCTCGGCAAGCAGAAGCGCATCGTGCTCGAGAACTGCGGACAGATCGACCCGTTGAGCATCGACGATTACCTGGCTCGCGGCGGCTACCGTGCGTTGGAGACGTGCCTGAAGGAGGTCCGCCCCGATGCCGTCATTGAGATGATCAAGCGGTCCGGGCTTCGCGGTCGTGGGGGGGCGGGTTTCGGCACCGGTCTGAAGTGGTCGCTGACCCGGTCGCAGCCCGACGAAACGAAGTACGTGATCTGCAACGGCGACGAGGGCGATCCGGGGGCGTTCATGGATCGGTTGGTGCTGGAGGCCGACCCGCATCGGGTGCTCGAAGGGCTGGCCATCGCGGCGCACGCGATTGGAGCCTCGCAAGGATTCCTCTATGTCAGGGCGGAGTACCCGCTGGCCGTGCGGCACGTCCGGCACGCCATCGGGCAGGCGGTTGAACGGGGCTATCTGGGCGACCGCATTCTGGACACCGATTTCGGCCTGCAGATCGAGGTGCGCGAAGGGGCGGGGGCGTTCGTCTGCGGTGAGGAGACCGCGATGATCGCCTCGCTCGAGGGCCGGCGGGGGATGCCTCGCCTGCGTCCGCCGTTTCCTGCCCAGAAGGGCCTGCACGGCCGGCCGACCTGCATCAACAATGTCGAGACGCTGGCGTGCGTGCCGTGGATTATCCGCAACGGGGCGGAGGCGTTCGCCGCTCTGGGGACAGAGACCAGCAAGGGGACGAAGGTCTTCGCCCTGGCCGGCAAGATCAACCGCGGCGGGCTGATTGAAGTGCCGATGGGCATCACCATCCGCGAGATCGTCGAGGACATCGGCGGGGGCATCAAGGACGGGCGCGTGTTCAAGGCGGTGCAGATGGGCGGACCGTCGGGGGGATGCGTGCCCGCGAGCCTGGCGGATACGCCCATCGACTACGAAGCCCTGACGCGGACCGGGGCGATCATGGGCTCGGGGGGCATGGTCGTCCTCGACGACCGTGACTGCATGGTGGACATCGCCCGCTTCTTCCTGCAGTTTACACAGGCGGAGTCGTGCGGCAAATGCACCTTTTGCCGCATCGGCACGAAGCGGATGCTGGAGATCCTGGACCGTCTGTGCGAGGGCCAGGGCCGGCCGGACGATCTGGACAAGCTCGCCGAGTTGGCCGACCGGGTGAAACGAACGAGCCTGTGCGGGCTGGGTCAAACGGCGCCGAACCCGGTGCTGACGACGCTGCGGTATTTCCGGGAGGAGTACGAGGCCCACCTGCACCAGCGGCGGTGTCCGGCCGGCAAGTGCGCGGCGCTTATCCATTATCGGGTGACCGATGCGTGTATCGGATGCACGCTGTGTGCGCAGGCGTGCCCGACGGGAGCGATCGCGTTCCGGCCGTACGAGAGACACGAGGTGGACGACGCGAAGTGTACGCGGTGCGGAATGTGTATGAAGGCATGTAAGGATAACGCGATCGAGATTGTATGAGTGCGACCAGGCGGCGAAGATGGCTTTGGTGACGGTAAAGATTGATGGGCGGGACGTGGCGGTCGCGGCAGGGACGACCGTTCTTGAAGCTGCGCGCCGGCTTGGCATCGAAATCCCCACTCTCTGTTTCGTCGAGGGGCTCGAACCCGTCGCTTCGTGTTTTCTGTGTGCCGTGCAGATCGAAGGGCGTGCAAATCTCTCGCCGGCCTGCGCGATGCCGGTTTCTGACGGGATGGTTGTGACCACGAGCAGCGAAGACATCCACGCGGCCCGGAAGATGGCCCTCGAACTGCTGCTGTCGGATCATGCCGGCGACTGCATTGCCCCGTGCAGCGCCCGGTGCCCGGCCGGTCTCGATATACCGGGCTTCGTGTACGAGATTGCGGTCGGCCGCAATCGGCGGACGATGGAGGTCATCTCGGATCGGCTGACCTTCCCGGCGGCGCTGGGACGGGTCTGTCCGCGATTGTGCGAGGACGAGTGTCGGCGGTGCGGGCATGATGAGGGCTTGTCGATCGGGGCGCTGCACCGGTTTGCCGCCGATCAGGATCTGGTCGCGGCCGATCGTTTCGCCCCTGCTCGGGCCGAAGCCAGTGGCAGGAAGGTTGCCATCGTGGGAGCGGGACCGGCAGGACTCACCGCGGCTTACTACCTGCTGCAAAAGGGCCATGCCTGCACGCTTTTCGATGCTCATCCGCTGGCCGGTGGGATGCTTCGCTACGGGATCCCGGCGTATCGTCTGCCGAGGGATGTGCTGGATGCCGAGATTGAGGCGGTGAAGCGTCTCGGAGCGGAATTCCAGATGAATGCGGTGTGGGGCCGGGATTTCTCGCTGCCCGGCTTGCGAGAGAGCTTCGATGCGGTTTTTCTGGCGATCGGGGCGCAGAACGGCCAGGAATTGCGCTGCCAAGGCGATCAACTGGCCGTGTCGGGGATCGAGTTCCTTGAACGGGTTGCCCGAGGCGAACGGCCGGAGCTTGGCAAAGCCGTCATTGTGGTCGGCGGGGGCAACACGGCCATGGATGCGTGCCGCACGGCCGTGAGGCTGGGAGCCGGCAACGTGCGGGTGCTGTACCGCCGGACGCGGCAGGAGATGCCCTGCCTGATGGAAGAGGTGGAGGGTGCGGAGGTCGAGGGTGTACACCTCGAGTACCTCGCCGCTCCAACTCGTATTGAACGGGCGGAGGATGGTTCGCTGCGGGTGACCTGCATCCGCATGGAACTTGGCGAGCCGGATGCATCGGGCCGGCGGCGGCCGGTGCCGATCCCAGCGTCCGAGTTCACCGTGCGAGCCGATACGGTGATTGCCGCGATCGGGCAGGCGGTGAACTGCTCGCATGCGGAGGCCGAGGGGCTCAAGACGACCTCGTGGGGCATTGCCGTCGATGCCCGGACGCTGATGACCAGTCTGCCGGGTGTTTTCGCGGGCGGCGATGCGGTGTGCGGCCCCGACCTGGTGGTGCGGGCGGTCTCGGCGGGGCGGCTGGCGGCGGTCTCGATTCATCAATACCTGTCCGGGCAGCCGGTCACCGGCGAGCCGGCGATGGTGAATGTGGCGATGCGGGCGCCGAGCGAGGATGAACTGGCCGCGTTGTTCCGGCGGATCGAGAAGGCACCACGCATGCGGGCGGAGCAGATCGAGTCGACGCGGCGGCGGATGAGCTTCGACGAGATTGAGGCGACGTTTACCCCGGCACAGGCTGCTGCAGAGGCGCGGCGGTGTTTGACCTGCGGATGCCGCAAGGCCGACGGCTGCCGGGTACGCCAGTACGCGACGGAGTACCAGGCCGATCCATACCGGTTCACCGGCGAGCGGCGCCGATTCAGGCAGGACTTGACGCATCCGGACATCGTCTATGAGCCCGGCAAATGCATCATGTGTGATGCATGCGTCCGGATCGCGGCGCAAGCGGGAG
The DNA here is from genome assembly GCA_964586235.1 of uncultured Planctomycetales bacterium. Classification (GTDB taxonomy): domain Bacteria; phylum Planctomycetota; class Phycisphaerae; order UBA1845; family PWPN01; genus JAUCQB01. The sequence continues at coordinate 70,173 of CAZPIO010000018.1, forward strand.
AACGGCTGGGTGTCTCAATCGTCGGGCGGGGGTTCAGCGTCAGCATGGCCGTCCCCTTCACAATGGACCTCTCCGAAGGGCTCCGGGCCGCTGCCGAGCAGTGTGCGAAGGCCTGTCCGACCGGCGCGCTGGCCATGCGGGCGGAACGGGCCTGCGACCTGGGTTTGTGCGGCGGTGATCGTCTCGTGCAGCTTTCGATAAAGCCGCCCGCGGCCGGCGGTTGATGGGCTCGCCGGGCCTCGGTACAATTCTGACCCGCGATTGGCGATTATTGTAACGGTGGTGCGATGGGTCTGTGGTTCCAACAGGGGGATTCGATATGAGGTCTGCACATCAGACAGCGGTTGCGGTGGCCGTGACGATCGCGTTGACGATGGGCTCGATGGTGTACGGCGCAGACTGGCCGAACTGGCGCGGGCCGAACCACGATGGGATCAGCCCCGAGAAGGGTCTCAAGACCACCTGGGAGGAGCAGCCGAAGACGCTGTGGGAGTATCCCATCGGGCCGGGCTTCAGCTCGTTCGCCTGTGTCGGCGGCAAGGTTTACACCTGCGGCAACAAGGACAAGAAGCAGGTGCTTTTCTGCCTGGACGCGAACACCGGGAAGGAGATCTGGAACCGGCCGTTTGAGGACGAGTTCAAGGATTCGCAGGGCGGCGACGGGCCGCGGGCCACGCCCACGGTGAACGATGGGCGTGTTTACGTTCTCGGCGGGTTTGGGCAGTTGATCTGCGTGACGGCGGATAAAGGTGAAGAGGTCTGGCAGAGGAAGCTGGGCAACGCCCCGCACAGGACTTGGGGTTATGCCGGGTCGGTCCTGATCGAGGGGGATATGGCGGTCGTCGACGCGGGCGGTTCCGATGGCGGTCTGCTGGCCTTGGACAGGAAGACGGGCAAGGAGATCTGGAAATGCACCTCCGAGAAGGCGGGCTATTCGACGCCCTATCCGCTCACGTTCAACGGCAAGCGCTACATCGTCGGCTTCCTCGGCAAGTCCGTGATCATTGCCGAGGCCAAGACCGGCCGCGAGGTCCTGCGGACGGAGTGGAAGACCTCATACGATGTCAACGCCGCGTCGCCGATTTACCACGATGGGCATCTGTTTCTGACGTCCGGATACGGCACCGGTTGCGCCCTCTTCAAGCTCGCCGAGGATGGGGACAAGCTGAAGGCCACGGAGCTCTGGCGAAACAAGGCTTTCGTCAACAAGATCCAGTCGTGCGTGCTGGCGGATGGAGTTCTGTACGGGGCCGATGAGCGGAGAGCCCTGAAGTGCGTGGAATTCCTGACCGGCAAGGAGCTCTGGAGCGTTGACGGATATGCCAACGCGACGGTGATCCTGGCCGACGGTCATCTGCTCGTCCTGACCGAGCGGGGCAAGCTGGTGGTTGCCAAGGCGTCTCCGAAGGAGTTCAAGCCGATCGCCGAGGCGACGGTCATCACCGGCGGACCCAAGAATAACCAGTGCTGGACCATTCCGACATTGTGCAACGGCAAGCTGTATGTCCGGAATCTTGCCAAGGCGGTGTGTGTCGATCTGAGCGCCGGCAAATAACCCGGCGCGGGTCTTGCGCACCGGTTTCCCCGTCATTCCGTCCGAAGCGACGGTAACAGCGGTGAGCGCATCGTGGTGATGAGCGCGAGCAGGGCGGCGATCGTTCCGATCAGGAACACGATTGCCAGCGTCAACGCCAGCGAGGCCCAGGGGATTATTCGGGCACTCGATGCAATGTGCGGCGCGACCGCGAGCACTGCTGGTACCGCCCCGGCAACGAGGCCTGACAGCAGGAGTGCGGAATTCTCCGCCAGCATCATCCACACCAGCTCAATGCGTCGCCAGCCGAGAGCCTGGAGAAGGGCCAGCTCGCCCCGGCGTTCAAACACGCTCCGCAGCAGCACGGCCGCCAGTCCGAACGTACCCAGGACCAGCCCCAGGCCGCCAAGCGTTTGAAACGCGGAGAGGTATGCGTTCTCGACCGCGAGATAGCGGGCCAGCCGCTCGCTGGTCGACGCAGCTTCGAAGCCGTAGCCGGCAAGATCGCGCTCCAGTGCCCGGCCCAGGTCTTCTGGTTCAGGTGTCTCGATGAGGAAGAAGCTGTAACCGCTGACTGACGGGAAGAGCTCAAGCAACCGTGATTCCGCGACCACCAGCTCGCCCTGCAGGATGCTGCCAGAAAGTGTGCCTGCAATACGAAGCCGAGCCTCACGGCCGCGCTCATCAGTGATGGTGAGGTTTTTCCCGAGTCCCAGGTGCAGGAGCCAGGTCACGGTATTATCGTCGCCGATCGCGGGAATCGCGCCGTCGGGGAGCGGCCGCGTCAGCAGTGTCCATGGATTGCGCTTTTCTTCCTCCGTTCTCGCCAGCGTGTTCTTGAACGCGAAGCCGCCACGATCGATCATGGCCGGAGTCGCGCCGAGAATTCGGGGCTGCCGGGGCTGGTAGAGGTTCAGGCAACTGGCCTCGTCGCCGGATCGCAGTCGGAAGGGCACGACGACCGAGTGTGCGAGGGCAGCCCGGGTGGACTGCGAAAGGCTCAATGCCTCGCGGCCGTCGGCGGTGTTGAGATCCTGGAGAATCGGGACGGTCGACTCGGCGACCAGGGCGAAACCCCCGGTTCCGGATTGCTTCGAAGCTGTCTCTCTCGCGGCTTCCTGCCGATTGGCTCCGACGGTGACAATGATGAAGGTGGCGGATGCGATCAGGCCGGCGGTGAGCAGGCTTCGCCGGGTATTTCGAGCCGCGTTGCGGATTCCCAGGCGGGCGATTGCCGCACGGCCGGTGGGGGTGATTGCGTCGCGACGGGTCCTGCGGGTCCATGCGGAAAGGGCCGCCAGTGAGGCCACCAGCATCGCGGCGCCGCTTCCGAAGAATGCTACGGTTTCCGGCAGCGCTTCGGTGGTCATGGAAATCGCGATGAGAATGACTGCCATGGCCAGCGCCAGCATGGCGATCATGAGCGGCCAGCGCCCTGCTCGCTGCGAGACAGAACTGGAGCCGGCCTCCACCGCGCCGGCCAGGAGCGATCGCGGGGACATCCGGCTGAGCCCGCGAACTGCCCAGATAATCGAGAGCAAGCCCACGACAAGGCCGGCGGCAAAGCCGATCAGCATGCTCGTTGTTTGCACGTGGAGCTGCAGAGAGGGGACGCTCGCGGCGTCGGACCACCAGGATTGCAGGCCTTCGAGCAACAGCCGCGCATAGGCCGCCGCTCCGACCAGGCCCGCGGCCGAACCGATGCCGGCCAGCACGGCCCCTTCGACCAGAAGGATGAAGGTGACGCTCCGGGGGCGGAAACCCACGGCCAGAAGCATCCCGATCTCGGATGACCGCCTTTCAACGCCGAGCCGGAAGACCAGGGCCACGAGCATCGCGGCCGCGAGAATCAGGAAGATGCTGAAGCCCATGAACAGCATGGAGAAATCGGTGCTGCCCTGGCTCGCGGTGATTGCCTGTGCGCGGACGGGCTCGAATGCCAGGCCCATATTCTCGGGTCTGACGCGGCGCAGAAGCTCGCGCTCAAATGCGCTTGCGGTCGCGGCGAGGTCCTTTCCGGCGATCGGTTCCAGCCTGATCTGGGACAAGCGGCCGAAACGCTCCGAGTCCGCCGCCCACAGTTCCTGCCCGGTTTGCAGGGCGACAAACGCCTTAGGCGTTGCCCGGTACTCGTCCCAATACGCCTCGTCCTTGCGGCGGACGCGATCGAAGTCGATCGGGAAGGGCGGATCCCAGTCGCTCACGTGCGTCGCGTCGGTGACTCCCTCGTACTCAGGTGTGAGGCCGGGATCATCGGCCAGACCCTGCATCCGGACCACACCTCGCAGGATGAACGTCGCCTCCTGCGTCCGCAGTTGACCGAACGAGCCCATCACGTAGTAGCTCAGGCGAATGTGATCGCCGGGCCGGGTGTGCAGGTCGTCCGCGGCCCACTCGTTCAGGAGGATCTCATCCTTGAGGGGACGCGGCGCAGGCCGGCCGTCCAGCAGGACCATGGAGGAGAAGACTCGGCTGCCGGCCGGATCGATGGCCGTCACCGTCGAGTAGGGGATCTGCCGCGTTGCTGCCGGCGTAGATCGTGTTTCCGGCGACGGGCCAGTCGCGGCAGTCGCGGGAGACTCCGCCGAGATGGTGTTCGCCAGGTATGTCAGCACGGAGGTCGCAGGGGCTCTGACGGCTTCGGCTGCCGCGAACGCCGCGGTCTCGACTGCCGGGGGCAGCAAGAGGCTTTCACTCTCCAGGGCGAGGTAATGTCGCTGGTCGTCCCGCCGAAGCTTCAGGCCCAGGTCCGCAAGCCGCACTTTCTCATCGAGAATCCGCTGGAGCAGGGCGGTCCTGTCTGAAGACTCTGCCGGGGAGGCCGGCTGCCCGTCGGCGATGAGCACTGCATTGATGCGGCCGCGTTGCTTCAGTGCCCGCTGCAACGTTGAGAGCGCGATGTATGCGTTGTACGGCTCCTGCTGCGTGGGGCTCAGGCTGAAGCAGCCCCAGCCGTCCGCGGGGATGATCCGCGCGACGGTCAGACGCAAGGACACGGTCTTGGCGTCGCGCCGGCCCAGGAGCGTTTCGGCGGGCACGTCGGCCTGAGAGCCCAGGCGCACCAGAACGTCATCGCCGGGCCTGGCCTGCAGCTTTCGGGCCAGAGGCTCGTTGAGAATGACCGACGTTTCGAGGCCCGAGATCTCGTTCAGGATGATTGGGCCTTGCCCGAGCTGTGCGAAATGCCGGTCGACGCCCAGGAAGTTAGCTCGGCCGGCTCTGGCGCCTGTCGCAGCATGCTCGACAGCCCCTTGAAGGAGAACGAGTGGGGCTGCGAGGGCGCCCGACGCTGCAATCCGGTTGTCCTGAGCGAGTTCGGAAACCAGATCCTCCCGGAAGAACCGTCCGGCCGTCAGGGTGTGGTTTACCGGGCCGAGCCGGCGGATCGCCAAGTCCCGCAGACTCTCGCGCATCGAATCGCCCACGAGCAGCGCCCCGGTCAGCACCGCGCCGGCGGCGGCCACGCAAAGCGTCGTGGCGAGGTTTGTCCGCCAGTGAAAGAGGAGGTTTCGTCTGTACAGAGTCGCGATTCGCACGGGTGTTCCTGTCAGATAACCGAGAGAGCGCCGTCCACGATCTCGTATCGCCGGGTGAACTGTTCGGCCAGGCTGTGGCTGTGAGTGACCAGGAGCAGCATCGCATTCTCTTCGCGGTGAAGCTCGATCAGGAGCGACGCCACCACCGCTGCCGTCCGGCGGTCGAGATTGCCGGTCGGTTCATCCGCCAGCAGCAGGGCGGGCCGGTTGATCAGGGCCCGGGCAACGGCGACCCGCTGGCGCTCTCCGCCGGAGAGCTCGGCCGGGCGGTGTTCCAGGCGATCGGCCAGCCCGACGCGTTCGAGCAGATGCCGGGCCCGCTTCACGGCGTTCTCGCCGCGATCCCCCGGCAGCGTAGGGATGAGCACGTTCTCCAGCGCCGAACATTGGGGCAGCAGATGGTGATCCTGGAAAACGAACCCGACGCGACGATTGCGGAAGCGGGCCAGCTCCGCGGGCGGCAGCGAAAAAGGGTCGCAATCGTCAATGGTCACGCGGCCACGAGTGGGGGGCTCGAGTGTTCCCAGGATGTTCAGCAGCGTGCTCTTGCCCGAACCCGACGGCCCCATGATTGCGGCGGCCTCGCCGGTGGCCAGCGACAACGTGAGTTCGCGAAGGACCGACAGGGGGCCGCTGCGCGTGGGGTACTCTTTTGCGATGGATTCAGCGTGGAGCATGGCAGTAGTTGTCAGTTATCAGTGCTCAGTTCTCAGTTTCAGCCAACGGGCCCAACGACAGAGGCTCGCCTGCCTATGTGGCGTTCTCGGGCCTTCCTGTGCTTGTCCTGGCTTTCCCGAATTCCCGTTCATACAGCGCCCACGTGCGTTCGGCCATGATTTCGTCGGTGAAAGAGTCAACGACCGCGGCCTGCCCCTGGCGACCGAGTTGCCTGCGCAAGTGCGGTTCATCCATCAATCGCCCAATGGCGTCGGCCAATGCCTGGGGATTGTCCGGTTCGAACAGCAGTCCACCGCTGGTCGCTTCGATGATTTCCGGAAAGGCACCGTGCTCCGGCTGAACCACCGGTACGCCGTTGGCCAGTGCCTCCAGGACGTAAAGCCCTTTGGCCTCGCGATAAACGGTCGGCACCGAGAGTACGTGCAGCGATCGCAGAAAAGCGAGCTTTCCCGGCCGGTCGACCTCGCCGACATAGTCTACGGTGTTGTCGAGGTTCTCATCAACCAGGTGCCCGCGGATGCTTTGGAGATACGACCGGTCGGCCCCGCCGCAGTAACCGGCGATGCGCAACCGGCACGATCGTCCTGCCCGCCGGAGTATCTTGAACGCTTCGCAAAGGATGTGCAGCCCTTTGTCCGGGCAGATCCTGGCGAGATAGCCGATGGTGAACGGCTCGTCGGGGGGCTGGGCGGGTTCAGTTGAGCCCTCGACGCGTATGCCGAGCGGGACCACGTGAAGACGTTCTTCGGGGATCGCGAACTGCTCGCGCGAGTGCGCGGCGTAGTATCTGCTCACTGAGACGAAGCCGTCCACCTCTCGAATCCCCTCACGAATTAGCGAGAGCACATCTTCCCGGTGGGGCTCCGGAAGCTTGTCGATGAAAATGTCCTCTCCCGTCAAGGTGCAGAAGATCGGAACGCCCAGCGATTCGCGGATCACCCTGGCCGTTCCGACGAACATCGCATTGGGAAGGTTCACTATGTCGGGGTGCACGTCGGCGAGCCATCGTACGAGCTTGGCCAGCTCCTTTCGCTGGGCACCGTGCCGGCCCCTGAGCATCGAGATGGTTATCGCGGCAAGGTCGGTGGGCGAGCCCTGCCCGGCGCCGGCCGTGACCTTCCGCAGCAGGGCGGGGGAGTCGAGGAGGCGGTCGACCAGCCTCGGTGTGTGCCGAAAGAGTGCTGATTTCTGCTGAAGGTAAACGTTGACGCCGCCATAGAACATGTGCGGCTCGCTGACGTCGTCCTCATCTGTTCGGATGGGCGTGTAGAGTGGGACCAGCATCACATCACGCCCCCTCGCCCGCAAGGCCGCGACCAGGGTGTTGTCGCGCATGCAGCTCCCGCAGTACATGCCGGCAGCCCCTGCGGTCAGATAGACGACCTTCATGGAACGCGTGTGTCCTGCTGCGCCCTGGCGCCGAAGCAGTAGACGGTGCCATCTTCCGTGCCGACGACCATGCAACCCTCGCCGACGGCCGGCGACGCGAGGATCGGCGAGCCCGTGTCGAACTGCCACAGCATCTTGCCGCCGGCCAGATCTAGTGCGTAAAGGCTGCTGTCCAGCGAACCGACGAAGACCCGCTGCCCGACGATCACGGGAGAGGCATCGACGCGGGCCTTCGTCTCGAAGGTCCATCGGGCCTTGCCGGTTTTGGCGTCGAGAGCATGAACGAGCTTGTCGCGTCCTCCGATCACGACGAGGTCGCCCGTCACGGCCGCGGATGAGTAGTATGGGAACTGTCGTTCCGGATCCTCATACGTCCAGAGAATCTGGCGCCCGGACCAGTCAATCGCGAGTACTTGGTTGCCGAACGTCCCAACGAACACGTACAAGCCCTGAATCGCCGCTGACGCCCCTGAGAACGAACCCATGTCGACGGCCCCGACTGGCGAGCCGTCGGCAAGACGGACGACGTGCAGTTTCTCGTCGCACCCGGCCACGAGAACATTGTCGCCGGCAACGCCGGGCGTCCCGTGTACCCGGCCCTCGGTTTCGAACTTCCAGATGAGCGAGCCCTTGCCGGCGTCGAGGCAGTACAGGCAGCCATCGTAAGAGCCGAACAGTATCCGGCCGTGCAAGTAGTTGGGCGATGAGATGATTTCGGCATCGGCTTTGAATGTCCAGATCGGCTTGCCCGTTGACACATTGACGGCGTGGAAGACGCCGCTGTCGTCGCCGACACAGACCCTGTCGCCGAGAACGCAGGGCGACGACTTGATCGCCGAGGTGGCCTTGTACTTCCATCTCTCCTTGCCGTCGATGAGGCCGACGGCATAGAGGAAACCGTCGTTGCTGCCGACGTACACTGTTCCGTTCATGATCGCTGCGGAGGACTCCACTGCATCGCCGGTGCGGAACCGCCACCGCACTTGCGGATCGTCGGGCAGGGGGCTGCCGGCAACGCCGGTCAACTGCGGGTTTCCGCGGAACATCGGCCAGGTTGACGCCGTGGCGGACGAGGCGGGCTGCGACAAGGCGAGCTCCGATGACGTGTAGGAGCGGCTTGTAGCCGCGACTCGTGCATGTGTCGAGGCAGGCGGTGTCGCCGGTCGGCTATCTGTCGCTCCGGCGGATGCGATCGCATACAGGTGGGTTCGATCGGAAACATACAATGTCTGATTGGCTGGGGTGACCGTGCTATAGACGGTCTCCCTCATCGTGTTCTGCGCAAGCAGCTTCTCCGTGCGGCCCTGCTGGAACACGAAAATGTCGCCGTCTTCGTTGCCGATATAGACCTTGCCGTCCGCGACGAGGGGCGACGACCAGACCGGGGCCTTGAGGTCGTATCGCCACAGCCGCCGGCCGGTGGCCGTTTCGACACAGTGAAGATACCCCTGCAGCTCGGCGGCATAGAGCAGGTCGCCACAAATGGCGACGGTGGAGATGCTGCGACCGAAATCGCCGCCGCGATAACGCCAGACGGCGGCGGTGGCAGTGACGTCGCCGGTCTCTGTGGCGTCGACGGCCCACAGGCACCCCGGACCCGCGCCGCTTTCCGGATCCTGGCCGACGGCGATGAATACCTTGTTGTCGTGAAAGACGGGGGTGGCCAGCAGGTTGTTCTTCTCTTCAGGGCCGGGCGCCGGGGCCCCATCTTCCGGCGCGTTACAGTCGAATTTCCAGATCAGTTTGCCGGTCCGGGGCTCGAAGGCGTAAAGCCAGCCGTCGCCGCCAGGAAAGACCACCTGCGGTTTTCCGTGGACCAGCCCATAGGCCGCTCCCGACCACTGGCCGTCGATGATCCTGTCGCCGGGCGAGTTGTCGCGCCAGACGATCCTGCCCGTCGCGCGGTCGACGGCGATGAAGCTGGGTGCGTTGGGCGCGTGTACTTTCTCGTGGTCCACGTCGATGCCGTTGCCGGTGACCACGTACACCAGATCGTCGACCACCAGCGGCGGTGATGCCGAGGCGTGATGGGGGACGACGCCCAGGTCCTTGACCATGTCGAGCGTCCAGATGAAATCGGCATCGGTCTGCTCGTGGAACCGCTCGTTTGTGATAGGGCCGTCGTTGCGGCCGTCGCGGAAGCCATCGGTGTCGAGGCAGACCAGCTCGCCGCGATTGCTGACGTAGTAGACGCGGTTGCCGGCGGCGCACGGCGTGGAGCAGATACCGATCTCGGGCCAGTCGCTGGCATCGCCCGAGGGGAGCTTGTCGTGGACGGCCTGCCAGAGGAATTGCCCGTCGGATTCGGCGAAGCACATCAGCACGCCCTTGTCGCCCTCGATCTTCGGATTGCGAGGGGGCTCGTTGTTGGTTCCGATGAAGACCTTCCCGCCGGATATGACCGGATTACCGAAGGTGCGCGAACCCAGAGCCGCGACCCATTTGATGTTCTTCCCGGTGGAGATGTCCCACGTGGTTGGCAGGCTTCGTTCATCCGAGACCATGTTCCGATCAGGCCGGCCTCCCCACATCGGCCAGTCGCCGGTCCGGCCGTCGGCCGCGGGACTCGTGGCCGTGCTCCGACCGGGCCCAGCGTGGATCTGGCCTTGGCTGCCCTTCGGGACAATGAATGTGAGGATTATCATCAACGCGAAGGCTGCGCAAAACAGCCTGTGCCTTCGTGTTGATGGACCTGGACGATCCGGCATTTCAAGCACAATCAGCCCCCACAACTCAGTCAGGTTCAAGGATGACCCCGCGCCTCGGACCTGCCAGCCGGGTTTGGGTATGACCCATTCTAGGGTCTCCGACGAACTGGTTCCACAGGCTGCACAACGTCCGCAAAGTCAACGAGTGCCTGCACTACCGCCTGGATGTAGCCGGCTGCCCGATGACCGCCCGCTACGGCATCGAGCACCCCCTGATCCCCCAGC
>CAZPIO010000019.1:0-69831 GCA_964586235.1 uncultured Planctomycetales bacterium
GGACCCGCCCGCCCGGAAAGAGCCATCCCGGCTCGCCGAGGCGGGCTTCTATTGAAGTTGATCGGGGCGAACTGAGCAGCCCCGTAGGAGCCAAGACCCGAGGAGAACGACTATGTGCACCGCCATCGCCGAACGCGCCAAACGGATAACACCTGATCAGCCGCAAGGCAGGATCGCCCTGCGGGTGGTACCGATCATCGGGCCTTCACACGACGAACCGCGATACCGCCTGCTGGAGGGCGATGCCCTGACGGCCGTGAAGGTCTCGGAAATCAGCGAGGCCGGGAGCGTGCCCGAACTGCTGGTCGAAAACACGCTGGAGGAGCGGGTATTCCTGATGGACGGGCAGGAACTGCTCGGTGCCAAGCAGAATCGCATCCTCAACACCGACGTGCTGGTATCGGCGGCAACGAAGCTGCGGATCCCGGTCAGTTGCGTGGAGGCCGGCCGATGGCGGCACACCAGCGAGACCTTTATGCCCGGCAAGGCAGCCAGCTATGCCGTTCGGAGCGGCAAGCAGGCGCGGGTGCACGAGGCCCTGAGGGCCGAAGGTCGCCACGACGCCGACCAGTCGGCCGTGTGGGAGGAGGTGGCGTGTTCGCTGGCCAGTTCTGGCTCTGCAAGCGATACGCAGGCCCTGCACGATGCCTACGAGGCCCGGCGGGAACAACTGGCCGAATTCCGGGGCTCGCTGCGAATGCCGAAGGAGGCGGTGGGCCTGGCTGTGCTCCGAGGGTCCCAGTTCCAGGGGCTGGACCTGTTCGACCGGCACTCGACGCTGAAGTACTTCTGGGAGTCGCTGGTGGACAGCTACGCGATCGACTGGCTTATGGCCCCGGTGGAAGAGTCTGGCACGGCGGATTTGGCTGGGACGGCAGGGGTGACCGAGCTTCTGGAGAAGGCAGCCGGCGGCAAGTGGGAGGCATTCCAATCGCCAGGCGAAGGCCGGGACTGGCGGCTGGATGACGAAAGGCTCACCGGGGCGGCCCTGGTTTGGGATGACCGCGTGGTGACGCACCTGCAACTTTTCCCGCGGACTTCCGACCAGGAACAGAGCGGGTGGCGACCCCAGCAGGCCAGGATTCACCGGCGGTACACGCGACCGTGGGGGCCAGTGATGTGACCGGGGGCAGGCAAGGGGACAGACCATGCTTGGAATTGAGGTTAACCGGGACGAGGTGCACTTCGGAGCCAGCGTGACGGTGCGGTTCATGCGGGCTCTGCGTGTCCCTGACGATGGTCGTAAATACCCACCGCTGCCGAGCTTTGGCGAGTTCCAGGTCTACGCCATTCAGGATTACGCCGACCGGGTGCCGGTGTCGTGGCGGGTACGACCGGGCGTATTCATCCCGATGCACCCGCATGAGGCCATGTGGGTCAGCTTCTCAGGCCGGTGGTGGAAGCCGAACGCAGTGAAGGTGGGTTTCGCCGGATTCAACGCCCTCACAGGCAAACCCTGGCACGAGAAGCTGGCCGCCGACCCCCAAGACTACCTGGTCTGGCCGGAACAGAATCTGCTCAGCGGTTTCAAGGATGAAAAGGGCTACTTCAGGCAGTTCGTGACACTTGCGGCGGGAAAGGGCTCCGCAACCGACGCTGAACCGGCCGACGACGAGGGCTGTGACGGCTTGCAGATCATGATCTTTGAGCCGAAGCCGGGGCTGTTCCGCGATCATCCGCCAGCCAAAGGGGCAGGGATGGCCGGTAAGCGTTCTCAACCGTCGGAGGACCAGAGCCATGCGGTCACGGTCGGGCAGGAGGTCTTACCCGATCCCCATGGCATTCAGACCTGGGATCCCGTGAACTTCGGCCGGGTCTGCGTGTATCTCGTTGGCGAGGCGGTATTTCGAAAGATCACGTGCCGTCAGTTGCGTTGCTCACCGAGCTGCGATAGCCGTTTCGCGAAGGCCCGTCTGCGCCATCCACGCGTGTCCGACGAGAGGGTTCGTTTCTACTGTGAATGAATAATATCTTCTATAGCTGACGAGGTGAACGATTGAAGCTCATCCCCGAATCACCGCCAGACAGGCCCTAACGGCAACCGCAGCGGCTAGAAGTTACAATGGACGGATTGTTGCCTTAGCCGCATAATGCCGCGGGAGCTTGGCGAGTAAGGGCTCTGCCGATGTGACGGCAAACCTGTCAGTAGATGAGGCGGCGACGGATGGGCACCGGCAAGGGTGGGCTCACTAATTGGGGCTTCGGCACAGCGATGCTCTCCTGGCAAAACAGCATGAGCACCATTTTGATGAGGGAGGCATCGCGAGGGTGAGGGTGGGTGAACTGAAAACCGGTTATCGGCTCTCGTCGTGTCAGGAGGCCCGTGGATGAGTAGACTCGAAGATCTGATTAGCGGTGCCTGTGTCGAAGGAGTGATTCCCCGCGAACCTGTCACAGTTATCAACTCTCAGTGGTATGGAGACTCTGTTCTGGAGGTCACCTACAAGACCGCGGACGGCAGCGTTGCCAACACGCTGCTCTACCGCGACGACGAGGCTCGACTTCAGATCAGCCAGCGGACCCGCCCTTGGTCTTTCGACGCTCCTGGTGACGAGTTCAGGCTCGTCTCTGAGGCTTCCCGCATTCGTTTGGCAGCCTTGTTCGATACGCTCCTTGCGGTTCATACCTCCCTGGTGGAGCCCCTTCCACATCAGATCGTCGCCGTATACGAGCGGATGCTCCCCAGGCAGCCGCTTCGCTTCCTGCTCGCCGACGACCCTGGCGCAGGCAAGACCATCATGGCCGGCCTGTTCATGAAGGAGCTTATGGCCAGAGGAGATCTTGAGCGATGCCTAATCGTGGCTCCGGGGCGACTGGCTGAACAGTGGCAAGACGAATTGGACCAGAAGTTTCAGCTCCCGTTCGAAATCGCCACAAACGACCAACTGGAGGCGGCCCGGACAGGAAACTGGTTCGGCGAGCACAACCTGGCTATCGCGCGGCTGGACAAACTCAGTCGCAACGATGATATGCAGCAACGATTACGGGCTACACCTCAGTGGGATCTTGTCGTTGTGGATGAGGCCCACAAAATGTCGGCCAGTTTCTTTGGCAACGAGATCAACTACACAAAACGCTACAGGCTGGGCCAACTCCTCTCCGAAACGACGCGACATTTTCTGCTGATGACCGCTACCCCGCACAACGGCAAGGAGGAGGATTTCCAGCTCTTCATGGCCCTTCTGGACGGGGACCGCTTTGAGGGCCGCTTCCGCGACGGCGTACACACCGCAGATTGCGGTGACCTGATGCGGCGGATGGTAAAAGAGCAGCTTCTCAAGTTCGACGGCACACCATTGTTTCCAGAACGCCGAGCCTATACGGTTGCCTACGATCTCTCCCAGGGCGAGGCACAACTCTATAAGGACGTGACTGAATACGTCCGAGAGGAGTTCAACCGTGCAGAAGCTCTGGAAAGCGACGGACGCAAGGGCACGGTCGGATTCGCCCTCACCATCCTGCAACGCCGCCTGGCATCTTCGCCTGAAGCAATCTACCAGAGCCTGCGCCGCCGCAAGGAGCGTCTCGAAAGCCGCCATCGCGAGGCTAAGCTGCTCGCTCGCGGTGGCAAGTCGGCCCTGCTAGAGACCCTTCGCGCCAGAGACCTCGAGGAGACCGACCAGGACGCTCTTGAGGGGAACGACGAGGCCACAGCCGAGGAGATCGAGTCTGTCGAGAACGAGGTCGTCGATGAAGCCACGGCAGCACGAACGATCGAAGAGCTGGAGATCGAGATTGAGATTCTGAAGCGGCTTGAGCGTTCCGCTCTGGATGTGCGACGCAGCGGAGTTGACCGCAAGTGGGACGAACTCTCCCGCTTGCTTCAGGACAATCCCGAGATGTTCGACGCGCGGGGCAATCGTCGGAAGCTGATTATCTTCACAGAGCACCGCGATACCCTGAATTACCTTCGAGACCGCGTGACCACCCTCATCGGCCGAGCCGAGGCAATCGTGACAATTCAAGGTGGCATGGGGCGGGACCAGAGACGCGCAGCCGAAGAATCTTTCCGGCACGACCCCGATGTGCAAATACTGATCGCTACCGATGCTGCTGGCGAAGGCATCAACCTGCAACGTGCCCACCTCATGGTGAACTACGACCTGCCGTGGAACCCGAATCGGCTCGAACAGCGCTTCGGACGTATCCACCGTATCGGGCAGACCGAGGTGTGCCATTGCTGGAACCTAGTAGCTCACGAGACCCGCGAAGGTGATGTCTATCGTCGGCTTCTTGAGAAGCTGGATACTCAGCGCGAGGCGTTGGGAGGTCGGGATAGCGTTTTCGACGTCTTGGGACGGCTCTTCCAAGGGCAGTCTCTGCGCCAGTTGCTCATCGAGGCCGTGCGCTATGGCGAGCAGCCAGAGGTGCGTGCTCGGCTCGAGCGTGCTATCGACAACGCCACTGATCGTGAGCATATTCGCAAGCTCCTTGAAGAGGAGGCACTTGCTCGTGATTCCATGGACAGCCGGCGGGTACAGCAGCTTCGCGAAGACATGGAGCGCGCGGAGGCCAGACGGCTCCAGCCGCATTTCATTGAGGCCTTCTTTATGGAGGCGTTCACGAGACTCGGTGGTCGGATCGTCGCACGGGAACAGAACCGCTACGAAATCACTCGTGTGCCTGCCTCAGTCAGGAACCGTGACCGACAAGTCGGGCACGGCGTGCCCGTCCTTCCTCGTTACGAGCGCGCCACGTTCCACAAGCAACTTATCTACGCAGCGGGACAGCCGATCGCTGCCTTCATCTGTCCAGGCCACCCGTTGCTGGATTCGGTCATCGACCTGATTCTAGAGCAGTACCGTGGCTTGCTCCGCCAAGGTGCCGTTCTGGTTGACCCTAATGACCCGGGCGAATCGCCTCGGGTCTTATTCTATTTGGACCACTCCATCCGTGATGGTGTGCAGCTGGCTGCCAACGATCGCCGCGTTATTTCACGAGAAATGCAGTTCGTGGAGATTTCTGCTTCCGGGGATGTCCGGTCGGCGGGCTCGGCACCCTACCTCGACTACCGGCCAACAACCGCCGAAGAACGCGATCTTGTTCGGGATGAGCTTAGCCGGCCGTGGTTGTCAGAGAATCTGGAGCAGCAGGCATTGGGCTTTGCCGCCCAACATATCGTCCCGGAACACCTAACGGCTATCCGCAAGCATCGCGACGAGCTGATCGACAAGTCTGTCAACGCCGTGCGTGTGCGGCTCACCAGGGAGATCGCTTATTGGGATCATCGCGCCCAGGAACTGAAGGCACGCGAGGAGGCGGGTAAGACTCCGCGCCTGAACTCAACGATGGCCCGGCAGCGAGCCGATGACCTGGAGGCTCGGCTCAAGCAACGCCTCGAACGCCTAGAGCGAGAGAAACTGCTGTCGCCAGCCCCGCCGGTTGCGATCGGCGGTGCCATAGTGATTCCGCAGGGGCTGCTCGACCGGCTCAACAACGTTCCTGAGGAAGATCGTGATCTCACACCCGATCAGCGCGAACGAATCGACCGCTTGGCCGTCGCAGCCGTTATGGAGGCGGAACGCCAACTTGGCCGGCAACCTCGTGAGATGGACCACAACAACGAGGGGTACGATATCGAAACCACCGATCCCAAGGAGCCAGGTCGACTACGCTTCATCGAGGTGAAAGGCAAAGCGGTCGGCAGGTCCACGGTTACCATTTCCGCGACACAAATTCGCTATTGCTGCAATCAACCGGACAACTGGATTCTCGCCTTGGTTCAGGTCGATGGGGACAAGGCACAGGAACCGCGTTATCTGTATGGACCATTCAACCAGGCACCTGGCTTCGCGGAGGTGGGCCGAAACTTTAGCTTGGCGGAACTCTTGGGAAAGGCGCAACGTCCGGCATGAGCCACAGGAAGCCACAACTCGGCTCTTCTGGCCAGCGGCATCGTCGGCCACCACCGTTCTTCGCCACCGTTCAGCAACGGGCACGCGATCGATGGAATCAGCTTGAAGACGACCCCGAACTTGCCGGTCCCTGGCACCAACTCTTCAAACAGGTTCAAAGCCCTCGGCATGTCCTATCCGAGCTCTTGCAGAATGCAGATGATGCAGAAGCCACCACGGCTTCGGCCCGCATCGAGGGCGACGAGTTTGTATTCGAACACGACGGGATGGATTTCCGTGAGTCCCACTTCGCGTCGCTCTGCAAGTTCGGTTACTCGGATAAGCGCAACCTGCACACCATCGGCTTCCGCGGCATTGGCTTCAAGTCCACCTTCAGCCTGGGCGACGAGGTCCGACTGATCACCCCGACCCTTTCTGTGCTTTTCCGCAAGAGGCGATTTACGGAACCTGTGTGGGTCGATGATGCGGAGCCATCGAAAACCACACAGGTGCGCGTACGAATCAAGGACGGGCACCGCAAGAAGGAGCTTGCCAAGAATCTCGAAGAGTGGGCATCGAGTTCGTTGTCGCTATTGTTCTTCAACAACATCTCGACGCTGACCATCGAGGGCATCTGCATTCGACGGATCTCGTGCGGCCAGGGACCAGTAGCCGGCTCCGAGTGGGTCAAGCTTTCCGAGGAGCAGACGCATTCCTACCTGCTCATTCGTTCCGAGGAAGAGGAGTTTCCCCCGGACGCGATTGAGGAGATTCGCCAAGAGAGGATGGGCGAAGATAATCTCCATTTGCCGCCATGCCGGGTGGATTTGGTCCTTGGGGATACTCCACATCAAACGCTCTTTGTGGTCCTCCCCACGGGCGTCAATACGGCCCTACCCTTCGCATGTAACGCGCCATTCGTACAGGACCCCGCCCGCGTGAAAATCAAAGATCCTGAGACTTCGCCGACAAACCGATGGCTGCTGGAGCGAGCTGGGAGGCATGCCGCTCAGGCCATGCTCGCCTGGCTGCAACGCTACGACCTTTCCCTCAATGAGCGATGCTCCGCCTACGCGCTCTTCCCCGATGTTGACCGACAGGACAATTCCCTGCAGGGCGTGTGCTCCACAATCTGCGAGGAAGTCTTTGGCGAAGCACTCGAAGACTCGGCCTTCCTGCTTACCCAGCAGGGTGAGCTTGTCGGGAAGGGCTGCTGCGTTACGCTCCCGGCGCCTCTCCACGAGATTTGGTCCCCCGAGCAGCTGTCGAGCTTGTTTGATGCCAGGAAGCGGCCCATTCTATCTCATCACGTGTGCGACGCACACCGCCAAGTATTCGTGCATTGGGGTCTCCTGGAGCCTGTAGAAGAAGACTCCGTCCTCAACGCGATGGAGACGAGGCATCTCCCCAAGCCGTCTTCGTGGGCAAGGCTTCTGGCTCTGTGGGAGTACGTGTCTGACAAGGTCTGCAGACCTCGATACTACCACCTGCCAGGCCGCAAGAACCTGCGCATCGTCCCTGTCCAAGGGAAAGACGTACTGTTTGGGGCGTTCGAGATTGTCCGTCTGGGAGAAAAAAAGCTCCTGGGCTCTTCGGATGACTGGGAGTTTCTGTCTGCCTACCTGCTCGTGCTCAACCCGAACTGGCCACGATTCCTGGCAGAGCAGCGACGTCACGCTGAGCATTGCAGCGATGGATCGCTTTCCGCGAGAGTCGAAAACGCCTACGAAGTGCTTCAATCGCTTGATCTAGACGAGGCCAGCGATGTGAGTCAGGTCGTTGAACGGGTAGCAAAACAGTTCTTCGCTCAAGATGATTGCTCTCTCGACGATTGCGTGCGTCTCGCACACATTGCCGCGACGTTGGGAGCATCCGTCTCCACAGGATTCCAATATGTCGCTCAGGATGGATACCGCCGCTCGATCGAGGATCAGATACTCGCCGACGCTGACGGAAAGCTCGATCTTTTCGTTAATGAGAAATGGTATCAGGAGCACGCCCTTGATCGTGCCTACTTCCAAGGCTTTCGATCCTGCACCGAATCAGAATGGTTGGAATGGGTTCGCTCCGAGAAAAGTGGTCTGCTCCCGTTCCTGCCCATCCTACCGTCCCGCAAGCACGTGTGGGGAAGGTCCAGACTGCGCCAGACCCTGAGCGAACGCGGTGTCGAAGGCGAGCCCTATTTCCACTACGTCACCGACAGCTTCGTCGTTGATGATCACGATTTCTCGCCCGAGCATTGGACGCACTGGCATAAACTCGCCAATGAGGATCCTGAGTTCTGGGCCAGGTTCCTGGGCACGGTTTTCCATCTTCCACATCGGCATTGGAACAAGGCGCTCTCGGCCCGTGCCCTTCAGGTGGCCACAACGGGCAGCACGCGAGCGGTCACCAGCGAAGAGATACTTCCAGCGTGGATCGTGACACTACGCGGCCTGCCTTGCTTGGAGGACACGCTGGGCGGAGCCCGCGAACCTGCCGAGTTATTGCGGCGGACTCCCGAGACTGAGGCCTTGCTGGACATCGAGCCTTTCGTGAAGGCGGAGTATGACACCGAACAGACTCGCCCCTTGCTGATCAAGCTAGGTGTGCGCGATACGCCCACCGGCCCAGCTCGGCTCCTCGACCGATTGCGGGCCCTGTCGAGATCGCCATCGCCACCGATCTACGAGGTGGAGAAGTGGTACAGCCGCTTGGATCATCTGCTCGTCAAGTGCACGACTCAGGAACTCGAAGCGGTCCGCAAAGCATTCCAGGATGAGTCAGTGATCCTTACGGACGCCGGTTCCTGGGCGAGGGCTGGTGAGGTCTTCCTAAACGCCAATGAGGAAGACGTGCCCGGAGCAGCAACGCTGCATCCGGCCGTCCGGCATCTGACACTCTGGCATCGAGTGGGCGTTGCCGATCATCCTACCGCCGATCTGGCGATGGAGTGGTTGCGTGGGCTCCGATCGGGCGAGCGCCTTTCAGCCGACCAGCTTCGCCGCGTTCGTTCGTTGCTTCCCCGATACGCCGTGCAGGTCTGGCAGGAATGCGGTCACTGGCTGAATCTTGAAGGCGAGTGGGCCATCGCTGAGAACCTGACATACAAGCTCACGATGCAGGCCCTCGTTCCGTGGTCTAACCTGTTTGCCACCACAAAGAGCAAGACGGCGGATCTGCAGCGCCTTCCGGCGGAGTTGTGCGATCAAGCGCCGTTTTCCACGCTCGTCAGCCTTGCCGCCTCAATCGAAGAACGAATCGAAGATGGGCTGTTCCATCTCGAGAAACCGCAACGCAGACTCTGGCTTGAGTCTCTCGGCAAGGCAATTGGCATGATCTCACTGGAGAACGAAGCCGACCAGGCCCGAGTCCGCGACGCAGCTAGCCGATTGGCCAAGACCGTGTGGCAGCCGGCCCACAACCTTGAGGCCGTACCATATATCGACGGGACCCCCGCAGGAACGCCACGCAAGATCGATGTGCTTTGGAAGGGACACACACTCTACGTGATGGATCAGCGAGTGGCCCGCTCCTTCAGAGCTATTGCTCAGGAATTGGCCCGTCCCTTCGATCGCCAGGATATCGCGGATGCAATCAAGGCATGCGTTGAGCGGTCGCCAGACTTCATCGCGGACTACATGGAACAGAACTTTGCGATGCTCCCCGAGGGCGTTGAAGCGGGACCCGAGGAGCAGCCATCCAACACCGAAGAGTCTTCTGCTCAGCCACCAAACGATCAACCGACCGGCCCGCTGGGAGGCGAGCAAGAGATAACTGATACGCGTCCGCCTGGGCCGGGCCAACCGGCGGGAGGCGGGCCGGACGATTCAGGCACGCTCGTTCCGGATGAATCAGCCGGTGAACCACCGCAACCGGAACCGATCGTTCGGGTCCATACTCCGCGTCCAGCGAAGCTGCGCTTCATCGAGGTCTTCGCCAAGGCGCGTGGCTACCAGCCAGATGGAGAGTCGGATCGCTTCTACCGCGCGGATGGCAGCTGGCTGCAGAAGGCTGACGGCGGTGTGTTCCCGTGGGAAAGATACACGGCAGATGGACATCTGGCGCAATCTTATTGGCTGAAGGACCACTGCCTCCAGGAAGAGCCCCTGGAGATTGGGGCCGACGTCTGGCAACTCTGCCAGGATCATCCCGGCGCGTACACGCTCGTACTTGCCGATCGCGAAGGATGCCCGATTGAACTCACGGGCGAAAGGCTCCAGCAGCTCAGGGTGGCAGGCCAATTGAAGCTCTATCCGGCCGGGTATCGTCTGGCCTACGAGGACGGGGGTACATAGACTATGGCCGAAGACCACCGACAGGACATCCCCACCTTCACCGACGAGGATCACCTCCGTCTACTCCAGCTCATGACGCGCCGAGCTATGGCCGAGCGTTGTGCACGGGCGAGTGGTCGTGGCGACGAGGAGACGGCCCCAGGTGAAACGGAAGACACACCTATTCCAGAGGCGGCCCTCCCGCCTTTGTGGCGGTTAGTCCCGGAGGGTGTGTCGCTCTATCAGTGGCAGCAGGAATGCCTGCCGCGTTGGCTGGCTCAGGGTCGGGGAACCGTCAAAGTTGCGACGGGTGGAGGCAAGACGCTTTTCGCCGTGGCAGCAGCACAGCAGCTGCAGAACGAGCGCGAGCCCGATCTCCGGCTTGTTGTGGTGGTGCCGACGATTCCCCTCATGTTCCAATGGCACGACGAAATACGCAGAGGGAATCTTCCTTCGTCAGCGATCGGCTTGATGGGCGGCGGTCAGGAGTTGCCGCCGCTTTCGGGTATCCGCGTATTGATCTGCGTCTTGAACTCCGCGCGGGAACGGCTCCCGGACTTGGTCAGAAAAGCCGGCTGGGCGCAACACATGCTTCTCGTTGTCGATGAATGCCATCGGGCCAACGCTTCACAGGCCCGTCGCATTTTCGACGCGCACCCCACGTACACACTCGGTCTTTCCGCGACACCCGAGCAAGACCTGGAGGCCGAGGGCCTGCCAACCGATGAGGCCTACGAGAGCGGTTACGTCGGCCAGGCATTAGGGCCGATCATTTACGATTTCACGATTAGTCAAAGCCTCGCCGCTGGTCTTCTCACGCCCTTTGAGGTGTGGCACATCGGCTTGTCGCTTTCGCCGCCCGAGGCAACCGAACACGCCAGGCTGAGCCACGAGATCACGGATCTTCGCAAAGCTCTCCAGATCAGACACCGAAAGAGCCGTTCTGAACAGGGATTCCTCGCCTGGTGCCAAAGCCAGGCGAGCCGGGGCGGTCCTGCGGCGCCCGAGGCGGAGCGATTCATTGGACTCGCCAATCGAAGGAAACGGCTGCTGTTTCGGGCAAAAGCCCGGACAGAGATAACGCTCGGCATCCTCTCCGAGTCAGCCACCGATCCAGAGGGACGGTCGATAGTATTCCATGAGTCCATCGAAGAGATTGAGCGGCTCTTCCTGCAAGCTGCGGCACTGGGGCTTGCCGTCGTCCTGGAGCACAGCCAGCTACCTGACAATTTGCGAGCCGAGAACATCGAGGCCTTCAGAGAGGGTGTTGCCCGCGCCATCATCAGCGCCAAATCTTTGGTCGAGGGCTTTAACGTGCCCTCGGCCGACCTCGGCATCATCGCCGCTTCTACCAGCTCCGTTCGCCAGCGCATCCAAAGTCTCGGACGAATGCTGCGTCGAAAGCATGGGGGCCGAGGTGCCAGGATAGTCGTGCTGTACATCCGTGATACAGAGGACGAAGCCATCTACGAGAAGGCCGACTGGGAGAACATCGTCGGCGCAGAACGCAATCGGTATTTCCAGTGGAACGGTAATCCCGGCGACGAAAACTGGACGACCGGCCTCGTGGAGGCATCGACGGCGCCGCGTGCGTACCGGCCCCCTTCCTGGGAAGTCGATGTCGAGACCCTTCACAGCGGAGACTCCTATCCCGGCCAGACAACCGGGTTGGATCTGCGTGTAGACCAGTCGGGCAATCTGCGCACAGAGGACGGGGCACTGGTGCTGGCGCAGCGCGGGTTCGTCGACACGATTATCGATCTCAACCCGCAGCGGCGTGCCAGGAGAACGCCGGCAGGGCATCTCATCGTCCGCACGGACGCCGAACGATCCGATGTGGCCGACTGGCGGTTTGTGGGCACCGTTGACCTTCCCGAGGAGCCACAAACGGAGAAAGCCATACGTCTTCGAGTTCGCACTTCGTCCGGTAGGCGGGTCATCGCTTTGGAGGATGATCGCCGCAAGGGGGTGATTCGCTTCGCGCTCGGTCCGGATGCGAGCCGCACGCCGGACGGCGGCCAGGCCCGGGACAAGCTGTTGACGTGGATTCGAAGCGTCGAAGCAGAACGCGGCGAGGTGAAAGACGTATTCTGGGACGGCGAGACACGGTACTGGCTAGAGCTTGCTGGTGAACGGATACCCTACGAGGGCGCGCTGGCGCCACTGGAGTTCAAAGAATGAGCTCATTGGTATTCGAAGCTGAAGACCGCCCATTCCCTCAGTGGCTGGGGCCATTCTCGCCGGCACGGGGCAACTACTCCGGCTTTCGATTTCATGATGGTCGGTTTGGGACTTGGGTCGAGGAGCGTGACACCCGCACCTTCTGGGCGGTCGCTGATGGTCGGGGCGAGCGCGGGATTGCCAAGCTCGTCCGCGAGGAATGGGGAGGAGGTCGCGTGCTCTTCCTGCCCAACGGCCTCGTTGTCAAGCCTCTCCCCGGCAACGAGGAGGTGGGCCGTCGCGTACTCATCGGGCAGTTCAGCGGCACCATTGTGCTGGAGGGACCTGATGGCAGCCGGTTTAATCTCAGCGAGCCGGGCCGCTTGCGGCCCGGAGATCCGTGGCCGGGGCCAAAGACGACAGGCCTGGAGTGCGCGATTGACCCTAGCGGAAGCCTCACGTGCTGCTGGTACCACCCCACAGATTGGGGCCGGGACACAGTCTCGGAACAGCTTCGTGGTCCCGACCGCACCCTGGCTGCTGGCTTCCGAAAGGCCAGACCGCACGACATGGGTGGTCGCGTCCGGATTACGGCACACGGCCACGTCATTACGAATCGACAGGTAGGCGGCGCGTGGGCCGCTTACTACGTCGGTCACGTGGATACGAATTCGTGGGCAGACTGGGATCCGTGGATCAGGAGGAATGACTCGTGACGAAGCCAAGCCTGTATCGAGGTGTCTGGCCGCAGACCGTGGGCAAGCTTGCCAAGTACACCGTCCGGTTCGTAGAGGGTGACTGGAAGATCACCGTTCTCTACCAAGTAGACGAGGGTCTGCTCTACCTGGCCGTCGAAGGTGCTGGCGCCGACCTGGCGGCCAGGGTCAATGCGGTGAAGGTGGCGCTGCGGGACCAGCCCGGCGGCGCCTTCTACGTCAACGAGTACCGGCACATCATTGTGCCGGTCACTGGGTCGCCTGGCTCGGGCGCTGCCTCCCACTATTACTATGCCGGCCGGCTTGCCAATGACCTGACGTTCCAGTTCGAAGGCAAGCCCTTGACGACCAAACCGATCCGCCCGGACGGCACCCCGCTGAATCCGGGTGACCGTTGGATCGGTCCGCGGCCTGGGATACCATACGTCCTTGCGGCCGGCGGAGGAGACATCTACTTCGAGACGCCCGCGCTCACTGACGAGGACCCGCCGGCCATCCGTCCTTCAATGACCCGACGCGTGCAACTGAGCAAGGTCTTGGGCGGGAAATCAGCGGTATCGCGTGCCGTGCGACCAGTAGCGGACATTCGTGGCCACCAGGGTGGGCGCTTCTACGTGAACGAACACGGAGCGATGTTCACTCCGGTTAGTGCCGGCGATGGTAACGGAATCGATTACGTGTTCTGTGGTGAGATTGACCGGGCGGCATGGTTTCCCGAACCACCCACGGGAGAGTCGTGGACGGGATCGTGACCACAGGTGACGAAAGAGGTGGGCCAGATGCCACATTCGGGAACATCATCACGCAGCTATAGCGGCCGCACCCTCAAGATTCTTTGGGGGCGAGCGGCTGGTCGCTGCGCCGTGCCCGAATGCCGCATTGAGCTATTCGCTGACGCGACCGAGCATGACCCTATCGTCTTAATTGGCGACATCGCTCATATTGAAGCCGCCAGCAATCAGGGGCCGCGTGCGAATGCGACGAGCTTGGTCGGCAGCCGTGATGAGTATGAGAACCTCATTCTGCTCTGCAAGAACTGCCACGCCCGCCTTGATGGTCAGAAGCACACGAATACCTTCGAGTTGATCCGGCAACTCAAGGCCGATCACGAGGCATGGGTGCGAGAGGCCCTTCCCGAACGCGGCCGAAGCACGGTGGGATGGCGCGTCCTCGTCCTCCAGGGAACAGCCCCGATCGACGCTGAGCTGGCAACGCAGGCTCTGAGCCCCGACTTCGCTGCGGGCCAGCCCGTGGTCATTACCGTACCAATGCCGGCAACGGATTGGCCCGGCTTCGGTCGGCAGATTGGGGCTGAAGTGCGAACGCTGCTCATGCCGGCCGATCCGTACGACAGCCGGTTCGCGGTGTTTCCGCTTGCCCCCGTCTCTGCCTGTATTGCACTCGGCTACATGTTGACCAACCGCCCCCGTGTCCGGCTTTTCCAGTTCCATCGCGATGCTCAGAACTGGGTGTGGCCCACAACGAGCCCGGCCTGTGCGTCGCTGGAGGTAAATGGCCTCCCCAAAGACAACGCACCCTCAGCCGGCCCCATCATCTTGTGTTTTCGTTTGAGCGCGCAAATCCAGCGTGCCGATCTGCCGGCAGCCCTGGCGCGAGAGGCAGCATGTGTGGTCGATATCTCGATTCCGTCGCCGACGACGGCATGGCTACAGAAGCCCGACCAGCTTGAGGACCTTGGTCGGACGGTGAGATGTGTGTTCGAGTCCGTGCTTGCGACCCGCCCCCGTGCGACCGCGTGGCACATCTTCTATGCAGGGCCAGCCCCAGGCGCCGTCAAGGTTGGCCAGCAACTTAATCCCACAATGTCGCCGCCTGTCCAGTTGTACGAGTTCAACCGTTCCGTAACCCCACCGTATTCTGCGAGCATGATGCTGGGAGGCCTTGCATGAGCAACGACCAGTACTTGCGGGGCTTGCTGGATCAGCAGGAACTCTCCTCGCTTGAACTTGATGCCCTTCGGCGGCTTCGCGAACAGATCGAAGGGCAGCTCCGCGTTCTTCAGGGCTCACCCCGATTCTACTACGCGGGCTCCTTCGGGAAGAAGACGATGATCCGCGAGAGCTATGACCTGGACATCGTGATGTACTGGCCGAGCACTTGCGACTACACGCTTGAGGGGATCTACGACGCTGTTGGTAAGGTGCTGCGCAACAACTGGAACGTCGTCAACCCCAAAACCGTTTCGTGGGAGCTTCCTTTTCAGAACGGCTTTCACATCGATGTGGTCCCCGGCCGGGCCATCGACGGCACGTACCGCTACGCCAACCTGTACAGGAGCGATAAGCACACCTCGATACAGACCAGCATCAAGGTCCACATCGATACGGTACGCAATAGCGGCCGTCGGGACGTGATCCGGCTAATAAAACTGTGGCGACATCGCAAGCGCGTTCCAATGAAGAGGTCGCTCGCGTTGGAACTCATCACGATTGACGGCTGTTCGGGTGTCTCAACTTCTGAACTCGAAAAGCAACTGTCTGCTGCATTGCGATACGTACGAGACAAGGTCATGGATGTACGGCTTGTCGATCCGGCCAACAGCAACAACGTCGTCTCGGATGAGTGGAACAGCGGCGATCGTGCGGCAATCCGTGCGGCTGCGGACGCGGCGTTGAAGGCAACATACTGGAGCGAAGTCTTCTGACCTGCGGGTCCGTTGTGGCCTGTGGAGTGAGGTGTTCGACTTGACGTACCGAAAGAAACTCATCGAAGTTGCCCTTCCGCTGGTCGCGATCAATCGCGAGGCGGCGAGGGAGAAGTCCATCCGGCACGGGCACCCGTCCACGCTGCACCTTTGGTGGGCTCGCCGGCCGCTGGCGGCGTGTCGAGCGGTACTTTTCAGTTCACTGGTCGATGACCCATCGAGCGATCCGGCCTACCGTAAGACTGACGGCAGCGTGGATGAGGACCGGGCAGGCGTGAAGCGTGCGCAGCTCTTCAATCTGATCGAGGAACTGGTCAAGTGGGAAAACTCGACCAACGACATGGTCATCAACGCAGCTCGGGCGGAGATCGCCCGCTGCGTGGCCAGCCGCAAGCTCGAACTCGGTGAACTTAAGAAGACGGATAAGCTCCCAGGCGGCGAAACCGTCTGGGACCTAATCGTCAAGGGCCACGGCGACCTGGATGTCATCCGTTCCGGCCGCTGGCGGTTGCCCAACCATGAATCGGTCAATGCCTTTCTGGCCGAACACGCCCCGCCGGTGCTCGACCCCTTCTGCGGCGGTGGGTCCATCCCGCTGGAGGCTCAACGGCTGGGCGTCCGGGCTTATGCGAGCGACCTCAACCCCGTGCCCGTACTGATAACTAAAGCCCTCATTGAGATTCCGCCGCAGTTCGCCGGCCGGCTACCGGTGCATCCACCGGAGGAGAATGAGCAGTCTCGGGCGAAGGGCGCATGGCACGGAGCCGAGGGTCTGGCCGAGGACGTTCGGTACTACGGAAAATGGATGCGCAACGAGGCCGAGAAGCGTGTTGGGCACCTTTATCCGAAAGTGAAGGTCACGCCCGCCATTGCTAAGGATCGGCCGGACCTCGCGCCCTACGTCGGCCAGAAGCTGACTGTCATCGCCTGGTTGTGGACGCGGACGATTCGGTGCCCGAACCCGGCTTGCCAAGCACGAACTCCGCTGGTGCGGTCGTTCTTGCTCTCAAAGAAGGACGGCGCGGCGGTGTTTGCGCAGCCAGTGCTCGACCGTGCTGCCAAGACCGTTCGCTTTGAAGTGCGGACAGAGGGTGAGCCCCTCAAGCATACGACAGACGCCAAGGGCGCACGGTGCCTGTTCTGCGATCGGTTCGTTCGCAAACCGGAACTTCGCGAAATTGCGTGTGCGCACGGCGTCATTCCGATCCCGTTGGGCGTGGTTTGCGCGATCGAGCGGGGCCGAGTTTACCTGTCGGCCTGCGATGTTTCCGCATTAGACGTGCCACGGCCGGAAGTAACGTTCCTCGACCAGCCGATGACGAACGATAAACGCTGGTTCTCGCCGCCACTCTACGGATTGCCGAACTTCGCGGACCTTTTCACCGCGCGCCAGCTAGCTGCGTTGACGACGTTCAGTGATCTAGTGATGGAAACCCGCGAGCGCGTATTGGCCGATGCCCGGCGGACGACAAAGGAGCTGGGACGTCCCGCCGGCGGTCCGCTTGCCTCCCCGATTTCTCGGCGGTCCTCCCAAGATGATCCAGGAGAGCCCGCTGATGATCCGCTCAAGGTTGCCAACCAGTTTGACAGCCAGACGAACGCTCGTTCTCCCGAAGTCGCCTACGCGGACGCGGTGGCGACGTATCTTGCGTTCACAGTTAGTCGGATGGCAGACAGGCACTCAACTCTCGCCCGGTGGGACCCGAATCCCAGCGGATATGCCCCCAAGATTGCAAGCACTTTCGGTAGACAAGCGCTTCCGATGGTTTGGGATTGGGCCGAGGGCAACCCGTTCAGCGACTCGTCAGGCAACCTCGAAGACGCCGTTGGCTGGGTGAGAAAGGTCATCGACCGGGCGGTCACCAGTCCGATGGGCTACGCTCGTCAGCAGGATGCTCGCCTCCCACTCCTCGCGCGTGGATGTATCTCAACCGATCCCCCTTACTACGACAACATCGGGTATGCTGACCTCTCAGACTATTTCTACGTCTGGTTGCGTCGGTCGCTAATTGCCGTTTATCCAAATTTGTTCCGTACGCTCTTGGCGCCAAAGGTAGAGGAACTCATCGCCACGCCGCACCGGCACAACGGAAGCAAAGATAAAGCAATGTCGTTTTTCGAGACTGGCCTGGGATGCGCGTTTGAGCGCATGCGCGATGCAGCGCATCCCGATTACCCGCTCACGGTCTACTACGCCTTCAAACAGGCGGACGTCGACGAGGACGAGAGCCACGAGGATTCCGCCAGCGCGACAGCGTCGACAGGTTGGGAGACGATGCTCGAGGGCTTGATCCGTGCGGGCTTTGCCATTACCGGCACGTGGCCCATGCGAACGGAGCTCGGAAACCGCATGGTCGGCATGGGCACCAACGCCTTGGCCTCGTCAATCGTCCTCGTCTGCCACCCGCGCGCTGCGGACGCTGCGATGACCACCCGCAAAGATTTCATCGGCGCTCTCAAGAAGGAACTCCCCGGTGCGCTGCGCGACCTGCAATCCGGCAACATCGCCCCTGTGGATCTCGCCCAAGCTGCCATAGGCCCCGGCATGGCGATCTACAGCCACCATTCAAGGGTCGTCAACAGCGATGGCAGCCGCCTGCCGGTGCGGGTGGCTCTTCAAATCATTAACCAGGCGCTCGACGAAGTCCTAACTGAGTTGGAAAGCGAATTTGATCCTGACACGCGCTGGGCGATCAAGTGGTTCGAGCAACACGCTCATGGCGACGGCCCGTTCGGCGACGCCGAGACGCTTAGCAAGGCGATGGCTGTCAGCGTGAAGGGGTTGGTGGAAGCGGGCCTGGCCAAGGCCGGGGCCGGCAAGGTCCGACTGCGGCGGCGCGAAGAACTGCCCGGGGACTGGGACCCGGCCACGGATAAGCGACTGACCATCTGGGAAGTGACGCAACACCTCATCCGCCGGCTGGAAGCTGACGGTGAGACAGGTGCGGCTGAATTGCGGCGACAGGTGGGCTCGCTGGGCGATGTGGCCCGCGACCTGGCCTACCGCTTGTATTCGACGTGTGAGCGGAAGAAGTGGGCCGATGAAGCCCGCAGCTACAACGGCTTGGTCGTGTCCTGGCCGGAAATCGAGCGACTTGCCCGCGAGCGGCGTCCTGCAGCCGGTGAAACGCAGGCCAGTCTTTTTGAGACATGATCGGAAATGGAGATGCGCGGATGGTATACAACCGCTATTACATCCTGGAACTCACAGGTGGCCAGCTCAACACTAAGTGGAGCGTGAACTTCAACACGCCTGATGCTCAGAACGCTCCCATTGTGCTCATCGCGAAGAACGTCCTGCCCAAAGAGCAGCTCGCGTGCGCAATCGAAAGCCTTATCTCCAGTATTAGGAATGGAGAGGGTTCATATTCTGCGC
Organism: uncultured Planctomycetales bacterium; assembly: GCA_964586235.1. Classification (GTDB taxonomy): domain Bacteria; phylum Planctomycetota; class Phycisphaerae; order UBA1845; family PWPN01; genus JAUCQB01. The sequence goes on from CAZPIO010000019.1 coordinate 19,008, forward strand.
CGGGTATCTCGTTGACCGTTCACGCCGACGTCCAAGACTCGGTCCTGCAGGGTCGCTTGACGGAGTTGGCAAAAGATGTCCGCAGCGGACATGGCTTCTGATTACTCGGGGCTTAGGTAACTAACAATGGCAAAGTCCAATCGTGACAAGATCGGTGACGCACTCGACATCCTGACTCAGGGCCTACTGCCCTTCGTCGAGCGCGAGCTCAAGTCGAAGTACGGCGACAACTGGCGAGCGAGTGCCGAGGAAGAGCTGCGCGTCAAGCCGCGTGGCGACTGGGACGCCGCCGCGCTGCTGACCATCCTCTGGAACCAGTGGAACATCGTTTTCCGCGACGTGCTTGGTCAGGCCGAGCGAAGCCTGGTCAGCGAGGTCCGTGAGGTTCGTAACGATTGGGCGCACCAGAAGACCTTCTCCTCGGACGACACATACCGGGCCATGGACAGCATGTCCCGCCTCCTGACGGCCGTCAGCGCCGGCGACCAGGCCATCGAGCTGGACAAGCAGAAAATGGAGGTCATGCGGCTCAAAATCTCCGAGCAGACGCGCGCGGACGCCCGAAGGCGGGCCGGCCAGGCCACGGAGGGAAAGCCGGCCGCCGGCCTCACGTGTTGGCGGGAGATCGTTGAGCCCCACGACGACGTGGCTTCGGGCAACTACCAACAGGCCGAGTTCGCGGCGGACCTTTACCAGGTCTGGAAAGGCATCGCCACGCCAGAATACGGCGATCCGATCGAGTTCTTCCGTCGCACGTACCTGACGCAGGGCCTGCGCGACCTGCTCACCAACGCGATCAAACGCGTCGCGCTCCAGCAAGGCGACCCGGTTGTGGCGCTTCAGACAAACTTCGGCGGCGGCAAGACGCACTCCATTCTGGCCCTGTACCACCTGTTCAACCCCGAGGTGAAGGGCAGCGACCTGCCGAACGCGGACGAGCTGCTCGCCGAGCTCGGTGTGAATACGCTGCCCAGGGTTCAACGCGCGGTGCTGGTCGGCCAGTACGTCTCGCCAGGCGAAGTGCATGTAATGCCCGACGGGACCAAGGTAAAGACCCTGTGGGGTGAACTCGCCTGGCAGCTCGGCGGCAAGAAGGGGTACAAGATCGTTGAGCAGTCGGACAACACCTCGACCAATCCGGGTGAGCGGCTGGTTGAGCTGTTCCGCGCGGTCGGCCCGAGCATCATCCTTATTGACGAATGGGTCGCGTATGCCCGTCAGCTTTACGAGAAGCACGACTTGCCGGCAGGCAGCTTCGACACTCAGTTCACGTTTGCCCAGGCCCTGACCGAGGCGGCCGCCGCGGCCAAGCACACCTTGGTCGTTGTCAGCGTTCCATCATCAGATATTGAAACGGGCGGGCATGCGGGCCGCGAGGCGCTTAACCGGCTGGAAAACGTAGTGGCCCGGAAGGATGCCCCCTGGCAGCCGGCGAGCACCGAGGAAGGATTCGAGATTGTCCGCCGCCGGCTCTTCAAGCCGATCGCCAACGAGGACCTGTTCCGCGAGCGTGACAACGTGATTCGGGCCTTCATCGAGAACTACCGTGCCAACAACAAGGAGTTTCCGATTGATTCCAGCTCGGCCGAGTACGAGAAACGCATGCGCTCGGCCTATCCGATCCACCCGGAGGTGTTCGATCGGCTCTACACCGAATGGTCCACTCTCGACCGGTTCCAACGCACGCGAGGCGTCCTGCGCCTCATGGCCGCCGTAATCCACGAGTTGTGGGAGAAGGAGGACCGTAACCTGCTGATTCTCCCCGGAATGGTCCCGATGGACGAGTCGTCTGTACGGAAGGAACTGACCCGCTATCTCGAACCTACCTGGTCAGCGGTTGTGGAGACCGACGTAGACGGTTCGGATTCAACGCCCCTGGCGATCGATCGTGATAACAGCACGCTCGGCCGCTACTCCGCCACGAGGCGTGTCGCCCGGACGGTCTTCCTCGGGACGGCTCCCCTTCGCGGCGCAGCCAATCGCGGCAAGGACATCCGTCAAATCAATCTGGGCTGCGTCCAGCCGGGTGAAAGCCTCGCTACCTTCGGCGATGCCCTTCGTCGGCTCCAGAACAAGGCAACGTATTTGAACACGGATGGCGAGCGCACGTTCTATGATACGGCCCAGAACATCAACCGCGACGCGGAGTCACGCAAGACCGGTTTCTCCGAGGACGATGTCCGACACGCCATTCGAGAAGCCCTGAAGGCCCAGGAGAGCGGCCGAGCGGATTTCGCGAGGGTGCACGCCTGCCCGCACTCGCCTTCCGATGTTGCGGATGACCGCGAAGCTCGCCTTGTCATCCTCGGCCCCGAATCGGAACACCTCGCGAACAAGGACGATAGCCCCGCCGTCCAGGTCGCGAAGGACTTCCTGGGCTCTCGCGGATCAGGTCCGCGGATCTACCGGAACACGTTGGCATTCGTCGCCGCCGACCGGACCCGACTGACTGAACTGGAGGACGCCGTTCGGTGGGCGCTCGCATGGAACGCGATTGACGACAAGAAGGACGACCTGGATCTGAATCAGTCGCAGATTCGGACCGTCGCAGCCAAGAAGCGTGAATGGGAGGGCATCGTCGACCAACGGATTCCCGAGACGTACTGCTGGCTCATTGTGCCGGTGCAGTCGGATCCGCACGCCGAGGTCGAATGGCACGCGCGGCGATTGACGGGCCAGGATTCGCTCGCCAAGCGTGCAGCGAAGCGAATGCGCACGGACGAGCTGCTGGTTTCTCAGCTTGGTGCAGTGCGGCTGCGGATGGAGCTAGACCGGATTCCCCTCTGGCGCGGGAACGAAGTGGAACTCCGCCAACTCGCGGAGGACTTTGCTCAGTACTTGTATCTTCCACGGCTTACCGGCCCCGACGTGCTGATCGACGCCATTACCGATGGCGTGAACTTGCTGACCTGGCAGAACGACGCGTTCGCCTACGCCGAGTCGAAGGCCAAGGATGGCCGGTATGCAGGGCTGCGTTGTGGCGAGCACGTCCGCCCAAGCCCCGACGGATCGGCGTTGCTGGTCAAACCCGATGTCGCGGCCGCCCAACGCGAAAAGGACGTGGCGGAGCGTGAGGGCACGTCTGGCAAGAAGACGACCACCACGGACACGTATTCCGGTACCTCGAAGCCCGGCACGGACGGCAATACCGGCACACACACCGGCGACGAGCCGCCACCACCGCCAAAGCGGTTCTTCGGCTCGGTTGCCTTGGATGCGAAGCGGCTGGGTCGTGACGCCGGCCGAATTGCGGAGGAAGTCATCGCACACCTGGCAGCCCTCGACGGCGCTGAGGTGTCAATTACGCTGGAGATTGAAGCACGCGTCCCCAAGGGTGTCGATCAAGGCATTGTGCGGGCGGTCACCGAGAACTGCCGCACTCTTGACTTCACCACTCACGGTTTCGAACGAGGGTGAGGCTTTGCCAGCATGACGAGCTGCCGGAGGTGGCTTGCCCTTGCTCGATCTGGGCCTCCCCGCCGCTATGCCCCGAACAATTGACAGCAGCCTGCAACAACTGATAATACGCAAAACTGCTCGTTCGCCGAGCGGCGCCGCTCGGCTCGCGCGGCGGATCGGGTGGAAGGGCTCTTCCATGAGGACTATACGGGGCAGCGTCATGACGATCGAGGAGCTCGCCATCTACCTGAAGATCGCGAAATCAACGCTCTACAAGCTGGCTCAGGAAGGTAAGCTTCCCAGCCAGAAAGTCGGCAGGCACTGGCGATTTCATAAGGATGCGATCGACAGGTGGCTAATGGAGCATCGGAGTCCGCAGTGTTAGACGGCGGGGGATCACCCCGTGGAACGCTATCGCGCACCTCGCAGACATGGCGGGTAGGGTAAGCGTAACGATTCGGGCCGAGTCAGTTGGGGGCTTCGATAAGTGCGCAGAACGATGTGATTCAGCCCTCAAGGAAGTGGATACTCTGGACTAATGGGAAAACCGTACGCGACAGAGCTGGACCGTCTCCCCGAGACTTATGCATGGGCGATGGGCGCGCCGATCGATCGCTTGGCCGCCGCCGTATCGACCTCAGCCTCGTTACCTCTCCTTGCGATAGGGTCGGGAGGGTCGCTCACCGCTGCCCATATTGCGTGCGGCTTGCATCAGACGCACGCTGGCGTGGTGGCACGACCTCTCACGCCCTTGGAATTCGTCTCCTCCTCGCTATACCTGGGCCGCCACAATGTGATGCTCCTGAGCGCCGGGGGGAATAACGCGGACATCGTTTCTGCCTTGCAGAACGCAGCGATCCGGGAGCCCCGACGCTGCTTGGCGTTCTGCCTTCGTCGGAGAAGCCGCCTCTCTCGCCTTGCCGAGGCGTACCGTCTCGTGGACCTCATAGAGGATCTGAATCCTCCCACCGTGAAGGACGGCTTCCTGGCGACCAACTCTCTTCTTGCGTTCTCGGTACTGCTTGTGCGGGCCTATGCCCACGCGTTTTCGGTGCCTGACAGCTTGCCGCCACGGCTCGAAGATCTGGTCGTGACAGATCGCTCGTTCGCCGATTATTGCAGCGAACTCCGGGCTGCATGTAAGCCGCTGTGGAAGCGAGAAACACTCGTCGTCCTTTACGGATCACAAGTCCACGCGGCAGCAGTCGACCTTGAGTCTAAGTCTTCGGAGGCCGCCCTTGGAAACACGCAAATCGCCGACTTTCGGAATTTCGCTCATGGCAGACATCACTGGCTTGCGAAACGGGGATCTACCTCAGGCGTGTTCGCCTTATACGGCCAGGACGATCGAGATCTAGCCGAACGGACCCTGCGACTGATCCCACCCACCATGCCGATCGTGCGCGTCTGTCTACCCGGTACGGGATCGGTTGCGGCGATTGGCGCGCTCGTGGCTGGTCTTCACGTAATAGGCGCAGCTGGCGAGCAACGCGGGATTGATCCCGGACGTCCCGGTGTCCCTATGTTCGGCCGGCGCATCTACGGTCTACGCGGCCTACGCGGCCTGTCGAAACGGATTCTCGTCCCAGACAGCGTTGCGATCTCGCGTAAGCTGCGCTGCGACATTAGTGTCCTTGCGACGCGTCGGGATATGTCGTTCTGGGGAGACTCCTTCCGCAAATTCACGAATACGCTGCAGGCCGCCTCGTTTGCGGCAGTTATCTTTGACTACGATGGGACGCTCTGTGACGAACGCGACCGATTTTCCGGGTTGCGGCCCGAGACCGTCCAGCAGTTGGCGCGGTTCTTGCGAGCAGGGATCCTCGTCGGCATGGCTACAGGCCGGGGACGATCGGTCAGGGATGATGTGCGGGAGGCTCTTCCGCGTAAGTTGTGGGCCAGTGTGTACCTGGGCTACTACAACGGCTCCGATATCGGGGTACTGTCCGACGATACGCGGCCAGACGCTGCCGCCGCGCCATGCGATTCCATAAAGGAAGTGGCGGCGAGAATAGCACAAGACCCAATCATCTCGCGGGTCGCCACCTGTGAGCCGCGGCACGCGCAGGTGTCCGTACAACCCGGGGCCACCGCATCGGCCGACTTCGTCTGGCGGCGGGTTCAGCAGCTAGCCCACTCGCGCCATACCAAGGTACTTCGATCTAGCCACTCAATAGATCTCCTTGCTCACAGCGTGTCCAAGCTCTCACTGCTCGCCCATCTTAAGGACATTGTCCCGAAGGCGAAGCAGGTGCTAGTAATCGGAGACAAGGGACAATGGCCTGGCAATGACCATGAGCTTCTCAGCACGCCCTTCTCTCTGAGCGTTGATGAGGTGTCGGGAGATCCTGACGCCTGCTGGAATCTGGCTCCTCCTGGTTATCGTGGCGTTCAGGCTGTACTGCATTACCTTCGTGCTTGCCAGGTATCGAAGCGTGCCTTCCGCATCAACGCTCAGAAGCTTATGGCTCAGCGAGTGTCAGGAGGGCGACGATGAAAAGAGAGCTCGCACTCCAACTCCTCCAGACCATTCTGCCGGGACTGACTGATGAAGGTGCCGCGGCGACCCTGTTTCGCGAGCTCCAGTTCCTTGCGGATTACAAGTACAACAAGTACGAGATGTACCACCCCGGCCGTCTCTTCCTTGAGAGCCTCTACCTGTGGCTCCAGCAATTTGAGGAGCACGAGAGGGAGGCTGCGCTCGACTTCGTAAGGAAAGACCTCATCTTCGTCTCTCGCCAGGAATTCCAGCAGCTCGCCGACGTGCTCTATCACGACACGATCAAGCGACACCAGCTCAGTGTCGCAGCGGTTCTCGGAGGACATCCTCGGCATAAGGTGCGAACAATTCGCGAGTCCCAGGAGTTCAAGTTGGTTGCGCGCGCCTCCCTGTACGTCGGCATGAGTGATGGTGCGAGGATCGATTACATCCGCCGACACAACCTAGACATCAGCAACGAGCAGGTGTTGCCCTACTATGAGACGTCGACGCCCAAGGCTAAGGACCTCTTGAAGGAGCTTCGTGCGGCGTTGCACGACGATCAGGCAATGTTTCGTTGCCTGTTCCTCATGGATGACTTCTGCGGCTCGGGGCGTACTATTCTGCGCGAAGTGATAACCAGTCCGTTGGACAACGCAGGTGAGCGGCCAGTCATCCCGCCCCTCTGGGCGTCACGGCTGCGCTTTAACGAGGATGAGGAGGAGCTTGAACTGGTCTATACGGGCGAGGTCTCGACAGCCGATGAGGAAGTCCTGCGCGGCATGGGCTCAGGCAAAGTCTATACTTCCTCATTGAATAACCTTCTGGAGAAGGCTCGTAGGCGTGACACTGTGCTCAAGGGTGCTCTCACAAAGGTTGCAGCCGGGGCGCTTGTAAAGGTACTTGACGAGCATGCCGAGATCATCTTCTGTCCACTGCTCGCCACGGAGCACGCCCTACGGCGACTGAAGCCGCTCTTGTCCAGACTCCCGGGGCCGTTCTGTCGGACGCAGATCCTGCCTGGCGCTATCATCGATTCAAGTGTGGAAGTGGTGTCCGGTGCCCGTCCTATCGGAGCGCTTTGCGAGAAGTACTACACCGAGGACCTGGGCGACCGGCACACAGGGTGCGTGAAGTTCGGGTTTGATGGATGTGGGTTGCCCATGGTCCTACATCATAACACACCCAACAACTCGATCTACTTGCTCTGGACGCGCAAGAGAGCGGGTCTGAGTCCACTCTTCGTGCGTCATGAGCGACACGGACGGGAGGGAGCGTAGCGATGCCTCGGGTACGTAATGCGTTCAAAATTCGGGCTGCCGACGCACCAATAATCGAGACGTCGCAGTTTCTGCAACTGTATTGCCCGCTGCTGCTTAATCAACTCCAGCAAGACGATCTCTTCGTGCCTAAACTGATCGTCGTTCGGGGAAGTCCTGGCTCGGGGAAGTCCAGTCTCCTTCGACTCTTCGAGACGGACACGCTCCTGACAGTACACGCACGCAGGTCTCAACACAGTGATCAAGGCTTGGTGGAGCGTCTCACGGAGTTGGGCATATTGTCCGAACGCGGGCCGCGCGTAGTCGGCATCTACATCCAGTGTGACAGCAGTCTGCGAGACATTGCCAACCTTGCGCCTGAGGAGAGCACGCCGCGCCTATTCAATACGTTACTGGACACCCGGATCGTTGTGTCGTTCGTACGCGGTATTCGACGTTTGGTGGCTGCTGGGTGCCTTGACCTGCCCGGTGCGTGCGTACTCAACCCGCTCCCGCCCGGAGATGCTCCTCCGTCGGTATTCTCTGAAGCCCGAACAGTGTATCAAATGGAGGAAGTGTGCACGAAGATCGAGCGGGACTTCGGTATTCTGCTGAACCGCTTTCCCGGTGATCCCTTGCCGCCATCTATACAACCCCATGCGCGCGTGTATGCACTTGCGTACCTGGCGCTGCAGATACAGCGCGTCGCAGCGCTAGCGGAGTTGATACCGGTTGTCATGTTGGACGACGTTCAGGAGTTGTACCCGGATCAACGGAAGCACCTGAAAGACGAGTTCATGCGACGTGCGGCTATTCCAAGGTGGCTTGCCGTCAGAACACAGGTCTTTGGACTTGAGGAGCTGATCTCCGTGGAGGGGGCTGAGCATGGCCGCGAGTATCGCGAGATACCGCTCGACGAGATCTTCCAGGATAAGCCCACCGTATTCGCAAAGTTTTCTGCGAACGTGGTTCAGCGGCGCCTGCAGGCCACGGACTCCTTGCAGCAGGTGACCGTCAGCGACTTCAAGGAGCTTCTTCGGCCTCCGGATGAACTTGTGCCCTCCGAATTGGCTGAGAGGGCGCTCGAGAGCATGATGAAACGAGCATCTGATCTTCACCTCGGGCGTCCGATTCTAAACACGCTTCAGGGGCATCTGGAACGTGCATCGAAGTCCTCCCTCCTGTTTTCCGAATTGCAGGACCTCGAGAAGAGCCTCATCGTCCTAGAGCGGCAGGCAAATAGGGGTCAGGTTTCCCTTTTCCCAGAGATGGACCTACCGGAGGTCACCGACGGAAAGACTGAGGAGGCAGCGCAGCTTTTCGTGACAAAGCGTCTTCGCTGGCCCTACTACTTCGGCTTCGACGCGTTAACGAGCGTCGCCAGCGGCAACGTGGAGCAATTGCTGTCGACGGCCGCGGTCATTATGGACCGACTGATCTACCGCGCAGAGCTGGATAGGGACAAGGCGATGACGGCCAAGCAGCAGGAGGACCTCTTCCGGAGATGCGGAGACGACTACTACGGGGCAGTCGAAGAGAAGCATCGTCGAGGCTCTGCCATCAGGCAGTTCATAGATAACCTCGGTGCGTTCTTCCAAGAGGTGACGTATCGACCCAATGCACCCATCGCTCCCGGAGTGAACGGTTTCGGCCTCACCCGGACTGAACTACTACAGGCAGTCTCGCTGGATAATGAGGGGCAGGGTGCCCGTGTGTTTTCTGAGGTCCTCACGAATGCTGTTGCGGGTAACGTTTTGTCAGTGCGGTGTACGAAACAAGGACAGGCCGGAAGCGAGAAGATCGTGTTCTACCTGAACCGGCTTCTGTGCGTGAAGTTCCGCTTGCCGCTGAACTACGGCGGCTGGCAACACCTTCCGGTGGACATCCTCATCAGGATGATGCAGCAGTCCGTGCCGCTGCGTGAGATGACTCGGAGGGGAAACTCCTCCGGCGCGCTGCTTTGGGCGGCAGAGGAGTGACTGGCTGATGGGCAGGTGGAGCGACTACTACCTTGATAACGACTTCGCTGGCTTTTGGCGCCAGCGCGTGGTGGACCCGGAGATCCGGGTTCTGACCATTCTCGGCGTGGGATTTGATCCAAGATGTCTCCTTGCCCTTAAGTCTCTGAGGGGACTCAGACTCGGCGATCGTCTGGGCTATGTCGGACTCAAGCTGATCGCACGCCCCGCACTTGGGGAATCGGGCATCGCTACAGAGAAGCTTGCGAAGGAGAGCATTGATGAACTACTGAAGGTTGACGATTGTCGTCGGGAGGCCGTGTACGAAGTCAAGATACATGACGACGAAGGCCACAATGTGGCCGGCAGAAGGACCCTTTCCTCGATGGAAGGGGCAACGGAGATCCTGCAGAGATACTCCGATGTTCTCGTCGATATCAGCGGTATGCCACGGGGCATGTTCTTTCCCTTGATCGCTTACTTACTCAGACTGGCGGGCAAGGGCGCGTTTCACAATCTGCATGTCTCCGTCGTCGAGGACCCATCGTTAGATGCAAAGATCTCTGGCCGCGAATACGGACAGGCTGACTACCTGCACACATTTCGGCACCAAGGAGAGGACAAGCTCGTGTGGCTCCCACTCGTTGGGGAGAACGAAGCTGCGCGGCTTGAGAGAATCCACAACAAGATCAAGGGAAGGTGCGTCGAAATATGCCCCATTCTTCCGTTTCCGGCGCAAACCCTGCGTCGCGTAGACGACATCGCCGTGAAGCATTCTGAGCTCATGTTCGAAGGATTCCTGGTGTCACCGGACAATCTGCTGCTCTGCGACGAGCGCAATCCGTTCGACGTGTATCGTAAGATCCTCGAGGTCGATGAGTACTACTGCAACCGACTGGGCGCCGTCCCAGCCATTGGGAAGGTAACAACCGTGGCGTCGCCACTCTCGACCAAAACCCTGTCGTTGGGTGTCCTCCTAGCCGCAGTGGAGCGCTCGCTGCCCGTCTGCCATGTGGAACCGGGGACATATCAGGTGGAGGTAGATGATCAAGGCCGGCTTGTGGGCGATGCCACACGCGGTCCCACGGAAATCTGGCTGGCAGGAGAGCCATACACACCATGAAACCAAGACGGGAGAAGGCTACGGTACGTCAGGTGCAAACAGATGACGAACAGGGCCTGTTCCTGAAAGGGAAGGGGCCTGTGGCCATAGGTACAGGGCTCGTCGCCTTGGACATCGTTGTGACGGACCGAGAAGGAGCACGGCCTCGTTGTTGGGCGGGCGGAACGTGCGGCAACGTCCTGGCGATCCTGGCGTACCTTGGCTGGCGCAGCTACCCTGCGGCACCACTGGGTGAAGACACGGCGGCCGATCGGATACTGGAGGATCTGCGGCACTTCGGCGTCAAGACCCGATTTCTTCAACGCTCGGAGACTCGGCATACGCCTATCGTTGTAGAGCGGATTCGAAAATGCAAATCTGGAATGCCGCGACATCGGTTTGTGTGGACCTGCCCCAATTGCGGAGCATGGTTGCCTGCATATCAGGCGCTTCGTGCGACGGAGGCGAGGGTGCTCGCCAGCAGAATGCCGAATCCATCGGTGTTCTTCTTTGACAGGGTTTCCAGGGGAGCCATTGACCTCGCGCGCGCAAGCGCTGCCCTCGGGGCTCTTGTTGTGTTTGAGCCATCGGGGGTTCGCGATGAACGACTCTTCCGGGAAGCCATTGGACTGAGTCACGTGGTGAAGTATTCACATGAGCGTCTCGGCCGTCTTCGGGAGACGTTGCGATTTGAACGCCCCCTCCTGGAAATCGAGACACTAGGGCAAGAGGGGCTTCGCTATCGGGCTGGGGGCGGGAAGAAGCAATCAACGCGATGGATACAAATGGCTGCTTACCCAGTCGCGGAGCTTCGCGACACAGCGGGAGCTGGCGACTGGTGCACGGCGGGAATTCTGCACTCTTTGGGAAGGCACGGGGCACACGGCTTGCGCGCGGCCAGCGACGAGCAGATCGAGAACGCGCTTCGACTGGGGCAGGCATTAGGCGCAGTCAAATGCAGGCACGAGGGGGCTCGCGGCACGATGTATGCCCTGACAAGGCGAAAGCTTGAGTCGGCGGTCGCCAAGATAATTCAAGGGGATACGCCGTCCTGTGTTGAAGATGATACCGAGGACCGCCAACTCGGTGACCTTCTTCAGATGATCTGTCCATTCTGCGACAAGACCCGTGCCGCGGACGCGTGACGCGAGAGGAGCAAGGTGAATTGACCTTACGCCGGACGTGAAGCAGACCTGGGCCGCTTGAGCAATGTCATAAGCGGCGGTAAAGCAATTCGACCCCACGCTGGTGATGCTCATGGGCGGGACAGCGGTGCAATGCCTGGCCAACGGTAGATTGGCTCGTCTGGTAGTCCACGCAGCGAGCGCACTGTCGCTGTTCATCTTCGATACGTGGCAAGCAGAATCGGACGAGCGATGTGTAGCCAAGAGGCGGTTACGAGAAAGCCGGGGCAGTACGCAAAACCTGCCGACAGACGAAACGTCTCTTAATCATGTGAGACTATAGGACACTTGCGAGAAGACCCACGTTCTCAGAATCGGATCGTCTCCTTACCAACAACACGTCTCCTCACCAACCCCACGGCGTGGCGGTCACCGCAACCTGACTCAGAACAAGACTGCGATGGTGCGACCCTGCCGTGACACGAAAACCTCATGCCTCTGGCCGATCCCGCGAGATAGTCACGTCAGCACTCTCAGGCCAGGCAGGTGGCCGGAAGGGTCTTGAGCACAGCGGGCCGGTTGTCAGTCACCTCCCTTTCGCTCTCTCCTGCAGGACAGACATCCCCGATCTTTTCCTGGAAAGCTGTTGTTCCCTCTCCATGTGAGGACCTGCTGTCACCGTCGCGCGACGGTGACCGTCCAGGCTTCGCACGCATACCGGCCCCGAAGGCCAAGGAGGAGCACCGTGATCGAACAGTTGGCGCAAGATGTGGCGACTATCCGCTCCAGGAATGTGCGAATAGGGGATCTGACCCCCGAATGGTCGGAGCATGAGACCGATACTGGCGTAATCCGCAAACTGGAGACAATCAAGTGTCAGGGAGACACGTATCAGGTGACCCCGCGGTTCGTACGGTCTCTCGGTTTGCGGTATCACATCGCCGAGAACATTTTCCGCTATTTCACGCCGATTGAAGTCCTCAGTCGCATTCAGACCGTAAAAAGCCGCTCGCAGGTTCGCCTGACCACGGACGGTAACCGGGCTCTCGCCCTCTCTGACCCGGCCCGACCGTTCGTCGGAGGCGCGGAACTGGTCAATATCCTCGCCAGCCGGCAGGCCAGGCTGCTGGATGCCCGCTACCTGAATGGCATCGTACATACCACCCACCAAGTGGATGGGCCGGAATGGATGGTCGGCCGCGACGCTTTCGCTTCGACATTCACCCTGGAGACACCGATCGATGGCCTCGGACTGCCTTGTGTCTACCTGTCGGTACTTCGCGTCGTCTGTTCGAACGGGTTGGTCGCGATGGTCCCGGCATTCCGCACCCAGATCGCCTTGGGCCGCGACCTGGTGGACGGCGCTTCCGGCCCGCTGACCCGTGCGGTGGATTGCTTTTCGAATGAAGAGGGCTTCGCGGCCGTGCGCCAGCGGCTCGATTCGTCACAGCAGTCGCAAGCCAGTGTCCGGGACGTGTACGCGTTCAGGCGGGCCCTCGATTCCTGCCTCCCTTCAACTTCAACCCCAGCCACCAAACTCATTCTTGATCGGCTTGTCCGGCTCACCGGGGACATTTCCGCGACGTATGGCGTGGCCAGCGTTGACGCCATCACCCCGAAGAAACGACGCCTGCTCCCAATGGATTGCACTGTTTACGACCTGATGACGTTCGCAACCGAGGTTACCACTCATCACCGTTCCCAACTGACGGATACTCGCGCATTGAGTATCTGGGTCGGTCGTACCCTGGCGACCGAATTCGACCTCGAATGCAGCCTGGAAGGCCGGACCGGCGAGGAGTTGAGTGGTACACCGGCGTTCTTTCTTAATTGACCTGAGGACGAAGCGTGCCCCTGCAACTCCGTGACTATCAGACTCGTATCGTTGAAAAGACCCTTGGCTTCTTCAAAAGTGGGGTCAGCTCCGTCTTGATCGAAAGCCCGACCGGAAGCGGCAAAACCATCATGGCCTTGCGGGTACTGCAGCACTTCGAGCAGTGCTGCGGCTACCGGGTCAACTGGGTGGCGATGCGGCGCAATCTCCTGCGGCAGGTGGCCGGGATGAATGAGGATTTCTTCGGCCTTCGCAAGCTCACGCCGGTCAGCATGTTCACCTCAAACCCACCACCCGCGGAGATCACGGTCGTGGACGAGGCCCAACATGATGCCGCAGCGTCGTGCATTCACATCCACGAGGTGAGCGGCAGCCGGTTCATTCTCGGATTGACTGCAACGCCCTATCGGACGGATCGGCTCAAGCTCGCTTTCCAGAGAGTGATCCGTGACTCGGGCATCCATCGGCTGATTCAGGAGGGTTGGCTTTGCCCGTATCACCACTGGTCGATCGAGGAATGGACGCCGGCTTCGGTCGCCGCCGGGTACCTTAGGGAACCGGATAAATGGGGCAAGAGCGTAGTGTTCTTCCACACCGTCGAGCAATGCCGGGAGTTCGCCTCAATCCTCCAAGCCGCCGGCTGCCACTGTGAGGTCATCACAGCCGAAACCGACCGGGAATCACAACTGAACGCGTTCGAGGCAGGAGCATTCTCCGTGGTGGCGAATGTAGCCATCCTTCACGAAGGTTTCGACTGCCCGGACCTGCGGACGGTGTTTGTACGTGATGCCTCAGTTCTGCCGACGGTGCAGATGGCCGGGCGCGGGTTGCGGATCCACCCTGACAAACAGTTCTGCAATATCGTGCAGAGCCGCAACACTCCGTGGCCGTTTCCCAGAACGGCGACGCCGACTCGGGCGTACGCGCTGTGTGGGGACCGGTGGTTGTGCCTGCGAAACTCCGAAATCGTCGACGTAGTCGCGAGGCAAACCGCGGCCCTCATCGCCCGGCACAACGCAACCATGCCCACGTGCCTGTTAACCAGGAAGGCTCGCCGGGCACTCCTGCATTCAAGACCCGACGACACGCCGATGCTTTTTGATGAGAATCGAGAGCCCTTATGAAGGGCTTCAACACCTCATTCGACAATCGTCGGCTCTCTGTATGGGCACGGTCACAGTTGTTCGAGACGTGGCCGTGCCCTTTCGTACCCTCACAGTGATGCGAAAAGTATTTATGCCCGGCCTCGCGAAGGTCCCGCGAGGTGATCAACATGGGAAGACCACATAAGTGCCCCTGGTGCAAGGGGTCCCGAACTCGTTCCAAGGGCTCGCGTCCTACTACCACGGGCCCGAGGCGAATCCGGTACTGCAACGACTGTAAGCGCAAGTTCACGGTCGGGGCGAAGCATCCGCCAACAAGTGCTCCAGCCAATGGCCGTTGACCGCGACTGGTTCATCGCCGCCGCGTTCCGGGTCGAAGCCGCGGCTCACGATCTGTGGGAGCGCGTCCGGCGGTTCCATGCAGAGGTGCTTTGCCTGCAGGGCCTGTCGGTCCCGGACGAGCCCCGTTTCGACAACGAGTACTTCCGCCAACGCATGGCCGAGGCCCGGCAGCGCCGACGCGAAGAGCGGATGCGGCGAGTGGGCGAGCTGCTGGCCGACCGGTCGGGGCCGTTGATGCTGGAAGAGCCGGTGCGGCTGGACACGATCCCGGGTCTGACCGACGCACTGGACGGCTTCGTGGGCTCGCCGATTCCAGTCGAGCTGCTCAGGCGATTCGCCGCCCGGTCGGATTTCGACCTGGATGGCTACCAGCGGCACATCCTGGCCCATATCGGCTGGTCGGCGACGAGTTTCGACCAGATCCCGCCGCTGCTGGACAACAGGCGGCGGGATCTTGTGTTCCGGTTCATAGCGGCGGTGTTCCTGACCCACGGACGGCAGATTGAGCTGTGGGAGGATTCCGGCCACATCCTGGTGAGAAAACGTGACGCTTACGAACAAGGACAAGTTGTTTCTGGACCAGTTGCGGAAGTTGCTTGAAGACCGGTCGCTGGAGGTGGTGCTCAAGACCGACGGCCGCAGTAGGATGGTGCTCCGCGGCCGGTACGGCGATCATCTCTGCCGACACCTGAACCTGACGCGCCAGGGGGTGTACTGGCGGTTTGACCACATCTTCAACCAGCAGTACGTCTCGGCTTATGAAGCCATCTACTGGCTGGAGAGCACGTTCGGTACGTCGCTACGCGAGTACGCCCTGGCCATCGCCCGCGAGCGCGTTGCCATGCGGAAGAAAGCCCTCGAAACTGGCTTCCAAAGTGCCGATCAGCTCCCTTCCCGACGACAAACGACTGATTCGGACGGCCAATGATACCCCCTCCAATTGTCAAGGGTTTCGCCAGACGCATCAGCCACGTTAGGAGCCTTCGGAAAGGCCCTGCGAACGACCTGCCTTGCCGGTCAGAGTGCCGTGCCGAACGAAATTCGCCCGGTTTGACCCGGTTTTCGGTGTATGGTTAGTTTGTCACCTGGTGGCCGTGCGGGGTTTTAACATCGCTGTTCCGACGCACTCCCTCGCGATGCCCCTGTTTCAACGAAAAAGGCCGCCCTCCAAGCACAACATGACAGCATCAACGAAGATCGAGATCGGATATGGCAGGATCAATCGCCTTGCTGATGTGTCCGACTTGGCCGAGTTACTGTTTCCCGGCAACCGCAGCCACCAGCACGCCTTTCTGGCGATCTGGTTTACGCTGAAATGGGCCGACCCACGCATAGTGCCTAACCTGGCTGAGTCTGCCCGTGAACATGGCATCTCGCGGCGGACGTTCGAACGCGTTCGTGCCAAGATGCGGCGGCTGGGACTGATCGAGCGAGTCTCTCGCTTCAGCCCCCGCCTGGCCGGCCGCGAGGGCTGGGTATTGTCCACCCGGTTCGAGCGGAGCTTGGAGCAACTGGCCCGCAAGGTGGCCGTTTTCCGGCACGCCGCGACCAGCTCGAAGGACAAGGATACGCTAATGGTGCGGCTGGCGGAGGCGAGGAAAACCGCTGGCAGTGAGGATTCCGCGTACTGAAGCCGTTCATCTACATAATCCCGCAGGGACTCCGGTAAGCAATTACGCAAGTCTGGTCAATCATACCACACACATAGCTCCTCACCGGTCGGGATCCCGTGCTCATCAACTTCGCCGACTTTCGCTTGAATCGCAGCAAGGGACCGCCCTTCCCGTAACTGGAGTCTCTCACTTAAGGGATTCAATACGGTTGACCTGAAATCGTCCTCCGTGATCAGAGTTCGGCTCCAGATTCCGGTCGACGACATCCGGCGAACCTCAACCTCACAGAATTCAAGATCATAACCTTCCTCGTAGATGTTTTGACCCTCCTCGACCCATTTCAAGACAATCTGCTCCTGGGATTCGGCGCCGAGCACCTTCGGGAGCAACTCTCGAAATGTCTCTGTTTTTATGAAGTGATAGATTGCCATCGGTTTTCTCCTTGCGCAGTCCATAATACCGCGTGGCCGGCTGGCGCTAGACCGTCCGCTGTGCAATTGACTGTTTGCCCACTCGATCCTCCGCGGCGCTCTGGCTATGTGCTCCGTCCACTTTAGCCTCCCGTGCAGGACCATCCTGCAGGGGCTTTCATCAGTAACCGCCGAGAAACCTTTTTCAGAAATGCCAGCGGTGACCAGAGGCCTATCCTAGCAACGCAAGCCCTTGTGGCCGCAAGATTTATAAACTCCACCCCACCACCCTCCTTCCGTTCCTCTTGGAGCACCTATTCAAGTGACCTGTCACACCTGGACTAGATTCGAAAGCGACGGCCGCCGGGCACGTCCATCGAAACCGCCGGGAAGCTGCGGTCTGTGTAGCCGCCCGTCGAGGCGGATGATCGCGGTAGTTGCAGGTCTCATCCCGTTCTGAACTGATCCGGGACCGTTTCGGACATCAATCAGACTCTCGTTTTTCTCAGTGCAGGCCGACCGCCTGCGGAAAGGAGGCGTCATGCGCATGCAGAGACGCAAGTGGATCGTTGTACTGATCGTCGTCGGTGTTCTCATCGCCTCGCGGGCCTACGATCTGGCCAACTGGCTTGAACGGCTGGATCTTGTTCGTCCCGCCCGGTCGTTCGAGGAGAGCTTCCTCACTGGCACCACCCTTGCTGTGCTGGTCATCGTGCTGGTGCTGCTCCGCGATGACCACACCCATTAGAGCGGCGGAATTGGCGGAATTCGCCGGTTTCAGGCTGTCCGCGCCGCGTCGGACGGCCGTACAAGGCAACGCGGCCAGGAGACTTCTCATGAATTATTTGAAAGGCATCGTCGCTGCCATGGAACGTTATGGCAGCCACTACGTGGTGAGCGTGGTCGGCCAGGCGCCGGGCACGTTCATTCTGGACAACTGCTGTCTCGCGGGCATCATCGCTGTGGAAGGACCCGACTGGATCGGCCGGCCCATCGAATACGAAGACGGCTTCTTGCGCTTCCTCGATCATGAGGAAGAGGACACCTCCCCGCCTATCACCTCGCACGACTCCGCCCGCTCAACTCGACCCATCTGATCCTCACCCACCGATCCAACTGAATCACGTCGTAAGAGAGTCGTACGGCCATTCCGCGCGCGTTGCGCGGAGGCACGTATTCACCAAGCGCTTGCGGGCTCATGCTCACGAAGGCATGGCTCCGCGCACTGCTTGAAGGAGAATCCAATGTCTGAAAGATACGCTGCGAGCATCAAGATCGGCGGGGAGATTCGGCGCAGCCGTCTCCCCCGACTGCTTGAGGCAATCCGCGCCGCGTCTGTCTCACACGAATGGGGCGATGCGTGCTTTGAGCCGACATCGGCCGAGGACCTGATGAACGCCATTCGTGACAGCCACCTGTTCTTGTGCGATGACCAAACCCGCTATGGCGAGTTTCCCGAGCTGGAGACAACCTGTCGCAAGTTGGGTCTGTCGTACACGCGGTGGTCCGAGGGTTACTGTCAGTGCGACGCCGAGGTCGTCGACTGGCGACCGGGGATGACAAAGCCCCTGGCCCGCACCGGCAGCAACTCCAACAACGCCACGTTCGTGCCGACCGATGAGGTCTGCAAGGCCCTCAGGCAGCTTGAATCCAATCACGTCCGCAGAGCCAGGCAGCTTCTGCGAACGCTCTGTCCCGACATTCCCCCGCTGCCATCTTTTAAGATCGTCTGATTCCCGTTTGAGCACAGACCATGACCACGGTTGTGTCCGCGCGCGTTGCGTGGACCGTAATCGTGGTGCTGAGAACAGGCGACACCATGCCAAGAAGCGAGCATGGTGTCACCAGAACAACCATGAGGAGGAATACACAATGGAAACCATACAAGCAACGGTCAACCCGAGACTGTTGACCAAGGCCAGCCGGCTGTTTACGGGCACGCTGCAGGGCCGGATTATCGAGATCCTGCAAAACGCCCGGAGAGCCGGGGCCACAACTGTCGAAATCACCAACGCCGACGGCTTCGTGATCGTCAAGGACAACGGCAACGGCATCGAAGATTTCGCCAAGCTGCTCGATCTCGGCGGCTCCGGCTGGGAGGACTCGCTCGAACTGAGTGAAGATCCCGCCGGCGTGGGAGTGTTTTGTTTGGCGCCGCGGGAGGTAACGATCAGAAGCCGGGGACGTATTGCGGTAATCCACAAGGACGGTTGGACCGGCGAGCCGGTCAGGGTCATCTCTGATCCCAATCCCTGCGAAGGCACCGTTCTCGCGTTTCAGGATGATCCCTGGACATCCGCCGAGGTTGAGCGCAATGCCGTGTTCTGCGGCATGACCGTCACCGTGGACGGCACGCTGTGCCCCCGCGAAGAGTTCATCTCCGATCAGGCTACCCCATATCCGGAGCTTGGCTGCCGGATCGAAGTCCGGGAGTATGCCGATCTGAACCCCTGGCATCACTCCTGCCGTCGTGGCCAGCACGGCGACAACGTCCTGGTCAACTTCCACGGCCAGGTCGTCTCGTTCAACCATTGCCCGGTCAGCGAGCACCATCTGCACTTCCTGACCGACATGACTGGCGAGCCGACCGGCATCCGGCTGATGCTGCCGGCACGAACATGCCTGGTTCAGAATGAGGCATACAGCGCACTACTGGCAGCGATGGAGATGGAGGCCTACCGCTATCTTCAGAAACGCGGCCATCACCGGCTGCCTTACAGGGAGTACCTGCGGGCCCAGGAACTCGGCGTCACGCTGCCGGAGGCCACCCCGATCTTCCGCGCTGGGTTGCTTTGCGGAGACTCACCGGAGCCCATCGAGGTCCGCATGCCCGAGGGCTTTCCGCTCGCCAAGTGCTACCGCTTCGATCCCGACGTGAAGGGCCGCGAGACCGATGAGGCCAATGTGCACCTGCTGGGAGCACTCGGCAAGTTCGACGAGGCCTTTGTCCCCGTGGACGTCGGCAGCCAATACGACGGCTACTCGTGGGCCAAGCTACCCACCGTCGGCAAGGTCCGGCTCAAGGTCGGCAAGGTGCTGCTGGAGGACGCGATCTGGTCGGGCCGGCTGGTGTGCGTGGATGAACTGGCTATCACGATTCATACCAGCGACGGCCGCAAATGGACCTCGCCGGTGTGCATGGCAGTCCGGCCGGCAACAGGCAAACAGAAGAGGCGCTGGTGGGATGAAGAGGTGCTGGTCACGCCCCAGGCCCGAGACAGGCTGACCACATCCGAGCTGATTTTTCACCTGGGCGGCTACTCAGATGACGGTGACACCTGGGAGACCCAGGAGTACCAGTTCTCCGATCAGCTCGACCACTTCTGGGACCGCCTGGTGGGTCCGGATGAGAGCCTACGTCGGCGGGTCTTCGAGATCATCGGTGGCCTCGATAACTGGCGACAGATCACCATCACGCCCGACGGCCGGATGGTCATCCAGCTCAAGAACGGCAAGAAGCGGAAGCTTCATCCGCCAAGCTGAGGCACCGGATTCCATCCAACATGCACATTGGCCGGCGCCGAGCTGACAGACCGTACGCGCGTGCGGGGCTCGGCGACCGGCGTTTTCATTCTTCAGACTGCGAGGGCACGCCCAGAGCTTGAGGCGTGCCCTCAAAGGCACGTGGAGGTAACCAAGATGAAACTGTTGACCAAGGAAATCAGACGAAAGCTGCCGCCGCTGTACAGCCAGGAACGCCTGGGCGGTAAGGCGGTAGCATATTTGAAGCTTTTTACTCCAGACAGTTCGTGGACGTTTTGGGCAACCGAGTTCGATGGCCGGGATCTGTTCTTCGGCTTGGTCGAAGGCCATGTGAAAGAGCTCGGCTACTTCAGCCTGTCCGAGCTTCAGCGAGTGAGAGGCCCCATGGGGCTGCCCATCGAGCGCGACTTGCACTGGCAGCCCAAGCCGCTGGACCAGATCGCGCCCGAACTGTTCACACCGGCAAATCCGGATCGGCAGAGCATGGCCGACGCCCCTGTCACCCGAAAGGAGGATTGAGAACCATGTTCAACTCATTGAATCGAGTCGATTGGGATCTGCTGCATGAGCAGAAACAGATCCTGGTGAGCATGCGGTCAAAGCTGCCCGAACAATCGAGCGAGTATGAAGCACTGTCGGGCATCATCCATCTGCTGGACGCTCTGCAGGATGACGCTGTTGCCGACGGCTGGTGGACGTTTCCCAACGAGGATGAAACACAAGGAGACAAGCAATGAACACAACGAACGATTGGCACGAGATGGCCCCCCAAGTCATCTACGAGGCTTACCCCGACCATGACCTGCTGCCTATCGAGCCTCCCCGACCAGGGGAGAAGATCGGCGAGTTCAAAGAGCGGGCTGAGAATGCGGAGGACACGTTGTTTCTGTTTCTGTGCCGCGAAGCGGACGACGACCTTGACGCACGTGAGTACGTGGCACGATTAAATCGAGCGATTGGAGACATCCAGATCGTGCAGGATGCCTTTCGGGAGAGCCCGAGCCCCAAGCCATCAGACTCGGCAGCCGTAAAGCGGGATGTGACCATCCGGCTCGCGCTGGATGCCGACTGGATCGAGCTGTCGCTCACCTATGCGGATACCCGAAGTCGCCGGGCCGGGAGCGTGACGTCCAGCCTGCATTCCTCTGACGCGGGCGATGATCGGTTCAACGCTGCCATGGATGCCGTTGAATCTCTGGTTCTCGCACATGCCTGTGCCGGCATCGACGTGACCGATCTCCGGTACGTCGAAGGCCTCCGCACGTGCATCGACGCCTGCGCGAACCATCTGGAAGGAGGCGACCAATGACGACTCTCAGGTACGACTGCGACCTCTGCGGCGCGTGCTGCCGGGGGACGCTGATTGTCGAAGCGTACTACCTGGACGCCCTCCGCGAGCCGCGCATCCTTGATGCCGACGTGACCGGCCGCAAGGCGGCCCTGGACGACCTGGACGACGAGTGCCGCTGCGTCCTTCTGGCCGCTGGCCTCCCGTGCCGGTTTCTGGACAGCAATAACCGCTGCATGATCTACCCCACGCGGACCAACACCTGCGTGGGCTTCGAGGCCGGCGATGAGCAGTGCCAGGAGGCGAGGGCCAAACTGGGCCTGCCGCCGCTCCAAGCACGTCGGTCTTTCGAACCGCCCGCCCAGACCACTCCGCGTGTGTCTTGATCTACCCACGCTCAGCCGAGATTCCCATCTCGGCTCCATCCTCAGCGGGATTCCGATCCCGCGAACGTCATGAACGAAGGGATTCGCCCGTTGAGGTGTGCGAGACGGATTCTCGCACCAGCAACCCTGTATTCCCGTAACCATTCTCAAACCAAGAAGGAGAACCTTATGTCTGACCAACTTACCTGCCCGCTCTGCGCGCAGAGCGTGGCCATGACCCTGATTCCGCACCTGCGGAGCGACCACAAGATCGAGCCGGAGGTCTTCCGGGCTCGCTTCCCCGAACACCCCCTGTGCTCGGAGCGTTTCGCCGGCTTCCTGGCGGCTCACACCGTCCGCAAGGTCCACGAGTGCCTGCACTACCGTCTGGAAGTGGCCGGCTGCCCGATGACCGCCCGCTACGGCATCGAACACCCCCTGATCCCCCAGCCCGATCCCACCTTCGTCTGGACCGAGCCCGCCCGCGACGTGGCCGAGGCCGTCGAGTACAACGAGCGGGTCTTCCTCTACGGCCCCAGCGGCACGGGCAAGAGCGCCCTCGTCCGCCAGATCGCCGCCGTGGTCCGGCGCCCGGTCCGCCGCGTCTCGCTCAACGGCGAGACCTCCGTCGCCGACTTCATCGGCCACTGGACGGTCAACGGCAACAAGGAGACCGTCTTCGTCAAGGGCATCCTGCCCCAGGCCATGCAGGAGGGCCACATCCTGCAGATGGACGAGGTCGATGCCATGCAGCCCGAGGTCGGCTTCATCCTGCAGCAGATCCTCGAGCCCCACGGCCACCTGCTGCTGACCGACACCGGCGAGGATATCTCCCCGCACCCGGACTTCCGGCTGGTGGCCACGGCCAATACCCTGGGCTTCGGCTCGGACTCCGGCCTGTACGCCAGCGGCACCCACGTTCTGAACTTCAGTTGGCTCGACCGCTGGGACGTGGTCGTCCACATCGATTACCTGCCGGCAGATGACGAGGTGCGCCTGCTGCACAGCCGACACCCGGCCGTCAAGAAAGACCTGCTCAAGTGCATGGTCAAGGCCGCCGGCGATCTGCGTAAGGCCCATGCCAACGAGGAGCTGACTACGGTGCTTACGACACGCCGGCTGCTGGCCCTTTGCGCCAGGCTGGAACGAGGCAACGATTTTCCACGGGCGCTGCTGGTGTGCGTATTGAATAAAGTCCCGTCTGAAGACCGCAAGGTCATCAGCGAGACCTTCGAGCATCATGTGGGCTCCGCGAGACACTAAACAAGCTTGAAGAATCAGCACAGGCCACGTTCCTAGCTGAGACGAAGGGGGTAGATGGGGGTGAATCATCGCCCTCATCTGCCCTAGCTCCTGTCTCCAGAGTCGCAGTTCAGGGTGGAGGCGTGCATGGGCAGGATACCCTCTGTAAGAATCACAGAAGAGCTAGTAGAACCTGTAGGTTTCTATGATCCTTCCATCCGCCTAGTAGCAGCACACCCATCAGACTGAACAGGCTGGAGTTGGTAATCACTTGAGCCCTTTGCCGGTAGCGCCAACCCCGAAGTGTCGCCGAAGATAGTTGATTGTTCCTGCCGCGAACTGCTCGAACGGTTCCAGATTTCTCGCCAGTTCCACGTCTGTTTTCTTCGATCCCGGGCTGGCGGTGATCCGAAGCCGCACAGCTTCGTCGGGGGCACACGAGGGGCCGCACTGAGCGAAGCGGACGGCTGGGTCTTCACTGATGATGCCGGTATGCTCGGCAGGCGAAACCAACCACAGTTGCCGGACGACCTGTCGCTTCGTCCTGGTTTCCCTAATCTCCAGGTACTTCGAGGTCTGGCTCCAATGCTGATCCTGGATCCTCATCGTGTACTTGCAGTCGAGGACAATCCCGTAGACCGGATTCCAATCGTCTCCATCCCTCCGAAGACACTCGATCAGGATATCGGGACACCATGCGACATCCGCCGAAGAACCTCGGCAAAGAGTCTCGCCGGCCTGTGTTGCCGATCTCTCGCCGAGAATCCATGGCTCGTATCTGAGGCGTAGTCGCAGATCGGAACCTAAGGTACCCTCGAACAGCAAGCCGCGATCGAAATCCAGGATAAACCTCGAGCGCACGTTCTGACGAAGTGCATCGTTCCATTCCTGCAGGTCTAGGCCGCATGCTCGAAAGGCTTCCACAATTCGCAGATACCCCCATTGCTCGAAAAGGCGGCTCGTCAGCTTGGTCACGGCCGACATGTCGTCGCCTTCGTACCAAATCGCGTTCGCGAGCAGGAATTTCCGGATAAGTGCCCAAAGGAGGTGATACTCAGGGCTTCTCTGGAACGCTCCACCGCGAACGGCAGCCAACTCTGCTCTCACACCCCGGAGATACGGGAGCATCTTCATCGCGGATGCGATCGAAACGCATTGTCCTGCTCGTTTGATCGCCTCCTCCAGCTTCCTGATCCTTGGCAAATCTACGGACTCATAGATTGTGGGACCGTCCCCCAGTCGGACATGCCTGAGGTGCTGTTCCGAGGCAATCGCGAGGATGTGGCCTCGTGCTGCCTCCACGCAGTATCTTGCTCGACGAATTAAGATGTCCAGGAAGGCTTGGATGACTCGGTGTTCCGAAATATCGAAGGTCTCCATCCTTCGCAGATTGACAACTGACAACGGCCGTTCGGTTACCCCCGGGTGGACACCCCGCATCGAGAGGCGCGCAATCGCCTGAGGATTCAGCCTTTCGCTGCCCCAGTAGTTCCGTCGTTGAAATGCTGTATCGACACGCGACGCGGGCCGCTGTCCGATCGCCGGCAAAAGCGCTCCCAAGCTGTCCAGGACCGCCGTAATCGACTCCAGTTCCTGCTCTCTTGACTGATACGCCCTGCCGTCCCGGGCAAATCGCAGATCGTAAAGCCGTTGCGATTTCCCGTAGAGGTCCACCAACAAGCTGCGGCTCAGATCCTGGAGGTCCTCCGCCATGCTCTGATAGCGGTCCTCCCCCAGTTTCGACGGCAAGACGTAAACGGTAACGGCAAGAGCGGCAGTCCATTGTTCTGCCGGGGACTCTACCGGCTGCGCTTCAACGAGAATCCGAGTGTGTCCGCGTGCGCTTTCGAAGTACGGAAGCTCTCTCCAAATGAGTTGCTCGCCAAACTGGATGCCAGATGCGTCGTCCGCATTCGGGACTAGGTCGGTAAGCGGAACGTCGCCGATAAATATGCGATGCTCTTGGCCTTCAGGGGGCGAATACAGAACAAAGGTGATCTTATCCGTCTCTCCGACAACCAACATGCCATCCTGCTGCGGGGCGCGCTCATGAAATGTCGCGTGCCCCGTGTCAGCATCCCAGGTGCACAAGGCAGTCGGACCGCGCTGTATGGCGAAGGCGGGCATCCCGATTCACTCCTCCTGCTCCCAGCCACCAGAGCTGGCCGAGTGCCGGATGTCCTCAAGTAGCAAGATTGTCTCGTCGAAGGAGCAGACACTGGTCTCATTCAAGAGCCGCAGAAGACCATCCAGAGCATCGATTTGTCGGCGGGTGATCAAACTACGCACCCTTGGAACAATGCGCTGAGCTACTTGAACATCGAAGGCTTTGCCAACCGGCAGAACCGGCGGTGCAGAGCTGACGAATCGACAGATGGCGCGATAGACACGCGGAGAGAGCGGGCAACCCATTCCACTTAGCAATGGCCGCATCTGGTCTAGCAGAGATCCGAGGTCGGTGGGCAGAGCACTGTCGGTCCGCCACTTTTCAAAGTCGGACAGAGTCACCATGCGCCCCGCAGCCTTCGCGTGCGATCCGTTGCCGGACCGGGCAAGCGCAGGCAGAGTGCCGGAAGCGAGCCGAATCAGATTCACACGGTCCAGAAAGCGGTCGCTCAGCAGCCGCGTCGTTTCGTCGAAATTGACGGTCCCAACGAATCTCACCGCGGGGGACAAGAAGATCTTTCCCCATGGCCTGAAACTGCACGATGGCCCTGCGGTCTCAGGAGAGAAGCAGTGAATGACACGGCCCGCCCCTTCTCGCTCAAGCACCATCATGAAGTCGCTGAAGTAGTGCTCCACCTGCGAAAGGTTCATCTCGTCCATGCAAGCCAGGTACAATCCTGTGGCTGGACCTCGGGCCTTGTGCTCTTCCTGTGCGTAGATCAGGTACTGGAACAGACCGGACTCTGCGGGGTAGAATCGGCCCTCAATCGTATTCATGTGACCCAGCAGGTCGCGGGTCTCCATCCAGGACGGATTGACGTTGACCATCAGGCACCCTGGGCGGTGATTGCCCGCCTGATCGCCGAGCACCGCTTGCGCGTAGAGCGCCGGCAGCGACGACTTTCCTGTCCCCGAAGGTCCGCCCAAGATGGTGATATCCTCGCATTTGACGCTGAGGTGGAACCGCTGCAGATCCAATTGACCGTACGTAAAACCGCTATCCCGCACAAGCCGGCAGAATCGGTCAAAGAAAACCTCCTCCCCCATCGTCTCGTCTACGGCCGTCGACTCTTGCGTGACGAACGAGGGAAGGTCGAATTGCGTGGAGGCAGGGTTGACATTCTCGCGGTCCTTGGCTTCACTCTTGGTGACTGGTGAGTGGTCATTGGCGAAGCCTAGTGACTTCAGAAGCGGCGCGATGGTAAGAAAGCGGTTTACCACCTCGTCTCCGGCATCACGCAGTTCCTTTGTGACCCTTTCTAGATTCTGCTGCAGGAATTCCTGTTGACGATCAAGTTCGGCCTTCTGCTTATTGAATTCGTCCCGTTCAGAAACAAGAGCCTTTCTTGCCTTGTCCCGCTCCGCCGCCAGCTCTTGTTCCATCGCCGCTCGTCGCTGTGTTTCCTCCTTCTGGAGCCGCGACGCAGCATCTCTTAGGGCGGCCTCGGCGGCCTTCAGTTCCTCGTGCTTGGCCCTGACATTGTTTTCGATCTGGGCTTGAAGCTCTGCGGTTCGCTCCTGGACATGCCGTAAAGCGAAGTTCTCTTCTGCTTCCTTGACACGGTCTTGGCCGAGCGCGCCCGACTGCAGCAGAGCCTTGGCGACCGTATTAAGCGCGGCGTCTTGTTCCTCTGTAAATCGCCTGATTTTGCTGATGTCGTCCACCAGTTCTGCCGTACCGCCGGTCTCGCGCCCAGTGACCTCCAATTCATCGAGGAGCTGTCGCAAGTCCTGACGCTTCTTGTTCGTGAGCACCTGCTTGGCAAACCGGAGCAGCTTCCGATCGATAGGTTCCAGGATGACCCTGCGCGGGTTTTGGGCCAGCAGTTGCTCATAGCCGGGACCGAGCAGCAGTTCATGCTTTGCGGTAATACAGAAGGCGCTCAGTCTCCGGTGATAATTATCTGCTGCAACTCTCTCCGCTACGTCGAGTCGCCAACGACCTGCACCTGACCGAAACGTCGTGTCATCAACCTCAAACACAGCCATGTCCGTATGGGCAGGCACAAACTGAATTGCTGGTCTCTCATCCCGGCGTGGACGCTCGTCCAACGAAGCTTTGAACGGTCCGAAGACTTTGGCCCGCCAGCGCAGCATGACCACGGGGGTCGGTCGAAACGGCACCTCCAGCTCAAGCTTTGTTGAAACCAGATCTCGCAGATCGCCGATCGAATCGCCGGGGAGCGTGATCACCTCGACCCCGTCCTTGTCGCTCAGATGTTTCACCGAATCGCGTTTGACCTGATATTGCGACGCGTTCGGATCATGCCCATCAAAGCCCTTTGCGTCCTCGATGCTGCCGATCAGCAGGCGTCCCGGTTCGGCTAACTGCCCTGTCTGGGCGGTCAGCATCCACCAGATCTCGCCGTCATTCATGAAATCGCTCGGATCTGGACGGACACCATCCACGTACACGACGGGGAGGAGCTTACAGAACTGGTTAAAATTGGTTTCAAACGGCTCTTGGGAAACCATCATGATTAGCCGGGTGTCGTAAGGTTTCGGCATAAATGACCCCCATCTCTCGTAGCTACGCGCCCATGCGGCCGATTGGGCGATGCTATCTGTCATCGCAACCAGTGTTAGACGAATAGGTTACCGGAGCCGAGCAACGAAGACTAGCATATCCCCAGACGACTTTGCGTGGCTCTGCTAGTCGCATAAGCCTTTTCCTCCGAAGGAGTTATAGCGGCCTCAATGGAGTCGAAGCGATGGTGCACCGCTGTGTAACAGAATCCAAAGGCCCGAACGCGGGATGAGACACAGGCGTTCCGAGCGCAAGGTAACGATCATTTGACACCGGGCACAGCGGCATTCTACCG
This sequence comes from uncultured Planctomycetales bacterium, assembly GCA_964586235.1. Taxonomy (GTDB): domain Bacteria; phylum Planctomycetota; class Phycisphaerae; order UBA1845; family PWPN01; genus JAUCQB01. The sequence goes on from CAZPIO010000019.1 coordinate 46,997, forward strand.
AACCGTAGCAAACTCGCTCTTACACTTCCCGGGCCACAGCCTCTCACAGCGATGCCGTCGGGTGTGGCCTTTTTTCATGCGCATCGCAGAAAGGAGCACGCCATGCGTGCAAACCCATTCGAGAGCCAGCTTGAACGGCTGGCAAGAACACTCACCGAACAATTCGGTGTCCAAGTCGTCTGCCAGGGTGACAATGCCTGGACCGACGGCCGGCAGATTGTGCTGCCGTCTGTTCCCGACCCGCTAAACGAGGACCTTGAGAAGTGTCTGGTCGGCTACTTGGATCATGAGATGGGCCATGTGGCTTTCTCGGATTTCCGGGTGGCCGAGCAGTTCATGAAGAAACATCCCGGCTTCGAGGGCATGCTCAACGTGGTGGAGGATGCCCTGATCGAACGGCGGGCGATGGAGCGGTGGCCGGGCGTACGGCGCAACCTGGACATGATGTTCCGGCAGATCCGCGGCCGAATAGCTCAACTGATCCAGCAACGTGACCCCTTCGACCGCTTCTGCACGGCTGTGTACCTCAAACTGTCGCATCACGGCGACCTGATGGGGCTCGAGACCGAACTGGCCGGATATGACGACCTGCTGGCCCGGTTCCCGCAGATCGGCAACACCCGCGAGGCCGGCGAGTTGGGCGAGCAGATCCTACAACGCTGGCAGCAGCGGGCGGCACAGCGACAGCACCGACGGCAGCCTGATCAAACTGGGCAATCCGGGAAAGGGGTGAACGGCCAGCCGGGATCACCGCCCCAATCATCCGGCCAGGATGGTCAAGGTACGGGCCAGGGTGCCGGGCAACCGGGCGCCGGCACTGAGGCACGCAAGCAAGACGCGTCATCACAGACCGATGGCACAAGTCAACCGGACTCGGCGAAGGGTAATAAAGCCACCGCCGGTACTTCAGGTGGCAATGACAGCTCCTCTGGGCGATCCGCCCCGGGCGCTTCCGCCGAACGCGCCGACGGACCGGACTCCTCCGTTCCTACCCCATCCCAAGGCTCAGGCAGTGGCGGCCTGGGACGCTCGCTCATCGGCGAAGCCTTGGTGGAAGCCATCAATCAGGCGATCCAGCGTGTGGACTCCTCGCGACAGTACCGGGTCTTCACCAAGGAGCATGACTGCATCGCGGTGGTGCCTACGGCGCCTGACAACGACGTGCGGGCCCTGCTGGAAAACGGCAAGGACGTCGTACGACGCCTGCGCCGGGGCCTGACCAACGCCCTTCGCTCGGCCGAGAAGCGATGGTGGCGCGAGGACCAGCTCCGCGGGAGCCTCTCGCCCCGTGCCCTGCACCGCCTGTGCATGGACCGCAGCGGCCTGGATGTTTTCCGCACCCGCTGCGTCGTGCAGGGGCAGTCCACGGCCGTGAGCATCCTGCTGGATGCCTCCGGGAGCATGACCACCCGCAAGATGGAAGTGGCCCGCAGCGCCGTGCGCGTGCTGCTGGAGGCCCTGGCGGATCTCAAGATCGCCGCCGAGGCCCTGACCTTCACCACCGGCAACGAGGTCAACACCACCCAGATCAGCCAGCTCAGCGGCCAGGATGCAAGCAAGCTCCGCGAGCGCTACGCCCGCCTGGCCAACCTGGAGATCGGGCTGATCTGCCGGTTCGGCGAGCCGGTCAAGGCGGCCCTGCGGCGGCTGCCGGGTGTCCGGGGCTCCGGGCTCACGCCCCTGGGCGAGGCCATGCAGATCGCGGCCGGCAGGCTGATCGCCCGGCCGGAGAACCGCCGGATCCTGCTGGTGCTCACCGACGGCAAGGCCGGCTGCGAGGGCTGCGGCGAGGCGGCCATGAACCACGCCCGGCATGTGGCCGGCCGTATCGCCCGGGCGGGCATCGAGCCGGTCGGCGTGGGCATTCTCGATGAGAGCATCCGCGAAGTGGTCGCGGATTCGATCGTAATCCACACACTCGAGGACCTTCCGGCTCAGCTCTGCAAGCTGCTGGGCCGGGCATTACAGAAAGGAATGTGCAATGTTGGATAAGAAGATGGAGATGATGTTGAGTGTCGCAAGCCTGCTGACGGCGGAGGATCTGGAGATGCTGCGGGCAGGGGCGGCGGGAGCCGCGATGGCGGTTGCCGAGGATGGAACTGATGAGCCGATGAGGCTGGAACAGGAGGCCGCGACGGTTGCGGATAGTCTGGATAACGCAGACGACCATGACGGCGATGCCGCGCTGCCCGTAGCCTCAGGTAGCCCGTCACCGACCATGCAGACGGCGACAAGGACTCGCTCGCGATCTCCCCAGGCTTCGATGAACCGCGGCGAGTACGAACGGCAACGGACCCGTGAGTCGAAGATCTCGACTTCCTGCGTCGGCCACGAGCGTGAGAAGCACGACTGGTGGGCTGTCGGCACTGAGCTAATCGGCCAGATCGGCTCGGAAACCTTCACCGCCATGGTGGTTGAGAACGCCCAGGTAAAGAGCGGCCGCAGCCTGCTGATCACCTCCGGTCCGGCCAGCGGCAAGGTCTGCCTCACACCCACGCGTACGGCCATCGAGGCCACAGAAAGCTACCGCCAGGCCAACAACCTGGGACGAGGTGGTGGAGTCACGAACGGTTGGGACTTTTGGAAGCCCAGGACGTGAATGCCCCTCTCCTTCTTCCCTTCTTTCTTCGCGCCCGAAAGGGCGCATCCCCCCACAACATAGCGGGAGCTCTGTTCTACGCAAACAGCTACCTCGCCCGTTCCTGCCCCTTATCCACCCCCGCCAACCCGAACCTTCCCACCTCACAGCACCACAGGTAGATGCAGGCCAGCACCCGCTGGGGCGTCCAGCCGGGAAGGGCATGCGACACCTGGACGGCGCCGCTTTTCAGATGGCTCCGCAAGGCCTCACGGTCCTTCATGGCCGAGCCTGTCGGGACCATCGACCATGCCGTCAGAACGCGCTTCAAGTAGTCGTCGATGATCGGCTCCGGCCGGTCGAGCCAGAAGAGCGAGATCATGCTCGCCGACTGCGGACCGACGCCCGACAGCGACAGCAGCGACTGGTACACCTGGTCATCGGTCATCTTCGCCATTGGCGTCTGCCGAATGTGACGGACGAGGGTTGTCACCGTCTGGTACTTCCTGGCCCACATGCTGCCCGAAGTCGGGTAGCCGAGGAACGCTTCGTGGGGCACGGTCTCCGCGGCGGCCAGGCCTTTCTCTGTCCACGGCGACTTGACCACGGGATTCTCGTCGGCGCGATTGCGGTAGTACCGCAGGCTCGCGGCGGCGGCGATGGCCCGCGGCGTCCGGTGATCACCTTCCATTTTGATCGCCTTCATCATCGTGTTGCAGCCGCCCCGCTGCGTTTTCGCCCAACGGATCAGTTCGTCCAGGTCAGGCTGATCTTGCCCGTCGCCCCTCAGGTCCGGCATGCATGCCAGCCGCAGCCGGGCCAGTGCGTATGTGGCGATTTCCCGGGTGCACCGCTGGATGAGAATCGCCTCCATGCCACGGTCAACGCCGGACTGATTCAATTCCCACTGGCTGTTCTGCAGTCTGGGTATCGCCTGCAGACGTTTGAAGAATGCTTGGACGTCGAAGTTGATCATGAGTCACCTCTCCTCCGCTTGTCTTCGTCCTGTTTCTCCGTTCCACGTTCCAACCCAACACAGTAGCCGCCGACAACCACCCACATCCCCCATCACACGTTTTCAGACCCACTCCGGTTCGATTCCGTTGTCCGACAAGAACGTCTCCATCGCGCGTTCCATTGTCTTTTCGCGGTATGCCAGATATGCGTCTCGAGCATCATCGTCGGCAATCTCAAGCCAGCCGCCGATGGATCCATGGTACCTCGCCGCCGCATCCGACCGCTTCTTCTCGCCGTCCGTCCAGTTCGACGCGAGGAACTCCCGCAGCGTGTCGTGATGCCAAGTGTGGTCCGGCACGGGGATTCCGATGAACCGCTTCGGATCGGATTTGACAAGTTTTCGCAGATCTCTGTTCCGTTTCGCCGGTACGCCCCAGTAGCCTTTCGCGTCTCCATCATCATCGCAAACACGGAGAATATCGCCGGTATCCCTATCCACAAACGATTCGTACTGCGGCTCGTCGAAGTCGCGATCCCGCATGAACTCACTCCTGAGTATGCCGTCGTTGATCTGCAGTCGCCGTCTTGCCTGGTTCTTTTCCGTCCTTTCGATAGCCGCAGCCTTATTATCCACTTCATTTCCAGCCGATGATTGTACCTTCTCGCCCACCGCCTCCTCGGCAGTCTTGGCTTCTCCCCTACCTTTGGCCTTACGTCTGCTCTTGCTGTTCATGATTTTGCCCCTTTTCGTTCGCCCACCAGTAAGCCTTCATTCGGCCTTGCTCGCTTCAAGTGGCATCCGGACCGAGCCGTTCCACGAGCGATGCTGTCTTCGCCGCAGCGCGTCCCTCGTAGTACTGAATCTGCCTCCTGTACTTCTTCATTTTCGTCGCCGCCAACTTGGCCTTACCCTGCCACTTCTTGTACATTGTGCGGGCGCTTACCAGTTTGGGTCTGGGATCGGCTCTTCGTGCACGGAGTTTTTCAATACGTGCCTTGCGTCGATCACGATCCGTCCTCATGGCCCGCTTGATCTTGGCTCGCAAGCAGGGCCACTCAACACGGAAAGCGGCAACGGTTTCTTGGGCGATCCGATTGCATCGGAACTCCATCGCTGCCTTGTCGGTCCTCATACCCTTCCTGAAGTGATCAGGATGCCCTCCCATGGCATGGTGAGTTTCGTGGGCTATCAAACCCACCAGCAATTCCAGTCGCGACTGGTAGAGCTCCTCTGTTGCCCACTTGAATCGGTGGTCTGTCCGTGTCATCGGCCAGCTGCCGCTTGCAGGCTGAAAACGGCGGTTCAAATACACGGCCTGCCGATATCGATTGCCGGTGCCGTGATACCAATCTGTCCGATCGGTTGATCTGAAGGTCAGCTCGTATGGCCGATCCTTCTCGATGCCCGCACGACTGGCGACCCATTGAGCAAGCACCTTCAGAGCGGGCGTCGGCCACTGACTGCGATTGATGATCTGAATAGACATCAGACAGCCTCCTGTTTTCTCAAGACTATTGGCATCTGTTCACGCTTCCGTTTCTTGCGGACTGGTTTTCCCATCTTCACAAGTCGCAACTCAGCGACAGCGGTCCCCCTTTCTCCGGAACGGGCCGCTTCCGGCCGTTGATCCTCGGTGGCCCGCTACCAACGCCAGCAACGGGGCCACCGTAATACCTGTGTTCAACATGTTTCCCGGGAAACCCGCTCACAGGCGCCATCAATCGATATCCGGCTCCCGGGCCGCCGTTCTACAGAGAACGTCATTTCCACGCCTCCCTGCAATTTCGCGTTGCGTACCCCCGTATCCCATCCTGTATGGCCCTGTAGGACGAACATGGTCTTGGTAATGCCGACCACGCAGATCGACCGGACCCCGAACACAAGCCGACTCCAACTGCACACCGTCAATTCTTGCCCACAACCCCGTTCGCCGAGGCCGAGGGAAGACAGCACGGGACTGCCCCAGACCGTGTAGGTGCCCGCATTCGCAAATGCATGGTTCACGCGACATCCCTGCAACATCGCACCATCACCTAAATCCCATTTCGGCCAATTGTTCGCAGCCTTATCGGGCGCCGGCAACGCAAGCCCCTGGCGTGTAGCTTTGACTGATGCCTGCTGACCACGAGTTGACGCACTCGGCGAGACGCTCATCGACGGAGTTGAAACCAAGTTAGCCGTCTGCGTGTCATTACTGTTGGATTCATCATCGTTGGCCGAGAGCTTGAGCGTGCAAGTTCCATAGCTGTCGAGTGTTACTGTCGTTGCAGCGTGTGGTTCATGGGTGAAGATGCCATCCCCCGTTAGCACCGGAGCCGTGAAGCTCACCAACGGCTGATCGTAGCTGCTCAGCTCCACGGTCGTTCCGACGATCTGCTGCCACGTGTAGACCAGTTTCCCGGTGCTGGAACTCAGCCAACCGTCAAGCCAGCACTTGATGCCTTTTTCGATTCGTTGGACATTGTCCGCGTCCGCGACCACGTCGAATGCGCCCGCTGGATCGATCGGGCCACCGGGATGGTAGCCACGGATCTGCCCATTCATTCCACTTCTCCGAGATCAACACTTGACGCCTGGGCACCGAGCCCGGCACTTCGGTAGGCCGGTCTCGGGAATGAAGACTGGTTGGAGGTATGAACCATGAACGCAATCGCGAAACGCCCAGGGAACGACTTGGGTACTGACCACATGTGTGGCACCGGGGGCGGTGGGGGTGATAGTGAAGCCGAGCCCTCTCCTCGCGCCCGGCTGGCCGTCTCGATCAGGGATAGCCTACAGCGCCTGGCCGGCGTACTCGATGAGCAGCAGGCTTCGGATGAGTTCCGCCGCTGGCTGGACATGATGGCCCGTTTCCATAAGTACAGTTGGGGCAATTGTTTGTTGATTGCGACGGCCATGCCGGATGCGACGCTTGTTGCCGGGTTCACAACCTGGAAAAAGCTCGGTCGGTCGGTCCGCAAGGGCGAGAAGGCGATCCGCATCTTCGCGCCGTGCCCGGTGCGGCGCCGCCGCCCGGAGATGGCTGCTGAGGTGGGGGACAAGGATGAGGAAGTGCCAGCCGTCTACTTCAAGGTGGCGTGTGTGTTCGACGTGTCGCAGACCGAGGGGACCGAGCTGTCCGAGTTCGACGTTCCGGAGGTCCGGGCGGACGCGGGACACATGCTGCGGGCCGCCGACCAGGTGGCCGCCGGCCGGGGGATCACTGTGAAGTACTCATCGCTGGGCCAGGGGCATTACGGAGTCAGCCGTGGCGGCACGGTCGAGATCGATCCGTCCCACTCGACGGGCCAACAGGTGAAAACACTTTTCCATGAGGTCGCTCATGAACGCCTCCATCAAGCGCCCGACGGCAAGCGTAGCCCGGATATCACCCGCAGCGCTGCCGAGCTTGAGGCCGAGGCTGTCGCCTATGTCGTGTGCCGGCATTTCGGTCTCGACGTCGAGCTTCGTGCCGGCCGGTACATCACCATGTGGGGCGGCGACAGCAAGGCCTTGGCGGGCAGCCTGTCGCGCATCAGCGAGGCGGCGAAGGGACTGATTGAGGAGATGGAGGCGGTCATCACTAGCGATGATAGGCGACTCATTACCGAATCGCGCGTTGCTGCCGGACTGCCCTGCGGGAAAGGGATCCGCCAAGCGGCGTGAGCAACGGGCACAAACCCTTGTGCTGCAAACGCAGCATCCAAACTCCGGTGAAGTCCATATTCTCTCAGCCAACTCCGCCTTCAACCAGCCGATCGGCCATGGAGATGATCAGTTCGCGATGAGCAAGCTTGTTCCGCCAGTCTAGTGGAATACCGTCGTCGCCGTAGTACGCCCCGGCGAGCTGCCCGTAGACCGCGCCGGTGGTATCGGCATCGTCGCCCAGGTTCACCGCCAGCAGGCAGCCTTCGCGAAACGAACTGCTCCGGTCGAATGCCCAGAGAGCCGCCTCCAGCGACCGAGTCACATGGCCGGTGCCTTTGATCAACGGCGGTTCTCGGTCACGAAACGATCCCGCGGCCACCTCATCGATCTCCGGACAGAGCGGGTGCCCTTCCCAGTAACCCGGCACGGGGCAGTATCTCGGCGAGGTCAGCAGCTCCTTGGTTGCCCCTTGAACGGCCCCGACGATGAGAGCGGCCAGGTAACGGCAGGCATCGACGCACGGCCGGGCACCATGCGTGGTCCGTGAGCTCTCCCCAGCCCGCTCAATCGCCTCGACCGGGTTGTTCGCGAAGAACAGCGGCACCGGGGCCAACCGCATGATGGACCCGTTCCCGGCGGACCTCTCGTTCTCTGAGCCGCAATAGGGTTGACCCGTTTGCTCGAAGCGACGTAGCGCTGAGCTGGTTGTGGTGCCGATATCGAAGCACTCACCGGTGCTGCTCAAGTGCCCATCCCGCCACCATCGCACGTAACGCCGCAACCGGTCGACCGGGTCAAAGCCGCGGCACTCGATCAGGCTCTCGGCCAGGCACAAGGCCATGGAGGTGTCGTCCGTCCACTGGCCGGGTTTCAAACAGAACGGCCCGCCGCCGACCATGTCGTCAATCGGTTCGAAATCGCCCGGCCGGTTGAACTCCAGTGTGGTGCCCACGGCATCACCGGTGGCAAGCCCAAGCAGGCTGCCGCGGATGCGACTGATACGATCCACAGGAACACCTCCTTACTGGTCGGTTTCGTGACCGAGGCTCGCCCAATTGAGCACGAAGCTCCGTTGTTGCTGCGTCTGCGGAGAGGGTTGTGCGTGGAGGTACGGGTCGTGTGAGCGTAGCTCCGTGAGCCGCTCGATGGCTTCGGCTCCTGACAGACCGTGTCTGACCAGCCAGCAACCAATCACGGTTCCGGTCCGGCCATGACCGCCCCAGCAATGGACGTACACGGGCATCTTCGCGGCGATTGTCGCGTCGATGGCGTCAAGAGTGGCCCGCATTTCCGTCGTGGTGGGTATGCTGCAATCGGGAATCGGGTATCGAAAACAGCGGACGAAGACTCCTCTTTCAGCGGCCATCTGGACAAGAAGATGTTCATAAGGCACGAATGGTTTTTCATCGAGGTTGGTCTCATCGGCCTCCATCAGGTTGACCACGCAGCGGATTCCAGTGGCCAGCAGGGCTTCAATCTTGCGCCGTTGTTCCGATGGATCGAGATCACCGGGATAGCATCCGGCCAGCAGGACCGGAGGCTCAACCCACCAGGATTTGGCGAACGGCGGCCACATCGCGGACCACTCCCGTACAACGATTCAAGCCGGGTGCACTCCGGCCCAAGGGGCATGATAACGCCTGTCTGCCCCGTGGAAACCCTGTCTCCATGAATTGGCAGCCCCCCTTGCGCCCGCGCCCCCTCCGCGCTATGCTGGCTGGGTGGTGACAAGGGAGGTGTCTGATGACGACGCTGTTGAGAAAGCTGCTCATTCTGGCGGTGGTCGGAGCGGTGCTGGTTCTGGCGAGCATTTACGAGGTGGTGCGGTGGCTGACACACCTGGGTGTGCCTGAGATGGCGGGTCGGGTGTCGGAGCGTTACCTCACTGGCACCACGATCGCGGTCGTGCTGGCTCTGGTTTTTCTGCTGAGATCAGATCGACCGGTTCGGCGTCGGTATGACGAACCAGAAGAGCCGCCATGCTGGCGGTGCGGGCCGGGGCCTCGGCGGTACCACAACTGGTGGAGGAGGTAATGAGAGTGATGGTCAGAGCTGAGCAGTTGCCTCACTCCAGATCCGGCAACTGTTCGCGCGGAAGCAGGATTCCGATAGAGCGTGATTGCCCTGGTATGCGAGCGATCAGACCTCGCCGTTCAAGCGTCATGATCGATTGATGGGCGGACGGCGGGGAGATTTCGAAGTATGCCGCGATGTCGGCCTCGGCCGGCGGGTACTTGTGGATCTTGGTGTAGTAGTAGATGAACGCGAGCATCTGGCCCTGCCGGGCGGTGTAGGAGGGCTCGTCGGTTTTGAGGTCACGACGGTCGCCGGTTTTCTTCATGGTGCAGGCATTCTATCATGTCCGTGGCCAGCTCTCATCAGTCATCGGTGCGCTGGAGCGGAAGATCATGAAGATGATTCCCGGTTTGTATCAGCTCCGAATCCGCCTGAGACGGCCGCGAACCATCCGTGTCGGAGCCCTGGGCGGGCATACTCTGCCTGCCGGCTGGTACGTCTACACCGGCTCGGCCAGGAACGGACTGGCTCAGCGGGTCAGCAGGCATCTGCGACACGTCAAGCGAAAGCACTGGCACATCGACTACCTGCTGGCGGTGACGGATGAGGTGGAAGCGTTCATCTTGTTAGGCGAGCAGTTGACTGAGTGCCAGTTGCACGCGCGGTTGCAGGGTGGCCGGATCTTGATTCCCGGGTTCGGGGCGTCAGACTGCCGTTATGAATCACACTTGGCGTGGTTCAATAGACAGCCGGAAATCGCGCTCACATCGTGGCATCAATTCGTCCGGGATTGTCTTCCGCATTGAAAAGAATGATACGCAGCCCTTCCTGCCAAGCTTGTCCGTCTTCACCGCTAGAGTCTCAAGCGAATGCCGCAGATTCCCGCTGCGTTGTCCGAACCCGCCTTGACGAGATTCTACTATCGTGTCTCAAGCAGATTCTGTTTACAGTACTTCGCGTGTACACCATGGCGTTCGCAAATCTGGAGAAATGGAGCGATGAGCTCGGCTTTCGCAACCGGCCACGGAAGGCGCCAGCTTCCGCCGTGGAAGTCGAGTTTGTTCGGCGAAGCCATGGCTTCGTACGCGAGTTTTACAGCCAGCATGGGGCCTGACAGCATGCGTCCAAGCGGCTTGCAGACCTTGACCGGAGAATAGACGATATGTTCCGCGTGCACTTCGGCCGCCAAGGCAACCAGATGCTCCAGATCGTCGGGCGTCTGAGCCTCCGGCGGGCCAAAGCTGCCCAGTGACAAACCTGATGGCAGCGGCGATCGCGGAAACAGCGGATCGATCCGGATGACGACCGGGATGCCCGCCGCGCGGAGGGATCGGAGTGCCTCAACACGGCTCGCGACCGACGGGGCACAGGGCTCATAGGCCACCCGAGCCTCCTCACGCCAGAACGCCAAGCTCACTTCGACAAGAAAACTCGGCAGGCAGGTCTTACGCAATCCAGCGGCCCGCGAATGATCGTCGGGCAGCGACATCAGCGCCCCAAACAGATCAAGGTAGCCACGAGTAACCGGAAGTGCCGGGTTCTTCGTCAGGATGGTCACAGTTGTGAATCGCCTGCGGTGGGCGAGGATCTGCTCCAGCACATATCGTGTGTGTGCGTGTCGTTCCTCCAAAGGTTGGAAAGGATCGGTGGAATTGGAGAGATGGACCGGGGCCGACGGGACGTCGTAGTCCTCCAGGTCAGCCATGTCCCGATCGACGGCCGTATTGAACCGCTGCTTGTTGTGCTCGCCTTCACGCACGTAACCGGCAGCGTAGCAGTAGACGCACCTGTGTGCACAGCCCGTGTAGACATTAACGCAGTAGCGGTGGCCGGTCGGGAACTCAGTCTGGTAGGCGAATGGGCAGTACCATCTGACCGCTCGCGGCCTTGTGGGCAAGAGCGTTTTTGGGGGAGCTTCGTCTTCGGATTGTGACGGTCTTCTGCGCGAATGGGGCAGAAAATACAGTGCCAGCGCGGCTTGGTCACGAGGGGCCAGGCCGCCCCAGACGGGTTTGTATTTCGGATCAACCCGATCTGACAGTTCGAGTCCCAGCCTGAATTGCTCTTCTCTCACGTGCTACTCTCATCTTCCATCATACGATTCATATACGGCGCGACCTTTCCCAGTCAAGCGGCCCAACGAAGCGTTTTACGCTATCCTGCTCGGGGCAAGGTTGGTGCCCTTACTGGCGTGGGCACCAACCCACGGAGGGGACTGAAACGAAACGAACCAACAAAACACATCAGGTGTATGAACTCATCGTAAATGCCCGCCGGCTTCGCGACGGCTCGCTTCCGACACTTACCAGTCCCGCAGAAGTCGTCCAATGCTTCGCGGATCTCGAGTCGTGTGACCGGGAGACACTCTGCATCGCTTGCCTCGATGCCCGCAGTCAACTGATCGGCCGCCACACGGCGTTTCTTGGAACGACGGATAGCGTGTTCATAAACCCTCGCGAAATCCTGCGGACGGCGCTTCTCGCCATGGCAACCCGCATTATCGTGGTTCATAACCATCCATCCGGCATCCCGACGCCAAGCATGGAAGACATCGCTACGACGCAGCGGCTTGAGAAGGCCTGCGGTACCGTGGGGATCGAGCTTCTGGACCATGTCATCATCGGCCACGATGGGCGTTTCTGGAGCTGGGCCAACGACGAACGGCCGGCGGAGACCTCCGTCTGTGCCGACGCTCCGCCCCGCCGTGATGGGAAGCGGAGGTGATGACGATGACCGAAACCATGCCCGATGCATCCTCGATGCTGGCCGGTCACCATGCAGACCTGTGGATGCCCATCACCACGCCGGGCGAAGAGAAAGCCGACCCGTCGCCCGATCTCGCCCAACAGGACGACGACTTGGCCGCCGAGCTGGTCCGTCTGATTCGCACTCACCCTACCGTCCGCCGGGCGGTGCTGGAAGTGGTGATGAGTTGTCCGAATGTGATGAGAGAAATCTGAGCACCCGGCGGGCCAGTCCAGGACAAGACCTGGCCAGGTGTCGGGATTCTCGCGGCTCGTCAATTCTGACTTGGAGACGCTTCGCAATGTCTTCCTGGTGTGTCAGGAACACGTCTCGTCGATTTCATGTCACCGTGACCGAGATCATATTCCATGTCCGCTGACCGATCAGCCAGGAAAAGGTTAGAGTCGAACATCCTCAAAAACCGACCTCTTCCCTTCTCCTCATCGCTTTCTCGAATTCACCCAGGTAGTCATCTATCAGATCCTGCGCGAGGTCTGGCTGACTTTGAACTCTTGTGAACAGGTCACCCAGAGGCATGCGACCATCACCATAGTCGGGTATTCGAATCTTGAATCCAAAGCCATCGGGGGTTGTCTCCCACGCCGGATGGTTGTCCCAGATTCTTGACGCAATCTGCTCCATGAACAGCTTCTCGTTTCGCTTCATTTTTGATACTCCTTTCGCCAATGCGGCCTGACAGAGTCAACGGGCAGCCCCGACGGCTGCCTCTCCACTAAACAACTGGCAGAAAGGTTTCCGGAAAAACGGCTTTCCCCGCAAGGATGGCCTCTGAGGAGTGGTCACACAGGCTGGCACCGCTTTGAGCAGGCGGATGGTTTCCGGCAACTGGGTGTATGGGGCACAGTCGTCAGGTGATTCCGAGAGCCTGATGACTTCTCGGCGGACAGCGTTCGCGTCAGGGTCCCATAGACGCGTCCGCGTCGCCGAAGTCAGCAACGACCAGGCGGCACTCGTCCTATAGGGGCAGTTATGTGGCGCTGAGCTATGGGGCTAACCACCGGCCTACGTCTCCGGTGATCGGCTGCCGCCAACCAAATCGGCCACGTTTGTCGCCCCGACGATCGTGCGTGCGAACTCGATGCCCTGTTCTTCAGTGGCGACCCTCGTGACATCGGCCAAACGCGAGGGCTGTTGGTGATTCTGACACGTTCGGAAGTCAACACCTCATGCCAGACCACTGGATTCTCATCCGAGCCACCAAGAAGACTGCTGCGGCATGGACTTCCCTGGAAAGCCTTGGTAGGCTAGAAGGTCACAATTCTTCCTGCTTTGCTATTGTCCACAGAAACACCAGGAGGAGTTGCCAAGAAAGGTGGAGAACACTCGCGTGGAGGCCTAACGAAGGTTGGCCCATAGGCACGCAGCCTAAACCTAAGCATTATAAGGAGTTCCAGATGCCCGCTGAAAACGAGAACGTCTTGGATGGGGACGAGCAGGTCCAACAGCAGGCCCAGGCCCAAACAGGCAGGCGCCAGATCCGCCTCAGAGTGGATGAGCGGACTGTGAAGACCTCATATGCGAACGCCTTTCGCACGCATGCCTCGCTGGATGAGGTCATCCTCGATCTCGGGTTGAATATGCCAAATCCGGTTACCCAAGGGCAAGAACGAGCCGACATGGTTTTTCAGGTGAACGACCGTGTAATCATGAACTTCCACTCGGCCAAGCGTCTGGCAATTGCCCTCGGTCAGATCATTCGGCGATATGAGGAGCAATTCGGCGAATTGAAGCTCAATCCTGACGAACGGCGAAAGGATGCTGCTAAGTGAGCCTGAACACTTCGAAGTGAGCTCGTTGGCAATGGCCTCTCAGCCCAACACGCCAGGCACGTGCACATCATTGGCTGACCTAGTTCATCAGCTAATCGGATTCGAAGGCCGGCCAGAACAATTCTTGCGCAAACTACTGCTCCTGCAATGCCAGGTTGCCTCCGCCAGCGGGGGCGCAATCCTAAGGATCATCGACGGTTCGCGAGCAGAGGTAATCGCAATCGTCCCCCCTTTGCCCGAAGGCGCTACTGTCCCGGTGTGGGTCGCCCAATCGGCTGAGCATGCCGCGAAGGCCGTGTCTGGTAAAGAAACCCTGATTCAGTCTCTCCGATCTCCGGACCAGCTCTACGGACAGGATCCGCGGAATCATCTCGTGCTAATACCCTTGCGTAGCGCAGCAAACGTGAGGGGTGTTGCCGCTTTTATGCTTGAAGCGGCAAACACTGACCAAGTGGCGGCTAAGACGGAGCGATTGGAGCTTACAGCCAGTCTTCTCAGCCTCTATGAAATGCGTGTAACTCTGCAGCAGCGACAAGTCGACTTATGTCGGCTTCGCATGGTGCTGGAGACCATGTCAGCCGCGAACGACCATGATCGTTGCATGAGCGCTTCCATAGCATTCTGCAATGAGCTCGCTTCACGGTGGCAGTGTGAACGTGTGACCCTTGGCTTCCTAAGGGGCAGGTACGTTCATATGCACGCGATGAGTGGCACTGATAAGGTGAATCGCAAGATGCGGCTCGTCCAGGACATCGAGGCCGCAATGGAAGAGTGTCTCGACCAGGATGTCGAGGTCATATACCCTGGTGATGGTGCCACGTACATCAGTCGTGCGGCGCGGGAACTTGCGCAGCGGCATGGCCCCACGATTGTGTGCAGTCTACCTCTCCGACGCAAAGGCCAAGCTATTGCCGTGGTCACTACTGAGCGCTCCCCGGAGATGCCGCCTTCTCGGGACGAAGTTGAGTCTCTACGGCTGGTATGCGATCTCTGCACCCCTCATCTCGCGACCTTGTTTGATCAGGACCGTTGGATTGGTGCAAAATGCGCGGACAGCATGCGTAGAGGCCTAGCCACGCTGGTAGGCCCGAAACACACATGGATAAAGCTCTTGGCGATCCTGATCTGTGCCGCTGTGTCGTTTCTCATGTTCGCCAAGGGTGAGTATCGAGCTGAGGCCCCATTCATTGTTGAAGCGCAAGAGCAGCAAGTGGTTCCCGCCCCTTACGATGGTCATCTGGAAACGGTTGGGGTAGAGATCGGCGACATGGTTCAAAGCCAGGGTACAGTCCTTGCCACGCTCGACACCTCAGAGCTTCGGCTCAGGCTAGCAGCAGCCAGGGCGGAAGCCGCTGCGTACCTAAAGCAAAAGGCTGTAGCCTTGGATGAGGGCAACACGGCAGAGGCCCAAATGGCGCAAGCGCAAGCTGACAAGCTACGAGCCGAAATAGACCTTCTTGAGTACAAGATGCAAAAAGCATCTGTCATGTCCAGGATGGATGGTGTCGTCGTAGTCGGTGATCTGAAGCGACAAATAGGGGCACCCGTTAAGACCGGAGATGTGTTGTTTGAAGTCGCGCCGCTTGAGGCTCTACGCGCCGTGCTTGCTGTGCCCGAGGACCAGATCATCGATGTGAAGGTAGGACAGCAAGGAGAGCTGGCCACTGCATCGTATCCTGGACACCGTGTAGGCTTCACGGTAGAGCGGATCGATCCTGTCGCTGAGGTCGTTGATGAGCAGAACGTGTTCCGTGTGCGTGTCCGCCTCTTCGATATTCCCACGTGGATGCGGCCCGGAATGGAAGGTCTAGGGAAGATTGACCTCGGCCGACGCAGCTACGGATGGATCTGGAGTAGGGAGGTTGTTAACTGGATACGCATGAAGCTATGGCTTTAGCCATCTGGGCCAGCTATGGGAGCTGAGCGTCCCACATTCAGCGAATCCTGGTATCGCGTCGCTTCGTTGCGGCCGCGATTGCGGAGCACGACACAGATACACCGTCAGTACTTCAGGGGACAGCTCTGGTACGTCGTCCAGGATGAGTCAAACAACGAGTTCTTCCGCCTGAATGAGCCCGCGTACCGATTCGTTGGAATGCTGGATGGCCATCGGACTGTGGCCGACGTCTGGGGAATCTGCAACGAGGAACTCGGTGATGCCGCTCCCACGCAGGGCGAGGCCATTCAGCTGCTGGGGCAGTTGTACACGCATAATCTCCTACAGGCTGAGTTGCCCCCAGACGCAGAAGGCATGTTCCGACGGTATCGCACTCGAGCGGGCCGCGAGATGCGCGGTTACCTGGCGAATCTGTTGTTCATTCGTATTCCCCTAGTGGATCCAGATCGTTTCCTGGATAGATGGGTGAGGTTGTTCGGGGGCTTGTTCAGTTGGGTTGGGATCGTGGTCTGGCTGGTCCTTGTTGCCAGCGGGCTCTACTTCCTCGCCGGAAGAGGTAGCAGGCTCGTTGCAGATGCTTCGGCCGTCTTGAATTCGGATAACCTCCTCCTGCTTTATCTGAGCTTCGCCATCATCAAAGCTCTCCACGAATTCGGACACGGATTTGCCTGCAAACACTTTGGCCGACAGAACGGAAGTGGAGGCGAAGTACATGCCATGGGCATCATGCTGCTCGTGTTCATGCCGGTGCCCTACGTTGATGCTTCAAGCTCGTGGGCATTTCGCAGTAAGAGGCAGCGGATCACTGTGGCCGCTGCAGGCATCCTGGTCGAACTGGCTATTGCGTCGCTCGCGGCCATTGTCTGGGCAAGTACATCCGAAGGTGCTGTGACGCACGCCATCGCATACAACATCATGTTTGTGGCAAGCGTGACTACGTTACTGTTTAACGGCAACCCGCTACTCCGTTATGACGGATACTATGTGTTCTCCGACATCCTGGAGATCGCCAACCTTGCCCAGCGCAGCCGGGAGTATCTGTACTATGTGGTCAAGCGATACGCTTGGGGTCTACGACAAGCCCGGAGCCCAGCCCACACCCCGAGCGAACGGAGGTGGATGATCTCTTACGGGGTTGCGTCAACCATCTATAGGCTTTTCGTGTGTGTGGCGATACTTCTGTTCGTTGCAGACAAGTTATTTGTTGTCGGAGCAATCCTCGCCGCCGCGGCGATTGTGACTTGGGTCCTTGCGCCTTTGGGGCGCCTCCTGCATTACCTAGCTGCGTCTGATGAGCTGACAAGGGTCCGGGCTCGAGCTGTCGGCTCCACCCTAGCAGTTTTTGTCTTATGCGCGATAGGCTTAGGTGTGGTTCCCGTTCCCGACCGCGCGAGGGCGAAGGGTGTGGTAGAGCCGAGGCGCCTGGCGATTGTACATGTGGCGACTGACGGGTTCGTCGATCGTATTCTCCCTTCCGGTTCATTTGTCGGACCTCAGGGTCCCGCTCTACTGGCCGCCAGCAGCCCAGAGTTGAAAGCGCATAGAGCACAGCTGGTAGCTGAGCGAAGCCGCTTGATCGCTCGTCGACGTCTGGCTTCGGACGAAGAAGATGTTGCCATGGCCCAGGTGTGCTCAGAGCAGATCGACGCCCTTGAGGAACAGATCAAACAAGACGACGCTGACATTCAAGCTCTGGCGATCTACGCACCGTTCTCAGGTACATGGGTGGCGCCTGACATCGACCGTGCGCGTGGCGCATATCTGCGTCGCGGTGACAGAATCGGTCTGGTTGGGAGCTTAGACGACATCATCATGCGCGTCACCGCCAGCCAGGATATCGCGGCGCTTCTTTTCGCAGAGGCGAGTAGACGCGTCGAAATCCGAGCAGAGGATCGTCCCGACACGATGTTGACCGGCACGATCGAACAGGTTCTTCCGGCAGGCCAGGAGCGACTGCCTTCTGCCGCCCTAGGGTACTTTGCCGGCGGTGAGGTGGCTGTTGCTGCGGATGATGCCGGGGGCACCAGGGCAATCGAACCCTTCTTTGAGGTCCGTATTGCCCCTGACCGCAGTGTGCCCCTTATGTCCGGCCAACGTATTGTCGCCCGCTTTGACATGGGTAAGAAGCCGCTGGCGCTCCAATGGTGGCGCTCCCTGTCGCAACTCCTGCAGCGGAGGTTTCGAATCTGACATGGGAGCCGCACCTGGCGTAATGTGGCGAGCGATCGCAGAGCAATCCCAAAGCGAACGGCTGCCGAAGGGGCTGGATGCCGTTTACCATGTTGGCACCGGTCTTCTCGCGAGGCTCTTGCCTCGACAGCGGAGCTTCGTTCGCCGAGCAGGCCGCGTCCTGGCACTCGAGAAGTCGCTCTCCGAAGAAAGCGATGCCCGCCTGCGCGAGAACTGTGAAGAGTTACGCGCACGCCTTCTAAAGGGACGGGCAGTTCGGAATGACCTGGAGCGAGCTTCCGGCCTAGTTCGTGAGGTCGCTTTTCGCCAGGTCGGCCAGCGGCCGTTTGCAGTCCAAGTCGCGGGGGCCATGGCCATTCAGGCTGGCTGTATCGCTGAGATGATGACTGGCGAGGGCAAGACCCTGACCGCCACAATGCCGGCCACGATCGCTGGTTGGCGCGGACGCGGGTGCCATGTCATTACCGTCAACGACTATCTCGCAAGGCGCGATGCCGAGTGGATGGGCTCCATCTACCGTTTTTGCGGCTTGACTGTGGCCCACATCGAGCAAGGGATGTCACCCCGGGACCGTCGCCGTGCTTATCAGGCGGACATCACATATTGCACAAACAAGGAAGTGACGGCGGATTTCCTTCGTGATCAGTTAGTGCTGGGACGGATGCGAAACCTGCCCTCGGCCCTGCTCAGCAAGATTGTCAGCGGTGTCGATATCACCGATCGACTGGTTCTTCGCGGCCTTGAATACGCTATCGTAGACGAGGTGGATTCTGTTTTGATCGACGAAGCCGTGACTCCGTTGATCATTTCTGGTGAGGCCCCTAATCCCGAACAAATCCAGGCATTCGAGCAGGCTGCTGCCTTGGCTGCGCGGCTTGAGGCATCCGACGACTACGAGGTCGACCGCCGCTATCGTGAGATTCATCTGACAGCCTCAGGCAAGAAGAGAATCGCAGAATCCGCTGCTTCCCTCGGCGGACTCTGGCGAGGAACCCGGCGATCCGAGGAACTTGTCGTTCAGGCGCTCGTCGCACGCGAGCATTTCGCAGTTGGCAAGCACTACGTCATTGACGACGGCAAGGTCGTCATCGTCGACGAGTTCACGGGACGTCTCATGCCTGACCGCACTTGGCGGGAGGGATTGCACCAGGTCATAGAGGCGAAGGAGGCACTGCCTGTTACCCCGGTGAAGGACACCTACGCCCGTATCAGCTTCCAGCGATTCTTTCGCCTGTATCGCACGCTTTCTGGAATGACCGGTACTGCATCTGAGGCAGCCTCCGAATTATGGCGGACATACAGCCTTCCCGTGGTCGTCATCCCGACAAACCGTCCCTGCATTCGGATACACATGCCTCATCGCGTATTCACCACCGCCTCGGCCAAATGGCGTGCGGTTGTGGCTGAAATCCGCCGTGTCAATGAGTCAGGTCGGCCAATCCTGGTGGGAACGCGCAGTGTCTGGGCGAGCGAGCACCTCAGCAAACTCCTCGCCGCCGAAGGATTGGAGCATCAGGTTCTCAACGCGGTCCGCCACGCCGAGGAGGCCCAAATCGTCGCCTGCGCCGGCCAAATGGGGAAGATCACCGTAGCCACAAACATGGCTGGCCGGGGAACGGATATCGTCCTTGGGCGCGGCGTGGCTGAACTGGGCGGCTTACACGTCCTGGCCACGGAACGCCATGAAGCGGGCCGTATCGATCGGCAACTCTTCGGACGGGCGGGTCGTCAGGGCGACCCCGGCAGTGCCCAGGCCTTCGTCAGCCTTGAGGACGAGCTCGTTTCCCGCCAAGCGCCACACTTCGCTGCCGTGCTTCGGCGACGGTATATAAACACCGACCGCGACGTCTCGGGGGCAGCGACGCTACGACTCTTTGAGGGTGCTCAGAGACGCGCTGAGCGTCTCGCGTGCCGTCAGCGGCAGGCAGTGCTCCGTACCGACGACTGGCTGGACGAATCGCTCGGATTCGCCGGAGCGGGAGGATAGACTTGGCGATGGGGAGCCTCGCTTCAAGCAGGAAAACCCGAGAAGCCGCCCGTGTCTTGTTTCTGCGGACCGCACCGTTGGGCCCTCACATAGGGAGAGTGGAGGAGCGAGTGTCAGCCGCCTGTCCAGGTCATTTTTCTGAGGCCACAAGAGACGGATTCTTCACCCCGACCTTACGGCGACAGCCGAGATGCCCTGCGGCAGAGCCGATGCTGATACGTTGATATAACAAGCTGTAAATAAATGACTTAAGGAGACCTGTCCCTGCATCAGAGTTCGCTCGGCCAGCGCTGGGGCCCCCTCAGACGTCCGGAACAGCCATTTCACCTTAATCCTGGCCAGAAAAGCTCTTGCGGTAGTCCGCCAGCCCATGTATCCTCAAGGGACAACCTGATCGGAAACGGTACATTCGTACCAGAGGTAGAGACCGCCCGAGTTGCGTGCGGATTGGCGGGAGGTGCTGGCGTCTGCAAATCCGCTCCTGAATGGACTCTGGGGCACAGATTGCTTCCATGACGTTACTTCCCCCGTAACGGGTTCGTGATCTTCTTCTTTCGACTCTCTGCACGCGGCGCTTGATTGGGCACGGCTACCTTGTGCCACCGATCGCAAGTCCGGCGCTGAACAGGAGAGGCGATCATGAAGAGGAACGGATGCACCCCCCAAGGTTGTCCACACTTTGAGCAGCTCGAGCCTCGGGTTTTGTTGAGCGCGGGCTTCTGGGAGGGCCATTGGGCCACCCTCCTTCGCGACATCCTTCTGCGTGGCCAGGATACGCACCGAGACGCGCACGTCGACGAAGCGGCCAACGAGCAGATTTCCTCTGACCAGGTCTGCCTTCCTGTGGAGGACACGCTCGCATCCTGTGAGGCGCTGGGTGTTCAGTTGCCCGGCCTGCATCTTGTCGACCCATCGGCAGTCGAGTTCCCAGGCCAGATCATTTATCTCGACTTCGACGGCGAACAGGATGTCACCTACGACGGGCCGGTAACCATCGAAGGAATCGACGTACCCGCTTTCTCTGCAGACCCTGCGGGATTCGGAGGGCAGGAAGAGGCGATCATTACTGGCGTCGTCGATCGCTTGAACGGGATCTTCGATGACGCGGGAGTCATCTTCACCGCGGAACGGCCAAGTACCCAGGATGGGTACTCGACGATCTACGTTGGAGGAGATGGTTCCGACTTCGCAGAGTACGGATCATTTGTCGGAGTGTCTGAGAAGGTAGATATTGGAAACCAGGATCCAGACGACGCCGCTTTCGTTTTCGGTGACGTCCGGACAGCCGGTATCGCCGACCAGGAAGAACTGATCGCCGATTTGACAGACGGTATATCACACGAGGCTGGTCACTTGTTGGGCTATGCCCATAATCAGGAGGGATCATGCGGTGGCTTTCTATCACCGGTTGCGCTGTGCCTCTCGGACTATTGTCAGCCGTATGGCCAAAGCGACTCGGAAAGCATTGTGGTAGGTCCGGGCCAGTACTCCTTCGAGGTCGATGGCATTGCGTGGTATCGAACCACAGACTGGTATATCACTGATTCTGGCGGGAGTCCGGTAGAGACTGACCGTTCCGGCATCTCCGCCATAGATCCACAGTTCACGCGGACGTTTTCGTCCACGGGAAACTATGTAGTCAGAGCTGAAATCTGGGATGGCGGTAATTGGGAAGAGGCTCATCGCTGGTATATTACGGTGGACACTCAGGGCCCCTATGCCCCGGGTGGCCTCGATATGAGAGACAGCGACGACACTGGGTACAGCAATGATGACGAAATCACAAATGACCAAACACCCTATTTCGAATGGAACAAACCCAGCGATCGTGGTGGCAGCAACGTAGACGAGTACTATTGGGAAGTGCGAACGACTGGCGGCTCCTTGGTGGATTCTGATTCGACTTCTAGCCTTGGCGACAGTCCTGCTAGTTTGAGCGATGGTGATTACAAGTTCCGCGTCAGAGCTTATGATGAATGGGACAACGCAGGGGACTGGTCTTCTTACCTGTATTTCACAATTGACACAAGCGATCCGAGCTCACCTACACCGTATGAACCCTCAGGGGACATAGGAACGATCTCGCCCACGATTCGATGGACCTACGACAGCTCAACGGACTGGAAGCACAATATAGACCTCGAGTACAAATCCAGCGGTTTGTGGTGGGATGTCAGTGGGTGGCCTAAGACAGCGACTCGAACAGGAAGTATCGGTGTCTCAGGGCTTGAATGGGAAACCGAATACCGCGTTCGGACTAGTGAATATGATATAGCAGGCAATCAAGGCAGCAACAGTAGTTACTCCTACTTCCGCCCCCACGACGCCACGCCTCCATCGGCGCCGGGCACACCGTCCATGGATGCGGCAGATGACAGTGGTCGCTACAGCAACGATCAGATCACCAGGGACAGCAAGCCGAAGTTCGGCTGGTCGCCAGCCAGTGACGCCCACAGCGGAATCGACGGCTACTGGGTCTCGTATAAGGATTCCACACCGGAGGGTAGTGGTGGTGACGACTATTGGGTCGAGAGCAACAGCTGGGAACTAGGTGTACTTGAGTCGGCGATACCTGACGGCACCTACACTTTATACGTGCGGGCAAAGGACAATGCCGGGAATCTGGGCAACGTCACGCCGAGCAGCCCGTTTACGATTGATACGGTCAAACCAAACGTCCCAGGCAATCTCCACGTGGAAGGTGGAAGCCCCACGACGGACAGGACACCGCTGCTGGACTGGGACGGGGTGTCGGGGGCGTGGCGTTATCATGTTCAAGTCGAAGACTGGTTCGGAAGCAACTACGAGTCTGGTGATCCAACAGACTCACAGTATCAGGTCCAGAACGATCTGCCATACGGCACAATCTACTGGAAGGCGAATGCGGAGGACGTTGCGGGTAACACCAGCGACGACAGCCCGAGGAGCAGCTTTGAGGTTGTGAAGCCGGTGGTTACGGCCATTCGCTGGGAGGATGCGGCAGGCAACGAGTTGGCGGAGGGAGCTGTCCGGAATGTGGGCGAGACAGTGTACATCGAAGTCGACAC
>CAZPIO010000019.1:69931-78690 GCA_964586235.1 uncultured Planctomycetales bacterium
TGGCGGAGGGAGCTGTCCGGAATGTGGGCGAGACAGTGTACATCGAAGTCGACACTCAATACATGCGGGGCAATCCTGCAACGGTGTACCTGTACGAATCTGATGATCCTGGCACTGACGACCTAATCAAACCTCTTACAATACAGATTCCGGTTGGCAGCGATACCGGGCGTACACCTTGGACGGTGGAATGGCACGAGGACACCGACGGCTTGACGATCCTCCCCGAATACGAGTTGTGGAGGAGCACGGACACCCTCGAAACCGTACACAGTCGTGTGCTCAACATCTCGGAAACCACGCCTCCATCGGCGCCGGGCACACCGTCCATGGATGCGGCAGATGACAGTGGTCGCTACAGCAACGATCAGATCACCAGGGACAGCAAGCCGAAGTTCGGCTGGTCGCCAGCCAGTGACGCCCACAGCGGAATCGACGGCTACTGGGTCTCGTATAAGGATTCCACACCGGAGGGTAGTGGTGGTGACGACTATTGGGTCGAGAGCAACAGCTGGGAACTAGGTGTACTTGAGTCGGCGATACCTGACGGCACCTACACTTTATACGTGCGGGCAAAGGACAATGCCGGGAATCTGGGCAACGTCACGCCGAGCAGCCCGTTTACGATTGATACGGTCAAACCAAACGTCCCAGGCAATCTCCACGTGGAAGGTGGAAGCCCCACGACGGACAGGACACCGCTGCTGGACTGGGACGGGGTGTCGGGGGCGTGGCGTTATCATGTTCAAGTCGAAGACTGGTTCGGAAGCAACTACGAGTCTGGTGATCCAACAGACTCACAGTATCAGGTCCAGAACGATCTGCCATACGGCACAATCTACTGGAAGGCGAATGCGGAGGACGTTGCGGGTAACACCAGCGACGACAGCCCGAGGAGCAGCTTTGAGGTTGTGAAGCCGGTGGTTACGGCCATTCGCTGGGAGGATGCGGCAGGCAACGAGTTGGCGGAGGGAGCTGTCCGGAATGTGGGCGAGACAGTGTACATCGAAGTCGACACGGGGTACATGCGTGGGAACAATGCTGTCGTATATCTTTACGAAGACGACGGTTTCTGGGGCAGCGACGACCTCATCACCAGCCTGACCATTCCAATTCCAACCGATAGCGATACGGGGCGTATCTCCTGGGACGTCCAATGGAATGCGGACGAGGACTTCGCATCCGACTTGAATCCATTCCAGAGCATTACTCCAGAGTACCGTCTCTGGCGAAGCACTGAGCCGTTCGAAACTGTGCACAGCGGGCGACTGGACGTCAACAATCCGATAACGGAACTCATCTGGCAAGACACACTCGGTCAGCCCGCCTCGGAGTTGTTTGTGGGTGACCTAGTGATCCTGCACGCCGAGACGACGGGATTACCGGAGGGAACACCCCTTACGTTCAACATTTATGAAGATGATGTTTTCTTCGACGACGCTATTACATCCATATTGACTAGCGTGCAGGCCGACGGAACTGCCGAGGCATTCTGGCAAGTACCATGGGTCCCTGACACGTTATCTCTGCCCGAGTTGTTCTTCGAAATAGAAGATTATGATGTCTCGGCTCCTAAGCTGGACGTTGTTCTCAACACCGGTGCGTTAGTATCGGACTTCTTCGCCGTGGCTCCATGGCAGATGGAAGCGGGCGAGGATCTCCCACTGTTCCTTGGCTTCCATAGATCGAGAGGAATTGAGCTCTTCGACATCGGCCTCGACAACGTAGTCGTAGAACTCGGCACGCACCAGTTGCCGATCTATGACTTCGATGGCAGCGGTGATGAGTATTTCACACTACCCGCTGACAGCTATTGGTACACCCAAGTCACAATCCCTTATGATACCTATCGCAACCATCTTGATGCGAACGGCGATCTCGCCATTAACGTTACGTACAACTATGCCTACGAGGACAGCGAGACTGATGGTTCGCCGTGGGCAGAACGCCACCAACACGCCGAGAATCTCGCAGTTGATCTAGCCAATGCTCTACCCGGCAGCGAGCGGTGGAGTGAGTGGGATGGGTGGTATCAGGGGGATGTACACTGGCACAGCGGGATTACGGATTCCAACTATCTCGTATACCAGGAATTTGGCACGCCGTTAGCAATCATGCGCGAGTTAGCTGGATCCATGGGCTTGGATTGGATAACGATTACCGATCACAGTTTTGACATCGATGACGGGGGGGCCGGAGATGTATTCCGACCTCTGGTGGACTACCAGGCTCCAGCCACGCTCTATGAGTGGTCCGACCTGGAAAGTGATCCGGCGTTCGGTTTTGCGGATGGGTTTGGTTTCATAGGGGGTGAAGAAATATCGATCAATTCGGAGAACATAGCTTATCAAGGATGGCTTCATCAGCATCACATGCTGGCCTATGGCTTTGACTCGACCGACCCGTATGTTGTCGCTGGCCGGGGAGCGTCTGTCGATCTCTCGAATTGGAATCTGGGGACCGAGGAGCTGGTATCGCTAGACTACGTTTTTGAGGGCCCGAACGGCGTTGAAGATCTTGCGTTGTTCACATATGTAGCCCATCCAACGTCCGGGGACCTGGTCATGGCTGCGCCCTGGACGGACACCATCGTCAATGAGGCACTGAGGTATGAAGGTGGTGGTTCCACAGCGTTGCGCGGCTTCGAGTTCTGGAACGGCGGTAATGACTCTTCTGGCAGAGATGAGTCGCTGCAGTTGTGGGAAGACATCCTTGCCGACATGATGCAGCCGGGAGATGCCAAAGATCAGGAGTTCCACTGGTACTTGTCCGGCGGTTCTGACGATCACCTCTCGTATTACCTTAAGGACAACTCACGGACTGGAGACGTCCGAACCGTTGCCTACGCACCATCGTTTTCCGAGACCGGCATACTAGACAGCATGTTCGATGGGCGGGCATTTGTCACCAATGGCCCCTGGCTCAGCATGGGGGTCGATACCAATGGTGACGACGACGTCATGGATTTCGGCGTCGACACGATGCTTGGTGAACACCTGGTGGTGACTGATCCGACCATGGGCGTCCTCAGCTTCGACTGGCCAGACCAGTCGGCGATGCCGTGGGGCGAACCGTCATATACTGATATCAAGCTCTGGCACTACAATAGCGACGGCATACCGAATGAGGTCGCGCTTTCCGGCGACACATTCGATGCATACGCTGATTGGCTGGAGAATCAGGGCGAATACTATAACGGCTGGCAGGCGTACCGGGCCGAACTGCATCTCGGTGATTACAGCGCCTACACGAATCCGATCTGGCTGTACTTCGACGTCAATGAGGATCTACTGGAGCCCACCGCTGCCCTGGAACCGAGCGATCCGATTACCGCCGCGGGGGGATCGACAACTGAGCTTGTCGGTACGTACCAGGATAACGTCGCGGTTGACCTCGCGAGTCTTGGCAACTCCGACATCCGAGTCACCGGGCCGAACGGCTACGATGAACTGGCTTCCCTCGTCGGCATAAATCCCTCATCGCCTGGAGCTGCACAGTATCAGGTCACTTACGAAATCACGGCTCCTGGCGGCACATGGGACGCCGGCGATAACGGCGTTTACACGGTCAGCGTCGAGCCGAACCAAGTCAGTGATACAAGCGGCAACTACGTAGCGGCAGGCGACCTGGGCGACTTGGTTGTGGCGATCGGCCTTGATGCACCCGTTGCTCAGATCGACAGCATCACCCCCAACCCGGCACAGCCGCCTGATGACGCGATCACTTTCCAAGGAAGCGGCACGGACACCGACGGGACGATCGTGGGTTGGGAATGGAGTTCAAACCTCGATGGTGCCTTGGGCACGACCGAGGATCTCTCTCTCTCCTCCTACGAGTTGACGGTCGGCACGCATGAGATTTCTCTCAGGGTCCGCGACGACGATGGGCTGTGGTCCGACCCCGCGAGCGCGCAGCTGGTAGTCAACAACGCCATGCCCACCGCCAGCATTGACAATATCCCAACTGCCGATATCATCCCCGGGAGCGACGTAACTCTTCTGTTGGGCGGCGAGGACCACGATGAGAGTGGCCAGGGTATCATCGCTGGAGAGTTGCTCGTTGACGGCAGCCTGGTCGATACCCCGTTTCCGGGGTCATATGTGTTGACGGCACCCGTTGCGGCCGGTCAACACGACATCAGTTACCGTGTCCAGGATAACGAGGGTGCCTGGTCAGATTCAGCCATCGGGACGCTCACAGTCGATGATGGGCTCTACATCGTCTCCTGGCAGTCCGCGGCAACTCATGGCCAAGGGGTCGGCGAGGCGCTACTCAGGATACCGGACGACGGATCCTTCTCCGAGCCCCGTGTCAGCGGCGTCAATACACTCCTGGTCACATTCACCGAGGCAATCGATCCGGCCAGCTTCACACCTGATGGGATACACGTGTATGGGCTGGCCGCTCCGTACAATAATCCGGTTGATCTGTCTGGTATCGACATTGTTGCCAGCACCCGCGGAGGCAACACGATTGGTGTCATTACCTTCAGCGAACCCTTGCCTGACATCGCTCGATACCTCGTCACCATCGAGGGGGTTACGAGCGCAGGAGGCAGTCCGGTGCTGGGCGACAACGATCGGATCCTTACCGCTCTGTTGGGCGATGCTAATGGCGATCTGAATGTAAACACCATGGACGCCAACCTGATAAAAGATCTTCGTGGCCAGAACCCGATTGCCTCCGGTATCAGCGAGCAGCTGCGAAGCGACCTGACACTGGACGGTCGGATCAACAACACCGATGTGGGTGGCATGTACACCGTCCGCTTCCATGACGCGAGGTTCATACCCGACCCGGAACTGCCAGGCGTGGCCCCTCAAGCGGCCGGCCAATTCATGGTCTCTTCTGCAAACGTCAAGGGTTCTGCACCGGAGAGTCCGGCAAGCTCGGTCCGTGGCGAGTTGCCCCCCTTAACGGCCGGTTCGCCGCAGATGGCGCCGCTGCAAACGAGTGCCTTCTTCCTGCCAGAAGCACTCACAACGTCTTTGTTGTTCGCCGACGGGACCCTCGCGGGGGAGAATGCTGACGCTTGGCTCTGGCAGCTTGGCGATGCCCTGGTAATGGGAGACAACGGGCTGGTTGACCCGGCCCTCGTTCCAGGGCCGGATGCCGTGACTCAAGATTTCAGAACGCAACCAGATGCTTCGCCCGGGCCGGCCACAGATTCATTGCCGACAGCCTACCCTGATGCGGCGCGAGGTTCCCCGGCAGTGTCGACCACGAGTCTTGACCATGGCCAGGAGGAACGCGTGAACGCGCCGGGCAATGCGACCAAGTTCAAGAGCCGCAAGGCGCTGAATCGATCTGCGGAGGAGCAGCCACCTGCGAAGCAAGAGTATGAGGCGCTGGCGGATCGAGGCTTGGGCGAGGCTGAGGGGTTGTCAGATACGGCCGAACCCACTGAGTCACTTTTTGCGTTTGCTGGACCTGCCGATGGTCTTTCAGATCCTTTCATTGCCAGGTCGGAGTTGAGTGCAGCGCTTCGTAGTCCCCTGATGCGACGTCTGGACGAGGAGACAGATCATGGCTACCGAGCCACTGACTGGGCTGGAACCAAGGCATCCGAGAATGGGTTGGAGTTGCTGGATGTTCTCGCCACGATGCCCGCGCTGCCTATTGGGAAAGCGTAATGAGCTATAGATGAGGAAGATGAACATGTTATGCCGATATTTCATCGCGGTCCTGTTGTGCTGTTTCATTTTCCATTCTTCGGCGCACGCTGACTACACCCTGAGCCCACTGAGCGGAGGTTCGGCTAGCAAGACCGTCCAGAAAGGGGACTCGTTCAGCCTGGACCTCGTGTTGACCTCAGACGGCTCAGACGAGCACAACTCGGCGATCTTTCGGGTCGTTTTCAGTTCGGGTGGCCTTTCTTATGAATCGTATGCCTGGACAGCGCCTTATGCTACCGGTACAACCGATGACGACAGCAAGCCGTTGATCGCCGATCTGCCCACAGTTCTGACTGCTGACACATTGTCCGGTCCAGGATACCCGGCCGGCACGGTTGATATCGAGCTATCGAACGTTCTCGCCAGCGCCACGTTCGGGACGGGGACGCTCGCGACGATGACCATCACGGTGCCCGCCAGCTACTCAGGTTCCAACAGCGTTACCATCTCTGTTGCCCCCGACACCTTCGCCGACGGGTTCACCGAGATCAATACCATCGCCGGACCATCGTTTAAGTTGACAACAGTCGATCCGTGCGCAGGTGACCCCTGTTGCGGCAGTTCCGACCCCTGTTGTGGCAGTTCGAATCCCTGTTGTGGCAGTCCCGACCCTTGTTGTGGCAGTCCCGACCCCTGTTGTGGCAAGAATGACAGCGATACCGACGGGGTCTGCGATGACGTCGATACCTGCCCCGACACCACTCTGGGCGAGCAAGTCGATACCAATGGCTGCTCCTGTAGCCAACTCGACACCGACAACGACGGGGTTATTGACTGTGATGACTCTTGTCCTGATACGACTTCCGGAGAAACTGTCGACACGAATGGTTGCGCGATCACAGACTGCAACAATAATGGCATCTCTGATGCAGCCGACATCACATCCGGAACAAGCAAAGACTGTGATAGTAACGGCACTCCAGATGAGTGTCAGTCCGACCTCGACACTGACGGAGTCCCTGACTCATGTGATAACTGTGAGCTCGCGTACAATCCCGATCAGGCCGACAGCGATGGCGACGGGATTGGCGACTTCTGTGACACTGATGATGGTGATCCAACACCCGATAGGGATGGTGACGGCATCATCGACGATTTTGACAACTGCATTGATGATGTTAACCCCGATCAGGCAGACGCCGATGGTGACGGGGCAGGGGATATCTGTGATCGTTGCCCACACAATCCGAGACTGGTTGCGCCGCGATTCTGTGGGTGCGGCATGGCTGGGGGTGCTGTGGTGTCGATCGTTGGCCTGACGTTCATGCAGCTGCGACGAAAACTATACCCATCGCGGCTATAGTGTGAGTGGCGTAAGTGCACCTGTTACGCCGCATGTCCTGTTCACGCAAAGGGGGCCCCTTCAGCAATTGCGATTTGTCGGACATCGAGTACAGGCAAACCGGCCAACGAGAGTCGTCGCCGCAAATGCTCAGTGACGGTTGCCAACGCATCTGATACTTAGTCGCGTCTCGCAGCAGTGTGCCGTGTCGATGCGCGTCATTCCGAGGCCAATTGCACCGAGGATAGTCCCAGCGTGAGAAAGTGCGGTAAGCCATGGTGGGATGGACAAACGATCAGAACAGATAAGTACACGGGCTGGTGCGGGTTTGGCCCTACGACGTGGTCTGGGTATGAGCGCCGCGGTGCCGAAAGCGGGAGCTGTGCTGTGGAACCCGCATCGGAGTCATCGGTCTTTCTTTGCAGGCAGTAGCTAGCGGAGTGATCATCATGTTTCGACGCGGACTCCCCAAGACGGTTGCGATTCTTACCGTCACAACGGCATTGCAGGGAGGAGGGGGTCAGTCGCCTGACAAGGACCCGGCTACTGATGTGGCAGAAAACCAGACGATTGTGCTCGAAGGACTGACTCGGCCCAGCCGACGAGTGAAGCTGGCTTTGAGGGTCCCCGGAATCATATCGGAGCGTCTGGTCAAAGAGGGCAGCCCGGCCAAAGCTGGTCAAGTGATCGCCGAACTCGACAGCGAGCCCGAGAAGGCTGCTTTGGAGATCAGTCGTCTCAAGGCGGAGAGCGATCACGAGATTCGTGCGGCTGAAGTAAACGAGAAGCTCAAGAGGTATGAGGTGATGCGGGTCCGGAAGTTGGGCGTGCAGAGTGCCGCATCTGAGAATGAATTGCAGGAAGCTGAGTGTGGCTTTGAGTTAGCGCAGGTTCAGACCGAGACGGCCCGCTTTGCCCGCAAACTCCTAGCTCAAGAGTTGCGCCGCGACGAAATAGCCCTTGCCCAGCGTCGCCTGCTGGCCCCATTTGATGGGATAATCTGGAGAACGTTCAAGGAAGAGGGCGAGGCAGTCGACGAGCTTGAGCCAATTGCGGAGCTTGTGAAGCTCGATCCACTGTGGGTAGAGGTGAATGTTGCTGCGGAGCATTTTGGCCGTGTTACGCAGGGACAAGAAGGTACCGTTACGGTAGCCGGTCGCTCACGCTCCGCCAAGGTCATTACCATGGATCCGCTGGTCGATGCGGGATCATCGACATTCAGGATCAAGTTGGAGATGGCGAATTCAGATGGGGTAATGGTCGGTGGTGTGCCCGCTCAGGTCCGTCTAAAACTCCGGGAGTCAGGCTCGCCAACGCCGAACTCCAATAGAACGCCTTGAGCCGATTCTGGGTTGGACTTGTAGCCGTCTTGCCAAGTCACCGTTTTCGAAGGTGTTTCACCGTGAATCGCTTGCCGATCTCGGTAGTTGGCGATGACTTTGGGAAAGGAAATGGTCAGAACTCACGGAGCCGGGTTGTCTCGGCTAGATTCACCCCACTTCCACCGGCCCGCCGTCGTTCAGGGTGTCCGCTTAATTAACCCCATCTACGCGCCGCTGGGGCGGCGTGTCATGATGGGGGCATGATCACGAGAAGAACCTCAGCGGATCCCGCACCATATGGCTTTGACTGCCTTACGAGTTGAAGGAGCGACTACAAGATTACTACAAGAAACTGCCGCGATCTGCGAGCATCTGGACCAACTTAACTTGTTGTAAAGTCAGTAGTTGTGTTTCAAGATGTCTAATTAGGAAACCGGTGCTCTATCCTACTGAGCTACGGGCGCTGGTTGTTCACTGCAC
>CAZPIO010000020.1:0-78302 GCA_964586235.1 uncultured Planctomycetales bacterium
TTTTCGCCCTGATCGTCTTTGCCCCGCAACTCCAGGGCAACGGGGGTGGCATTTTCTGCGCCGCCTGGTGGCTGATGGCCGGACCGCTTGCCATCGTGCTGGTTTTCGTTGCCAGCGACCTGGCAGTTGCGTATCTCCGCATTCCACCTCGAGCTCGCCGGCCGCTGCGGCTGACCTTGGCTGTACTGCTCGCCGCGTTGCTCGGATGGCTCCTGTGGACGGTGAGCGGCCGTCTGCTCGGCCTCGAAATCTCCAGCGGCACGAACGCCCTCAATGCTTCGATCATCCTGGGCATCATGGCCTTGCCGACCGTGGTCAGCGTCTCGGAAGATGCCCTCCAGGCGGTTGGCCGCGAGTTGCGGGAAGGGGCCTACGCCCTCGGCACTACTCGCGCGGAGGCGATGCTCGGCGTGGTGATCCCCGCTGCCAGGAGCGGGATCTGCGCGGCCGTGATCCTCGGAATCATGCGTGCCGTCGGTGAGACAATGGTGGTCCTGATGGCCTCCGGCAACGCCGCCCAGATTCCGGAGCCGTTCTACAACCTGTTAATGCCGGTTCGTACCTTGACCGCGACCATCGCCCAGGACATGGGTGAAGCCGACCAGGTGACGGGTTCGGCCCGCTACCACGTGCTGTTCGCCATGGCGGCCTGCTTGCTGTTGCTGTCGTACGTTTTCAATCTGCTCAGTGAAACGTTTGTGAGGAGAACGGGTTTCAAGGTGAAGCGCTGATCATGCAGACGACCTCGCGCAGACTGGTCAATCGATCCTTCACCGGGATGGGGCTGGCTTCGATCGCGCTGCTGGCCGTTGCCTTGCTGGTCATCCTCTATCCGATCGTGGTTCGGGGAGCCGGCGCGATGGTCTTCAAGGCGACCGTCGAGCACCGGCGGCTGCAGTTCGATCTGTTCGAGCACGGCGACGGGGCGATTGTAGAGGCCGAGTTCGCCCGGGCCAGGCAAGCCCGAGAGCCGGTCTATCAGATGCTCGCCGCCTTCGAAAAAGAGCTCGAAGACAAGGGCTTTGCCGCTCGCCGCCAGTACGAGGACTCGCTGGACGAGGTCAAGAACGCTGTGAACGAGCTGCTCGGCCCCGCGCCCGGCGAGCCCAAGCCGGTGCTGCCGCGTGATCAATACGGGCAGCCGCGCTGGGATGGCGCCCAGGTCAAGCTTCACCGCCTGCTCTATGCCGAAACCTACGACTACTCCGATCCCACGCGGATGGGCAGGAAGGTCGACGTGCCGCGGGTCGACGAGTTCAAGGGAACCGCTCTCGAGCCGCTTTTCCCGTACGTCGCGCAGAACCTGGACCGCATGCTCCTGCCGCGATGGACCTTCTATTGGGGCTTCCTCACCGACGTATCGAAAGATGCGCACTTTTTCGGAGGCATCTGGCCCGAACTGCTGGGGACTTTCTATCTGACCATTGGCGCCGTGCTGTTCGCCGTGCCGATGGGAGTTATCTCGGCAATCTACCTCGTGGAGTACGCCAGCGAGTCGAGTCTCGTCGTCCGCCTGATCCGGAGCTGCATCAGCACCCTGGCGGGTGTGCCCAGCATCGTCTTCGGCCTGTTCGGCCTGGCCTTCTTCATCAATGCGATCCACGTGTCCGAATCCAAGAGCGTGCTGGCGGGCTCATTGACGCTGGCGTTCCTCATCCTGCCGTTGGTCATTCGGGCTTCGGAGGAAGCCATCCGGTCGGTTCCGCACACGTACAAGGAAGCCTCGCTGAGCCTGGGCGCCGGCAAATGGCGCACGATCGTGCGAGTCATTCTGCCGTCGGCTTTGCCCGGCATTCTGACCGGTGTGGTCATCAGCATGGGCCGGGCCGCCGGCGAGACCGCGCCGATCATGTTCACCGCGGCGGTCAGCGTCGGGCTGCCGCTGAGCCTGCGGGAAACGCTCAGCCAGCCGACGCCCGCGCTGCCCTGGAACATCTACAATATCTGCACCGAACACCAGGCGGTCGATGAGATCCGCCACGTGCAATATGGGATGGTTTTCGCGCTGGTACTGTTGGTCTTGTTGCTGAACTCCGCGGCCATTTTCCTGCGGGCCCGGATCTCCAGTCGTTTGAGAAAGTAACGGATATGCCTGTGGCGGAACTGAAACGGATAGTCTCGGTGAGAATGGATCACGGCGAGCACGGCTCACCAAGGCCGGATACCAGGCCGGCTCACGTGCGCGCGGAGGAGTTCTCGGTTTTCTACCATCACAACGAGGCCGTCAAGCAGGCGACGATAGGGATTCCTTACGGCAAGGTGACCGCCATCATCGGGCCGAGCGGTTGCGGAAAGAGCACCCTGCTGCGGGCGATTAACCGGATGAACGATCTGATTCCCGGCTGCCGGACCGCCGGCCGGCTGATCCTTGACGGCGAGGACATCTACGGCCCGCGGATCGACGTGACCGCCCTGCGCAAGCGGGTCGGCATGGTGTTTCAGAAGCCCAATCCCTTCCCCAAGACCGTGTTCGATAACGTGGCTTTCGGCCCGCGGATCCACGGTATCCGCAACAAGAGCGACCTGGCCGCCGCGGTCGAGGAGAGCCTGAGGCGGGCGGCCTTGTGGGAGGAAGTGAAGGATCGGCTGGGCGAGAACGCTCTCGGCCTGTCGGGCGGGCAGCAGCAGCGGTTGTGCATCGCCCGGGCCCTGGCCGTGCGGCCCGATCTGCTGCTGATGGACGAGCCGACCTCGGCCCTCGACCCGATTGCCACCGACCGCATCGAAGACCTCATCAACGAGCTTCGCGGCGAATACACCGTGGTCATCGTCACCCACAACATGCAGCAGGCCGCCCGTGTTTCCGACATGACCGCTTTCATGTACGTGGGCGAGCTGGTCGAGTTCGACTCGACCTCGAAGCTGTTCACCAACCCGAGCCAGCCGAGGACGCAGGATTACATTACGGGGCGGTTTGGATAAGACATGGCGACACATTTTGTCAATCTGCTCGATGAACTGATGCGGCGGTCGCTTCGCATGGCGGCTGCGGTCGAGGACATGCTGCTGGAGGCCTGTGAGGCGACGACCTACGCGGACCATGCCTTGGCCAGGCGGATCATCGACCGCGACACCGAGATCGACGCCGAGGAGGTGGCCATCGAGGCCGAGGCCATGCGGCTGATGACCCTCTTTCAGCCAATGGGCTCGGACATGCGCCGTCTGTGCGCCATCCTCAAGGTCAACAACGACCTTGAGCGAATCGCCGACTGCGCGGTCAACATTGCCGAGCGCGTGGCTCACCTGCAGCCCGACACCCTGGTCGAGGCCCGCAACGATCTCAAGGAGATCTATCCGGTCGTCCGCCGGATGCTGCATGGAGCGATTCACGCCTATGCCACGCTCGACGGCCAGGCCGCCGAGAAGGTGCGTATCGAGGATGAGGTCATCGACGCCTTTTACGGCAACTTCATCCGCAAACTGGTCACCGAGGCCGCCAAATCGCCCGAGGCCATGGCCTCCCACCTGGACATCCTCTCGATCGCCAAGAATCTCGAGCGCACCGCCGACCACGCGGTGAACGTCGCGGAGGATGTGATCTTCCTTGTCACCGGTGAGATTGTCCGCCACAGCCCGCAACCGGGGCCATGACACCTGGTTCTCACAACAGAGCTGTGCTGAAATACCGCTCCGCGCGATCGGGCAGGACGGTGGCGATGTTGCCGCTGATGCGCCCGGCGACCTGCCGCGCGGCCCAGACGTTGGCCCCCGACGAAATGCCTACCAGCAGGCCGAAATCGCGTCCGAGCTGGCGCGTGGTTTCGATCGCGTCCTCGTCGGTGACCTCCACCACCTCGTCGACCAGCTTGACATCCAGCACGGCCGGGATGAAGCCGTCGCCGATGCCCTGGATCTGATGCAGACCGGGTTCGTGCCCGAGCAGGGCGGAGGCGTTCTTCGGCTCGACGGCGACCAGATGGACATCGGGCTTGTGCTCGCGAAGGAACTTGCCCACGCCCTGGAGCGTCCCGCCGCTGCCCACGCCGGCCACGAAGCAGGCGATGTCGCCGTTCATTTGTCGCCAGAGTTCGGTGGCCGTCTCGGTATAGTGGATCTTCGGGTTGTCCGGGTTCTCGAACTGCTGCGGAACGAACACGCGCGGGTCCGCGGCCGCCATCTCGCGGACGCGGCGCACGGCCCCGTCGAGGCTTTCCTTGTCAGGCGTGAGGACCAGTTCGGCCCCCAGGGCCGTGATCAGCTTCTTCCGTTCCTCGCTCATGCCTTCGGGCATGACGATCCGGACCTTGTAGCCCTTGAGCCGTCCCACCAGGGCCACGCCGATGCCGGTGTTGCCCGAGGTCGGCTCGACAATGATGGAGTCGGGCTTGAGCCGCCCGTCCCGCTCGGCCCCCTCGAGCATCGCCAGGGCCACGCGGTCCTTGATCGACCCGCCGGGGTTCAGAAACTCCGCCTTGGCGTAGATGTTTTCTCCCTTCAGGCGCAGCAGAGGGGTGTTGCCGATCAGGTTCAGGATGTTGTCGGTCAGCATGGCGTGTTCTTCTCCTTGCCAGGGCTAAGCATAGCCGACTCCGCCCGACCGAGCACGAGGGAGGCTCGGTGCGACTGGGGCGAGAGCCGGATGACCCGCTGGCGCGCGTGGTCGTGCAATCTGAAACGGACAAATGGCCAAGGTATCGGGTAGAATACCGACCCGGAGGCCTGAGCCGGGCCGCGGGCTCCTGGAAATCACTATAAGCCATTTGCGCTTAATGAGTTACTGCGACCGATGCCGCCGAACCGTATTGTCAGTGTCAATGTAGATCATGATCTGTGAATAGCTAACCTTGGATTCTTAAGTGTTGCGCAGGGTAATAACCTTGTATTTTTAAGTGCTGCGTATGGAAACAACCTTGTGTTTTTGAAGGCTGGGCATGGAAGTAACCTGGTAATCTTAAGTGCGGTGCAGGGTGGTATTCGACGCTTTCATGCAACCGGGAGGGTGTGTCATGGCGAATCAGCGACGTCGGGAAACGAAATGGACGGGGCTGACGGTGGCGGTCGCGGCGGCGGCGTTAGCCGTTGTGGTGTCGCCGACATTCGGTCAGACGGACGCGCGGCGGGTCCGGCAGCCGAACATACTGGTCATCATGTCCGACGAGCACAACGCGTCGGTGATGGGCTGCGCGGACAACAAGATTGCCCGGACGCCGAACCTCGACCGCCTCGCCGGCCGCGGCATCCTCTTCAATGCCCACTACACGACCTCGCCGCTGTGCGCGCCGGCCCGGGCGTCGTTCACTCTCGGCAAGTACATCAGCCACATCGGCGTCTGGAGCAACAGCTCACTGCTGCCGGCCGACGACACGCCCTCCCTTCCGCGGATTCTCAACGCGGCGGGCTACGAGTCCTTCCTGTTCGGCAAGATGCACTACGACTCGCAGCACCGCTTCGGCTTCACCGAAATCGGCAAGGCCGTCACCAACCAGGGCAGCAAGACCGGCGGCATTGGCCGTCGGCGGCCGGATGATCTGGCACCGCCGACTGGGCTCTCGGGGCGTTTTGACCAGTTTCACCCCGGTGACCGCTCGGGACCCCTTGACCATGACCGCAAGGTCACCGCAGGGGTGACCGGGTTTCTCGCCGGTCGAAAGAAAACGGACAAACCGTTCTTCCTGCTGACCGGCTACCTGGCGCCGCACTTCCCGATCATCGTGCCGGAAAAGTACTGGGAGCCGTTCAAGGGCAAGGTTCCCATGCCCGAGATCCCGCCGGGCTACCTCGACACGCTGCCGCGCAACTACCGCCACCTCCGCGCGGGCTTCCAGGTGGTCAACGTGCCCGACGACACGGTTCGCCGAGGTCGCGAGCTGTACTACGGATTTGTCCAGTGGATGGACGAGGAGATCGGCAAAGTCCTGAAAGCCCTCGATGACAGCGGCCTGGCCGACGATACCGTGGTGATCTACACCACCGACCACGGCGAGAACATGGGCGAGCACGGCCTGTGGTGGAAGAACTGTATGTTCGACAGCGCGGCCAGGACTCCGCTGATCATTTCGTGGCCGAAGCGCTGGGCGGGCGGCCAGAAGCGCGACGGGGCGTGCTCGCTCGTGGATCTGGTCCAGACCATCGCCGAACTCGGCGGAGCGAAGGTCTCGGCCGACTGGGACGGCGACTCGATGTGCTCCTGGATGGATGACCCGAAGGCGACGTGGAAGGATCTGGCCGTGAGCGAGTATTACGCCCACAACATCGCCTCGGGCTATGCGATGCTGCGGGCCGGCCAGTACAAGTATGTCTACCACACGCCACCCGACGCGAAGCATCCGGCCGAGCGGGAACTGCACGATCTGAAGGCCGACCCGGGCGAACTGCGAAACCTGGCGTCTGATCCGGCGATGCAGGTCCGGATTCAGGAGATGCACGCCCGGCTGCTGAAGGAGCTGGGTGAAGATCCCGACAAGACCGAACTCCGAGCCCGTGCAAGCGACACGTCGGGGCAAGCAGGGAAAGCGAGCGTTGAATCAAAGGCGTCGAAACGCGCGGCCAGAAAGCAGCAGTAATGCGGTCTTGACGAGCCCAGGGGTTTATCCCCTCGGTGTTCACGAAGTACGGAAAGAACCGGCAGGATAAACCTGCCGGCTCGTCAAGAAGATCGGCGTCGGAGACGCCTCCTACGGGCAGTCTTCGGCATCTGGCTGACAGCTAAGAGCTGAAAGCTGATAGCTCTTTTTAGAACTCATCATACCGCACGAACGCTTCCATCGCGTAATACTCCGGCAGGCCGAGCTTGTTGAAGATCGCGGCCGTCTCGGTGTTGCGGGCCTCGGCCCGCTGCCAGAATTCGCGGTCGTCGTACGGACCGGGGAACAGGGCCTTGTCCTTCTGCGACTGGTGCTTGAAGATGCCGAAGATCTTGCGCTGCAATTCCGTTCGCGAGAACGGGATCACCACGTCGATCACGTCCGGTTCCCACTCCTGCCATGCCCCGCGATAGAGCCATACCTGCACCGGTTTCTCCTCGGGCGAAAGCCGCCTGAGCGCCGCGAAGATGGCCTCGGCGCACAAGCGGTGTGTTCCGTGCGGATCGGACAGTTCGCCGGCCACGAACACCCACTCCGGGCGCACGCGGCGAATCAGGGCGGTGATAATCTCGACGTCCCGCTCGCTGATCGGCCGCTTGCGGACCTCGCCGGTCTGGTAGAACGGCAGGTCGAGGAAGTGGGCGTTCTGCACCGCAATGCCCATCGACCGGCAGGCCGCGAGGGCCTCCGACTCGCGAATCCGCTTCTTGATCTCCTGCACCTCGAAGCTGTCGACTTCCCCCGGCTTCTTGTCCGCCAGGAACTTGTGGACCTTCTCGTAGAAAGCGGTCGTGGGCGTGGTGTCGAGCTTGAAGGTGTGGTTCAGGTCCGACCAGAAATCCAGCATCTGAAGTGTATGATCGTCGCCCACGGCGATGCTGCCGTTGGTCATGTAGGCCACGTGGACTTCGTTTTCGCGCTGAACGAGCCGGGTCAGTGTGCCCCCCATGCTGATCACGTCGTCGTCCGGGTGCGGGCTGAAGCAGAGCATTCTCTTGCGAGTCGCCATCATGTTCTTGGTGACGATGGTGGCCGAAAGCCGCTGGTAGGTCCGATGGTTGAGCCGGTCGGCCGAGCCGATTTCCCTGACCAGCGAGGAAAGATGATTCGAATCGTAATCCTCCGGGTCGAGCTTGAGGATGCTCTTGCCGGTTTTGAGGCTCAGCCAGATGACCGCGCGGAGCTGGCTTTCCGGCGTCCAGTCGATCTCGCCGAGTTGCCAGGGCGACGCCAGGCGCGTCAGCTCGCCGGCCGCCGCCCGACCGGTGAAAACCTCGGCGTTCGGATGGTTCTGCAGGAAACTCGCCGGCACGGCATGAGTCACCGGCCCTTCGATGGCCTTGCGGATGATCGGGGCTTTCTGTTCACCGAACGCCAGCAGAATGATCCGCCGTGCCTTCAGGATGGTCCCGACGCCCATGGTGATCGCACGGCGGGGCACGTTGGCCTCGCCGAAGAAGTCGGCCGCCGCGTCCCGACGCGTCACCGCGTCCAGGTCGATCAGCCGGGTCCGCGAATCGATTAATGACCCCGGCTCGTTGAAGCCGATGTGCCCGGTCCGCCCAATCCCCAGGATCTGAACGTCGATTCCGCCGGCTTCCTCGATCCACTTCTCGTACTGCTGGCAGTAGGCCGGAACGTCGTCCTCGGCGACGGTTCCATCGGGCACGCGGGTGTTCTCGGGCCGGATATTGACATGGTCGAAGAAGTTCTCCTGCATCCACCGCCGGTAGCTCTGGATGCTGTCCGGGCGCATGGGGTAGTACTCGTCGAGGTTGAACGTGATCACCCGCGAGAAATCGAGGCCCTCCTCCTCGTGCAGCCTGATCAGCTCCACGTACACGTTGATGGGCGTGTTCCCGGTTGCCAGCCCAAGGACTGTCTTGCGGTCTTGGGCGTTGTTCTGGCGGATGGTCTCGGCAATGAGATGTGCGACCTTGTGGGCCGCTTCCACGTCGGTCGAACACACGCTGCCCCGGATCTTCTCCAGGGCGGTGAACGCCGGTCCGGTGAGAACAGGTTCCCTGCGCAGCACGTTTTTGTCTCCAACCGGTTGCAGGAGCGGCCCGCAGCCGCGGCCTTGACGAGCCGGCGGGTTTATCCCGCCGGTGGAGCGGCTTCCAGCCGCGATCTCTTCTGTAGGAGCGGCTCGCCACAGCGGGTTTCGCGCCGCTCAACTTGCAGCCGCGATTCGACCCGTGCGGGCCGCACGCGCCGAGACTCCCCCGCGATGGGCATCGTCCGCCCGGCGCACCGAGACACTATATCGCCCAACGACCGGCAGGCAAGCGGCGGTGGCCCCACCGCAGCGTAGCGGTTAATATCGTGGGGTTTCGCGGAGTATAAGACGCCTGTTTTTGTCGAGGACGTGAGGATGTCGGATTCCAGCCTGATTGAGAGCCGCAACAAGGTCTCTCGCCGTCTTTGGGAGCAATCCTGTCGATGTATCGTGGGCGGCGGGCAGGCCCACAAACGCCCAGTGGACATCATGAAGCTTGGCGGCCCCTCCTTCGCCGCCCGGGGCAAGGGGGCCCGCTTCTGGGACGTCGACGGCAACGAGTACCTCGACTACCTCCTTGGCTACGGCCCCATCGTGCTGGGCCACTGCGATCCGGACGTGAACGCGGCCGTCCGCCGGCAGATGGAGCAGGGCACGGTCTTCAGCATCGAGCACCCGCTGGAGATCGAGCTGGCCGAGACCCTGATCGACATCATCCCCTGCGCCGAGATGGTCATGTACTTCGTGGGCGGCTCGTCGGCCACCATGGGGGCCATCCGGTGTGCACGGGCCCATACCGGTCGAGAGAAGATCATCCGCTGCGGATACCACGGCTGGCTCGACTGGTGCGTGTCTGACAACCCCGGCGTGCCGCGATTCAACCGCGACTTGAGCCTGGCGGTTCCTTACAACGATCTGGCCGCCTTGAGATCCCTGCTGGAACAGAACCACGGACAGGTGGCCGGTGTTCTGGTGGAATCCGTGCAGGACAACGGGCCGTCACCCGACTACTTCGCCGGTGTCCGTTGCTTGTGCGACGAACACGGAGCGGTGTTTATCCTCGATGAGATCAAGACCGGATTTCGTTTCGGCCTGGACGGCGCCGGACCGCGATTCGGTGCCGAGCCCGACCTGGCCACGTTCGGCAAGGCCATGTGCAACGGCTACCCCGCGGCGGTGGTCGTGGGCAGGCGAAGCGTCCTCGAAAAGCGCACCGACACGCACATGGCCGCGACTTTCCACGGCGATCTCCTGTCGGTGGTGGCCACGCTGACCACCATCCGGGTCATGAAGCAGCGAGACGGCATCGGGCACTTCTGGCGGCTCGGGCAGCGCCTGATGGAGGGCCTCAACCGCGTCGCCCGAGAGGTCGAGATTCCGATCAAGTTCATCGGCTTTGCCCCCATGCCCGTGCTCAAGCCGACCGATGGGAGCGATCCGCTTCCCTGTCCGCAAGAACGTCGCGAGGAAGTGCTGCGGCAGTTCTGCGCGGGGTTGCAGCGCCGAGGTGTGTTCGCGACTCCGCACCCGTGGTTCCTGTCGCTGTCCCACACCGAGCAGGACATCGACCGGACGATCGAGATTGCGGCCGAAGCGGGCCGGGAATTGAAGGAGACTCTCGCTCGCGGGGCGGTGTCCGTGTAGTCGGCCGGCAAAAAGGGAATGCCCCGGGAGTCGTGATCCCGGGGCATTCATCGTATTCCCATTGTCTCAGTCGGAAATGCCCGCCCTCTGGGGGCATCGTTGCGGGCCGGTCAGGCCCGGCCCATCGGCCGCTCGACGCGTTTCACCGACTTGCGAATCCGCCGTCTGCGGCGCTCGCTGGGCTTTTCGTAGTAGGCGGTGCGCTTGATCTCCTTGGTGAGGCCCTCTTTCTCGCACATCTTCTTAAACCGGCGGAGCATCTGCTCCAGGGACTCGTTACCGCGGGCCTTCACCTTAATCATACAGAATCTGATCCTTTCGTTTCCTCACCGCACCGTCGCGTGCCGGTCACGTTCTACAATTCAACCACAATCCTGGCAGTATAGTCGGTTAGGCCCAGGCTGTAAATGACTTCGCGATGGCGACTCCGCCGCACCTGCTGCCCGGCGGTTGGCGGCAGGTCGGCTACAGGGTCTGCGGCCCGAGGTTCAGCTTGTCCCGTACCGCTGGAGGACCCTCGCCCGGCCGGGCGTGGATAAGTCTTTTTGAGACAAAACGTTACTGCACCTCTCTGTCTCGGAAAACGGACGGCGAACGGCACTTGACAAGTCGCGTCGAGCCCCGGCCGATGAACCGGTCGCGGAACTGGCTGGCTGAGGTTAACCGCCCGACGGACGAAGAAGCGTTGAAGAGGGCGCAGCAGTGGGCCTGACGCGGAGTACGGCCGGGGACGGACTCTGGTTCGACTCGTACTCTGTATTTGGGTGACAACGAAGCCGCTACTCGATGCCCTCTTG
The DNA here is from genome assembly GCA_964586235.1 of uncultured Planctomycetales bacterium. Classification (GTDB taxonomy): domain Bacteria; phylum Planctomycetota; class Phycisphaerae; order UBA1845; family PWPN01; genus JAUCQB01. The sequence goes on from CAZPIO010000020.1 coordinate 10,965, forward strand.
CCCGGGGCGTTTGATGCGGGTCAGGAATAGCCCTGTACCAACGAGGATCAGACCCAATCCGGCAGGTTCGGGGATCGGCGTCAGGAGAAAGGCATGCATCTCGCCATCGAGGTATCCATAGCCGACGATCTGGCCGTGGTCGTTGATGTCGTTGGCCTCATAAAGAGACCAGCCTGAATCGGCTGGAATCAGGTCGTTGAGGTTGGACATCTGGCCATCAGCGTAGACGAAGGCTCTGTAATTCCCCTCATCCCAGATATAGCCGACGACCTGTCCCGGATTGTTGATGGCATGGGCACGGCTTGCCGCCGTACCGAGTGTGCCCAGGTCGAAGACGGCATCGCCGTCCCACAAGACTGCGTGCTCCAGTCCCTCGGCCGGCCAGGAGTAGCCAACGACGAGCCCCGCGTCGTTGATATCGTTGACCGCCGCGAGTCCACTACCAAGGTCATCGAGATGCGCGGTCGATCCCGCCGACCACACGCAGGGACGACCTGTAGCGAAGTCGTTGCCGGCCACCTGTCCGAGGTTATTGATGGCACTGGCGGCGCCCAAGGCAATGTTCTGCGATTGCTGGCCATCGAAGATGAACACGTATGGTTGCCCAACGGAGGCCGGTTGGTCAATATAATGACCGACACCTTGTCCGAAATCATTGACATCGGCACCCCACCCGTAAACAGGGAGGTCGATTGGTATCCCATCGATCCAGAAAATGGGGCGAATGGGTTGATAAATCTCATGGCCGTTCGGCGGACTCCAGTAGCCGGCGACCATGCCGCTCTCATTCACTGCTGACGCGATGCCTCCCCTGTCTTCTGGCAGGGCCAAGGGTGTCATCTGAGAATCTTCCCAGACCACAGGTTTCCGGAAATGCCCTACCGGTGCGATGCCCACAACCTGTCCTCGATTATTGATGCCATGAGCCGACCCGAGACCGAGATCTTCGATCGTATATTGGGCACTTAGACAGGGTTGGGTTGCAGCAACGGTGAATAGAAAGGCCGGAAACGGCCAAATGAATCCTCGATGAGTCATAGTCTGCCATCCTTCCCGGAGTCAACCGGAATGCTACCATACAACCAGCTTATCGGACATACCTCGATTCAGACTTGAACGCAATTAGAGCAACGATGAACGTATGACATAGAGACTTGACGCCATCCAGGGACCTGATACTCTGTCGGCTCGATGGCTGTCACTCAAGCGGGTGCACGGAGTTCTTGAGACGTTTGTAGTGTCCGAATGGTGAGACCGGAGGGGTAACGCGGCGCTCCCGCACTGATACATTGTGGCGCGTCGCAAATGGTGAAATCTGCAGCGACCGTCGAGGCTTTCGGAAGAGGTTCCCAATACTGTCTGTGTCCAGTAACTCGGAGGTTTAGAGGTGGGTATTCACATCAGGCGCGCGATCATCGTTGTATTGTTTTTGTTGGTAGGGAGTTCCAGCACGCAGGCCGCCAAGCAGGTGTACGCAATCTTGCACGACGGGCATGGGACGCTGTTGGGCGAATTTCCGAAACCGGAAGGGTCCAGCGTGACCTACAGCGGCGGTGCCCCCAACTTCTGGGTTTACTGCGGGGAGTGGGTCGGCGGCACGTTCTACCCTGGGAGTGTTGGAACGATCAATGCGCCTAATGCAGGCGAAGTGTGGGTATTGCCTCCCGCTCAGCCCTGGAATCAAACCACCCATTTCCCCGTCGTCAGTGGCGGACCTGGAGCGACGAGTGTTGCCGGCTTGCACGGCAGCGGATGTTCCGTCAAAACCAGCGGCGCAATCAGCAATATTGAGACCGGCTGGGGCACCTACATCGACGCGGGCTCCTATATCCAGAACATCTCCGTCGACGGCGGCAGCGTGCACATCATCGCGCGCGCCGCGACCGACCCCCTGCGAGGCTCGGTGACGATCCTGGGCTACGGCGGCAACATCTGCTTTCCGAGCGCCGTTGACATCACCCGCTACAACATTATCCAGTACATTCAATCCTTGGGCGGTTCTACTACCCCTGGGTGCGGCGCTAACGGGGTATTCGATGGCAACTGGACCTACTGCGGCCAAGCCCCGTGTCCTCCTGCGATTTTGCCGTCCCTGGCATTAATCGATGTCCGAACGAACCAAGGGAGTAGCCCGTCGGACAGCACGTTTTCGCTGTCTAACCCGGGATGCGGGGCATCAAACTACACGATCGCGGACGATGCTGCTTGGCTCAGCGTGGACCCGTCAACTGGCAGTTGCAGCAGCGAGAGCGACGTCATAACTGTCAGCTACTCGACGGCCAGCCTTTCCGCGGGTATCCATAGGGCGACAATCACGGTGACGTCTCCGGATGCCATCAACAGCCCGCAGCTTGTTGACGTCAGGCTGGTCGTATACAGCCAATCGTTCAACAACATCTGGTACGTCAACACCAGCGCCTCCGGTTCGGCAAGCGGGATGAACTGGACCGATGCCTTCACGTCTCTTCAGGGGGCCCTTGAGGTAGTTAAGGAAGATCATGAGATCTGGGTCGCGGCAGGAACGTACAAGCCTGCTGGCCCGGGCGGCAGCCGTTGCGCAACATTCCAGTTGGCCAATGGCACAGAAGTCTACGGTGGTTTCGCCGGTGCCGAGACCGAACGCACACAGAGCAACCCGGCAGCAAATCTGACCATTCTCAGCGGTGATCTCAACTCGAATGACGGCCCGAGCTTCGCCAACAACGGGGAAAACAGCTACCACGTCGTGACCGCCAGTGGCACCGATGGCACGACGATCCTCGATGGTTTCAAAATCATGGCCGGCAATGCCAATGACGGGGCGTCCTACAACTGCGGCGGCGGCATCTACGTGGACACCGGCAGCCCTGTAATCAGGAATTGCTCGCTGGTTTCCAACAATACCAGCGGCTGGGGTGGTGGGGCCTATATCAAGAACGCGACCCCCGTTCTCACCGCGTGCATCTTTGAGAGCAACGCGGCCGCGTCAGGCGGGGGCTTGGCCTGCTTCACCGGCGCCAAACCCGTGATCTCCGGCTGCACGTTTGTAGAGAACAGCAGCACGAACTCGGGCGGGGCGATGTACAGCGGATCGACCACCAGTCCCACCGTCGTCAACTGCCAGTTCCTTGGCAACACAGCAACCGATACCGGGGGCGCACTCGAACTTGGCTCATCCGCGACTGACAAGGAGCCACAGTGGATCGGCTGCATCTTCGTTCGCAACGCAACGACAAACAGCGGCTTCGCCGATGGGGCCGGGGGTGTGTTCGTCAACACCGTCAGTGGGGCTCAAGCCCGCCGCTTCGTTAACTGCACGTTCGTTGGCAACACCTGCGCGAACCCGTACAGTCCGGGCGGTATTCGCAGCAACTCACCCAATCTTGTCGCATTGGACAACTGCATTCTCTGGAACAACGGCGGCGAGACGAAGGACCACCAGTATCAATACGGTGGCACTGGCGGTAGCATCAGCGTAGCCCTGTGTGATATTCAGGGTGACACGGCAACTCTGAACCTTGCCCCTTCATTCGTCAGGTCTCCAGGAACGGGCGATGATTACGGCAACCTCCACCTTCAGGACAGTTCCCCCTGCATCGACGCGGGAGACAACGCCCTGGTTCCAGACGACATAATCGACCTGGACAGCGACGGCAACGCCACAGAGAAGGTGCCATTTGATCTCGACGGCAATCCACGAATTGTCGCCGAGTTGTGTGCTTCCCTTGAGCCCAAGGTCAACATGGGGGCCTACGAAGGCGCGGACGTGGACCACAACAAGATTGCCGATGCATGTGAGTTGATCGACTGCGACGTGGACCAACAGAATGATCGATCAGAAGGTTTTGTGCAGCCGCGGTACGACTGGGACGACGACTGCGATGTCGATCAGGTCGATTTCGCCCGGTGGCAGTACTGCTTCGGCAGACAAGAGCCTCAGCAGTCGCTGTGGGATGAGTACCTGTGCGTCGAACTCGACAGCAACGACGACCAGATGATCAACATGGACGATTGGGACGCGTTTGAGGCTGCTACAACGGGTCCTGGGATCAGCTACAACCCGCCCGCTCCGTCGCCGCCTGGTTCATCCCTGCCGTTCGAGATCACCGCCTGGCGCAGCGTCCGCGCGCATGGGGCGGTTGGGGAACTGAGCATCGAGCTTGCCTGGGTGGAAGACGCGGAACTCGCGACCATCGAGCTGCGGCAAGGCTCGCAGCAGACTGTCAAGGTGGACCTGAGCCGGGCGGCGGGTGCATTGTCGAATCTCTCGTTCACGACGATAATCGATGGCGAGTTCAACTTCATCACTCCGGCCGATATCCATTTCGAGAATGACAACCAGACAGTGGTCATGACATTCGTTGACGATCCCGGAACCCCGAACGATTTCCTGCTCGACCAGGCGTGCTATTTCATCGACATGTGGGAGGCCCTCGAAGACCCCGACGGGGGCACGTTGGAGGGCGTTTCTTACACGGCTATCCGCATGCTGACCGGCGACGTGGACGGCGATGCATTGGTCGAACAGGTTGACGACGTAGATGCGATCGCCGCAGCCAACGGCCAGACCGCCGGTGCGTCCAACCTGCGACTCGACCTGAACGTGGACGGAACCATCGATACCACCGACAGCGGAATTGCCGCTGGCCTTCTGGGCAACACCGTTTCGTGCTCCGAAGGGATGATGGGGATGGGCATGGCCTTCGTCGAGGGCATCAGCGTCATCAGTGGTGCCGACGCCCTCGTCGGCACTTCGGTCTCCGCCTCTCTTGTCCTGCACGACGGCGGAGCAGCATCGGTGACGCTTCCGGCCACGGGCGGAACCATCTCCGTCGATCTGGTCATCACCAGCGACAGCCCAATCTGGGGCTTTGACGGAAAGCTGGCCGTGGACGCGGCCAACGTTGTCTCAATCAACGCCGCCGACTGGACCGAACTGGACAACGTGCTGTTCTCCAACGGTGTGGAAGGCCACGATCTGGCCAGCTATTACGACCTGACGGTCATGGACTGGATGTGGGTCCGGTTCACCCCGGACGGCAGCGACGTCACCGACTCCGGAACCGACCTGGAAAGCCTGCTGCAACCCGACCCGCCCTTGACATCTCCGGAAGATGTCCAGGGCCCGCCCACGGCCTGGACCCTGACCTACAGCCTGGCCGAGGTCAACGGCCCGATTGCCACCCCGGCCGGCGATTGGCTCACCACGACAACCAACATCGGCGGCGCCACCAGAGAACTGCTGCCGCCCGGCCACACCAAGCTCGCGACGCTGTCTCTGACGGTCTCCGGCGCGCCAGGTACGTGCCACCTGACCCTGACCAACGGCCTGTTCACCGACGAAGCCTTCCAGTCGGTCCCGATGTCCCCAGCCGCAGCCCTGGAAATCGTCGTGGCCGGACCATGAGCCGGATTGTGGTGCAGGCATCTTGCCTGCCCCATTGTGGTGCGGCCATCTTGGCTGCACCGCTGCGGCGGGCAGCGTGGCCAAGCCCCGGCTCGCCGGGGCGCCGCCGTATCTCTCGACCAAGCAATGCCGCATGCCACAGCCAAGAGGCGAACTCCAGACTTCGTTCGTCTACCCACAATTCCCACGAGCTTGCTCGCCAGGGCGACCGTGTGCGTCTCCCCTTCCTGTCGTTATTGAACCTCGCCCCAGGCCTGCCCGGCGTGGCGGGCGGAACCTGATTCGGCTCCCAGAATCTGCGAAATCTGCGTCAATCTGTGGACCACCCCTTCTGCCTGCCTTCTGCCTTGACTCATCCTTCCGCGTTCCGCCTTCAGCCTTTCGTACGGGGCGCCTGCCGTGTTACGACCGCAACGGGACCAGCGGAGATACCCTACCCGCACCTGCAGACGCGACGCCAGTGGTCCCCGGATCATTGACAATCGAAGAGGGGACGCTCAGTTGTCAGTTCTCAGTTGGCAGTCAGCGCCGCCAGGCGTCTCCCGCCTCATCTCGCTGACGGCTGACCTGCGACCGCCGAAAGCTCGTTGCGCCAAACGAACCCAAACCGGGACAAACAGATAGAATTGCAAACTCCTTTCATGGCGATACTTAGGCAACGCTTTTCGCATCATTTTGCAGGGATTTTACCTATGGCGGTAACCCAAAAACTCGGGAATACCAACCCGCGCCGGTCGATCCATCCTGGGGCCTGCCGCGATCCTCGCCCCGCGCCGGCCGCTCGGCAGCCTCTCCACCATCTGGACGGCCCGGCGTCCGTCCGCCTTCATCTCTCTCCGCGTCCTTCTCCCCCAGAATCTGCGCAATCTGTCGCCAGACCTCGCCGTAGGCGGGCGGAGCCCTCGTTCCGCCTTGTCGTTTCGCGTGGTTCGCCTCCCCCTTGGGTGTATCCGTTTTTCGACTGAACCTCGCCATGTCGACTCGCCCGCTGCGGAGGTCGCACCGCCGCAGGCCCCTCGCTTCTGGCTTCGCAGGCAGGCTTCGCCGCGACAAGTCCGCTCGGATTTCTGAGAAACCCGCCTGGTATGTCACGGACTCGCCCGGCTCGGGCCTTTCGCGAGAAACTCGCGGCAACGACGAGGACCGTTATTATGGAGAACCGGTGGCCCGGGGGATTCGAGCCTGGGCCGAGATTCGTTTGTGCCTGGGAGGATGTTATGAGTCGAACAAGCCGTGCCGGTTGGCCGATCGTGGTGTTGGTTTCTATGGTCCTGGGAGTCACCCCCCTTGCCCGGGCTCAGGACAAGCCGCAGCCCCAGCAGGGAGTCATTCGGGCTGACGAGGCCCGGATCGTTGAAATTCTCAAGGACCTGGATACCAAGCGAGCCGGCATGATGAACGTGCCGGTCGAGGACGCACGGCTGCTGCGGGTGATGGCCCTCGCGGCCAACGCGAAGCACGCGGTCGAGATCGGCACCTCGAACGGCTACTCCGGGCTGTGGTTGTGCCTTGCCCTGCAGGCCACCGGCGGGAAGCTGACCACCTTCGAGCGCGACGCCGGGCGGGCGGCACTGGCCCGGGAGAACTTCAAGCGGGCCGGCGTCGAGTCCATCGTGATGCTGGTCGAGGGTGACGCCCACAAGGAGGTCGCCCGTCTCAAGGGTCCGATTGACATTGTCTTCCTTGACGCCGAGAAACCGGGTTATCTTGACTACCTCAACAAGCTCCTGCCTCTGGTCCGACCGAACGGGCTCATCCTGGCCCACAACACGGCCAATCTCGGCTCCCAGATGAAGGACTACATCGACGCGGTCACCAAGAACCCCGACCTTGAGACGATCTTCCTCAATGTCAGCGATCAGGGCATGGCCGTGACGGTCAAGAAGCCCGCTGCCCGCAAGCCGGCCGCCGAGTCCCGGAGCGGCGCGGACGAGAAGCCGAAGGGCGGTCCGGTTCTCGGCTACATCAATCAAATCCCGCCGGAGTCCGACGAGCAGCGGGCCGCCCGGCACAAGAGAATCGCCGAGCGCCGCCAGGGCACGCCGGTGATGGTGCATCGCGGCGACCGTACGGCCGCGCCGGAGAACACCCTGGAGGCCTACGCAGCCGCCATGGACCGCGGGGCCGACGGCGTGGAGATCGACATCCGGCGAAGCAAGGACGGCGTGCTCTACCTGCACCACGACGACGACGCCGGCCGGATGATCCCCGGCAGCGGCAGGCTCAAGGATCTCACCTACTACGAAATCCTCAGTCGCGGAATGGCCAAGACCTTTGGCACCGCCGACAAGGAGACCCGCGTGCCGACGCTGGCGGCTTTCATCGCGCTGGCCCGGCAGCGTTGCATGCTGCTGCACCTGGACGTCAAGGAGTCGGGCCTGCAGGATGAGATCATTCGCATGTTCGACGAGGCGGACATCTGGGATCACGTCGTCGAGGTGAACGCGGGCAACGCTGAGAGAATCCGCCCGCACGCCAAGGTAAAGCTGCTGCCCTACAAGGGATGGTGGCCTGAAGGCAAATACGCCGAGGACCCCGCGGCGGCAAAGGACATGATGGGCAAGCAGGGAGTCATGGTCTTCACCAAGGAGCCGGGCGCGGCCGTCAAGATGCTCAAGAAACCCGTCCCGCCCGCCCCCGTCCCGCTGCCGAAGAGCCTTCGCGTCATGTGGACCCCCGAAGGTCCGGCGCCGCAACTGTAGGTGAGGTCGGCAGCGATGCAGGGCGGGCTTTGCCCGTCGGCACCTGCGTGAACTTGATTGCGCGTAGAGGTCAACTCCATGGAAATCATCAACCTCTCCGCCGAGTGCGAGCAAAAGCTTTACTCATGGCTGCCCCGAGGTCTCAACGCAGAGCGAATCGTATTCTTCCCGGACGCTTGTCCGGGCAAGTCCCCGCTGCCTACAGGGACAGCGGTTCTGCTTCGCCAGAGCGACTGGCGTCGATTTGCCGTGTCGGATTGTGGTTGCGGCATGCGTTTGCTGCGTACGAACCTGACGACGACGGACCTGACGTCGAGGCGTTGGGACGCTGTGGCCGATCGACTAAGGGAGAACAAGGGGAAGCTCGGCGACCTCGGCGGCGGCAATCATTTTGTCGATGCGCTGGAGCCTTATAGCGAGGATCGACTGCACTTTCTCATCCATACCGGAAGCCGCGCCGAATCCGGCCTGGTCGATGCTCTGGTGGAACAACATGCGGATTTCGATCGCGAATTTGCCCGCATCGTGCAATGGGCGCAAGACAACCGTGCAGCAGCGCAGGAGGCAATTGAGGCGCAGTTCGGCCGCACCGAGACTGTACTCGATGCTCCCCACAACACGTTCGAGCGGCAACCGGACGGTGCGGTCATTGTTCGAAAGGGCGCGGTCAAGGCTGTTCCCGGGGCGCTGAACGTCATGCCGTCGCACATGGCCGGCGACGTGGCCCTCGTGCGGGCAACGGCGAAGGTCGCGGATTCACTATGGTCTCTGAACCACGGCACCGGCCGAACGATGCCTCGGTCTGAGTCGAAGAAACGCGCCGAATCCTACGATTTCGAATCGCTGCGTCGACGGGTACTCATGCCGACCGGCCTAGACACGAGTTCACTGCGTTCGGAGGGGCCGTACGCCTATCGTGATCTGGACGCATGCCTGAGCCTGTTGAGCGGGTACGTTGAACTGGTCGAGCGATTTGCCGTGATCGCCTATATGGGCCATCTCGGGTAGCACCCATTCTGCGTTCCCGCGCATACAGGTGAGCGAACTGTCCATGACACTACACGCCGACTTTTGTCGGCGGCGTAGAAGAAGCGACGGGCCTGAGTCTCAGTGTTTCTCGGTGTTGCTCAGTCACCTGTTCAGCATGCTCGGCCAATCGACGAAGATCGCCGCCGAATTCGTCACTCAGCCGTTCGCGCACGCGGCGCACGTCATCGACCGCATTCGGCTCTCTTGGTTCTGCTGGCTTCTTTTCGATAGCCACTGATCTACTCCTGTAGCAGGTCTGGTGTGACGATCTGCGGCGGCATGAGTCCCAACTCTGGCCATCTCTCAACTGCATTATAGCAGGAACTGGCGGTGCCACAGATACCGCTTTGGCAGATGCTTGCCGCAGTTGCCGAATTAGCGGACCGAACCGGACACACGCCCGACAATCCTACGGTCTCACGGACTATCGGACCATCGACGGCCGGGTGGTTTCTCTTGAAATTCATCACCGGCGAAACGTAAAATCAACACGGTGCCGTTGTTGGGACGTGGCCCGGAGGGTCCATCGGCAGGAGAGGGAGAGAATCGCCATGACCGACGAAGTATTCGCCGCACGCATCGAGGAAGCCCGGCGCAAGATTGACTGCCTGCCCGAGGATCAGCGCGAACCCCTCCTCCGTCTCCTGGACGAAACTTTCCAGAGGCAGAAGGATCTGAAGCTCAATTTCGCCAAACTGCGCTACCTGCTTGACGACTGGCGAATCAAGGTCAAGTACATGGCCTTCGATCTCGAGGCCACCAAGCGCGAACTCGCCGATCTCCGCCGCAGACAGGGGGAAAAGGGCGAGCAGGGTGATGAAGCGTCGGAGTAGCAGCGGCGACGCACCCGCGCGGGCCTGCCTCTCGGCACTCCCATTTCTGGTCTCTGGTTGGCCGCTCCCTTGCAGTCGCGGTTCTGAATCGGTCGCCGCTGGTTTAGCTACTTGAGGCTTGCCAGAGCGACAGCCCGGTGGTCGCTGGCGGCCAGCCGATCTGGTTCGATTCCGAGGCTGCGGTCGTAGGCGATGATGGCCTCTGCGTGTCGCCCAAGACAAGACAGGGCACGACCGCGAAAGTAGTGAGCCTGAGCGTTAGAGCCCCGACTGGATGTGTTCCCTCGCTCTCCCTTTATATCGGCCGTCGAGCGGTCATCCCGTCGCAAACCGATGTAAATGCCATCGCCACCGGGACTTCCAGACGCGCCCGTGCTGGTGCGGGGTTGAAACAGCCGATCAGGTCGGCGGCGCCGGACCCAGTCGCGGGTATAAACCGGCGGGAGCGGAGGGCATCGCCGGAGGGACCGGGGCTCGCCCTCCAATCGTCGTGCCTGAGCCTTGCTGGAGGACTCATCCATGATCAGGAAGCCCGTGCTGATGATGCTCGTTGTCGGCCTTGCGCTGGCATGCGCATCCTGTTCGCACCACCAAAGCAGAAAGAACTGTCTCGCGGGTTCCACGACTTCTCGCAAGGTGAGCAGCAGTAGCACTCAAAAGGGGACCAGCCGGGCACTGCGAAATCAGAAGCCGGCTACACGGTTCCGGCTGTTCACAGGCAAGCAGCAACCGACCCGGCGGCCGAATCGTAAACCGAACAATATTCAGAGCTGCAATCCCCTCAACGGTTGCCGGAGCGACGCCTGGCCGGTTGACCAAGCTGTTCCGATGCAGGAGACAGCCGGTAGCGGTGCCAAGTGGGCTTGAGGGTATAATCCTGCCGAGGAGAGTGTATCATCAGAGCGGCCGGGCGAGGGCCCGTGGCTAGCCCCCGGTGGAGAGACAGCGGATGATAAGAAGACCCGCGTTGGCATTGTTGACCGCCGCCTTCGCACTGGCCTGCGCATCGTGCGGAAACAAGGAGATCGAGAACAACTTCACCCGTCGCTGTGGCAACCTCCGGAAGACGACCGGCTGGCTGGTCGAGTATGAGCAACAGCGGCCGGCGAAGCTTGAAAAAACCGCGAGAGTCATTGACCAACAGTGTCGCCACGATGTCCAGAAAGCGTTCGTGGACAACCCCGCCACGATGGAGAAATGGTTCAACGAGGAGTTCCGCCGCTGGGAGGAGCGTCAGCCGCTCTACCTCAAAGGGATCGGCGACGAGCTTGCGGGGGATCTGGACAGCCTCGAACGCACCATCCCCAGATTCATTGACTGACGTCCGAACCTGCCTTTGTGGCCCCCGGTCACCCGGATTCCGGTTGCGGTATGTCCGGCCGGGCAGGGTATAATCAGACTCGACGCCCCCGTTGCACAAGGGGGACGGACCGGGGAGCAGATCATGATCCAATGCAGCGAATGCGAGTTCTTCGTTCGGGGCCCCGGCGGGCAGGTGGGATTCAAGTGCGACCCTTTCGGCACTATCAAGGAGCCCGAGTGCCTGGTGAAATGGCAGCTCATCAAGCTCGATCTGATGGTCCAGTCCTACCAGGCGACGGTCGCCATGTATCGTCGGCTGGCACCCCTCCAGGAGAAAATGTTCCGCCATATGGAACGGGAGATCGACGACCTGGACGAAGGCGAGAGCTGGAAGCAGGGATCTGGCGACTCCGAAGAGGAAGATGAGAACGCCTGACCTCCTGTCGGGTTCGAGATCCTGGCGGCATGGGCCCGGTCTGGGCGGGGCAGGTCTTCACACCTGATTTCCACCTGCTGCTCGTATCGCTGTTCGAATTGCCGATATCAGTGTCGTCCGGGCGCCGGTTGGCTGAGCTCGCTGTTGAGCGCGGTCCGGGTGGTTTTGCTGTAATCCTGCGCCCGAGGCGAGGCGCCGTACCTGACGGGCGGCATTTCGTCAGATGTCGACTGCGGCGCCGGCGCGAGCTGCCGACACAAATCAGTCGATAGGTCATGAGGCCGCAGACCGTGGCCGATACCGGACCTGGGGCCTGTGGATGGGTCTGGAACGATCCAGCCATGCCCCAGAGAGCGGCGTTTCCGACAATGCGATCCTCTTGTCCCGCACACGATGGGCGGCAGGCAGCACCATGACTCAGCCGGGTGATCGAGGTCGATCTCGCTCTGATAGCGAATCCGGGATGGGGCGGGCCCGGGTGCACATCATTTCGATCTCAGTCGTGGTCCTTGTTGCGGCCCTCGGAACTGCCCTCGCCTCGGATCAGACCCCGTCGGGAGCGGTTTCCGATCGCCAACGCGCCGTTGATGACGCTTTGCAGCTTCTTTTTGAGGAGGTCGCGCGCCTCCGACTGACCACCGGCCAGACGCTGGGGGCGGTGCTGGCCAGATCCGCGACAGACGAAGAGGCGGTCCGGCTTGCGATTGTCGAGAAACACCGGGCATGGCGGGCCTATCGACACTCCAGAGGCGAGCTGGAAATCGACGCCTGGCTTGCGGTCCCGGATCTCAATAGCACGGTGGTCAACATAGTTCAAGAACGATTGAAGCCACATGCCCTATCCCAGGCGGTGAGAGTCACGTGGGCAAGATCCAACCCACCGGCTATCCCAGCGACTGGCCGGTACCAGCCCGTCGCGGGTCTCAAGGATCAGCCTGCGGGGTGGCGTCATTGCAGTCCAAGGCAGATCGCGATGGCCAAGGAAGCAGCCACGGCCGATGCTCGCGTGGCACTACTCGACCGCATCGGCTACTTGCCTGTCGATGGAAAGAAGGAGCTGGGATACCTGCTCCAGAGCGATCATTCTCTTCAACAATCATTGAGACAATTACTCCGTCAAACGCCAGTGGATACGCCCATTCTGGAGCCAACAGGTGTGTGCAGGGCCAGGGTGGAGCTGTCACAAGGCGAAATCCTGCGTCTGTTGCAGGAGGCGGCCAGAGCAACGGACGGACGGATATCGCCGGAAGCGTTGAAGCCTTCCGATCCAGCCTCACTGCCTGCGTCGTTCGCGGCCGAGGGCTTTGCCGTCGCACCGCCGATGCCGAGCATGTATGTGCCGCCTCGCAAACGCGACCGCAATTCCGAGCCGCCGGAATGGGCGGAGCGTTTCCTGGTGGTCCAAGGCGGTGGGCGTGCTCCTGTGGATATGCAGGACGAGCCGAGCCGTCGAACCTGGGCCGAGCGCGCCGCGCGAATCGAAGCCTGCCGCCAGCTCTGGCTGCAAATCGAGGATCTCCCCCTCGCCGAAGGTGAGACCGTTGGCATCCGCCTGTCCAGGGATCTCAAGGTTGCCGCCGTGCTGGCTGGGCTGGACCGTTTCATTGCCGAGACGGGTGTGCCTGTTCAGGCGGAGGACGGGACGACAACCGTCAGCGTCGGCGTTCATCTGCAGATCGTGTGGCGGATGCTCAGCGGGTTGGATCAGAGCCGCTGACCTCTCCGCCTGGCTGCGTCCGCCATTCTATCCGGTCTTCTCGCTTCTGACTGGTCTTGCCGCCCCCCGGAGGAAACAATAGGGTGTCAGATCGGACCCCCCCGGGCGAGCCATGCTCGCCTGACCATGAGGGCCGGAGGACCAGACTCTTGCGTTGGCCGGAAATGTGTGGAATGGCGGTCGGCCTGGCGATGGATGCGTTTGCCGTCTCGATCGCGGCCGGCCTGACGGTTGGCAAAGTCACCCCTCGGCACGTCTTTCGGATTGCGTGGCACTTCGGTCTGTTCCAGTTCATGATGCCGATCATCGGCTGGTGGGCTGGCCTGCGAATTGCCGGGTACGTCGCGGCCTGGGACCATTGGCTGGCCTGCGGGCTGCTTTGCTTCATCGGGAGCAAGATGCTGTTCGAGGGCTTTGAACGGGGGGATCGACGGGCTCGAAGCGACCCGACGCGGGGCTGGATGCTTGTCATCCTCTCGGTGGCGACCAGCATCGACGCGCTGGCGGTCGGCCTGAGCATTGCCTTTCTCAGAATCACCATCTGGCTGCCGTCGGTGGTCATCGGGGTCGTGGCCTGCGGATTCAGCGCGGTGGGTATCACCTTTGCCAACAAAGTGTTAAGACGATACGGGCGTCTGGCCGAGGTGGTGGGCGGGCTTACCCTGATCTTCATCGGTCTGCGTATCTTCATCGAGCACGCCTCCTGAGTCCGTTGCCACCGACGGCTCGTCCCTCACATGGTGTCGCGTTATAATCTGGGACACGAGTTTTGAGTCCTGGGACGGATAAATGATGAGTTCCATAGTAGCCCGCCGCTTAGTGGCCGGTCTGATCGGTATCATCCTGGCCATGTCGGCGGGGTGTGGCCGGTGGCCGCCGGGGTATCTGCCATCGGCTGTTTTTGGCGAACTCCGCCTTCTGAGCCAGATGGTCGCCATCGAGTCGGCCCTCGATGACCCGACCCTGTCGGAGGAAGAACGCGACAAGCTGGCGTTCCTGCTTCGCGCCCGGGACTATTGCCAGGACGTGGTAGGCCTCAAGGTGGGCAACAACTTCCAGGAATTCGTCAACCTGCACGGTAAGTCGTTGGCCTGGAACCTGACCGCCTCCCGGAAAGACGCTTTCGAGCCCTACATGTGGTACGTTCCGTTTGCCGGGCGGCTGCCTTATCTGGGCTTCTTCAGTCGCGACCAGGCCGTGGCGGAGCGATCGATCCTGGTCGACGCCGGTTACGATACCTTCATCTACGAGGTGGATGCTTTCGCCCTGCCCTTCCTGCCGGATCCGGTGACATCGCGGATCCTCCGACGCAACTATCCGGACCTCGCCGACACGGTGGCTCACGAGCTGACGCACAATACCGTGATGTCGAAGACAGACGTTGTCTTCAGCGAGTCTCTGGCTGTGTTCGTCGGCCGCAGGGTGGCCATCGAGTTCGTGGGTGTTGAATTCGGCGAGGATTCAGCCTTGATCGAGGAGGCGCTCAACCAGTACGAGGATTCGGACACATTCGGCGCCTATCTGGCCGACCTGACCGAGGAACTGACCGCCCTCTATTCGAGTGACCTGTCCTCCGCGGAGAAGATCACTCGTCGACAAGAGGTTTTCGAGGCATGGCGGGACCGCTTCAAGACCGAGGCCCTGCCCCAGATGAACAATCCGGAGGCCTACGAGGGTTTCGGCGACACGCTGCTGAATAACGCCTTCCTGCTGGTCAATACGCGATACAACAGCAACCAGGATCTTTTCGAGCAGGCCTTCGAACTCGCCGGCCGCGACTGGGCCCGGGCGCTGGATCTGTTCGAGGCTGCTGCCGACGCTCCCGACTCGTTCCAGTATCTCACTGATATCGTGAACGCCGGGCAATAACAGCCGTCGAATCGCATCCATTCCGTAGACCGACGCCGGCCGCCTCGGCTGTCCGGGCGGCCGGCATCGTGACAAATCACCAACCATTCAGCGATTGCCTGGCAGTGCCGGCGAGATCATTTTCGCCTGGCCGGCCCGGCATTTCCCTCGGAGTCGGGGCGTGGCGGACGCGGACCGCGAGGACCACCGTGACAGGGAGGCGGTGGCGGGGCGGCGGCCGCCTCGTCCTTGTCGATCTTGCTATCCTTGCTTATGTCGATGCTGGAGAAAGCTTCCTTCATCGGTGCGGTGAACTCTTCGAAGGTGACATATCCGTCTTTGTCCGTGTCCAGCCGCATGATATGGTCGCCCGGCTTGGGAGCTTCTCCGTCCTTGGGCGGCTCCGGACGCGGTGGACGCAGCTCATCAGCGCTGACCTGGCCGTCGGCGTTGGTGTCCAGCTTCGCGAGTGCCGTCGCCGCGCCGCTGATCTCGCTGGCCGACAGCGCCCCGTCCTTGTCAGTGTCCAGCGCGACCATGAGCGGGTTGGGCGGAGGCATGCCCGGGGGTGGCGGAGGCGGGGGCTGCAATTCGCTGGAATCGCCTTCCGTGTTCTTCACGGCCTTTGCGCGGGATTGTTGCGCAACGGCCAGGCCGATCAGGCACAGCACGCACAAGCCCGCTCCAAGCAAGCGTTTCGTTTTCATGAGGATACTCCTTTCGACAGCATGTCTGGGTACCCCAACGGAACCTCAGGCTCACCCACGGGGACGTCTTCTCGGCGACGAGACCGCGGCCCGTCGCTGGCGCTCCGGGTTCTGTCAGGTTTTCCTGGCCGCGGCGTGGACACTCCACGACGCCTGTTTATGGAAACGCGTGGGACGCAGGGCTTTCTACCGCCCGACGCGGATTTTCCGGCTTCCGTCGCAACTTCGGGCGATCTGACTCGTTAGAATCCATTGTGAAGGGCAGCGTCCGGCCAGTGCCGGGCGCGGCCTGGCCAGGCCTGGTATAAGATGCGCACAGCAATGAGAGAAGATCAGGACACCCCGGACCGCCGAGTCGAGCGGGTGCGCGGCGGAGATCGCGAAGCCCTCGCCGCCGCCTTCGAGGAATATCGGCCCCGGTTGGCCAGGACGGTGCGGTTCCGCCTCGATCCTCGCCTGGCCGCACGACTGGATCCGGACGACGTTTTGCAGGAGGCCTATCTCGGCGCCGCCCAGCGCTGTGCCCACGTCGAGGGCACCACCGAGCAGTCGCTGTTCATCTGGCTGCGCCTGATCGTTCTTCAGACGCTCGCGGATGTGCACCGGCGCCATCTGGGGGCCCAGAAGCGCGACGCCGGTCTCGAAGTGGCGATGCGTCAACGATCGCCCTCCGCATCAGCCACCATGTCGATGGCCCAGTGTCTGGTCGCCAGTGTCACGTCGCCGTCGCTTGCTCTGCGGCGAGCGGAACTGGCCGAACGACTGCGGGAGGCCCTGGACCGGATGGACCCGATCGACCAGGAGGTGCTGGCTCTGCGCCACTTCGAGGAGCTCGCCAACCACGAGATCGCGGAGGTTCTGGGCATCCAGCAGAAAACGGCGAGCATCCGCTATATCCGCGCCCTGCGCCGGCTCAAGGAGATCCTGGCGGACGTCTCGGGAATGAATTCGTGGCCCTGTGGCCGATGACGCCCCGCGAATCCGCGGCCTGCCCGACAGGAGCGACGCCATGAACGAGCACAGCTCTGATCGCGACCCGATCGAAGAACTCGCGGCCGAATTCACCGAGCGTTGCCGGCGGGGGGAGCAGCCCTCCATCGAAGAGTACGCCTCGAAGCATCCTTCGATGGCCGACGACATCCGCGAGTTGTTTCCGATGATCGTGCAGGTCGAGGCCGCCAAACAGTCCGATACCAGTTGGTCGGGCCCGCGCCCCGCCGGTTTTGCGCCGGCACCGGAACGGCTGGGGGACTTTCGCATTATCCGCGAACTGGGACGCGGCGGTATGGGGATCGTTTACGAGGCCGAGCAGGAGTCTCTCGGGCGGCGCGTCGCGATCAAGGTTCTGCCCGACCGGCATCTTTCGAGCCCGACGCGCCGCGAACGGTTCGAGCGGGAAGCCCGGACCGCCGCCGCTTTGCACCACACCAACATCGTTCAGATTTTCGGCGTCGGCCAGCAGGATGGTCATCCCTATTTCGTCATGCAGTATATCCGCGGTGTCGGGCTGGACGCGATCTTCGCCAGGCTGGCGAGCCGGACCATGGTCCCCCGCTCGGACCGAATTCGACGCTCCCGGCTGGGTATCGGCAGCTTGGACCTTGTCCAGGTCGCGCGAGAGCTGCTCAATTCGCGCGGCTCCCCAATTCGGCAAACCGGGTCAGCGACGCCTTCCACAAGGGAATCACCCGCCGCCTCGGCCGGGGTCCTGGCCGGGCTCCCCGAGCATGCTCCAGACGCCGCCGGTGGCCCGGTCGAGAATCACCCCGCCGCTGCATCGCCCGCTGGGCAGATCGAGGAGTATTCGGACGAGTTGGCCTACTGGCGCAGTCTTGCCCGGCTGTTTGCTCAGGCGGCTGACGCGTTGTCCTTCGCACACAGCCAGGGAGTGCTGCACCGCGACATCAAGCCAGCGAATCTTCTCCTGGACGCGGAGGGCATGCTCTGGGTGACCGACTTCGGACTCGCCAAGACCGATGAATACCGGGAGTTGACGCAGACCGGCGACGTGATCGGGACGCTGTGCTACATGGCCCCCGAGCAGTTTGAAGGAAAAGGGGACCAACGCAGCGATATCTACAGCCTGGGTATCACGCTCTACGAAATGGCGACGCTTCGCCCGGCATTTGTCCAGGAAGGGCGCAGCGGTTTGATCAGGGCGATTCTGCGGGAGCCGCTGTTTCCTCCCCGGCGACTCTGCCCTTCAATGCCGTGCGATCTGGAGACGGTCATCCTGAAGGCCGCGGCCCGCGACCCGCAACACCGCTACGCATCGGCTGCCGAACTGCGTGACGATCTGTTGAGGTTCGTGGAAGACCGGCCGGTTCAGGCTCGCAGGGTGTCGGCGGCCGAGAAGTTGTGGCGATGGTCCCGCCGGAATCCGGCACTCGCCACAACCACGGCACTGACGCTCGCTCTGCTGATATCCATCGCCGCGGTCTCTTCGGTGGCATATCTCAAGGTCCGCGCGGCCAATGCCGTCGAGAGGCAGCAGCGTCAACGTGCCGAAGAAACCGCCAATCTCGCCGTGACGGCGCTCGACACGATTTTCGACGAGTTTGCGCCCGCCGGCCGTTCCGCCTCTCGGGAAGTCACCCTTGGCAGTTCGGATGAGGGTGCGCTGGTTGTCTCGGTTCCTTCCGTCCTGTCTCCCGAGACGGCCGCCTTCCTCAAGGGATTGCTGCGGTTTTACAGCGGACTGGCCAGCCAGGAGAGCAACTCGCCTTCCCTGCTGCTCAAGATGGCCGCGGCGCAGCGCCGGGTGGGAGAGATCTATGAGCTGCTCGGCCAATACGAAGACGCGAAGGCGGCCTACGCGGATTCGATCAGCCAGTATGAAGCACTCCGCAAGGCAACCCCGGGCGACCTGCACATCGAGGTTGCCCTCGCCCGGGTCAACAATCAGTTGGGTCAGGTTTATGCCGCGCAGGATGAAATGCCGGAGGCGCACGCTCGTTTCGATGCGGCGCGCCGGCTTTTGCAGTCGAAGATCGAGGCCGGCAGCGATTCTGACGAGGCGAGCTTTGAGCTCGCCAGAGCCTGTTACCTCCTGTCACGGCGGGTCGGCGCGAACACACCCGTTTTTGAGCAGCCTCCCCCCGGCGGTCCACCCGGCTCTCCGCCGCGGGTGCCAGGCGGACTCGGGCCGGGCGAGGGTCGGCCGCCCGGGCCGGCTCCGCCTGAAGCGCGGTTGCCGGACGGCGAGCGAGATCCTCCTCCGCCCGCTCCACCGCCACCTGGCGAGCCGGGCGAGGGCCGCCAGCGCCTGGGTGTCTTCGGTCAGGATCGCGATTATCTGCGGCAGGCGGTTGAGATACTGACGCGACTGAGCGACGAGAAACCGGGCGTGCCGGAGTACCGGCACCTGCTGGCGCTGTGCTTGTGTCAGCCGAGCGGTCCGCCTCGTGAGGGCATGGATAAGAGCTTGCGCGGGTTAGGTGCCGCAGGTAGCTCGCCCGCTCCCGCAATGGCGGACAGGTTGCCGGTAGTACCCGGCGGCCCACCCTCCGGCATTCTGGAGAAAGGCGAGGCGGACTCGATTGACCGGGCCGTGGCCATTCTTGAGAAACTGGTTGCGGAGTTTCCACTCAGGCCCCAATACCAATTCGATCTGAGCGAGGCATATGCGATGCAGGATCGCGGGCCGGACGCGGCGGATCGGCTCGAGAAGGCGGCTGAGATCATGCGGAAGCTTGTGGACCAGTGGCCGCACGTCCCGAGCTATCGATTCCTGCTCGCGCACGTTCACTTTCGCCTTTCACACGCGCATTTGCGGGATGCAAAGCCTGAGGCTGCTCTGACCGAGCTTCGCCGGGCGATTGATCTGCAGAATGCACTGACAGAGCGGTTTCCCGCGGTCCCGACCTATGCCATGGCCGCTGCTTCCTACGAATCCGCGATGGGGCGACTCTATGAGGAGCAGTCCCGGCATGAGCAGGCCCGGGCCCTGCTCGAGTCCGCGGCTGGTCGAATGGACTTACTGGCCGCCGCTGTGGGCTATAAACCGCACGTCAGGTGGATGGCGATCCGCTGTTACGATCAACTTGCCCATGTGTATGACAGCCTGGGCGAAACGAGACTCTCGCGGGATACCCGGCGGAAGGCGGTGGCTTTCCGCATGCCGCCAAGCCCATCGGGTCCGTGGGCTCTGCCATCAACGCGCCCGTTCGGTGTCCGGGGGCCCGGATAGGCAGCCGGCATGCACGGAACCTGGTGTTGTGCGTCAAAGCCGGAGCGTCACCCTGTTGCGAGGGTGGCATGGCGAAGCTGGCGCCGCCATGTTCGTCGGAGCAGCACACATGGCGGTGCCCCGATTCTATTGGGGCTTGGCCACGCCACGCCGGAGGTAGAAGACACTGGCGGGCGAGCCGCCAGTGGCACCTGGCCGGTGGCAAACAGAGCCGGGCCTGGGTGGTCATGTTTCGCGGATCAGCGTGAAGCCCGCCAGCGTGGTGATCTGTTCCACCGCCCGTTTGTGGTCGCCGTAGAATGTGACCCGGTGCCAGCCCCAGCGGTCCCACTCGCTCAGCAGCTTGTCGACGTCGCCGATGATCTCCGCGGCCAGCTTGGTCCGGCAGCTCCTGTGATCGTCGATGTTGGCGACCGTTTTGGCCTGGTGAATGAGGACCTCCTTGCGCGTCGGGGCGACCTGCAGTGTGGTGACGACCTGTCCCAGTGGCATCAGCGAGTTGATCGATGCGCCCTTGCGGTCTTCGGCGTGCGAGCGGATCTCGTACGCGTTCGCCGCGCCGGCCGGCCCATGCACCTTGGTGGGCGCAACGCAGTGGATGTACACCACGCGGTTGGTCGCCGTGTCGACCACCGGATCGCTGATGAAGCCCGGCTTGCCGACCAGGTACTTCATGATCAGCATGGTGATGGTCGACTGGACGTCGGCTTCGCACGCCCCGACCCGGCCGTCGTCATTGAGCTGGCAGAAGCCGAGGCACGGATAGGCGTGCGTGTGGCCGCCGTAGACGCCGCCGAGGCAGTTCATGGTCACGGCCTGGGCGTTGTGCCGGGCGAGCAGTTGCTGCAGGGCCAGGTACATCGCGGCCGACTTCTCGATCTCCTCGGCGGTCGGCTCGACGACCATGGCCGCCTCGGTCATCCATTTCTGTGCCTGTTTGCGGGCCTGCTGGCGGTCGGCCTTCTCCCACAGATCGTTGATCTCCTTGAACTCGATGGGCACTACCTTTGTCCCGAAGGTGTCCTGGATCGCCTTGCCGATGTCGCCCGGGTTACCGCCGATGACCAGGATGGTCGACGAGCGGAGCTTCTTGAGCGTTTCGAAACAGCGGATCGCATCGACAACGTCCTCGAACCGCGAGGAGGTCACGCCGACGGCCTTCATCTTGTTGCGCCTGGCCCAGGCGATGTCCGACAGGATCTCGCCGGAAGCGCCGTACAGGTCGCCGACGAAGATGATCGGCTTGCCGGCGGCGGCGATGGTCTGGGCCGCGCCGGCCCACCCGCCGAGCATGTAGGCCACGTGGCCGTCGATGTCCTTGTCCGATTCGAGGATCTTCTTCGCATCGTCGGCGGTGTACGCCGTGGCCGGTAGGAACTCGCACCCGGGACAGGCCTTGATCAGCCTGTCGAGCACTTCCTTCGTCTTGCCCGCACTGTCGTAGCCGAGGTACGGCCAGCCCGGCTCGCTCTGCTTGCCCTGGTCGTCCTGCCGGTGATGCGAGAACACCAGGCGGATCCGGGTCTTGCCGGTGTCTGGGGCCGCCTGCTCGGCCCAGACAAATCGATCTCCCACGGCCAGGGCCCCCGCCACTCCCGCCAGAAAGGCCCGCCGATTCATGCAACGATCGCAGATGTGTCTTCGAGACATACGCTGGCCTCCTGTTGACTGACAAAGCGCAAACGAGAAAGGCATCCGCGCTCAGCCCCGGTGACTGAGTACAAGTCCCAGGTTTCGGGTGAGGCGATCCAGAACGTCGGATCGCAGCGTGCGTTCGCCGGTGAGGAATTCATCCAGCGCCAGGGGGGGAATTCCGGCTTGGGCTGCAACGTCGGCCAGCGATAGGGGGGCTGGCGTGGATTGCCCGCCGCAACTCGCCGCTGAGCGTTGGCTCGTCGCCGGCTTCCTTACGCATCCGATCGCGGGCTACCAGGTCGGGGAGTTCGTCGGCGATGCGGCGGCGTTTGCGCCGCAACCTGGCCCGCTGCTGCCGAGTCAGGACCCTCGTGACTCGCCGTGTCTGCCGACTCTTCATGACCTCTTTACCCTGGTTCGGGCGCCTCACGAGCCGTGATTATACGCCGGCCGAATTCGCATCCCAAGTCGACCGGAAGCCGGGCTTCAACACGTCGTGCCCGTCCGCTATAATCACCGCCCTGTGGGCTACGTGTTATGTGGTGACCCCTTCAGGCAAGGAGAAAACTCATGTCCGAAGCTGACTCGCGTCTCTCACGTCGTGGTCTGTTCAAATCGACGTCCCAGGCGGCCATTGCGGCGGTGGTGACCGGCCAGGTGCTGGCCCAGGCGGCCGACAAGCCGTCGACGCAGCCGGCCGTCGCCGATGCCAGGAAGATCCTCAACTTCAACCCGAAGATGAAGTATCGGCGGATGGGCAAGACCGGCCTGATGATCTCGGAGGTCAGCCTCGGCGGACACTGGAAGAACCGTAACGGCGGGCGCTACTGGGACGCGTTTACCAACGACGAGGTGCCGGAGGACGTCAAGAAAAACCGCACCGAAGTGGTCAGCGCCTGCATCGATAAGGGGGTCAACTACCTGGACATCACGACGGCCGCCGAGTGCCTGTCGTACGGGGCGGCCCTGGCCGGGCGCCGCGAGAAGATGTACGTCGGGGCCGACGATCACCGTCTGTGCATCCGTAACGAAGACAACTGCACCGTTGCCGGGCAGGTCAAGAACGTCGAAGAGTGTCTCCGCCGCCTGAAGACCGATTACCTCGACATCTGGCGAGTCCAGGCCAGGATGGATGGCACGTCGAAGGATGCACACATGGAAGTGTGCCTGACGGCGGCCGAGCAGATGAAGAAGGCCGGCAAGATCCGCCACTTCGGCTGTTCCTCGCACAACCGTCAGTGGCTGCAGCACGTGGTTACCAGGTTCCCGGGCGTCGAGATGATCGTGTTCCCGTGCACGGCCATTACCAGGAAGGCCGGCTTGCCGATCACCAGGGACAACGTCGAGGAGCGGGTGGCCTATAAGATGGCCGAGGATCTCGGCGGCAGCATCTTCGATGCCGTTCGCAAGCACGACGTCGGTGTCGTGACCATCAAGCCTTTTGCGGGAGGCGCGGTTTTCAAGAGCGAGGGCAAGTTCCCGGTCATGGGCGTCGGGCTCAAGGAGGAAAACGACCTCGCCCGGCTGACCCTGATGTGCATCCTGACGCTGCACGAGGAGATCACCTGCGTCGTGCCCGGGCTGACCACGATGTACGAGGTGGACAACGCCTCACGGGCCTCGCAGCTTCGCGGCCTGGCCGACCTGAGCCCGGCCGAGCAGCAGTGGCTGGAACAGATGACGACCGACGGCCTGGCCAGCCTGCCGCCCGACTATCACTGGCTCCGCGAGTGGGACGTGATCTGATCGTTCCCCTGCTTGTTGATGATGGGTATAGAGACCGTCCCGTGCGGGAGGGCGCCGGGCGGGGGGAGCTTCGATGACCAGGAAGAATGCAGCGGCCGGGCTGTTGGCCGGACTCTCGTCCGCTATTCTCGTTTGCGGCTGCAAAGACAAGTCGAACGATTCCGCTACCTACGCCTCGCAGACCATGGCAATGGTCGCGACGGTCGATCGGCCCACCGACAACCGGCTTTGCCTGGTGTGCCATGAGCTCCTGGCCGAGGAGGAGATCAGCCACAAGCACGAGGTCAAAAACATCCTGTGCATCGACTGCCACGGCCAGTCCCGCCTGCACATGGAAGACGAGATGCTGATGACCAAGGCGGATGTGCTGTTCGGACGCACCGAGGCGGATCCGTTCTGTCTCTGTTGTCATCCCGTTCACAAGGAGCCTGCCAAGGTGGAGGCCTTCCGCGAGGAATGGCGCGGGCGTGATCGGCCCAATGGCCGCGTGGTTACTTCGTCGAGCATCTGCACGGATTGCCACGGAACGCACAACATTCACCGGGCTGACGAAGGCAGGAAAGCGACCTCCACCCCGGCCGAGGAGCAGGCCGAGTGGATCCCGCTGTTCAACGGCAAGGACCTGGCCGGCTGGCGGGCCGTCGGAAACGCCAAATGGATGGTCGAGAATGGCAGTCTCGTCGGTACTCAGGGCGACAACAACGCGCCCGGCGATCTGCTCACGGAGGCCGACTACAAGGATTTCCAGTTGACCGTCACCTACCAGGTCGTCTGGCCGTGTAATTCCGGGGTCTGGTTCCGCTACCAGTCGGCGGAGAAGGCCTACCAGGCGGATATCCTCGAATACCCCGATCCGAAGTGCTACTCCGGCACCTTGTACTGCACCGGCAAGAAGTTCATCGCGATGAACACCGATGCCTCGCTGGTTGATCGCGAGGGATGGAACACGATATCCGTCCGGGCCGAGGGACAGCACGTGCAGGTGTGGCTCAACGGCACGCAGGTGGCCGACGTCCAGGATGACACCAGCGACTCGGGCAAAATCGGCTTCCAGATCCATCCCGGTGCCCAGTATGGGCCCATGAAGATCGTGGTTCGAGAGGCGATGATCCGACCATTGGGCGAGGGCAAGTGAGAATGGTTTTTCAACGGGGCGATAATCGTATGAGCAGGATTCGACTCTGCGTCGCGGGCTCGATCGCTCTCTTGGCCGTGACGGTGATGTGCGCCGCCCCCGGCAAGCAAGGGGGCGCATCGCGGACCGGCAGCAACGAGCAATGCGTGGATTGCCACAAGACCTTTCGCGATGACCCGATTGCACGGAACCACGCGAGCGTGGGCCTGATGTGCGTGGACTGCCACGGGCCATCGGAAGCTCACGCGGCCGGCGGCAAGGAGAAGGCCAAACCGGACGTCGTCTTCGCCCGAAACCAGGTCGACGCCCACTGCGGCGGCTGCCACGACCCCAGCGAGCACCCGCAGCGCAAGGCGAAACGCTTCATGGAGCAATATCAGGGCCATCCGGGCCCCAATGGCCGCATGATCACCGCCCAGAGCGTCTGCACGGACTGTCACGGCAGGCATATTATGCCCAAGGGCGAGGAAACCGCGGCCGGAGGCTGACTCAGGATCGTCGCGTTGCCTCACGTATGCGGGTCACCGTGCCGGTCTGCCCATCGCTTCACCGGCTTCGAAGCCAGGAATAGGAAGACACCGATCAGGATCGTTCGGGCAAACGGGATCGGCATGCGGACAGGCGTTGATGCCGTCGCTCGCCAGACACCTGGTCAAACGGTAGAATGCGTCGAGCAGCGTCAGCTCTAATTGCGTGTAGATCTTTTCGAACAGAAGACACTTCCAGGTATCGTCTACAGAAAAGGAGGACACGATGAAAAACGCGTTCTTTCCCGTCCTGCTGGTTTTGCTGTGTGCCACATGCACGCCAAACCCTCCTCCCGAGCCTTCCACCTTCGGGCTGGAGATCCATCCCGCGATTGTCTTTGAGCTCATTCCCGGGCAGCATTGCGTGCTGCTGGTGCAGGTCGTCAACGAAATGGCCGGCACCGGGCAGGGGGAGCCTGTCGCTCTCACCGCCGACGCTCCCGGTGCAACTGTCACGGTCGAGCCCGCCTCGTTGACGCCCGGCGAAGTGGCCGAGGTCACGGTGGTCCCGGGCGAGGCGGCGGTCGGTCAGGAACTGACGGTGACCGTTACGGGGTCGCGTTCAGGCGAACAAGCCACCGCTGACAAATCCCTGATTGTTTCCGAGGGCGACGTCCAGCAGATAGAAAACGATATCCGCCCAACCGCCGACGAGATGCGGGACCTGTTCATCCCGTGGCTTGAGGCCAACCACGCGGAATTCGGTATCACCAGCCAGACCGAGTGGACCGGCATGGTCGTCTCTCCCTATATCCTGGAGGTCTCGCATTACCTGTTCTTCTCGGACGAGTGGGAGATGCACGTGTACTGGCACGTGATGATCCCGCCGGACGATTGGGCCAGGATCGACCTGCGGAACCGATCCACGGAGGTCACGTATTCGCACTCCTTCGAGATCAGTTCTCGCAGCGATCCGGAACAGGAACCGCACGAGATCGAATTGCCCGAGCAGGTGTGGCGATAGGGCAGGGTCGCGTCACTGCGGACGTTTGGCCATCTCGGTCAGTCCGTCGAGGCACAGGCTGGACCAGGTTTCCATGCTGTCGCGGACGGCCTGCAGTTCATCCAGAGTCATGAACGACATCTGGGTGATCATCTGCTCGCGCTTGCCGACCTGAGGGGCGTCGAGTGTCCAGAGGTGGACGATGCCGAGGTGGACCTGGCCGACCTCATTTCGGTCGTCGTTGAGCAGGGCCACGACGTGGTCCTTATGGCCGGTTTCAACGACCACCTCTTCGGCCACCTCGCGCTCGACGGCGGTTTGATAGGCCTCGCGGAAATCCGAGCTGAACAGCGGCATGTCGTCGCCCGGATTGATGTGCCCCCCAATGCCGATGGAGCGAAGGCCGACCAGTCGTGTCTCGCCGGCCCGACGGCCGCGGACGTAGTTCAGGTACTTGCCGCCGTGGGTCATGATCACGTACGGGATGAGCTGCTTGTAGTTCGGGTCCTTCTCCGCCTGCGGCCGGGGCATAAAGCGCGGGACGCCTGCGACAAAGAGCCGGTCGAGGTAGCGATCCACGTCAAATTGCAGACCGTGGAACATCCCAACCTGCTCCAGGACCTTCCGCTCGACGACCAAGACTTGTTCATCCTGCGTCATGCAATCGCTCCTGCTGCATTGTTCGTCGACGCTGCCGATCCGTCTTCCTTCCGGCTTCGGGGCCACGCCGCACCGAATGGTACTGGATTCAACCGGGTCGGAACAGCTTCTGCGCGAAGCTTGGGCGCGTCATGCCTCGCCCGGGGTCTCGGCTCCGCGCCCAAGATCCTTGGCGATGCGATCGATCCGGGCCTGAGCCTGCGGCGGGGCGATAAAGACAAGTGAGCCGGAGTCGGATGCCGGTGCCGGTTGGATGGTCAGTCTGCCGGCCGATAGATCGACGTAGAACCAGCCGGTCGACGAGGGCACGAAGCCCTTTACGCGGTACACCTCACCGCGAACGCCGTCCAGATCGGCTGACAGCCGGGCGATGTCGACCGGCATCGTGAGCCATACGGTGGTCACCGAGTAGTTGGGGTCCAGGCAGGCGGCGTAAGTGCCTTCGAGCCGCTGCGAGGGGACCTCGGCCAGGAGGTCTGCATCAATGCGCCCATATTGCGCGCGAATGATCGACGCCTGAGCGTGGATGCGGCGTATCTCCTTGTCGGTCTGACTCAGCGTTCTTTCGTCGTACAGATCGGTCTTGTTGATGACCACCAGCGTGGCGGCTTCGATCTGGGCGATGATATTGGGCAGGGTGTGGATCAGTTTCAGGAAGCTTCCGGGATCGACGACGGTGATGATCATCCGCAGGTCGTACGTGCGGTCCAGCCTCGTTTCGCGCAGCATCTGCTGAACGACCTTGGGATCGGCCATGCCGCTGGCCTCGACCACCACGCCTTGGATCGGAGTTTCGGCGCCGCTCCACTGTTGCGGGATTCTCGTGAGCCAGTCCACGAATTCGCCGGCCAGGCAGCGACAGAAGATGCTGCCGCCTGGGATGCAGACCAGCCGGCCGTGATCGAGCCGCAGGAGCCGGCCGTCGAAGTCGATCTCCCCGCACTCATTGACCACGCACACCAGGCGGCGGAGGCGGTTGGTCTCGGCAACGTGCTTGAGCAGCGAAGTTTTGCCGCTTCCCAGAAAACCGGTGATCAGGCTGAGCGGGATCACTTGGCCTTCTTCTCGTTTGCTTTTTCGGTGATGGCGTCGATCAGCGTGTTGATGTCCGGGATGATCGACGGGAACTTGACCTCGCCGTCGATGCAGATGGTCGGGATCTGCCCCACGCCGAGCTTGGCCATGTGGCCCAGCCCGCTGCGGGTGGTGATCTTGTGCTCGCGGATGACCACCTGGTCGGGCATGCTGCGGGCGGCCTGCTCGACGGCGTCGACCATGTACTGGCAGGGGGCGCACGAGGCCGAGTCCAGCGTGATCACGTCCACGATGACTTTGTTCTCCCGGTCGTAGTCGGGAAGATCGACTTCCTCGAAGGCCTCCGGGCTGACTGTCTGTGACGCGGCCCGGGCCACCTGCCGCTGGTACTCGTCGTGGACCATCAGGGTGACCGCCTGCAGGTTCTCCTCAGGCGTGGCGTAGGGCAGGTCGCAGCCGGGCGCCAGCACGAAGCCCGTGGTGCCCCCGGCGTCGAGACATCGCAGGGCGTCGCGCTTGGCGTCGTCCGGCGTGCCGAGCAGCAATACCGTGGTGAGCTTGAGATTGCCGCCGAAGGACTTGTTGTGCTGCCGGGCCAGGTCGCGGAGCATATCGAACGGGATGTTCTCGTCCACGGAGACGTTGTCGCACAGCGTCTGGCACATCAACTCGAGGTTGCGCGTCGCGTTGCCGCAGACGAACAGCGACGACAGCGCCTGCCGCTGACGGATGTGGGCGAAGATGGTGTTTACATGACTGCTGACGAACTCGGTGAAGTGCCGCGGGGAGATCTGGCTGGTCATCGGATCGACCACGGCGATCACATCGGCGCCGTTGTCCAGGTAGAAATCCGTGGCCTGTTTGCCGACCTCGGTGCAGAAATCGAGCACCCGGCGCACCTGATCCACCGCGTCGAACATCTTGAGGAAGATGCCCGTACCCATCAGGTGCAGTGCCAGGGTAAAAGGCCCGGTAACCAGACCGTAGAATGCGATTTCGTTGCCGAAGCTGCGCTTGAGGCGGTCCATCGCCTCTGCAACCACTGGAAAGCGGCCCTTTGTCGCATCGAAGCCCGGCAGGCTGGACAACGGGGCGTTGGCCAGGGGGTGGGTCGAGACCGCGGGGGGCGTCTGGTCGCCCCAGAGCATCGCGCAGCCGAGGACCTCGGCCTCCAACTGCAGGTCAAAGATCACCGGCAGGCCGTCGGGCTGGTACAGTTCAGCCGCCTTACTCAGCCCGGCCACGATCCGCTCGCTGGATCGCAGGTAGTCCCAGGCGGTTACCCCGATGATCTTGCCGCCATGCACGCCGACGAACGGCACCCACGCCGCCCGGGGCGTGGTCTCATTGCGCAGGGCCTTCAGCAGCACTTGCTTGCCGGTCACTTCCAGTTCTCCTCGCCTCGCCGGGCTGTGCGGTTTTATAGCTCCATGCACCCGCCCACCGGCCTGGCGCGGCAGAAGGCCAAATGATACGAAAACCCGTTGAACCGCGGTAGGAGCGGCCTCGGTTCGACAAGCTCACCGAAATCAGACCGCGATCGTCTCGTAGGAGCGGCTTGCAGCCGCGATCTTGACGAGCCGGCGGGTTTATCCCGCCGGTTTTTCAACGAACTCCGGCGCAGGCCGGGTTTGCAGTAGACGCAGGCAAGACCGGCAGGATGACTTCGACGGGCTCAGCCCAAGAAACCAGCCGGCTCGTCAAGAAGGCCTCACCTCCGCGACCGATAACGGCTGTAAACGGCCACCCCCTCATCTCGCATTCGGAAATCCGACACTCCATGTATGATTATAAGTAATTAATTTGAAAGTGGTTATGAGATTTCTCGAAATTCCGTCAACTTCACATCATATTTCCCATTAGAAAATAGTTCACAGCATCAAACTTTTTCAATGGGGTGGTGTCTAATGAGGTGACCGCGTTGTGCGGCGTGAAGAAATGGAGGTTCAGCCATGAGGAACATGACCAAGAAAGCAGTGATGGTGATGGGGTTGGCGGGGATGATGGCTGGGGCGGCCCCGGCCAAGGCCGGCGACTTCGCCCTGTCGATCGGTGTTGAGGGTCACCATGGCAACTACTTCGGCCTGACCATCGGTAACGGCTGTATCACCCCGGTGGTGGTGGCTCAGCCGGTGCCACCGCCGGTCCAGCGGATCTGGGTGCCTCCGGTCTACCGCGACGTGATTGAGCGGGTTTGGGTGCCCACCACTGAGATCCGGTATCGCGATGTGCCGGTGCTGGATGCCTGGGGCCGGGTGATCGAATACCGGCGAGAATCCTACACCGTCCCGTCCGGCTACTGGCAGGATGTGACCCGGCGGGAACTGGTTCGAGAAGGCTACTGGCAGGTCGTGAATCCCTGGGAGAACCACAACAAGTACTACGCCTTTGGCGACAGGAACGACTGCCAGCGCGGCGGGGTGAGCATCGGCCTCATGCTGGAGAAGAGGGACGACGACAGGGACCGGATCAAGCCGTGTGCGGTGCTCCAGAAGCCTGTCCTCGGAAAGGCGCCGGTGAGAGCGGCCCCGGTGGTACAGAAGGTTCCGGCCAGGGACTACGCTAACGGGAGACTCCTGAAGGTGGGGGCGCTGAAGAAGTAAGGGCCAACGGCGAGCGAGAGCCACTGTGAGGGAGACAGACCACCGGCAATCGGGCAGCCCCCGGTTGCCGGTGGGCGTTTTTACGGGGAAAACAAAAGAAGCAGTCGGCAGTTGGATAAGATGGGCGACGCAATACCGTCAGGCACATCAGATCGTTTCCGGTCAGAATCAACGAATTTCAGCATTTGGCCACATTTGGGACAGAGGCGCATCTTAAGAGCGCTCTCTGTTTGCCCCGATATTGAGATTATTGAGGAGGCGGGGGGGGACGGTGATGCGACTGACCCTCCCCGGGGCCGCTGGCCAAGGTGTAGAATCCTGTGTGCAAGCCTACCATTTGAGGAGGCCCTCTTGGCATCATGGCTACCATTCCCACGGATCTGAGCAGGGTGGCGATCATGGGCACCTATGTGCCCCGGCGGTGCGGGATCGCTACGTTCACCAGCGACCTGGCGGAAGCCATTGGGGGCGAGTTGGGCACCAAGGGCGAGATCTTTGCCTTGGCCCTCGATGACCAGCCGCAAGGCTACCGGTATCCGGAAAGGGTCCGATTCCAGCTTCGGGCGAACTACCAGCCTGACTATCGCCTCGCGGCTGACTTCGTGATGGGGAACCAGGCGAACGTCTTCATACTCCAGCATGAGTATGGCATCTTCGGCGGGCCGGCGGGATCGCATATTCTGCGGCTGCTCCGCGAGTTGCGGATCCCGGTGCTCACCACTCTCCATACGGTCCTGCAGGAGCCTCTGCCCGACCAGCGCCGGGTGCTCGAGGAACTGGCCCAGTTGAGCGACAGGCTGGTGGTAATGAGCCAGCGGGCCAAACACATGCTGCAGGACATCTACCAGGTACCTGCCGAGAGGATCGCTTTCATCCCTCACGGCATTCCTGACGTCCCCTTCGTCGATCCGAACTTCTACAAGGACCAGTTCAAGGCCGAGGGTCGGCGCGTCGTCCTGACCTTCGGGCTGCTGTCTCCGAACAAGGGCATCGAGTACATGATCGAAGCCATGCCGGAGATCGTGAAGGCGTTCCCCGACGTGCTGTACATCATCCTCGGGGCGACTCATCCGCACCTGATACGCCAGTTCGGCGAGGCCTACCGCACCAGTCTGCAGCGGCGGGTGGTGGACCTGGGGCTGGAGGACCATGTGCGGTTCCGGAACCAGTTCGTGGAGCTCAAGGAGCTGTGCGAGTACATCGGCGCGGCGGACGCATATGTGACGCCTTATCTGCACGAGCAGCAGATCACCTCGGGTACGCTGTCGTACGCGGTGGGGGCGGGCAAGGCCGTCGTCTCCACGCCGTACTGGCATGCCCAGGAACTGCTGGCCGACGGGCGGGGCATGCTCGTGCCCTTCAGGGACTCACAGGCCCTCTCCGAGGCGATCATCCACCTGTTCACAAACGACGTCGAACGGCACCAGATCCGCAAGCGGGCCTACACCTACTGCCGCGAGATGGTCTGGAGGCAGGTGGCCCGCGAATACCTGCTGCTGGGGCAGACGCTCCTGCAGGAGCGTGCCCGGCGGCCGCGACCGCTGTCACAGGACCGCCGCCGCGTGATTCGCGCCGAAGAACTGCCCGAAGTTGATCTGCGACACCTTCGGACGATCACCGACGGAACGGGTATTTTGCAGCACTGCCTGTACTCGATTCCCGATCGGCGCCAGGGATACTGCATCGATGACAACGGCCGCGGTCTGGTGGTGTGCGCGTTGTACCAGCAGTTGTACGACTCGATCGAGGTGGATGACCTGGTGATGACCTATCTGGCGTACCTCCGCCACGCCTACAACGAGAAGACAAACCGTTTCCGCAGCTTCATGTCCTATTCGCGCCAGTGGCTTGACGCGGCCGGCAGCGAGGACAGCCAGGGACGGACGCTGTGGGGCCTGGGGATGCTGGCGGCCCACGCTCCCAACGAAAACGTTCGAATGATGGCGGTGCAGCTTTTCCAGGACGTCATCGGCACGGCGGAAAAGTACGACTATCCCCGGGCCTGGGCATATTCTCTCCTCGGAATCCACGCGTACCTGGAGCATTTCAGCGGGGACGCCCATGTCCGGCGCATCCGTCAGCAACTGGCTGAGAGGCTTTTCAACCTGTTCCGCAGCAATGCCTCTCCGGACTGGCCGTGGTGCGAGCCGACCATGACTTACTCGAACGCCACGCTGGCCCATGCTCTCATCCTGGCCGGCACCTGGATTCCCGACGGCGAGATGCGCGATCAGGGCCTGCGCAGCCTGCAGTGGCTGTGTGACGTGCAGACCTCGGATCGCGGGCACTTCTCACTGGTCGGCAACCAGGGCTGGTTCCCCCGCGGCAAGGAGAAGGCCGCGTTTGACCAGCAGCCGATCGAGGCGAGCCAACTGGTGCTGGCCTGCGCCGAGGCCTACCGGGCGACGGGCGAGGAATGCTGGCTGGCCCGGGCGAGGCTGGGAGTCGAGTGGTTCCTCGGCCGCAACGATCTGGACGCCCCGTTGTATGACTTCCGGACGGGTGGCTGTTGCGACGGGCTGACTCCCGAAGGGCCAAACCACAACCAGGGAGCCGAATCCACGCTCTCCTGGCTGATCGCCCTGCTCACCTTCCTGATCCAGATTGGTCACCAGACGCTGGGGACCAAACCGGCCGAGGAGTCAACAGACTGGGCGGACGGCTGGCCCAAGGGCGAAGAACGTGCCCGGATTCTGCAGGCGTCGCGAATCGCAGACTGATCCTTCAGCGATCCTTTTTCCATAACTCTTTATTCAGAAAAGAGATATGAATCATCATCCCGCTGGGCTCAATTCGAGAATCTGATTTGACTGCGTCCGGAACATGGCGTATACTGTACAAGTGTACAGTGATCAGGATGCCACCATGGACGGCCGGCCGCTGACAATCCAGCAGCAGAACGTGCTCGAGTTCATCGAGCGTTTTGGCGCGCAGCACGGTTATCCCCCCACATTGCGTGAGATCGGTGAGGCGATCGGCCTGGCGAACGTGAATGCCGTTCGCGGACACGTGGAGGCCCTGGAGAAGAAGGGCCACATCACCCGCACGCCGGACAAGGCCCGCTCGATCCAACTGGTCCACAAGCCGTCGGCCCTGAGTCACGTCAAGCGCAAACTTCACGAGGTGTTCAAGACTGACGAAGGCGTGTTGCATCGGGTGGTCTACGGCGTTGCCTGGACGACGTGGAGGCGAATGCCCTTGCTGACCGGGCCGAGGGTGGACTGGCTGAAGCAGGCCTTCGAACGCGAGGCCGTCGAGCACGGCTGGACGATCGTCGATTGCCGGATCGAGCCGGACCATGTCGCCATCGTGGTCGAGACCTGGCCGAATCACTCTCCCGAGAAGACCGTGCACCGGCTCCAGTCCGCGGGCAAGGCGGTCCGACGAAAACACACACACGATTTCCCGAACGAGCCGCTTTGGGGAAAAGGATATGCGGTGACGACGTCGCTCGATCTCCTGGAGTCTTTGGTGACCCGGCTGCTGGTGGACCAGGAGCCGCCGCAGCAAAAGGAGGGTTCCTGAGCAATCTGGGGCCGGCAAGGCTCAGGACGTTGGTCGGTTTCATGTGGTGAGTTCAACAACGGCCGCTCAGCGGTGAGCTGACGGCAGCGGTCGGAATGCGGCCCGGCGCGCGGCAGCGCGTGGGGCCAGGTGGAAGGTGCGCGCATGCATCGGCCGCCGCAGAACGAAAGGAGAATGACATGCGAACAATCTCGTCGAAACGAAACCTGCTGGGAGGCGCGGGAGGCATTCTCGCGGCTGTCGCACTGGCCCTGACATGGCAGACCCCCGCCGGTGGTGCCGGGCTGCTGATCGCCGACGGCGGCCTCGGAGGAGTCCTGGAGGTCCGCGAGCACAGTGTGCAGGTGACCATCAACAACGGCGTGGCGGTGACCGAGGTCACGCAGGTGTTCCGCAACACCGAAAACCGCCAGGTCGAAGCGCTGTACACGTTCCCGGTCCCGAAGGACGCCTCGGTGGCCAACTTCTCCATGTGGATCAACGGCAAGGAGATGGTCGGCGAGGTGGTCGAGAAGCAGAGGGCCCGCGAGATCTACGACAGCTATCGGCGCGTGAAGCGCGATCCCGGCCTGCTGGAGCAGACGGACTACAAGACCTTCGAGATGCGGATCTTCCCCATCGGTCCGAAGGCCGACCAGAGAGTGCAGATCTGCTACTACCAGGAGCTCGACTACGACCACGACTGGGCCACCTACGTGTATCCCCTGGCCACGCAGACCAAAAAAGGCGTGGATTCGAGAACGACGGGCAAGTTTGCATTCACCTTGCAGGCCCGCTCGCAAGTTCCCATCGTCGCGGCGGAAAGCCCCAGCCACGGCAAGGAACTGGTGATCGCCCAGCAGGGTGACAAGCAGATCCAGGCAAGCCTGGAGGTCAAATCGGGCGACCTGAACCGCGACGTGGTGTTGGCCTACCACGTCTCCCGGCCGCACACGGGCGTCGACATGATCGCTTCGCGGCGGGCCGGCGAGGACGGTTTTTTCTGCCTGACGCTGACGGCCGGCGAGGAGCTGTCGAAAGAGCAATCCGGGATGGACTACGTGTTCATCCTCGACGCCTCCGGGAGCATGGCCGACGACGGCAAGCTGATCCTGTCCCGTAACTCGGTGGAGGCCTTCATCAAGGCTCTCGGAGCGGATGATCGCTTTGAGATCATCACCTTCAACGTGTCCCCGCAGGCCCTGTTCAAATCCCTGGTCAACACCGGCGACGAGAACAGGACCCGGGCGGCGGCATTCCTCGGTTCGCAGGAGGGCCGGGGCGGCACGATGATGAAGCCGGCCCTGGAAGTGGCCTACAAGTACGCCGAGCCCGCCCGCACGCTCAACGTGGTGATCCTCAGTGACGGGATGACCGAGCAGGCGGAGTCTCGCACGCTGCTGGAGATGATCAAATCGCGGCCGAACAACACTCGCGTGTTCTGCGTCGGTGTCGGCAACGAGGTCAACCGGCCGCTGCTGGAGCAGATGGCCGATGATGCGGGCGGCCTGGCTTCGTTCCTCTCGCCGGGCGACAACTTCGAGCGGCAGGCGCAATCGTTCCGTCGCAAGCTGATGCGCCCGGTGGCCACCAACCTTCGCGTGAGCATCGAGGGCGTCGAGACCTCGGACATCGAACCGACGACACTGCCGAACCTGTTCCACGGCTCACCCGCGCGCATCTACGGGCGCTACCGGGGCCAGGGGCCGGCCAAGGCCGTGGTGCGAGCGATGGTTGGTGGAACGGAGATCGCGACCAACACCGATTTGACCTTCCCCGAGACCGAGAGCGCCAACCCCGAAATCGAGCGGATGTGGGCGTGGCACAAGGTGCAGCGCCTGCTCAAGGAAGGCGATCGCGCCGGCTCGCATGACCGGGTGGTGGCCGAAATCGTGCGGCTGGGCGAGGCCTACTCGATTGTCACCCAGTACACGTCGTTCCTGGTGTTGGAGAATGACGGCGAGTACCAGCGATGGCGAATCGATCGCCGCAACCTGCTCCGCATGCAGCGGGATCGCGATTCACAGCAGAAGCTGCTGGCCCAGTTCGAAGCCATACGGAGCAAGGCGCTGGCCGACATCGGTCCGCAGGATCCGGAC
This sequence comes from uncultured Planctomycetales bacterium, assembly GCA_964586235.1. Lineage (GTDB taxonomy): Bacteria > Planctomycetota > Phycisphaerae > UBA1845 > PWPN01 > JAUCQB01. The sequence goes on from CAZPIO010000020.1 coordinate 47,001, forward strand.
GCCGGGGCGATCAAAGTGTCGCCCAGCATGCTCCCGACCGGCGGGCAGCAGGTTGTGTCCGCCAACTCGCCCAACCCGCCGCCGTCGCGGCCGGGCGATATCAACCTCTCGCCGCGCGGAGGCGGGCCGGTCGGGCCGTTCGGCGTGGCGGGTATTGCCGTGCTGGCGGTTCTGGAGTGGCGGCGACGTCGCAGGGGGGCCGCATGAGCTGGGTATCAGTTGAGGTTCGTGGGGCGGAGGTGCCTGGTGCGGTCTCCGAAAGCACGGTCGATTGCGGGGTGCCACGGGCAGCTTGTCTGCCCGTGCACTGGCGGACAAGCCGCCAGTGGCATTCGGTGAAGCCTGCTTTAGCAGTGAACCTGGGCCAGACGCAGGTGCTCGGCGGCGTGGTGCTGCCGAGCGCCTGGTCCTGGGAGCGATTCGCCTGGATCGCACTGGCCGTGATTGCTCTCCTCGTGCAACTGTCGCCGACGGCTCAGGCCGTGTTGCAGTTTGACCGCGACCAAATCGCCGCAGGGGAGATCTGGCGGCTGCTGACCGGCAACTTCGTGCACTACAGTTGGCCTCATCTGGCGGCCAATCTGGCGGCCTTCGCGGCCCTGTGCTGGATCGCCGAGGGACGATCCCGGGGGGTGCTCGCGGTGGTGACGCTGTCCGCGCTGGCGGTGGGAGCCGGGGTGTTCAGCCTGGCCGGCGGCGTCACCACTTATCGAGGTGTTTCCGGTGTCGACTGCGCGTTGGCGGCCTGGATGCTGACGACAATGGCGTTTCAGGACGGTCGGCTCAAGGGCCTGGCGTGGGTGGGCGTGCTATCGCTCGTGGCGTTCAAGTCGATCTTCGAGGCGGTCACCGGGCAGCTCATGCTGCCGACGTCAGCGCCGGCCGGCGTGGCCGTTGTCGGGGTGACGCACGTGATCGGGCTGGCCATTGGCATCGCGGCCGCCATGGCAGCTCTCACCAGAACTGCCAGTCGCCGGAGCGGATGACGTAAATATACAACACGAGATTGGTCACCCCGTGAGTGATCATCAGGCACAGCAGGCTCTTCTTCCAGTACATCAGGGCGTTCCAGGCCAGCCAGCAGAGGATGCTGACACCCCAGTTGTCCGGGTGCTGGAGACAGGAGAGCAGGGCGGTGCCGATGAATGCCCGCCAGGCAAACGCCCCGAGGGGGATCTTCTCGAAACGGTCCCAGTTGATGAACGCCCGGAGCAGGAAGCCGCGCCAGAAGATCTCCTCGACGATGGGGACGGTGATCGTGGCCACGGTGATTCTGAGAACGGCCTGCGACCACCAAGAGAAGGCCGACAGACCGATCCGCGGGTCTTTGACCTCCGGGCTGCCGGGGAAGATGAAGAACCGGTCGCCAAGACACCACTCGCCCCAATGGACGCGGTTGAGCAGATGCTGCCCGCCGGCCCAGAGGACCACGGTCAGCAGGCCGACGACGATGGCGGTCGGCCAGTGGGCCTTGCCCAGCGGTGGCAGGTGGCGGCGGACGACCCAGAACGCCGCTAGGCCCACAAGGCCGCGTGCGGCGATCGCCCATGGCATGTAGGCCTCCGGCACCCAGTCTTTCACTGGCAGGAGGAGCAGATAGGCCAGGTAGGGGGCCATGAAGACGAAGTCCGGCCGTCGGTGGGCCAGGTTGGCCAGCCAGACCGGTTCACAGCAGGCCCTGGGTGCCCCATTGCCTGAGGCGTATTCTGTGTAGGGTGGTCTCCCCATGGGATCACGGGAGGTGTCATTTTTCCCGGTTTGCGGCTCGATCGGCATACGGTCTTGGGTCATCCTGGCTCCGGCCTCCCGTGTCCTGCCCTGCCCCCCCGCGGCTGATAGACGCGGTAGTATACGGCCGGAGTCACTTTTTTGTGAAACTGTCGGGCCGATATGTTATACTGCCCGTACGCGGAGCCCTCTGGCGAGAGAGTTGGACCAACCTTGGAGACTGGTGTATGGCTCGTACCTCGGCGTCAATGTCCCTGTTCCGATCTGTTGCGATGGTGGGCATGCTCCACCTGGGCTTTATGAACGGCCTTGAGGCCTGGGGAGCCGAACCCTACCTGGACGTGGTGATCAGTGAGCTGATGTACAACCCTCCGGGTACCGTGACCGTTGGCGGCGAGGACGTCGAAAACGAGTACATCGAGATCACCAACCGCGGCTCGCAGACGGTCGATCTGCTCGGCTGGCACATTGGCGACGGCATCCGATACGCCTTTCCGGCAGGCGCGATACTGGCCCCGGGCGGCCGGCTGGTCATCGCAAAGGACCCCGCCTCGGCGCAGACGCAATACGGGATATCCGGGGTTCTCGGACCTTACGACGGGCAGCTCGACAACGACGGCGAGCGGATCGAGATTCGGGACGCCGCCGACGGCCTGGTCTGCGAGGTCGAATACGACGATGACGCCCCTTGGCCGATCGGTGGAGACGACGACGGCCGATCCATTGAGCTCACGGATTTGAGCAAGAACGGCAACGTGGGACGGTTCTGGATGCCGTCTTCGCGCATCCAAGGCTCGCCCGGGATGGCCAATTCCCCAGGCAACCCGCCCATGACCGTGGTGATCAACGAGTTCATGTCGAACTCCGGCGTCCTCGCAGATTTCGTTGAGTTGTACAACTACGGCAACGATCCGATCGATCTGAACAACTGTTACCTGACCGACAATCCTAAGCTGCCGACCAAGGCTCGTATCTCCGCCTCGTGGTCGGCTGGAACGACCATTATCCAACCCAAGGGATACTGGGTTTCGACGGAGACGGATTGGGACACCTTCGGCCTCAAGAGCGACGGAGAGCAAATCTACCTGGTCGCCGCCGACGGCATTACCTGGATCGACGGCTACAACTTCGGAAACCAGCCGATCGAGGGTGCGTCCGAGGGCCGCTATCCGGATGGGGATGACAGTTGGGACAAGATGATCGCGCCCTCGCCCGGCTATGCCAACCAACCGCCTTTTCCGTCGCCGGTGGTCATCAACGAGATCATGTATCACCCGCCGGGCGACAGCCTGTCTGATCCCGGCACCGAGTACGTCGAGTTGTTTAACACGTCGGGCGGGGCCGTGGACATCAGCGGCTGGCGGCTGAACCGGGCGATTGAGTACACCTTCGCCCCCGGCACCTACATACCCGCGAACGGCTACGTGGTCGTTGCCCACAATCCGGCCCAGGTCCAGAGCACGTACGGCATCAGCGGCGTTTTCGGACCTTACGAGAAGAAGCTGTCCAATTTCTCGGATGAGGTTGAACTGGAGGATGCCCTCCGCAACCGGGCCGACTTCGTCGAGTATCGCCAGGAAGGCTTGTGGCCGACGACGGGCGACGGATGCTCGTCGACCGGTCCGGATGGATGCGGACCTTCGCTGGAACTGACCAACTATGCCATGGACAACCGCCTGCCCGGGGCGTGGCAGACCAGCACAGGCAACGGCACACCGGGTCGGGTCAACAGCAAATACGTGGCCGATCCGGCGGCATCGATCGACGATGTCAAACATACGCCGCTGGTCCCCACTTCGAGCCAGTCGGTGACCGTCACCGCCCGAATCGGTGCGGGTAATCTCACCTCGGTCACGCTGTACCATAAGCGAGATGCGGACGGCTCCTTTACGTCCGTAACCATGGTTGACGACGGTCTGCACGGTGATCGCCTGGCCGGCGACGGCGTTTACGGCGGCACTATTCCGGCCCGGACCGACGGCACGATCGTGGAGTTCTACATCCAGGCCAACGCCACCGGCGGCAACTGCAAGTTTCCCCCTGACGGCGATGCCGATTACTTCATCCCGGCGCGGACGTGTTTGTATGTCGTGGACGATACAGTCATTACCTCGAACCTGACCATCTTCCGGATCGTCATCAACGACGAGAATCACGCCTACGTGGTCAACAATCCGTACCACACGGGGACCTACGACAACCGCAAGAGGAACTGCACCCTCATCATCGGCGACAAGGCTTATCACACGAGCCGGATCAGGCTTCGCAGCGGAGACCGCGGCGGCCCGAAGTACTCTTACAAGGTTTACCTGCCCGACGGGTATCGCTTCCGCGGGGCCGACCGCTTCGACCTGAACCACGAGAAGGGCGACGAAACCTTTCTGAGAAACAAGATCGTCAACCATCTGGTCGAGTGCATGGGCCTGCCGTATGCGCGGTGCGAGTACATCCACACGCGGTACCGCAACAGCAACGTTGGCGTACACCTGTACAGTGAAGCCCGTGGTGGTGACGACTTCCTCGAACGTAATTACCCCGAGGACTATGACGGAAACCTGTACAAGGCAATCTCACCGTGGACAACGCCGACGGCATGGAACGAGCCGGATGGCCGCTATGAGAAGGAGACCAATGAGTGGTTGAATGATTGGACCGACCTTCACGAACTGGGCGACATCACCTCCTATGAACCCAGCGCCACATACGAAGCGGAGATGCGCCGGGTGACGGACATCGTGAACTGGGGACGGAGCTTCGCCGTCTGGGGAGTGACGTGCCTGATCGACTCGCCCTGGCACATCAACAATCAGAATTACCGACTCTATCGGCGGTTTTCGGACAACCGGTTCATCCACATCCTGTACGATTTCGACGACACCTATTGGGACACGATGTGGAACAACGCCGTGTTCTTCCATTCGGCGTATCCCGACGTAAACAAATACTACGACTGCGAGCCGCTCGTGCGCGAGTACCTCCATGGGGTCTGGCGGGCGGTCAACAGCACGGACGGAGTCTATCGCGAAAACCGGATCATGCCGGAGGTCTACTACTACCACCGGCTGATCTACAACGACGTCGATGTCGACCCGTATCTGGGCTCGGGCACGCCCTGGAGCGAGTTCACGGCGGGCATCAACCAGTGGAATCAGCGTCTGGCGGGCCGCAATAGCCTGCTGCGCAGCAACCTGCCCGTCGCCTCGCTGGCCATCACCACCAACAACGGCCAGCCGATCACCACCAGCAGCCCGAACCTGACGCTGGCCGGAACGGCCCCGATCAGTGCCCCTCGCGTGGAGATCGCCGGCTCGGAGACCGGTTACCGCTGGGTCGACGGCTCGGTGACCCAGTGGCAGAAGGACCTGTCTCTGGTCTACATGTACAACACCATCCTGGTCCGTACGCTGAACGATGATGGCAGTGAGATCGAGCGCCGAAGCATCGACATCACCTACACCAACGGGGTGGACAATGACGTCTATTTCAGCGCGGACGTTACCACCGGCATGCCACCGCTGACCGTCCATTTCACCGATGAATCGAGGGCCACGGGCGTCACCGCCTGGTACTGGGAATTCGGCGACGGCCAGACCAGCACGGAGCAGCACCCGACGCACGTCTATACGGAGGACGGAACCTACACCGTGCGGCTGACGATCACCACGCCCGGCGGGCCGTTGAGCCTCGAGCAACTGAGCTACATCTCGGTTCAGACACCTCCCGACACGGCGGAGTTCGTGGCTGATGTGACCCGAGGCGCATCGCCGCTGGTCGTGACCTTCACCGATCGCTCGACGGTCGTGGGTGCCACCGCCTGGCTGTGGGACTTCGGCGACGGGCAGACAAGCACCGAACAGAACCCGAGCCACACGTATGACATCGAGGGTGGTTTCACGGTCAGCCTGACGGTCACGGGTACCTATGGTCCGAAGACGGTCACCAAGACGGCCTACATCAGGGCGTTCCAGTCGCCGAAGATCGCGTTCCTGGTCGGTCAGGTCCCGCCGACGTCGACCGACGGGGCGATCAAGCAGCACCTGGAAGCGCTCGATGTGAGCATTGACCCGTACGATGACGAACCGGCCAATCGGCCGACGGCCGCTGAGATCGCTGCAAACCATGACGTGGTCCTGGCGTCGTCGACGGTCCTTTCGGACAACGTGGCTGGCGAGTTCCGCGATCAAAGCGTGCCGTTCGTCTATTGGGAAGGTTCCTTGAGCATTACGAGCCGGGAGGCGATCGCTGACGGTCCCGGGACCACCGCCGGCTCCACGCAGATTCGTGTCCTCAACAACACGCACCCGGTGATGGCCGGCTTGTCCACGGGTGTGATTACCGTCACCAGTTCCGGGGCTGACTTCAGCCGCAGCACCGGACCACTGGCCGGCGGCGCGGTGGTGCTGGCCAGACATACCAGCGATGCGAGCCAGAGCATGGTCATTGTCGCTGAGCCCGGAGCCCAGCTCCTGGACGGAGGTGTGGCGGCGGGCAAGCGTGCGTCCCTGTTCCTCTACGACACCACGTGGGACCAGACCAACGCTAACGGCAAGAAGATCCTCGAGAACGCGGTGGCCTGGGGGCTCGGCTCGCGAACGGCCGATTTCACCGCGTCTGTCACCAGCGGCCCGGCCCCGTTGACTGTGGCGTTCACCGACGCTTCGACCGGCCCGGTCACCTCATGGACCTGGGATTTCGGTGACGGCGCGGTCAGTCAGTTGCGTCATCCGACGCACGTTTACACCGCCGCGGGGACGTATTCCGTTACCCTGACCGCAGGTGGCGGGCTGGGAAATCCGGCGACGCTGCCCAGAACGGCATACATTCAGGTCAGCCCGCCCGCCGGGCCGGATCTGGATCTGGACACCGACGTTGACGCAACCGACTTCGGACTTTTCCAGGCGTGCCTCACCGGCCCGGGCATTGCGCAGAACGATCCCGATTGCCAGCGGGCAGACTTCGATCGCGACAGCGATGTGGACCAGTCTGATTTCGGCATCCTGCAGGGGTGTCTGAGCGGAGCGGGGTACCCGTTCAATACCGACTGCCTGGAGTGACGGACACGGCGGGGCGCGCTGCAATCTCGGCCTGAGGTTGAATCCGTGCCCCGAGCACTTTAGGATGGCTCGCAGACCGCGGAGCGCCGGCGACAGGCCGCGTTTTTGCCATCGGCGAGGCAGCGGCCCCGCGCTCGCGAGCAAGCTTCTCCCAGGGTCCCGTAGGCTGCCAACTCATGAACGAGACATCCCGCCAAGTCCTGCTGGACCTCCTGGCTCTGCCTACCTCGCCGTTTCATGAGCATGCAGTGATCGATTACGTGCGTCGGTGGGCCGCGGAGCGTTCACTGATCCGGCTTCGCCGCGATCCGTTCGGCAACCTGAGACTGGATCTGCACATCGGACGTGCCAGGTCCGCCCGGCCGTTGTTCTTCTCGGCCCACATGGATCATCCGGGCTTTGTGGCCGTGGAGATGCACGGCGACCGTGAATTGGAGGCGAAGTGGTATGGCGGGGTGCAGCCCGAGTTCTTTGCGAAAGCCGCGGTGCGGTTCCACGATGGCAGGCGATGGGTGCGCGGGCAGGTCCGGTCCTGCGAGATGGCCGACGTCATGGGACGACAGCGGGTCTCGAAAGCGGTCATCGAAGTCCGGCATCCGGTGCCGGTCGGGGCCGTCGGCATGTGGGACCTGCCCGACCCGGTGGTACGCGGATCGCGCGTCTACGCCCGCGGCTGTGACGACGTGGCCGGCGTGGCCGCGGTTCTGGCGGCGTTTGATGAGTTGATCAGAGCGGGCACGCCGGTCCACACCGGAGCGCTGCTGACGCGAGCGGAAGAGGTGGGCTTCGCCGGGGCGATTGCCGCCTGCGAAAGCGCGTCTATTCCCCGGAAGGTCCGAGTGCTGTCGGTGGAGTGTAGTCCCGTTCAGCCGGGCGTGTTGATGGGGGCCGGGCCGGTCGTTCGTGTCGGCGATCGCATGTCTGTATTCACGCCGGGCATGGTCGCATGGTGCCGGAAGGTTGGCGAAGCCCTTGCCCGGCAGAACAAGAGCTTTGCGTTTCAGCGAAAGCTGCTTGACGGCGGGGCGTGCGAGTCGACCGCTTACATGGAATACGGATATGAGACCACGGGTCTGAGCCTGCCGCTGGGCAACTATCACAACATGAACCATCGCGCCGGCCGTCTTGCGGCGGAATACGTCGATTTGAACGACTTCGAGCGGCTGGTGTGCTGGTTCGCGGCCCTGGCGACGGCCAAGGTTTCGAAGAAGACCGGCCGCTCCGCGCTGCGGCAGACCTTCAGCCGGGAGCACCGCACATGGGGGCCGATGCTGAAGGACACCCTGGAGAAGGCGTGATCGGCAGCCTCCGCGGGAGGCGTCTCCAACCCGATATCCTCTCACAACCGGACAAGTCGCGGTCTGAGCGTGTATGAGAACCGCAACTGGTCTCCGCAGGGTGGCATGCACCCCACCGCTTCCTATAGAAACCTCTGCCACAGGGCGAACAGCACCCGGCCGACCTGGGCGGAGACGATCATGCGGGGCAGGGCCATGAGATTGCAGGTTTCACAGCGGACGATCTCCTGCTCGAGGGTCAGGGCGCAGCGGTAGCCCATCTCGCGGATGACGGCCTCGGTCTCGGGCGACATTGCCGCCGGGCGGCCGTAGGGGTAGGAGAAGTGAGGGCTGTGATCGCCGATTCGCTTTTGCAGCAGATCGCGGGCGGCTGAAAGCTCGCGCCGGATGCAGTCGGGCGTCTGCGGCGAGAGGGCGATGTGCGACAGCCCGTGGCTGCCGACGTCGACGCCCGCGGCCTTCAATTCGCGGGCCTGCTGCCAGGTCATCGGGGAAAACGACGGATACTGTTCGCGCAGAAACGCGACTTCATCCTCGGAGAACAGGGAGAGCAGCTCCTCAAAACGCGGCCGGCGCTGCGACTCGGGCAGGTAGCGGCAGGTTTCGATGATTGTTGTGACCGCCTCACTGCGGCGCTGGGGAGTGCTGAGATCGAACTCAACCGGGCGGCCCTCCCAGTGCAGCACGATCCGCTCGCGCTCGCCGCGATGAATCAGCACCCGCACGTCGTCCAGCCACTGCCGCCCGCCGCTCTCAACCAGGCTGGCCGGAAGGAAAACCGACCACGGCATGCGGCGCAGGGCCAGCTCGCCCGCGGCGGTCTCGTGGCAGCAGGCGTAACCGTCATCAAAGGTGATGACGATGCTCTTGGGGGGCGGGGAGCGATGCTCGTTGATGCAGGCCACCAGTTCGGCCAGGCTGATCACGCGGAACGAGCGCTTAATCACCTCCAGGAGGCGGCGGAAGTTGCGCAGGCTGAGGACGTTGCCCTCGACCTCGGGGTCCGGCCATTCGGTGATTCCGTGAAAGCAGAGGATCGCCGCCTGCTGCTCGATCTCGGGCAGGCAGTCGTGGGCCCGGGTCAACTCGATCATCCGGCCGGCGCAGCTTCGGATGCGGTCGCCTGTTTGCGGGGGCGAGACGGCAGCCCTCGCCTCCAGACGCCACGACAGTCCCTCGAACAGCTTCCGCCGGATCGGCATACTCATTTCTGCTCACACATTCCGTGCATCTGGTTGCCCCATGGCTTCAGCCGTGGGGTCGTCAACTCTTTCCCGAATTCGCTCCCCCACTGCTAAAGCGATGGGCCACCCGGTCACACGCGCTCGGCAAATCGCCCTTCCAACACCCGGTACGCGGCCCAACCACTCGCTGCCAGACCCACCGCCGCCACCAGGGCCGTCATGAAGGGGACCGCCTCGGGCAGTCGGCCGTAAATCACGATGTCGCGATAGGCGGAGATGATCGGGACCATCGGGTTGACCGTGGTCAGCACCCGCAGACCGGCTGAGCCGTCGGTCGGGAGCGGATAGAGCACGTTGGTCAGGAACATCCACATCTGGATACCTACGCTGAACAGGTACTTCACGTCGCGGTACCAGAGGTTGCCGAGGGCCAGCCACAGGCCCAGGCCGATCATCAGCAGCACCTGGACGGCCACCACGACCGGCAGCATCAGCAGCGCCGGGCGAAACACGAAAGACCAGTCGCTGGTGTAGCTGAAATACACCACCAGCCCCACCAGCACCACGGAGGCCACGAGAAAATCGAAGAACGCGCTGGCGATCGACGTCAGCGGCAGGATCTGCTGCGGGAAGTACACCTTGGTCACCAGGTCGCGCTGAGACGTGAGGCTCTGAATGGAACTGGTCAGACCGGAGGCGAAGAAGGTCCACGGGAGCACGCCAAGATAGACGAACAGAGGATACGGTACGTCCAGCGAGGCGATCGCACCCAGCGATACCGCCCGGGTGAACACGAAAGTGAACAGCAGCATCATCCCCAGCGGCTGCAGCAGGGCCCACGACACGCCCAGCAACGAGTGCCGATAGCGCACCAGCACCTCGCGGCGAACGAGCTGATGGAGGAGATCGCGATAGAGCCAAAGTTGGAGCATGAGCTTACGTTGACGTCATCACCGCCAGTTCGCGGCAGTCCTCGTCGGCAGAATCCCGGTCGCCATCCAAACGATCGGCCGGCGGGTTCTTCCCGCTGTTCCCGCCACAGCGGGCAGGCCCGATGATTGTGGCGATCTGCTCGAGCCTCGACTCCCAGGACTCGGACCGCATCATCTGCGACCGTTTCCGCCGGTCTGCGGGATCGTTGTGTGCCAGGGCATCCTCGCAGCATCGCATCGTGCGGACCGGGTCGTCGGCGATCCACACCGCGTTCGGGATCGGCCGCACCGACGGCAGCGCGGTGCTCACCACGGGCACCCCGGCCGCCAGGTATTCGTACAGCTTGATTGGGTTGGCGCAGCGTGTGAGCGGCACGTGCTTGAACGGAATCAGTCCCACGTCGAACAGACGCAGGTAGTTCGGCAGTGAAGAGTGGTTTCGCTCGCCAAGCCAGTGCACGTTGGGCAGGTTGGCACAGCGCCCGGGCGGCACGAGGGCCGGCCCGATGATTACCACCGAGGCCTCGGGACGGCCTCGGGCCAGGGCCGCCACCAGTTCCAGGTCCACCCACTCGCCGACCACGCCGACGTACCCGATGATCGGCCGGGGCAGGCTTGCCAGCTCGAGCGGGATGGGCAATTCCTCCCGCCACAACGAATCTTCGACGTTGACCGCACGAGACAGGCTATCGTAATCGACCCCGTGTTCGACGAGATGGACGTTCGGATGCAGCCGCCGCTTGCTCTCGTAGAGCGGCTCGGAAGTCGTGATCACCACGTCGCAGCGGGCCATCAGCTCGCGCTCGTGCCGCTCGATCATCGCCCGGTCATAGCCGGGAAACTCACCGAAGGCATCCACGCAGTAGTACAGCGCCAGTTCCTCGTTGAAACAGCCGACGAAGTCTCCGACGTCGGGTGCGAAGCTCCACAGTTGGACGGGTCGCGACGGCAGAGTCTCGAGCACACCGTCAATCGCCCGCCTGACGCTGAAGGTGTTGAGACGCCGGGCCATCCGCGACCCCGGCATGGGCACCTGGAAGGGCGTAACGGCGGTAGTGTTGCCGCTCACCTGCCGCGGACCCCGCCCGATCTGCCGGATCTTGCTCCAGATCATCCGCAGATCGTAGGGACGCACGCGCGGGCGGCGCGAGGCGTGCCAGTTCACCCAGATGATGTTGTTGTGCCGCGCCAACCGCCGCATGACATGATGCTTGCTGGTCGGATGATAATCCCAACCGCTCGCGAAGCAGATGATGTTCTTCCCACTGATCACGGCAACACACCCCCGGTCTGACAACATGGCACGGGCGCTGCACCGCCACGGCTCACAGGCTCGCCAAAGCCGGCCGGGCAGCGATCACCCGCCACGGCGGGCAGCCCGTCGGGCTCCAGCAGCCGCTCCAGGCGGGTCAGGTTCTCATCGGGCCGCACCTGGTTGGCCACAAACTCCCTTCCAGAGACGGCCAGCGTCTCGGCGAGGCTGTCGTCACCGAGCAGCCGCTCGACCGCTTCGGCGAACTCGACGGGCGACTCGCCGACCAGGAGGTCGCGCCCCGGCCGTGCGCCTAATCCTGCGGCCACGCCGGGTGTCACCACGCAGGGCCGCCCCGCGGTCATGGCCATGAGCACCTTGATCTGCACCCCGCGGGCGATCCGCAAAGGGGCGATTGCGACTCTGATCTTCTCGAGGTACGGTTCCACGGCCGGGACGGTGCCGGTCACCCGGATGCTCGTCCCATTGTGGAGCCGTCGCACCGCTCGCGCGGGCGATCGTCCCACGACCCACCATTGAGCCCGTGGGCATTTCCCCACGACTTGCGGCCAGATCTCTTCGGCAAACCACCGTGCTCCATCGACGTTGGGCCCGTAATTCATCGCTCCGACGAAACCGACGACCGGCTCGCGGGGCAGGGGTGCCTCGTCGACCAGGGTCGCCGCGTCGACCCAAGGCGCCACGTCGACCAGGGTCGGTCCCACCACGTGCACGCGACTCCGCAGTTCCGCGTCGCTCACCAGCCCTTGACCGACCTCCGTAAGTCGGTCAAGCGCCAGCGACGCCTCGCGCCGGCTGATCAGGACGCTTGCATCAAAATCGCTCAACCATTCCTGTTCGCGTCGTGCCAGCCGCCGGGCCTCGGTTCGATAGACCCATCGCATCGGCCAGCCTGCCGACTCGGCCGATTCGGCCCACTTGCGGCTGTCCAGGTCGTCGAGGTCGAGCACTCGCCGCCGGGCCCTTACTTCCATGGCCAGCGGGGCCATGCTGGATGAGAAGGCCAGCACGGCGTCGAATCCAACTCGCTCGGCCAGCGTCATCACCCGTTTTCGGAGAGTCCCCGACGCGAAATAACCCTCGGTTGCCGTCCCGCCCGCCAACAGCCCCGCCACTGCTCTGACCTGGGCCACCGATTGGCGCAGCGGCACAGCGATCACCTCGCGGCAGACGGCCCGCAGGTCGTCGAGCGACGCGCGAGCTTGGTCGACGTGGCGACCCTGGTCGCCCTCGCGACCCTCCCGCGTGAGCCGTGCCAGCCTTCCGCTCTCCAGGAACCCGGCGCACCAGACGTCGTGCCGCTGGGCGAGGTATCGCAACTGAGCGGCCGCTCTCAGCTTGGCCCCGCCGTCCGGGGGGCAGGGCAGTCGGTGGATCAGGTACAACAGCTTCATCTTCCAGCTTTCAGCGATCAGCATTCAGCTTTCAGCTTTCTCCGTCATCGCCGCTCTCGCTTCGGCTGACCGCTGACTGCTGATCGCTGACCGCTTCTTCCTCACCCCGGAATCGACTTGGCCAGCCAGGCCCCGAGCGGGCGGGTGACGGCCAGCGGCAGTCTCGGCCACACGCGTAGGCCCAACCGCAGTCTCGGGTTGCCCGGCGTGAGGTCGGGCGTTCGTCCGCCCTCCGGCACGAAATACTGGTACTGCAGCGGGGTGGGCTCGAAGCCCTGGAACCGCTTGAAGTCGTACGATCCCCGGTTATCGACGCGTGTCCGCCCGAAATCGAATTCCCGGCACCCCAGTTCCACGGCCTTCTCCATGGCCGACAGGTACATGAAGTGGTTGGGATGGTACTTCTCGAATCGCTCGTCGCATCCGGCGAAATACGGCAGCAGGGTATCGCGGTAGATGAAGCTGACCAGCCCGGCGATCGCGTGTCCCTGATGCTCGACGACCTGGACGACGTGGTCGACCCGGCTGCGCCCGGAGGCTTCGCCGTGGCAAGCCCGGCTTCTGTCTTCTAGCTCGTATCTCTCGCCACGGCGAGCAGGCCTGTCCCTCGCTACGGCGAGCAGGCCTGTCCTCGTTTTTTCCAGCAAGGACCGGAAGAATCGGATCGGATAGTTCGGCGACGCCAGCCGGCGCATGGACTGGCTGTAGAGCCCCCAGACCTGCTCGAGGAGCTGATCATCGAACCGGCAGACCAGCCCGAACCGCTCACGAGCCTGCCGAGCGGCGGCCCGGGCCTTGCGAGGCATATCTGCGAGGACGCGGTCGGGATCATCCGGCAGCAGCTTGCGGAATGTGACGTACCGGTCGAGCACCGGCAGCCCCGGCCATCGGGCGCGAATCGAGCGTACGTCGAGCCACTGTGCCCGCATGCGCCCGGCCAGCTCCATGGCCTTGTCGAGCAGGGCGTTATGCACCTCGTCGTCGTCGGCCAGCGTCCCGCCGTAGACCGCGTAAGGCACGCTGACCAGCAGCGTGCCGGCCAGATGGCTGTCCACGCGGGTCAGGGGAAAGACGCCGGCAACGCTGTCACCCCGCCAGGCCATGAGATATCGGCTGGGGTGGCCGAACGCCTCGGTCACCGCCTCCCGCCAGATGGAGGTATGGAACAGCGTCGCCTCCGGATGCCGGCCGACGTAGTCGTCCCACGGGCCGGTGGTGGTCTCATCCAATTCGGTGACGCGAACGGGCATGCTGGGCTACTCCTCCAGGTAATCCGGCGTCTCGCAGGCGATGGCCGTCTCGGTGTATCCGGCGAGGATGCAGCCGGCGACGGTGGCGTGATTGGCCTGCAGGAGCCTGACGCATCGCTGGAGGAGCGGCTCGGGGGTGACGTTGGCCCGGGCAACGACGATGACGGCGTGGCAAAGGGGCGCGACCAGCCCGGCGTCGGAGGCCTGGTGCATGGCCGGGACGTCGATCAGGCTGTAATGGAACCGCTCGGCCAGCTCCTTGAACAGGCTGCCCACGAGCTTGCTGGCCAGCAGTTCGCTCGCTGGCATGCCGGCGGAGTCACCGGCCGGAATCAGGTAGAGGTTGTCACGAACCACCGGCATACACACGTCGGCCAGCGGCAGTTCACCGCGCAGGACATCGGCGAGCCCGGGCTGGTTCTCCGCCCCGAGCAGGGCGGTGAGCCCGCCGCCGCGGAAGTCGAGGTCAATCATCGCCACACGCAGATACTTGAGCTCGGACAGGCTGAACGCGAGGTTCGCGGTCGTAACCGTCTTGCCCTCGCCTTGCAGGGCCGATGTCACCGCGAGCACCCGCGGCCCACCGCCGGGGTTGCCGGTGATGAGCCTGGTCCGCACCGAGCGGTACTTCTCGGCCAGCGGCGAGCTGGGCTCGTGGAATGCGATCACCTCGGCCCCGACCGCGTCGGTCAGGATCGGCGGGGCAATAATCGGGAACGGCGCCGGGGCGGGCGGAGGATTCAGCAGCGACTGGGCGAAATCGCCTAAAGGATCGAGCCTCGACTGACCGCGCCCGGAGACGCGCATGGGCCCGACCGCAGTGGAGCCGTGAAACGAGGCGCCGAGCGTCTGTCCCAGACGTTGAGCCCGCTCCTGCTGCGCTCGTTTTAATGCTTCGGCTATCCGTCCCATGTCTTTCTGCCGTTCACGATTCGGTACCCACTATCCACCTGGGCACCGGATCCAGACACTCTCCTGCTCATCGCAGCATCCGCCCGGTCACGGACCGCCTGTTCATCCTCCCAGCAGACTTGCGGACCGGCCGAGCACGCGGTCATAGAGTTCCGGCCTTTCCAGGGCAAGGTACACCAGCGTGCCCAGCACGCCGACCGCCAGCGTCTGCACGAACACGAAGGCGGGCAGCAGTCTCTTGCGAACGAACCAGCCCCGCGGCCGTCGAACACAGATCTCACCGATCGTCTCCAGCACGGGGATGCCCAGCACCTGCTTGACGCGGGCCGGGTTTTTCACCGAACGATCCAGCGTCTCCCGGAGGAAAACGATCAGGACGGCCAGGGCCAGCCCCAGGCCGGAACTGATCGCGAAAAGCCGATTGGCCGTCGGCAGGCGGAGGCGGCCGGCCAGGTGCGGCTGGTCCATGACCACCACCTGGATGCCGCGGTTCTCCGCTTCCGCGGTCAGAATGCGGTTGAGCTGCGACACGTTGTTGGCCCACAGTTCCAGGTCGCTCTGGGCATTCTGTGCCGCCTGCTGAAGCCTCGCGTAATGCTCGCGCCGCTCGGGAAGGGACTCCATGTCCTCCTTGAGCCGAGCCTGCTCCTCGAGGTCGGCCTTGAGTTCGCGTTCGATGCGGGCCAGGTTCTCGCGGTGCGTTTTGATGTCGATCTCGGTCTTCTTTCGCTCGGCCATCCAGGGATCGGCCGACGCGGGGCCCAGGGCGCTGGCGGGCACATCGAGATGCTCCGGGATGGCATCCAGATTCTCCTGCAGACTGTCGATCCGGCGACGAAGCGTGACGATGTCCGGATGCATGTCCGTCATGCGGCGCGTGGACTTCAACTCCTCGATTTTCTTGTTGAGGGTGGCGATCTCGGAGGCGGCTTTGAGATAGTCGGGGTTGGCCGAGGCGACCCGATCGATCGCCACGGGGCAATTGGCCTGGGTCTGGCTCTCCTCCTGCGCCGGCCGGGTGGTCATCTCGGCAAGAAAGGTCTCGCACGCGGCGATGCCGGCCTGGATCTTCTGGCGTTCGCGATCGAGTTGATCGATGCGCAGCGACACCGCCTGCAACCGGTTCTCGACGGTCTCGGTGCCGGCCGGGTCGGTCCCGGGATGCTCGAGCTCGATCTGGCTCGCCTGGGCGCGCAGGGTGGCGACCTTCTCCTGGCACTTGCGGGCTTCCTGCTCGAAGAAGGCGTGGGCGTCGTTGATCACGCTCGCGACCTTGGCCCGCGCGGCGGCGATGTAGTTGTCGCGCAGCCGGCTGAGGATCGGCGCCGCCTGGTCCGGCTTGGGACCCAGATAGCGCACCTCGACGAGGTCCGAGAAGTCGCTCGTCTCCCGGATCAACACCGTGATCGAGTCCACCCACTGGCCGACGAGATTGTCGCGGAGCGTTTTGCCCTGGGCGGTCAACTCGCCGGAAGCCTCGCGCGGCAGGTCATCCAGAAGCCCCATTTCCTCGACCACGGCGCCGACCATGGAGAAGCTTCGCAGGTCGGCGACCAGGGACTGGCGCAGGGCGGCGAACGAGTAGGGGGAACTGTTGGCGATCAGCTTGGAGATCACCAGGTTGTTGCGGCGCTCGAAGGTGGTGGTCACGTAGTATCGCCGCGGGTAGGTCAGTCCCACCGACAGCATGATCAGCATGACCGTCAGCATGGGAACAACCAGCAGCGGCCAGCGGCGTCGAAGGACATCGAGGACCTTCGACACCGTCTGCAGCAGGCTGGCGACCGGAGACTCCTCCGGTGGCATGCCGAGTCGCGGTCCGAGGACGATCGATGTTGGCTGGACGCTCATACGCGATCCTCGCGGGGCATGGACGTCCCCTTCGGGCCGGTGACGCTACCAGCCCTGCGATCCGAACCCACTGTTGTATCCGTATCCATATCCGTAATAGACCCCGCGCCCGCCCGACTCGCCGGTGCTCCAGTCGTAGTCGCTGTAAGTCCTCATGGCGTTGTTGACGTTCGCCGGGTAGGTATAGGCATTCAGCAGCGGGACAGTCGGGAACAACAGTTCCTGCAGCCGCAATCCGACCCAGCCCAGCGGCGTGGGCGGAACGTAGACAATGTCGCCTTCCTGGAGGAGGAGATTATTTCGCAGATCGCCCTTCTGCATCATCCGCGTCACGTCGATCACGATCTCGCGAATCTCATCGGGGTTGGCGCTCGGCCTGATCACTTTCACCTGTTCGCCCCAGGCGATCATCGTGGGGTGGGCACTGGCCAGAACGGTGAGCAGGGTGTCGTTCCCGGTGAATGCCTTCGGGCCGTTCATGTTCACCTGGCCGAAGACGTAGATGCACCGGCTGGTCGGGGTGATCAGCCGCACCTCGACTTTCGGGTCTTCATAGTAGCGAGACAACAGCGTCTCGAGCTTCGCCGCGATCTCCTGCTCGGTCAGCATTGAGACCTTTACCGGGCCCAGCAGCCGAAGCATGATGGAACCGTCGGGATTGACTCGTGCGGAGACGCCGTCGACCTCGGGACTGCTCGCCGAGGCAATGATCACCGCATCGGTGGGTCTGGCGCGGTGGATGCTGTCCACCACGTCGTGGTTGTGGGCCTGGACGAAGGCCTTCACGTTGTCGTACTTGGGCGCGGCGCAGCCGCAGGCCCAGAGGCTCACCCAGACGACCCCTGCAAGGCCGGTTGCGATTCGTCCTGTCATGTGACTCCGCATGCCGCCAGTCTCTGAGAGCCGATCACGACTCAGTCCGCCGGATGCTTCCGTGGGGCTGTGGTCGCGCGGCAAGCCCGATAGCCAAGAGAAATCTTCCCGTGCCAGAGTAATCGGACGCTGGGAAGGCCGGTTCGACTTATCTCCGTTTTTTTTTCGGGCGTTGTCTGGAACCTCAAGGCGCGCCACAAGCAGGTCCGATAGAACGCGTTGGAACGTCCCATCCAGCCGGAGTCCGATAACTGCGCTGCCCGATCGGACGTTCTCGACAGGAGGCACTGCGCATGTACTGCTCCCACTTCGGGCTTCACCGCCCTCCGTTCAACAACACGCCGGATCCGACGTTCTATTTCAGCACGCCGGACCACGAGGAGGCGCTGGCGACCCTCCACTATGCCACAATAGAAAGGAAGGGCTTCGTCCTGGTGACCGGAGAAGTCGGAGCGGGCAAGACGCTGACTGCCAGGGTTTTCCTCCGCCAGATCGAACAGGAAGCTGAAACTGCGGTCATCACCAACACGCACCTGTCGGGAAGGCAACTGCTGGCCGCCGTCTGTTCGGAGTTCGACCTGAATCCGCCTCCCGACGCCAGCAACCTCGAATTGAGCCAGTTGCTTCAGGAGTTTCTGCTCGAGCAGTTCGCCCGCGACCGCTACGTGGTCGTGGTCATCGACGAGGCCCAGAACCTCGCCGACGAAGCGTTCGAAGAGCTCCGAATGCTGGGGAACCTCGAGGCCGACGATGCCAAGTTGCTGCAGGTGTGCATTCTCGGCCAGCCGGAATTGCGGAATCGCTTCTCGCAGGTGAACATGCGGCAACTCGATCAGCGGCTGTTTCGCCGGTTTCACCTCAAGGCATTGTCAGCCCAGCAAACGCGTGAATACATCCGGCACCGGCTGCAGGTAGCCGGCTGCCCGAGCGAGGACCTGTTCACCAGTTCCGCCCTCTCGGCGATCTATCGAGCGTCCAAGGGGATTCCGCGGCTCATCAACCAGATCTGTGACAGCGCCCTGTTGGCCGCTTACAGCGACGGCTTGGAGACTGTCTCCGCGGATGTGATCGACGAAGTTTGCGAGCGCGAGAAGCCTCGGGCCTCTGCTTCGTCCGAGGCCGGTACGCGGCCGGAGACCGGTGAGTCACTGCGCCTGGTTTCGTCGGACCTACCGGAGGAAGGCCCCGCGCCGTCCGCGCCGGTGGGAGCGGTACCGGCCGCGAAGACGACGACAAGCCCGGCCGCCGCCGTTAAGGCTCTCAACACCCTGGCCCGTTCCATCCAGGAATGCGTCGAGGCGGTTGTGGAGGCCGACGAGCGCAAAGCGACGGAACCGCCGGGGCCAGGCTCGCCTGAATCGGAGGACGCCTCGTCGCCGCGGCAGGAGCCCACCCGATTCGCAGACCGCCTGGAAGAAACGCCGTGGGATATGGGGGAGATCACCAAACGCTGCCAGAAAGCTCGGGACGAGCTGAGCCGCCTTGCCCAGGCCGACTGGTCCGCCGAGCCGCCGCCGCGTCCTCATGACACCGAAGACGGATCTCCGCCCGAGGATCTGGAAGCACAACACAAGAGGATGGCGGGCGACGCTAAGCCGTCCCCCACTCGCGGCCGCATTGGCGAGTTTGTGGACGCGGTCCGCCAGAAGTGCTCGCGCAGGTCTGACGGGAGGACCTCGGCGCCTCGCCAGGCTGGAGCCCGGGGTGACAGCCGGCCGGCAGAGGTGAGAAGATCCGGGTCTGACCGTCCGGTGGCCGGCGATCTCAGCGGGCAACTGCGGAGTCAGGAACAGGCCATCGCTGAGCTCAGGGCGTACGTGACCTCGGAGCTGGAGGCCGCCACCAACCGGTGGCAGGAGTTGCAGAAGCAGGCGACCAGCGCGGAGGATCTCGACAAGCTCAAGTCGGCCCACGAATTCGCGATGGCCCAGATGGAGCAGAAGCTCACCGAGCACACGGCCGCTCTCAAGCAGCTCAGCGACTCGATCGAGCAGAAGGTCAAGGCCGCCTCGGGAGACGACCAGCCCGAATTCCAGGCCCTCTCCCAGCACGTCATCGAACAGGCTCAGCAACTCCAGGAACTGCGCAAACGCATGCTCGACCAGCACACCCTGGTCGCGCAGTCCCTCTCGGACATGCAGAGCCGTTCGGCTGGCCGGGCCGAGTTGGAGACGGTTCGGGCCGAGCACTCCAGGATCAGCCGTGAGATGCTGGAGAAAATCGAGCGGAACCGCGACGACGTCCAGATGATCCTCGACGATCTGGAGGATCGCTGCCTGGGGCTGCGAGACCGGATCGAGGCGGTCGTGTCTGGCAAGGCGGATGCGGCCGAGCTCGCGGCTGTCCGCGAGAGGCAGGACCAGGAGTTCGGCCGGCTTCTCGGTGAGCTGGGCCGGCAGCGACAGGAAATGGAGCAGCGGCTGGAGCAGGCCGTCGCCGAATGGAAACGCACGCAGCAGAGCCTGGATGACCTGGCCGCCAAAGCCGCCGACAAGAGGGAACTCGACGGCATCCGCCAGCGTCAGGCGGAGGATGCAGCCCGCATTCTTCAGATGCTCGTCGCCCATCGCGGCGAGGTCGAGCGGCTGGCCAAGGATCTGGAGCGCCGCTCCAACGATCTGATGAAACGGCTCAACGCTCTGCCCAAGGGCATAGCGACAACCGAGCAATTGGCCGCCATCCGCAGCGCCTACACGGAGCAGATCACCGACCTGACTGCCCGGCTGGCGGTTTGCGAGAAAGGCTTCGAGAAGGCCCGCGACCGCCATGAGCGCGGCCTTCGTGCCGTGGCGGGCAAAGCGCTCGACACGGCCCGGCGGGTGTCGATCCTCGAGGAAAGGGGACGCCCGCGCCGGATTCGGCTTGAGCTGACGCCGCAGGTCGGCATCGAACTGGGGGACACGGTCGCGGCCGCGCAGGAACGGTACGAGTCACTCAAGGGGGAGATCGAGCAGGCCCGCCAGACGGCGGGCGATCTGCGGCAGATTACCTCTTCCGTGGGCGAAGCCATCCAGAAGTGGCGCGAGGATATGGATGCGAGTTGGGCCAAGGCCGAGGCCGTCTTCGGCGAGTGGCAGAGTCAAGCCCGCGAGGCCAAGGCCGGGGCCGACCGGATGCTCGATGGATGGCGGGCCGGTGCCGCTGAGATCCGCGATGAAGCCGGTCAACTGCGGGCGTCGGCCAAGGTTGCCGCCGAGATCCTGCAGAAGATGCGCCAGTGCCACGGGGTCATCGAGGCCCGGCTCAACTCCAACGAATGGCATGCGGAAGTAAGCCGTGCCGACGCCCTGGCCGAACGTCTCGAGCGCGCGGTCGCGGCGGGTCAGACGATCTGCCAGCAGGTTGCGCTGCGGATTGAACAGGCCGTCGCGGCCGGAAAGACCATATGCCAGCAGATCTCGTCCCGAACCGAGCAGTCCAAGCAGGAACTGGCCGCCTACCTGGCCGACTGCCGGAAGCAACTGGCCGAAAGGTTGGCGCAGTTCGCCATCGAGCAGAAGCAGATGGACCAGGTCATCGAGAACCGCCGCCAGATGCTGGCCAACATCGCCAGAAGCGCCGGCAGCCTGGCGGAAGTGATCGATGCGGGACGGCGGTTTGACGAGCAGCGCCAGCCCCTGACCGAGCCCCGTGAGCCCTTGGCCGACCCGCGTAAGCCGGTCAAGGGCGAATCGCTCAAGGGCCAGGTCTCGCCGACGCGTTCCGCGCCGCCGCCGATCGAGTCTCGCGAGCCCACCGCGGACACGCTCGAGCAGATCCAGTGGCCGCGGCTTCGGACCCACCAGGCCCAGGCCATCTGAGGCGGCTGAGGCATCGCGGAACCGCCGCCGGCCCGCGATTTCGCGGCCATGTCGGACGACCCCGCCGAGATTCAGAACATCCCCGGTACCAGCCGCCAGTGCGTCCGCTGCGCGTATCCCTGGAACGCATCGTCATCGCGTAGCAGACGCTCCTCTTCGTTGATGCGGAGCACCTGGAACAAGGTCACAAAAGCGAGGACGCACGCGTTATAGAAGGTTGCATGGTTCAGGACGTAGCCGTACTGGCCAAGCATGAACGCCAGGTGGATCGGATGGCGTACGAAGCGGTAGAGGCCGTCGCTGCTGATGCCGCG
Source organism: uncultured Planctomycetales bacterium (assembly GCA_964586235.1). GTDB lineage: Bacteria > Planctomycetota > Phycisphaerae > UBA1845 > PWPN01 > JAUCQB01. The sequence continues at coordinate 68,864 of CAZPIO010000020.1, forward strand.
CCGGGCAATCGTGCTTCCGAGGTTCCGGTTGAGCGTGGTGATGAGATAGACCTGCATGGCCAGGCCGATGACCTGGATCACCGTGGCGACTGAGGAATCGGACGTGTCGTCGGTCGGTCGCAACATCAGGGGCGCAGCTGTCCCGCACAGCGCGATCAGCCAGGCCCAGGCTGATGTGCTGACGAACGGCGCCGTGGATCGGCGGACGTAGAACTGAATCTCGAGCACCGCCTTGGCCAGGATGATCAGAATGCTGATCCGCAACGTGTAGATGAACGCAAGCGCGTGCGCCCATGTGAAGAGGACGCAGAACAGCGGCACGAGAACCTTGAATATTCTCATCGCGATGAGGGGCGCCGTCACGGCCGGTGCTTCCGGTTCGGGGCGGTTCGCGAGAATTTGTGCTGTGTGGCGGTTCTGAAGAATGAGTGCGCGAGCCGATTTGAGGGTCTTCATCTGTCCCCTCCGGGTCTCACGTGCGTGAGGATCGCCTATGCAGGCGCGGCTGGACCGATAACCGGACCACGACTCCGGCACTGCAGTAGGCCAAGTATACGATACAGCCTGACGACGAGTCTTTCCGTACAATCGCAGCGCAAGTCTTTGTTGCGGGGCGCGGCAGTTCGCGCTGATCGGCCGACATTTCCCATATGACACCGCCCGCCGAGCTGCGCGTGGCCGTGTCCGATTCTAAAACACTCCCTGCTCCTCTCGAGAGCCCGGCAGTCTTTGAAGCCGGAGCAAGATACTCAAGCACGCACGTTTCTTCTTGACACCCTCCGGCCCGCGCAGGAGAATCGTTTCCTCAAAGCCGCGGAGGTCAAAGCGGTTGCGGAAGGGGAGAAGGCATGCCGGTCAGATGGGGCATAACCTTTGCGCTGCTCTCGATTATCGGGGCTTTGTTTCCCGCCGAGGCGCGAGCCGCAATCACCGTTTCCCAGGTCCTGGTCGTCTACAACAGCCAGGCCGCTGACGCCACCCTGATCAAAGATGCATTTCTGGCCGCCCACCCCGGCATTCCCGCGGCCAACGTGTTTGACCTGAACGATGCCTCGATTGCGGGCGTCGCGGACCTGAGCTACGCCGACTTTGTCAGCAAGATCCGCGATCCGATTCGGACTTACCTCAACCTGGCCGGCGACCCCTCAGCCGCCAGTATCATCAGCATCCTCTTGATTCGCGGCATTCCGCATCGGATCCGGGACACGGACAACGCTACCGTAGGTGACATACCCGACTCGTCCGGCGCCGAATTCAATGCAGGGGACTACACTGCCGCCAGCGTGGACTCCGAGTTGACTCTGATGTGGCAGAACCTCGGAACCGGCGAGAGCGGCGGCGTTATGGACAGTAAGTCGGACAACATCATCGACAACCCTTACCATCAGAGCGCCACGAGCATCGCCGCCTCCAGCCGGTCCAATATCACCACGCAGCGAGACTACAGTGTGCTTTCGGGAGTGGCCTGGAGGCTCGGCGATTCCAGGGAAAGGAACAAGCTGACCGCCGGTGATATCTACCTCGTGTGCCGGATCGACGGCCACACGGCAGAGGATGCAATTGCCATGATCCAGCGGGCTCAGAGCATCAGAATCAACCGGCGATATGCCTGGGTGATCCTGGACGAGCACGCGGATTCGACTCGTGAGTACGACAACATGGACCTCTTCGAGCCGCCCCAGTCCGCTTACTTCTATGCCGGCAACGACTACGAGGAGACACGGGACGTCCTGCAAGCCGCCGGATGGAGAGTCAGATACGACGACACCGCCACGTTCATATTGGCGGCCGCTCTGCCGCGTCCCGTTGCGGCGTACGCCAGTTATGGCGAGAACCACATCAGCAACCCGCCCGGCTCCGGCACATACCTTGAAGGCTTCCAGTTCGCCCGCGGGGCGATCTTCAACACCGCGGAGAGTTACAACGGTCGTGTTTTTAACGGGCTGACGACACTGTTCAACCAGGAACAGGTTGCGGACTTCATTGCTCTCGGCGGGACTTTCGGCATCGGCCACGTGTGGGAGCCTTTCGCGTTCAGCCTTTCGGACAATGAGTTCCTGTTCGTCAACTTCCTGAAGAACGGCATGACCTGGGCCGAGGCCGCCTGGTCCTCAATCCCGGTTCTGAGCTGGATGCACGTGGTTATCGGCGACCCACTCGCGACCGCCACGATCGTCGACCAGCCGGCGGACTTCGACGCCGATGGCGACGTTGACGGAGCCGACGCGCTTTATATCGCGCCCTGCATGACCGGTTCCGGTGCAGGCGCGCCCGCTTTTGCATGCGAGGACGGTGATCTCGACGGCGACGGCGACGTCGATCAGACCGATTTCGGGCACTTCCAGAGGTGTCTGAGCGGCGACGGCGTTCCCGCCAGTTCCGCCTGCATCGAGTGAGCCGGCGGCGGGGCGGACATGGGCAGTGTTTGCATGAAAAAAATCACCGAAATGGGGTATTCACGGGTTTGTCTCGCTCGTTTGGCCACGGCTAGTATTGGTCAAGCTGACGGCAATCGATCGGGCCGGGGGCTGTATGCGGGAGCTTGCGGAGAGGACAGCCCCCGGCCCATAATATGAACTCGAATCGCATCACTCCGCCGAATCGGGTTTATGGGAGAGAGGCCTCCTTTTAGAAGTAGACATTCCATGATCAACTTCGATGGCATGGGATCCGAGATTGTGCGAGGTTGTTGTCCCGAGTGCGGCCTGGTCACCGTCCGCGTGGTTTCGAGCGGGCCGCGGGTTCAGTGTGTCGAATGCGGGCATCTGTTCTGGATTGTCAGCCCGACGATCGCGCTGCAGCGAGCCATCACGAAGACTGATAGAGCAAGTCGCCGACGGCCGTGAGCGCACGGCGTCGGGCGCACACTGACGGAGACGCGCACCGGCGGCTCGGTCACCGATGACGTGTGGATCGCGCCCGATTCCAGATTCCCGTCCTCCACGGAAGAAGCCGGCCTCGTTTGCAGACCCCTCGGGCCCGCCAGGCGCGCTTTTCTCGGACCTGCCGGCCCCGGTCACGGGCCCGCGCCCGTCCCCACCGTCCCGCCGGACCGGACTTCCACCATTGTTAACGTGCGGAGGCCTTGATGGACGATGATTAGTCTGCTGAACGACAACGCCCAGGGAATGGGCCCAATAACGTGAATGACATGCGTAGTCATCTGAGCCTCCCAGGGATGGTGGGGGCTCTCAGCCGCGGCCAGGCCGCAAGGTGCGGGGGGACATGGGATCAAATTCAAGGCGACACAAGACATATCCCCTGTATTCTTTTTGCCTTATCGTTCTGGCTACCGGCCTGCTGGTGGGGGCGTTCCTCCTGAGATGCGGTTCAGCCTCGCAGCGGGAGTCGGGCAGCGGCAGGCTGAAGGTAGTCATGGGGAAGACCCCCCTGCCTTCCCGCCCGGTGAGAGAAGCCGCCATCGCCATCAGGCGCGTCGAGGTCTGGCGAAGCCGAACGTCCTCGGAACAGGGAGCGATTGCCACGGCCATGCACGGCCTCGAGCCCGGCGACCCGCACGAGGGTTCCTGGGTCACGGTTTACCAGGGTGAGCAGATCCTGAACCTGCTCGAGCTTCGTCACGGCCAAGCCAACCTGCTGATCAACGCCGACGTCCCCGAAGGCCGCTACACGCGTCTTCGTCTGACCTGCGGGCAGGGAAGAATCACCATCGGCGGGCCTCAAGAAGCCACCGCGAACCGCACTTTCGTGGTTGAGCCTCGTCGCAAGACCGCACCCGAGGTGACGCTGGACTGCGAATTCACCGTGGCGGCCGGGCGAGAGACCTCGCTGCTGCTCAACGTGGATGTGGATCAGGCTTTCCTGCCGATATGGAACGACGGTGGCCAGGAGCCCGGCGAGATCCGGGGCTTCGAATTCCGGCCCGGCTCAGCCATGAGGTTGGCCAACCTGCTCTCGGCCGGTCCGACAAACAGCTCGACGCCCCCTCAGGATTGAGCTGCCTGATGATCCGAGGCGGATAAGCGTCACCTACCTCCCGGTCATCGCTGTAGCTGTGTCTCAGAGCCTGTTTTATCGGACATTTCGGTGACCAGTTCGCTCCGTGATTAGGTCCGATAAAATCGACACTTACAAGCGTGAGTTCCTTATAATATTCGCATTTTTCTGAGGCTTTGCGGTGGACGGCTGCGCAGGGGGATGCTAGAATCGCAACGTTTGATGGGGCAGTCTGTTATTGATGCCTACTGAATAGCGGGAGCACTCACAGATGAAGACTCTGTACATTACTGCCGCGGCGGTCCTGGCATTAGCTGCTTTGCCTGTCAGCGCCGATATGTCCAACGTGTTGTCGCCGATCGGCTCTCCACAGTTCACCGAGAGCATTACCCAAAGCGGCTGGGCGCCGGTGACCATGTGGTCACGATATGTAGGCGTGCGCGTGGTTGCTCCCGGTGGCGCTTTCGTCGAGAGCGTGAGCGGGTTGGCCAACGCGGTAGCCGGCACACAGGAATACAACGAAGCGGGCCTGCTGACCGGTGGTTGGTGGGCGAACGCTTCTCCTGCCAGTTTCAGCGCCACCTATGAGCTTGAGTCTCTGCTGGGTAAGAGCGCTGCGCAGGATCCCGCGAGCTACGTTGGCCTTCAGATTGAAACCGCCCTCGCGGGGCTGGACGGCAAAATCACGATGTCGCGCAGTTGGGTTTTCACCAACGGACAATCACCGTCACAGGTGACGGGCGCCGGGAATCACTGGCTGCCGATCTCGATCGGCGGCTGGTATCTGACCGACATCGCCCTGGACGGTTCGAACTGGAATGGCGCTCGTATCCCTGGCGGACCCGTCTCCGCCGTTCCCGCACCGGGTGCTGCCGTGTTGGGTTTGATTGGACTCGGGCTGATTGGCTGGCTGAAGAGACAAGCGGCATAAGGATAGGCGCAAGCGCTCGACAAGCTTGCGGACGGGCCGTCCGACTGGAACGGGCGGCCCGTTGCTTGCGCTGCCGATGACCGATAATGGAGATCCCGGCTTTTGACTTCCGGCAGGGCCGACCCCAATAATCCCGTGACGCAACGTCGAGGGTATCGAGAGCACGAATCCGAGGGCTCTCCGGACGACGGAGAGGAGAGAAGCTTCCGGTGATTTCACCTGACCACTGCAGACACGCATTCCTGCACGCGCCGCCTCGCGGCGCGAGAGTGGACGTTGCATGGCTCTGGCGATTATCGCCAAAGGTCTTTCTTCTTCTGATCGCGGCCGCGTTGCCCGCTGCCGCCCGGGCTCAAGCCCGGTTCGAGGGCGTCGGAGACCTGACCGGCGGTGAGGTGGGAAGTTACGCCTACGGCATCTCCGGCGACGGGTCGGTGGTTGTGGGCTTCAGTCTGTCCGCGTCCGGGCCGGAGGCATTTCGATGGCAGGGCGGCGCGATCACCGGTCTGGGCGATCTGCCGGATGGCAGTTTTGACAGTTGCGCACGGGGAGCCTCCTTTGATGGTTCGGTGATTGTCGGTGCCGGCACCGGCAGCAATGGTTGGCAGGCCGTTGCCTGGTCCGGTGGTTCAGCCACTCCTTTGCCCGGCCTGCCGCTGCTCCCGAACAGCGAGGCCCTGAGCATCTCTGCCGACGGCACGGTCATCGTCGGCTGGAGCGGCGCGGGTCTCAGCGCTACGGCCGTCCGCTGGGTCAATGGCATCGCCTCACCGCTTCAAGGACTTCCCGGCGATGCATCTGAAAGCTGGGCGCAGGCGGTATCTGCGGACGGGTCCGCCGTCGCCGGATGGTGGGCCTCCGAGGACGGCTTTGAGGCGTTCCGTTGGACGGCCGAGGCGATGGCTGGCCTGGGTTTCCTCGAAGGTGACTCCGACAGCCAGTCCGTCGGTCTATCCGCTGACGGGAACCATGTGGCCGGCTACAGTTGGAGCGACGGCGTGATTGAGGCTGCGGTGTGGCTCGACGGGATTCCGACCGGGCTCGGCTTCATGACCGGTGGTTCCTACAGCCAGGCCCTTGACCTGTCCGCCGACGGCAAGGTGGTCGTCGGTTCCGGCGAGGCGATCAGCGGAGCCGAGGCTTTCATCTGGGACGCCAAGCACGGCATCCGGCCGCTCAAGCAGGTTCTGACACAACAGTTCCACCTCGATCTGCAGGGCTGGAAGCTGGAAGAGGCACAGGCCATCTCGGACGACGGGCGAACCATCGTGGGCACGGGCAAAAACCCTGCCGGGGATCCTGAGGGCTGGGTCGCACACCTGCCGTTCATCGTATCGGTCGATTTTGACGAGGACGGCGACGTGGACGGCAACGACCTCGCGGTCTTCAACCTGTGTGCGACGGGCCCGGGGGTCAGTTACGGTCCGGGTCACCTGCCAGACGGTTGCCCGCTGGAGATCGGCGAGAATGGTTCACTGCCCGTTGATCGGGACAACGACCTTGATGTCGACCAGGTCGATTTCGCCGCATTCCAGCGGTGCCTGACCGGGGAGAATGTCAGTCCCGACCCGGATTGCGACGCGTAAACAGGCATTCCGTCGCCTGCCTCCTCGAGTGCTGTCCGTGGTTCGGGCGGCTGCCCCCTTGCCCGCTTCAAGAGAACCCGTTCCCTGTGACGATACTCAGACAAGGTCAAAGGAGAACGGAATCATGACCGAGATCACATTCGATTTCACCGGCTTCTTTGGTGCGTTCAACATCTTCCTTCAGACCTTATTTGGGGCACTGGGAGACTTGTTCGCCCAGCTGTCAGGATTCTTCAGCAATATCGTCGTGGTTGCCGGCTGATTGCTGTTGGCAATATCCTCCATCGGGCAGCGATAAGTATTTGTTCTGTTTATGGTTACGTCGCTGACCGTGCCGCGCCTTCTCGCCTGAGACCAGCAGGGTCTGCTCGGGAACAGGCGACCGTGGTCCCCTGGGCTCAAGCCGGGCCAGCACTTGCCTGGCCATCTTTCCCCACTTGAAATTCGACGCGAGTCAGAGTACTCCTAACCGTACTTCCGAGGGGTCCGGGGCGGACTGTGCCGTTTGCTTGCCGCCATGGCCCGTCGGCAGAGTGTACTGCAAGGTGAGGAGTGGTTTCATGAACATCTATGTCGGCAATCTCAGTTTCAAGACTACCGAGGACCAGGTGCGCGAGTTGTTCGCGGCTTTTGGACAGGTGGACCGGGTCAGTCTCATCAGCGACCGGCAAACCGGCCGGCCTCGCGGTTTCGGGTTCGTGGAGATGGCCGACAATAGCGCCGCTCAGGCCGCCATCGAGGGCCTGAACGGCCAGGAGGTCGACGGGCGGAAACTGACGGTTAACGAAGCCCAACCCAAGCCGGATCGCGGCAGCCGTGGAGGCGGCGGTTACGGCCGCGGTCGGTGATCGCCTTCGCGATCGCAAGGGACCGCTGCGTATTCACTCCGTTCTGTGCCTGACCTGAGCGGGCGCGACTGGATTGCCGTCTGCGCCGTGTGTGGTTCGCCACGTATGATCAGGCGTGCGCTGCCACGCATAACAGAACACAGGCGTTCGACCGTCTCGCGGCGACGTCTCTGTGTGGTCACGTTTTATGATGCAGGCCTTCCCGAGGGGCGGTGCTTTTTCAGCGGTCACGTAGCTCCGCCACAGAACGGGTTGTCCCCATATCGGCCAAGCACCCCGGTGATTCTGGCCGGGTTCAGGTGACCGGCCGAGCCCATGCATCCAACACGCGGTCGGCCACCTGCTCGACCGCGTCATCTTCCGCCACATCGACCCATTGGATGCCGGGCATTCGGCGCATCCAGGTTCGCTGATGCTTGGCCAGACGCCGCGAATTGATCTTGATCCGCTCAACTGCATCGGCCAGCGACATCTCTCCGCGCAGGTGGGCGATGATCTCCGCGTATCCCACCGCCTGGGCGGCCTGATGACCGATTCCCGCGCGCTCGGCAAGCAGAGAACGCACTTCATCAACCAGACCGGCCTCGATCATCCGATGGACACGGGCGTTGATCCGGTGGTTTGCCAAGTCCTTGGGGCGGCGCAAGGCGACAAGGCGGCAGTCGTAGCGCATCCCAGGCCGGTCCCATTGCGTCTGCAAATCGCTGATCGGCACGCCTGTGACGTGGTAGACCTCGAGGGCCCGCTCGATTCGACGGAGATCGTTGGCGTGAATCCGGTCCGCCGCTCGGGGGTCAACAGCGGCCAACTCGGCGTGCAGCGCCGGCGTGCCCTCGGCTGCGGCCCGCTGCCTGAGCTGTCGCCGATAGTCCGGGTCTGCCCCCGGCCCTGCGAACACGCCGGCGGTCAGGCCGCGCACATAAAGCATGGTACCACCAACAGCCAACACGGGCTTGCCGCGAGCGGCGATGTCGCGGATCGCCGCTTCGGCCTCTTTCACGTAACGGGCCAGGCTGTAGGCATCGCTCGGTTCAACCACGTCGAGCAGATGATGACAGATCTGCGCCCGAACTTCGGGTGAGGGTTTGGCCGTCCCGATGTCCATCCGGCGGTAGATCTTCATAGAGTCGACAGAGACGATCTCCCCCCCGAGCCGGCGGGCCAGCTCGACCCCGACCCGGCCCTTGCCGCTGGCCGTGCAGCCAATCAGGAGGTGCAACGGGATTTGCGTGTTCCGAGTCGAATCCGTGGTCATCCGGGGCGTAGATTAGCCAAAGCGATCTGAGGAAGACAAGTGACCTGGGCATGGAAACACGGCCGTACCGACCCGGCCCGAGACCCAAGGGCAATGGTAGATGCTGCGACTGAACGAAGTCAACCTTTACAGCAGCCGCACTCTCTCGGGCGGCGCTTCTGGAAGGGTAGAGCTTTCGGGGCCACGAGCAGAGCACTGCCGGGACTAAGCCGGTGAGGGCTGCTCGGAGCATGGTTCTCGTTTAACTCCTGCCTTAGCAAGAGGTTATCGATCCCCCAATCTATACGCATGCTGCATCGACGACGTGTATAACCGGGAGCGGTGGTGAATACGAGAACCGGAACGACCTTCCCTTGGCGAGCGGCTGGACAACCTGAATAATTCAAGAAAAATTCTTGCGTCGTGATCGGAGTTCCGTTAATATCAGCACCATGGAGAGAGGGAGAGAGCCACATGTCAAGGGTGCGGCTCCCGTCGGTAGTTGAACGGACCGGGAAAGGTGCGTGCGGGTAGCGCCGCGCATGAGCGCTGTGCGTGTCGCGCCTGCGGGACTAAGTGGTCTGGGAATGCGACAGAGTCAACTCGCAGACCCCTCTCTGGCAGGGCAGGGAAAGTGAGTAGGAGGCAGGTATGAAAAGGAGCTTTTCGATCGTAGTGGTATCCTTGTTCGTGGCCGCGTCGTCCGCGAACGCACTTACCGTACCTCTTGGCACGTCGGGTTGGCAGGCCGTCTGGGACTCCTCGCTGGATCCGTATGTCGAGATTACGGTTGAACCGACGACGGAAATCGACGCTGTTTACATCCATAAGACGGCCGAGTTCATTCAGGGGCCGAACCGGTACGGTGTTTTTCCGAGCATCC
>CAZPIO010000021.1:0-76084 GCA_964586235.1 uncultured Planctomycetales bacterium
CGCCCGCCACCACCACATCGACATCATAAGCGACGGGAACGCGTTTGGCCGGTTCCAGCACGTAGTCTGTCGACTGCTGATCAGTACGCGTGTCCATACGCTGCATGGCAGCGCATCCGGAAAGCAACCCGGACGTGATGATGGCAGATACGATTGGAAGATGGAAGACTCTGCGCATGGTGATTCTCCATGGGGGGCATTGGGGCCACCTTTACCGGCGCGGCTCCGGCACCCATACGGACACGGATCGGCCGGGGCAGCGAAAATCGCCCCAGCCGTCGCTGTTCGTGACCACCGGATCCGCAACATGCTCCGTCAGATCGATATAGGTCGTACCAGGCGATCCGGTCTGCATCGGCTTGGCTCCATCCCCGTCGTTGCTGAGCAGCACCGCCAGACCGCCGGGATGCTCGGCGTTCCCCGCCCGGGTCCAGCCCACGCAGTGGGGATCGTCGAAATAGTCATTCTGCTCCCCGAAAGCATGGGAACGGCGGGCGCGAAGAAAACGATCAATCAGCCACTGATGGCTGGGCATTTTGATTTCATACTCCTTGCCGTCCCTGCCGGGCCCCTTATACTCGGCCCCGTAATAATCAGCCGCGAACACGCAGGGGTATCCGCCCCGACGCAGCAGAATCAGCGCATACGCCAGCGGCTTGAACCACGGTTCCACGACCGATTCGAGCGACTGCAGCGGTTGCGTGTCGTGATTGCTCACCAGCGTGACGGCGAAGTCAGGATGATCCTTCACAAGGCTGTTGTCGAACACCGTCCGGAGATCGTAGTTTTCCCCCTCCCGGCCGGCGGCGGCGAAGCTGTAGTGCAAGCCGGCATCGAAGAGCATCATGTTGCCTTCGGTCGCCTTGATGAAATGCCTGAGGGCCTCGCTGGCGCCGGACCAGTATTCGCCGACCGCGAAGAGGTCGCGTTTGCAGTGTTTGCGCAGATGTTCGAGCCATTCGACGAAGAACCATGACTCGACGTGCTTGACCGCGTCGAACCGGAATCCGTCGACGCCGGTGGTGTCCATGTACCACTCGCCCCAGTAGAAGAGCTCCTTCCGCACGTCCGGATTGTCGATATCAAGATTGCAGCCCATCAGGTAATCGAAATTGCCCTTCTCCTGATCGACCTCGTCGTGAAATGATTTTCCCTCAAAAAGATAGACCGCCTTGGTGTCTTCGGTCAGGGCATTAAAGTCCACCGCGTTGAAGTGCTGCCAGTGCCAGTGCAGGGTGGAGTATTTCCCGTTGCGGCCGGGGAAGTTGAAGTGGGTCCAGGCCTTGATGGTCTGTAATTCGCCGATGGCTTCTTTGCGGTTGTCGGGATTGTACGGCGTTGCCTTGAACTCTTCCTCGCTGTCAGCGCCCATCTTGTGGTTGAAGACGATGTCGGCATAGACCTGCATGCCGGCCGCCTGTGCCGCCTTGATCGCATGCACGTATTCGTCGCGTGTACCGTACTTGGTACGCACGGAACCTTTCTGATCGAACTCGCCCAGGTCAAAGAGGTCATAGACGCCGTACCCCACATCCTGGTCGCCGCCCGCACCCTTGTAAGCGGGAGGCAGCCAGACGGAGGTGATTCCGGCCCCGGCCAAAGCGGGCGCCTGTTCGGCAAGCCGCCTCCACAACATCCCATCCGCTGGAGTGTGCCAGTGGAAGTACTGCATCATCGCGCCGTTGTATTCTTTCATCGGCACCGCGGTGTTCCTGACGCCCAGGAGCTGACTGAACCAGGCTCTGTTCAGCACAGGTTGTGGGCCGTGCCGTGTCCAAAGCTCAGCGAAGGGAATACATGACCGCGCTGAAAAAAGCAAATGCGTACCGGCTCATCGAGCGGGCAGGAGACCATTCTGGTCGAATACGATTGTCCGCCCGATTGACACGCCGGTCGGTGTTTTGCACGCGCAATACAGCCAGCCGGATGATGCGCCACTTCAATCGACGGTCCGCCGCCGGGTGGCGGCACCCTTGCCCTGCCCGGCGGTGCTCCGGAGAATAGGCGTCTGCCGGCAAGCGACCACGCGGAGGATTTGCCCGATGATCAGCCGACGGCTCTTTCTGCTCGGACTCCTGTCGACGCTCGCGCTCTGGGTGCCGGCCCGTACGGCCGAGAAGATCCTCTACGAACAGCAGTCTCAGTACAACACGATCGTGGTGACCGAGAACGAGCAGGGGCTGCGCACGCTGCTGTTCGAGCACGGCGGGACCCGCCAGAGCGTCGTCAAGGTGGGCGACCCGGACTACATCGAGTTTCCTTACGTCGGCGGGATGACCCTGGGGCTGGCCTTTGTCGAGCAGCCCAAGCGGGTGCTGATCGTGGGGCTCGGCGGCGGCACCATCCCGAGCCTTCTCCGCAAGCATTATCCGAAGCTGACCATCGACGTGGTCGACATCGACCCCGACGTGGTCGCGGTGGCGAAGAAGTACTTCGGGTTCCGCGAGGATGCGGCGATGCACGCTCACGTCGCCGACGGGCGGCAGTTCATCGAAGAGTCCCGCGACCCCTACGACATCATTATGCTGGATGCCTACGGCGCCGAGAGCATCCCCTACCATCTGGCGACGCAGGAGTTCCTCACGGCCGTGCGCCGGGCGGTGTCGCCCAAAGGGGTGGTCGTCGCGAACATCTGGAGCAGGCACCTGAACCCGCTGCGCGATTCCATGGTCCGGACTTACCAGGAGACCTTCGACACGGTGTACGTCCTGACGCTCCGGGACGCCGGGAACGAGATCGTCATCGCCCTGCCGCGCAAGCAGCGGACCCTGCGGAACGAGCTGATGCGCCGGGCGGCGGCGATCTCCCGGGAGCAGCAGTTCAGATTCGACATGGGCGATCTCGTCAAGTACGGTTTCCGCGGCCCCGAGAAACGCAACCCCCGCGCAACCGTTCTGAGGGACAAGAAAGCCGCCACCATCCCCTCAACGCAGCCGGTGCAGGTGCACTGACCAGGGAAGCAGTCGGGCGCGGCGAGCATGGCCTCGACAGCGAAGTCAGCAGGTTTCATCCTCTGATGCGTCCCCGGAGACCGCCTCGGCGGAAGTGCTCCCTGACGCAGTTCAGATTATTCACGCCGGGCGATCACGCGCATGATATCGAAGGTGTTGATGGTCACGCCCCAGGACGCGGGGACGACCTTTTCGGCGGCGCGGTAGGCGGCGGGGAGCTTCAGACCGAGCGCCAGAACGGAATAAAGGATCTGGCGGAGGCTGCGGGCGATGCCGATGGAGCGTATGTCGAGGACTTCGAAGCCGTGGTCGGCCAGGAGACGGGCGATGGTGCCGCGGTCGAAGTAGTGCAGATGGGAGGGGGGATGGATCAGCCGCCACTTGCGGCCGCGCCAGCGGGCCATGCGGCTGCCGATGTCCCCGGTGGTCAGGTACAGCAAGGCGCCCGTGTTCGACAATTCAGCGATGCGAGCCAGGAAGCGGTCGGGGCGTTCGAGGTGCTCGATGACGTCCCACATGACCGTCACGTCCACCTTGCCGCCAATGGATGCTTCGTTCGATTGCAGGAAATCATCCGTGCGGACATCGAGCCGCAGCGAGTCGCGGGCATGACGTGCCGCCGCCGGATTCAGCTCAAAACCAAGCACCTGGAAATGCTGTCGTGCCAGGTCGAGAAAAAAACCATAAGCCGCCCCGATTTCGAGCAGCCGGCCCTGCGAACGGCGCGCGAGAATCTCCTTCAACCGGCGACGGAAGTTGCGTTTCAGTATGGCCTCGTCCGCCCGGTAGTCCAGGTACTCTTCGCCGCTGAAATAGTCGCCCTCGTAGAGCCGACGTGCATCAACCGGCTCATCCAGGCGGGCGGTCACAAAGCCGCATTGCGGGCACTTGAGCAGAAGGTCCAGGAAGGGCTCCAAGCCCTGGTGGGCGCAGACCAGACAGGCCGGGGGCATAGGGTTGCTCTCCGGGTCGGTCATCCTGTCAACCCTTGGCCGACCCCCCTCAGTCGGTCAGGCGTCAGCCGACCTCTCGCTTCTGGAAAAGGGCCACCGCAATCAGCAGCCAGCTCACCACAATGAGCATCGCGTATCCAAACGCCATCCCAACATACTGGGCGGTGATGTGGTTATCCTGGGTCAGGGCATCGGTGACCCAGAGGAAAGCCAGATTGGGGGAAATCCAGTAGGCAATCCGGGCCAGCAGGTGGCTCTCGCGGGCCTGACCGAAGATATAGTCGGAGGCCAGCCCGATCATCAGGACCACGAAGCAGATGGCCAGGGTGCCGACCTGCCCGAGGCGTGTCGAAACTGCGACAGCGACGGCGGTGGCAATCATCACCATGCTGAAGACCAGCGCGGTGGCCCCGACGATCTGACCGTCGATGAAATCCTTGCCAAATCGCTGCATCTGCCAGTCGGGCCCGATCAGGCACACCAGAACCAGGGCCAGGGTCATCAGGGGCAGGGAGAGGGCCACCGATGTTGAACTGAACTGCATGTCATATAAGTAGTTACAGAAGGCCGCGATCAGCAGCGTGCCGAAAAACGCCGCGGAACCGAAGATGATGACCGGCAAGTCCCATTGGTCTCTGGCGGTGGACATGACCTTATGCCGCATGGTCAGGAGGAAAACAACCCCACACAGGTAGTAGGCGATCGCGAGGGCACCGGTCAGTCCGACGAACTTGCCGAGGATGAAAACGGGACGGCCAACCGGCTTGCTGACGACGGTCAGGACCGTCTTGTTCTCGATTTCTCGCGAAAGAACCCCGGCTGCGCTGAAAGCTGCCAGAAACAAACCGCAGAGAAGCATCGTAGAAAGGCTGAGATCTTTCAGTAGCTTATTGTCGTCGTCGAAGGTGTAGCCCGCCAAACCGACGTTCAGGACCAGCAGGAAGGTGGTCGCAAATAAGAGAATCCCATAGATCGGCTGGCGGATGGTTTCCGTCAGGCTGTTGATGGTGATGCCCAGGAGCTTAGTGAACATGGTTTCCAACTATCACTGGAACCAGATCTTACGCATTATCGGACGGGCGTCTTCGGGCCACCCGTCCGGCCGTCCGCAGGCTTGGCAGGCAAGCGTGCATATTGTAGAGTACGCGGCTCAGCCGTCTACTGCTCGGCGGTTTTTCGGATAAAGCCCGCAAGTGCGGAATCAACACCGGCCTTCTGAGGCACCAGCCCAGGTGGCAGCTTACCTGAGAATCAGAACGATATGACAACGCAGAGGCCTGAACGTAGAGCCCGTACCGTCGCCTTGGCCGGATTGGCGTTCCAGATCCTGCTGGCGGCGTTTTTTGCCGTACTCTGGTCGTGGTGCAATTCAGAGGCGTTGCGGGCATTGGTTCTGTTGACCGCCGTCGGGAACGTCGTGTGGCTGTTCCTGGTTATGGTCTGCCACCAGCGGGTACTTGTCCAGGAGGAGGCGTTCGAGACCGAGCAGCTTCGCCGGGAACGGGCAGGCGCGGCCGGCACCGACGCCATCTTCGACGTCGGCGAGGAGGAGCTGCTCCTGGCCCGCCGCCGGCTGCGATGGATGTATCGCTGGCTGCTGCCGATCTTCTCCATCCTGATCATCGGGCTCCTGGTCCTGGCCGGCCTGTGGCGATGGAGCTGGCCCATCGGTCAGGCCCTCTCGTCGGCCAAGTGGTCGGCCATCGACATCGAGAAGGCGCCGCTGCTGTTCTTCCTGACGCTGGGTGCCGCGTTCGTGAGTTTCCTGTTGTCCCGCTACGCGACCGGGATGTCCCGATACAAGGAATGGCAGATTCTGCACTCGGGGGCGACCTGGCTGATGGGGGTGACTCTCGCCACGGGCGCGTTCAGTGCGGCACTGGGTGCCCTCTACGTGGCCAAGACGCCGATCCCGGAGCGGGTCGTGGCCCACGGGTTGCGTATCCTGCTGCTTGTCCTGGCCGCGGAGACGCTGCTCAACCTGGTGCTCGACTTCTACCGGCCGCGGGCGCCGGACGAAGAGCCTCGCCCGGCGTTTGACAGCCGCCTGTTGGGCCTGTTCACCGAGCCCGGCGGGATTGCCCGATCGATTGCCGATGCAATCAACTACCAGTTCGGCTTCGAGGTTTCGTCGACCTGGTTCTACAAGCTCCTGCAACGGTCGGTCGTGCCGCTGATCGGTTTCGCGGTGGTCATGATGTTCCTGTTGTCCTCGCTCCTGTTCGTCGGGGCCAACGAGGAGGCGGTGATCGAGCGGTTCGGTTTGAAGGTTCGAGTGGTCAAGGACGGCCTTCACCTGAAATGGCCCTGGCCGATCGAGAAAGCCTACAAGGTGGCCACTGCCCAGGTTCACGATCTCAGGATCGGCATCCTGGAAGAGCCGGAGAAGCCGGGCAAGAAGGAGCTCTTTCTCTGGACCAACCAGCACGCCTGGGAGCCGCACCTGAACGTATTGGTCGCGACGCCCAGGCTGGCCAGTGCTCCGACCACGCAGCCGAAAGTCGAGAACCTGGTGCCCGCCACTCGGCCGGCCAGAGAGAGCGAAGGCCTCGCGGCATCCGTCCCGGTCAGCCAGCTCCGGATTTCGGCGGCCATCCAGTTCAGAATCAAAGACGCCTACGACTGGCTTCGCCGTTACGGCGGCCCCGAGGATGAGGGTCCCCGTGAGGTGCTCTCGGCGATTGCGAGGCGAGAGATCATGCGGCAGTGTGCCAGCGTCGACGTGGTGGGGTTGATGGGCACCAAGCGAGGAGAGACCGAGCAGAGGCTTCGCGAGGAGATCCAGAAGAAGGCGGACGAGCTGGACCTGGGTGTGGAAATCGTGTTCCTGGGCTTGCAGGGCGTTCACCCGCCGGCGGACACGGCCGAGGCATTTCAGCACGTGATCGGCGCGGAATCGAAGCGAACCGCATCCGAGCGCAGCGCGTGGGCCGACCGGAACAGGCGTCTGGCGGAAATCGCCGGCGACATCACGCAGGCCGAGGAGCTTTCCAAGGCGATCCGCCGACTGACCGAGCTGGAGTCCGAAAAAGACACCCCTGAAAACGAGCTTCAGGCGGCGCGAGTGCGCGTGAGCAGACTCTTCTTCGGGGACAAGAAGGCGGGGCTGGCGCCAATCGGCGGGCAGGCGGCCACCAAGGTGGCCAAGGCTCGGTCCGAGCGATGGCGGCTGGAGAACCGAGCCCAGGGCCAGGCGACCGGCTTTGAGTACGAGATTGAAACGAAGAGCGCCGCCCCGAAGTACTATCGGATGCGTAAGTACCTCGAGATGCTTGCAGACGCGACCGGAACGGTCCGCAAGTACGTGATTGCGGCCTCCAAGGCCGGGCACTCCCCTGCGTTCGGCCTGAACCTGCAGGATGAGCGGGATATCCCGGTCTCGGTGGGCGCGGAGAATAAAGACTGACCCGGTCAAGCCAGGGCAGGGAGACGCCAAACGGTAACCGACAATGACGGAGAGACACAAGCAATGAAACGCAGCCTGCCTTCCATTGTGGCGGGAGTCGCCATCATAACGATCCTCTTACTGCACATGATCACCTACCAGGTGCGGTATAACGAGGTGGCGGTGTTACGGACCTTCGGGAAGATCACCCCGCCGGACGCCAGCGGTCAGTCGCCCGACGTGAAGACCGAGCCCGGGCTTTACTTCAAGTGGCCCTGGCCGGTCCAGCGGGTCTCGATCTACGACAATCGCATCCAGCTCACCGAGACCGTGGGCGAGGAGACGCCGACGCGCGACGGCAAGAACGTGATCGTGACGACGTCGATCGGCTGGTCGATCGCCGACCCGTACATCTTCAGCATCCGCAACCAGGACATGGTCGATGCCGAGAAGAAGCTGCAGGTCCGCGTCCGGAACGACCAGAAGACGGTGATCTCCCGGTACGATTTCGCCAACTTCGTGTCCACCGACCGCAACGAGCTGAAATATGACGACATCGAGAAGGAAATCGGGACGGCCGTCTCGACGACCACCGAGAGTTCCATGAGCGTCCGCGATCTGCTGGGCGTGGAGATCCGCTACGTGGGCATCGAGGCCCTGGCCCTGCCCAAGCTGGTCACGCAGGAGGTGTTCAACTCGATGAAGGCCGAGCGGGAGGCCGAGGCCGCGCGGTACAGCAGCGCCGGCATGTCCGAGGCCGAGCGCATCAAGGCGGAAGCCGAGAGCATTGCGGGAACGATTCTGGCATTCGCCGACCGGGAGGCCGAGAGGATCATCGCCGACGGCAAGCGGCGGGCAGCCGCGTACAACGAGACGTTCAAGAAGGACGAGGGGCTCGCGGTATTCCTGCTGCAGATGGACTACCTGGGCAGGATCCTGAGAGAGCGGGCGACGGTGGTGTTCAACGGCCAGTCGCCGTTCGATCTGTTCGAAGAGGCGACCTCCCTCGCCGAGACCGGACCCACGACGCGGCCGTCCGATCGGGCCTTGATACCGGAGATTGTTAAACCCAAGTAACCGTCTGCATGCCGGCCTGGCCGGCGCGGAGTAGCCAACGTGGCACAGCACGATCATCATCACGATCACCCGCAACAGGAGGAGTCGGCTCCAATAGCGCCGACCGAGGCCTTTGACGCGGCAAACCAGGCACTGGTCGACGCCCTGCGGCTCAGCTTCAGGGTGCTGAAATGGGTGATGGTCTTCGCCGTGGTGCTTTACCTGTGCAGCGGCCTGTTCATTGTCGACCGTGACAAAAGCATGGCCGTCCAACTGCGTTTCGGCAGGCAGGTGAATATGTTCCGCGAGGGCGTCCATCTGGCATGGCCGTACCCGATCGATGAGGTAGTTGAGGTGCCCATCGCCCTGGAAACGCTTGTCCTGGATCCTTTCTGGCTTCGGATCAATCCTCAGGACCAAGGCAGGCCCCTGAGCGATCTGGCGCCGCGCGAACAGGGGCTGGACCCCGCCGTCGACGGGGCCCTGCTCACCGGCGACAAGGCGATCATGCACCTGCTGGCCCAGGCCCAGTACCGGATCACTGACGCGGACCTGTACATCCGCAACGTGGTCTACGACGGAAACAGGGATGCCGAGAAGGAGTTGCTCACCGCGGTACTCAAGAATGCCTGCGTGGCCAGCGCGGCCCGGACCACCGCGGACACGATCTGGAAAGACACGGGCTCGATGGCGGCCGAGGTGAAGAGCCGGGCCCAGGCGGCGCTTGATCGCATGGGCGCGGGCATCACGCTGGACAAGGTGGACGTCCCGAACTCGTATTACCCGCTGCAGGTGAAGGGGGCGGTGGACAGCGTCACCGCCGCCATGAACTCGGCGCAGCAGACGGTCAAGAGAGCAGAGGAGGAACGGCAGAAGACCCTCAACGAGGCGGCCGGCGGGTCGTGGGAGAAACTGTGGGAGGAGATCCAGGCGCTCGACCAGCAACCTGCGGGTCCGGAGCAGAATGAGACTCTGGCCCGTATCGGCAATCTCCTCGTGACACAGGCTGCCGGCAAGGCGGGCGCTCGCATCCAGGAGGCCCGGCAGCGGAGCGAGCAGATCGTGCAGTTGGCGCAAGCCCGCCAGCAGCAGTTCGACGCTCTGTACGAGCAGTACAAGCTGAATCCCCGCCTGTTTCGGCAGCGTCTGCTGGCCGAGGGGCTCAGAGACCTGTTTGCCAGCCCGGGCGTGACCAAGTGGGTCCTGCCGCCCGGCGACAACAAGGAGATAGACGTGTGGCTCAACAAGGATCCCGTGGAGTTCAAGCAGGCCCAGGAGGCGGGATCGCGCAAGAAGGCGGGGGTCGAGGCGGGCAAGTGAGCCTGCCTCCGGCGGACCATGTGCTTCAATCGGATCACGAATGTCCAGTAACGATCAAGGTATCATTCAGACCGTCGGCCTCACCAAGGTCTTCAAAGACTTCTGGCATCGCCAGCGCGTGGTTGCCGTGGACAAGCTGGACCTCAGCGTCCACAAGGATGAGGTTTTCGGCCTGCTCGGCCCGAACGGCTCGGGCAAGACGACCACCATCAAGATGCTGCTGGGGCTGCTGTACCCGACGCGGGGGCGGATCCAGTTGCTCGGCCGGTCGCCGACGGACGTGGCGGTGAAGGCCCGGATCGGGTTTTTGCCCGAGGAATCGTATCTCTATCGCTTCCTCGATGCCCGTGAAACGCTGGACTATTACGGGCGGCTTTTCCGCATCCCTCGCCAGGAGCGCCGCCGGCGGGTCGAGCAGTTGCTGGAGATGACCGGGCTGGTCCGCGAATCGCGCCGCCGCGTGGGAGAATACTCGAAGGGCATGGCCCGCCGGATCGGCCTAGCCCAGGCCCTGATCAACGACCCCGACCTCATGATCCTCGACGAACCGACCTCCGGCCTCGACCCGGTGGGCACGCGGGAGATCAAGGATCTGATCACTTTCCTCAATCGCGAGAAGCGCAAAACGATTCTCCTCTGCAGCCACCTGCTGGCCGACGTCGAGGACGTGTGCCAGCGCGTGGCGGTGCTGTACGGCGGACGTCTGCAGGCCCTCGGGCCGATCCGCGAGCTGCTCAGCCAAGAGAACCTCACCCAGATCACCACCGAGAAGCTTGACCCGCCCGCGATCGATCGCATTCGCCGGATGGTCGAGAGCGAAGAGGGCCGTCAGGTCATCAGTGTGTCGGCGCCGTCCGACCGGCTGGAGACGTTCTTCCTGCGGATCGTCCGCCAGGCCCAGCAGCTTCGCCAGGCGACCTCGGGTGCGACCGTGGGCGGGCGCATCGCCGAGTTTCTGGCGGAGTCTCCGGCCGACAAGACGGTGGTGGAATCGCTGATGGCGGCCGCGGCCGCACCCGCGCAAGCCCCGGCTGACGCGGCACCGGCCCCGCTGCCCCCCGTGCCCGAGTCGGTGTCCGATGTGCTTGCGGACCTGGTTTCGGCGCCGGCCGCTCCCGCCGAGCCCGCCGAAGCGGTGGAGAGCCCGGCTCCCTCGCCGGAGCCGGCGGTGGACCTCAACATCATCGACAGACTCGTCGATCGTGCCGAGCGCGAGCCCCGCAGGCCCAAGGAGTGACGCCGCATGTCGCGCATCTGGGCCGTCGCCCGCCACATGATCGCCGAGAGCTTCCGGACGAAGATCGCGATACTGTTTATCGTCCTCATCGTGTTGATCCTGGGCACGATGCCCTTCCTGGTCACCGGCGACGGGCTGACGGTCAAGAGCCGCGTGCAGAACTACCTGGCGTATTCTCTCGGGTCGGTGGACATCCTGCTCTGCTTCCTGACCATTTTCCTGGCCTGCGGCACGCTCTCGAGCGAGATCTTGGAGAAGCAGGTGTTCATGGTGGTCAGCAAGCCGATCGCCCGCTGGCAGTTCTTCGTGGGCAAGTGGCTGGGCGTGGTCACCCTGAACGCGATGCTTCTGCTGATAACTTTCGGGGCCGTGTTGGCCTCGACGTGGTACCTGAAGAACCGGCCGACGGCAGTGCCGGGCGACGCCCGGGCCCTGCAGGAGGAAGTGCTCACCATCCGGCACAACTTCAGGCTGTATCAGCCGGACTGGAATAAGGTGGCAAGAGACCGGATCCGCGAACTCCGGGAGAAAGGGACCATCGACCAGCTCGACCCGATGGGCGAGGAGAGCCTCCACGGCCGGATCGTCGACGAGGCCAAACGCATTTTCTGGACGCTGCCGCCGCGACAGGGCAGGGTGTTCGAGTTCCGCAATCTGCTGGTGGACAAGCAGAAGGACGAGTTTCTGATTCTGCACATCAAGCCCCGGCATCCGGGCGGGACGGAAGACGCCTCGCTCAAGGCGGTGATCATCTGCGGCGACCCCGGCGAACCGGAGACCATGTCTCCCCAGATCAGCGGCGAGTTCGTCGTGGAGCGTTTCCACAACGTTCCCATCCGGACGTTCGCGGTGAACAGCCAGAACACGCTCTACGTCCAGGTCTACAACATGAGCGAAGCCGACTCGATCACCTTCGAGGGCCAGGACAGCTTCGAGCTGCTGTACCCGCTGGGCACGTTTCCCTGGAACACGTTCCGGGCGCTGGCGATCATCTGGTGCCGGCTGGCGTTCCTGGCCTCGCTGGGCCTGATGATGGCCAGTTTCCTGTCCTTCCCGGTGGCCTGCATGCCCTGCTTCCTGATCCTTGGTGTTGGTTTCACAGGGTCGTGGATCGGGGAATCGCTCGAGTGGACGACGTCCGCGCCGTTCCGGGAGGATACGTTGTGGATTTTCGGCCCGCCGCTGCGGCTCATCGCCCGGGCCTTTGTCGAGCTGGTGCCGAATTTCTCGAAGTCAGATGCGGCCGGCAACGTCGTGGGCGGGCGACTGGTGACCCTGGTCTGGGTCCTGCAGGCGCTGCGAGATCTGGTGGTGGTCCAGGCGACACTCCTGGCGATCGCCGGATGCGTGATATTGACGAAACGGGAGCTGGCAAAGGTGACCTCGTAAGGTCGAAGACTCGCCGTGGTGGGTTGAAGATCCGCTGCGGCGGAATGCGGTAACAGGGAGTTCTGCTGGTGGTCAAAGATGACGGCGGCCGTTATGTGGTCGAGCGCGTTGAAGCGCAAAGGTCAGCCACGCTGATCCAGGTGGGGGCCGTGCTTGGCGCGGTGGCCTGCATTGCGCTGGCCGCCCGGCTGCAGGCTCCGATCAACCAGCAGCGCAAGGACCTGCAGCTCGTCATCCAGGATGACATCTACAAGAACCTGCCCCCCGAGTACGGCTGGATCAGCGCCTTCGGCGGACCGTTGCGCGCCGTCTTCGTGAACTACCTGTGGATCCGGGCGCAGGCCCTCAAAGAGGAAGGCAAGTATTACGAGTCGCAGCAGTTGGCCCGGTGGATCTGCACCCTGCAGCCCCGGTTCCCGGAAGTGTGGAGGTTCCAGGCGTGGGAGATGTCCTACAACATCTCCGTGGCGACGCACACGGCGCAGGAGCGATGGCAGTGGGTTTACAACGGCATCCGGCTGCTGCGTGACGAGGGCATCCCCAACAACGACCGGGTCGTGGCCTTGTACCAGTCGCTCACCTGGACGTGGTTCCACAAGGTCGGCGACCGGGTCGACGAGTACCACAATTCCTACAAACGGATGTGGGCCGCCACCATGGAAACGCTGCTCGGTCCGCCGCCGGTGGGGGTGTCTGACGAGCAGATGCTGGAGTGGTTCAGGCCCGTGGCCGAGGCCCCCGTGGCTCTCGATGAACTGATCGCCCGCCGGCCGAAAGTACAGGGACTGGTCAGCCAACTGAAGGACCTCGGCATCGACGTTCAGATCGGAACGAAGAACCTGCGCGTTTTTCACCCCCTGGAGGAGCTGTTCTTCAAGCCTTACATCCGCTTCACGCGGGAGACGGAACTGGCCGGCCTGCGGGCCAAGCCTGTCGAACCGAAGGCGGAGGATCGCCCGTTATTCGAGTTCTTCTTGGCTTCATCG
This sequence comes from uncultured Planctomycetales bacterium, assembly GCA_964586235.1. Taxonomy (GTDB): domain Bacteria; phylum Planctomycetota; class Phycisphaerae; order UBA1845; family PWPN01; genus JAUCQB01. The sequence continues at coordinate 13,278 of CAZPIO010000021.1, forward strand.
GGAGAAGACTTCGACGCCCTGCTGGCCTGGATGCGGGCCAAGGTCCTGCGCGAGCAGTACAAGATGGACCCCGCCTTCATGCTCTCCATGTCGAGCACGCTGAGCCCGGAAAAGCCCCTGTTCCTCGACTGGCGCACGCCCTGGACGCACGCCATCTACTGGTCGATGTACGGCATGAAGAAAGGCGAGGAGTTCCGGAGCGTCAAGGAGATCGATCGGCTCAACACCGACCGCGTGATGCTCTATGGTCTGATGAGTCTGTCGCGGACGGGCCGCTACATCTTCCGAATCAACGTGGACGAGCCGTTCAAGTCGTTCCTGGAGATGCAGCCGTCGCTCCAGTACGTCGAGCCGATGCACAAGAAGTACATCGAGCTGGGCAAGAAATACGCCGAGCCTGGCGAGAACGTCGAGAACCGCACCTGCGAAATGCTGCGTGACGGGCACGTGAATTTCCTGGAAGAGGCGGTGATGAATTATTACTTCGCCGGGCGGCTCGACGAGGCCCAGCACTATCTTGACTATCTGGCCAAGTACTATCCGGACCCCAACACCGGCAAGCCCAAGGACGACTACTTCAAGACGGTCAACGAGTTCATGAACAACCGAATCGCCGACCTGCTTGACAGCCAGCCGTCGGTCAAGGCGCTGATCGGCAGCCTTCTGTATCAGGCGTACATGGCCCTGGCCTCCGGCAAGAGCGATGAGTTCGGCGTGGCCGTGCGCACCGCCGCGTGGGCCTACGACAAGTACCAGAAGGATGCCGGCGACACCGAGATGAACCGCCTCCGCCTGCCGGAGTTTCCTTCGGTGCGAGCCGGGGCCCTGTTTGCCTTCCTCGCGAATCCCAACGTTCCCCTGTACGTGCGATCGTTCGTCTGGCGGGCCCAGGAGAGCGAGCAGGATGACCTGGTCCGCAAGTACTGCTATCACTACGATATGCCCGGGCTGATGCGGAACATCGCGGCCGAATGCGAGCGCGAAGGGCTCGACTTCAAGCGGGCCTTCCCCGAGGTGAAGGGCATCAAGGAGTGGCTGGAGCTGAACCCGGCCCCCGTCCTGCAGGAAGACATGGACAAGCAGAAAGGGCCTTGACGAGCCGGCGGGTTGATCCCGCCGGTTCTTTCGCGGTCCGTGAAGACCACGGGGATAAACCCCGTGGCTCGTCAAGATCGCGGCTGCAAGCCGCTCCTACTTCCGGAAGGGTACCTACTTTCCGATCTGAAGCACCGCCCAGGCCAGCAGGATGAGCCCGCCGACTGTTGCCCAGCCCAGAACGAAGCCGATGAGATCTTCGCGGTAGCGGCGGAAGAAGCCGCGCCATCGCTCGGCGGCGAACCAGCCGGGCAGATCGAGCAGGAGCATGTCCTGGCCTCGCTCCGCGGCCAGCGTGCCGGGCTCGTCCGACGTGTACCGCATCTTGTCGAAGAACTGGCCAATCCGCCCCTGATCCTCGGGCCGAGTCAACAGGCTGACCAGGACGAACAAGCCGAATCCGATCAACGTGGCCCAGCCGTAGGGGCCGGGTGTCCACTTGTAGACCAACTGGAGGTCGCCGGTCTTGAGGAAGGCCCACAAGCCGCCGTTCTGGCTGGAGTGCATCATCCGGCCCCAGGCCTCGCTGAGCGTCGTGCCGGCCGAGCCGGCGGCATCGGCATGACAGGTCATCAGGTAGTTCAGGGCGTAGTACACGCCGAACGAGAGGAAGGTTGCCGCCAGCGCACCGTAGCGGTTGGCCCGCCTCCACAGGACTCCGCCCAGGAACATGATGCCCATGAAGGCCGCGATGGTCTCGGTGAACATGAAGGCGTCGAGAACTCGCTCGACCGTCAGGGCAAAGACGATGCCCAGCCCGGTCAGCCCCAGGCCGGACAGCCGGCCGACCTTCAGGATCTCCCTGTCGCTCGCGCCCGGTTTGATGTAGTGCTGGTAGAAGTTGCGGGTGAACAGGGCCCCGGTGTTGACCATGAAGTTCGAGCAGGTGGACATGTTGGCCGCCAGCACGCAGGCAACCATCAGGCCGACCAGGCCCGGGGCCAGCAGGTGCAGGCAGGCGTAGCCGAAAGCGTGTTCGGCGTCATCCAGTGCGGTTCCCTGTTGGAGGAGCATGGTAGCAACGATCAGACCTGTGAATGCCCAGCCGATGGTGCACACCCGCTTGACGAAGGTGCCGTACATCTGGCCGACGCGTCCGGCTCGCTCGGTCTTGCCGGTGGCGTTCATGGTGAGGATGTGAGGCTGGGCGGTGATGCCCACCAGCCCGTTGATCGCGAGCATGGCGATGGTGAAGGCATCGAGCTTACTGACCTCGCTGTAGAGCCAGAAGAAATCGGGCGGGAGCGTTTCGTGCATCCGGCCGACGCCGCCGACGGCCGACAGGCCCGCTGGGATGAGCATGAACGACAGCACGATGATGAGGAAGCCCTGCACGAAATCGGTATAGGCCGACGCGATCAGCCCGCCGAAGAAGCTGTAGAGGATGAAGGTCACGGTCATTGCCAGGACGACGCCGTTGGGCGAGATGATCTCTCCGCCGGTGGCGACGGAGATGATCTTGCCGGCACCTTTGAGCATGGCTCCCTGGTTGAAGACGAACAAGGAGATGCCGAAGACGGTGTAGATCAGCCCGAGAGTGCGCCCGTAGCGGTCTTCGATCATCTCGCCGATAGTGGTTCGCCCACTGCGACGGTACCAGGGGCTCATCAGCCAGTAGAAGGGCGTGATGAGCATGTTCTTCCACTGGTACCAGATGGTGGCGAAGCCGAGCTGACACGAGGCCCCGGTCTGGGCAACCGGGTTCTCGGCGTTCGTGCCGGTGCCGAAGGCCTGGCCCATCATCACCCACCAGGGCAACTGCCGGTCACCGAGGAAGTATCCTCCGCTGCCGTGGATCCTGCGTGCCACCCAGAGCCCGAAGAACACGATACCGACGAAGTAGCCGATCAGGACGACCCAGTCCAGCTTCGTGAACACTGCACTACCCAAGACCATGCCGTTATCCGCCTTTCAAGGAAGAGGACACTCGCCAGCGCTCCATGAGGCGACGTCGGGCACAGGATACCGGATCGGTCCGGCCCGGGCCACCCGAGCGACGTGCAACGCGTGGCCGGCCTCCATGGGAAGACCCGCCGGGCCAGGAAGATAGGTTCGGGCAGGATGGTCGCTTGATGCCGATTGGCGTTCCCGAGAGAGATCACGGTCGCGATCGTTTCGCCTGACGAATCTCGTGGAGCAGGCTGCTCAGCTCCTCGGTTTCCTTCGGTCGAGAGGAAGCCAGATTCTTCTGTTCGCCGCCGTCGTCGGCCAGGTTGTAGAGTTGCGGGGCCGGATCGTTGCCCGTTTCGATCCCGGTATAGAAGCTCACCTTCGCGCCCTTGCCGGGCTCGATGTACTTCCAGCTTCCCCGCCGCAGGGCGAGCCGTCCGGCGTACTCCACCAGGTGCTCGCGACCGGTCTTGGACTCGCCCACCAGCGAGGGCAGCACATTGAAGCTGTCCGGAGCCTCTTCCGCGGCAAGCTTCTGTCCTGCCAGCGCTGCGAATGATGCCACGAGATCCACCTGGCAGACGAGGGCCTCGCTGACGCCCGGCTTCACGCGACTGGGCCAGCGGACGATGAACGGAATGCGCGTCCCGCCCTCGAAGAGGCTGCCTTTGCCGCCCCGCCAGGGCCCGGCAGGCTTGTGGTCACCGAGTTTCGCGACAGCCTCGTCCTTGTAGCCGTCGTCCACCACCGGGCCGTTGTCGCTTGTCAGGATGACCAGCGTGTTCTCCTTGAGTTTCAGGCGATCCAGCGTAGCGAGAATCTCGCCGACACAGGCGTCGAACTCCAGAATGACGTCGCCCCGAGGCCCCATGCCGCTCTTCCCGGCGAAACGCGGATGCGGTACCCGCGGCACGTGAATATCGTGCGTCGCGAAGTAGAGAAAAAACGGCTCGCTCTTGTGCTGTTCGATGAAACTGACGGCCTTTCGGGTGATCGCATCGGCCATGTCCTCATCCACCCAGCGGGCCGCCTTGCCGCCGGTCATGTAGCCGATCCGGCTGATGCCGTTGACGATGGTCATGTCATGGCCGTGGCTGGGGTGGACCTTGAGCAGTTCGGGATGGTCCTTGCCGGTCGGCTCCTGGCCGATCGGGCCGGCATAGCTGACCTGGATGGGGTCGTTCGGGTCGAGGCCGACCACGCGGTGATTCTCCACGTACACGCACGGCACGCGGTCACCAGTGGCAGGAATGAGGAAGCAGTAGTCGAACCCGATTTCGAGCGGGCCGGGCTTGAGTTCGCCGTTCCAGTCGGGCTTCGGGCTGCCCAGGCCGAGGTGCCATTTCCCGACGACGCCGGTCTTGTAGCCGGCCCTTTTCAGAATCGAGGCCATGGTGGTGCGGCCGGGCTCGATGATCAGAGCGGCGTCGCCCGGCAGAATGCCCGTTCCCTTCTTTCGAAAGGCATACTCGCCGGTCATCATCGCGTAGCGGGAGGGCGTGCACGTGGCCGATGCCGAATGGGCGTCGGTAAAGCGAAGCCCTTCCTCGGCGAGCCGATCGATGTTCGGCGTCTTCAGCCGGGTGGCCCCGTAGCAACTGACGTCGCCGTATCCCAGATCGTCGGCGTAGAGCAGGACGATGTTTGGCGGCGGCGCGGCTGCGAGGTGCGAGACGGCAAGCGACAGACACAGGAGACTGAGGAGACTTGGGAGGTTCTGTTTCATGGTCGTTCTCCTTTCTCGAAGGCGGGACTACCCTAAGACAGAACGCCAAGCACGAGGTTGGTGCCCTGCGGGCAGCAGAAGCACGGCCCGTCGCTGACGCTCCGGGTTCTGTCAGATCTCCTCAGCGTATGCCTTACGGGTAATTCGTCAACTCGACAAAGGCCGACCCGGTGACCTGCTGCCCGGCATGGGTGCCGGCAACCTCGCAAAGACCTTCCCAGTAAACGTTACCCGTGTAGTACCACCACTCGCCGCCGGAGCAATGTGGCTCTTCGTCCTCGGGAAGTCGAACGGTCGGAGCAGGAGCCAGAAGCTCATAGAAGGTATCGGGGCAGCAGGCAGCGCCCATCCCGGCCAGGGCAGGCAGAAACGCGCAGAGCATGCTGGTTCTCGCCCGCCTCATCAGGAACGCTCCCGTCAACTTGCCCAGGACCGCACCGACACCTGCAACACCTCTCCGCTTCAGGAGCCGCACAACCATTGTAGCACGCAGCGGCCAGATCGGGCGATCCGTTCATCATGATCCCGGATCGGATTCTGCTGTTATTGACTCACCAGAGACGTTAAAATGGAGCTTGCGGAGCATGGGCGGCCGATCGGGGTCGGACTGCCCGACTTTGGCGGGAATGCCAAAAGCATGGCCACGAGAAACCGGCTGTCCGTTGTCGCGGGGGTGGCGTGTCTGCTGCTGGCGGTGCCGGCAAGATCCGTCCGCGCCGAGTCGATGTACGTCTATGGCGTCCACGATTGGGGCTGGGGCGTGAACGTTGACGTCATGAACTGGCTCACCGGCTGGGTGACGGAGGCCAACATGGCGTACAACCAGCCCAACGTCTTCGGACGATACGAGCCGATGGCCGGCGAAGGATTCTCGATCATCCAGCGACTGGAGTGGTATCCCTATGAACCCATCCCGCCCGATCCGGCGGACTACCCCACGTTCGCCAGTCAGTGCGCGAACAACTGGGCTCAGGCGCTCAAGAAGTTCTGCCGGCACTACTCGATCGGCAACGAGGTAGATCTGGCCCACGTCACACCACAGGAATACGCCCAGTGCTTTGTTCAGGTCCGCAACGCCATCCGGGCCAAGCAACCGGAGGCGAAGGTCCTCATCGGTCACTGGGCTGCCGACGGACACTATCTTGACGTTATCCAGGAGATTCAGCGGATCACGGGGGGCAACGAGTTCGATGGCCTGACCGCCCATACTGGAAGCTCGGTTCCGGACGGCCTGCTGAGAATGCTCGATGACGTCGGTGCTGCTTCGGATGTCGGTGTATACGTGACCGAATAGGGCTGGGTCGCGGATTCCGAACCGTATAGCGTGTCGCTTGCGCGGATGCTGGGGTTCTGCCAGGAGATACGCGACTGGAACAGCACGCACACAAGGCAACTCTATGGGGCCACCTGGTACCGGTGGCCCTGCTGGGATTCGACGTTCCACCTGGACGACGACTGCAACGTGGCGGACAACGCCGCCTTCAAATACCTGACCGCGAACTGCCCCGCCACCAACTCTTATGCCCTGAACCCCGTAATCATCTCCGGTATGCGAGTCGAGGTGTCGACAACCGGCAAGGCGCTGGTTGTCAGGTGGGACACCAATCACCCGTCGAAGACGATGCTGTGGTACTGGAATTCCGCCGCGAACGCCCGGAACGGGGAGTTCATCCCGCTGGACACTTCACTGGTGCAGAGCCACGTGATCACGCTGGACAATGTTGTCCACGTGCAGCCCGCGACCGAGTACCTGATGATCTGCCGCTCACCGGCCTGGGACCTGGGCGACGGCAGCGCCGGGCCTTTCAAGGTCACCAGCGGCCCCTGGACCGTGACAGTCGAGGAGACGACCGACACCACTGCCACCCTCCGTTGGGCCACGCTCTTTGCGTCCTCGAGCCGCCTGAAGTACGGCCTCACGGCTGATTACGGCAGCGAGGCCGTGGGGCCGGGCAATGTCACCGATCATGTCGTGCAGATCACCGGCCTGGCGCCGATAACCACCTACCACTTCCGCGTCTGGTCCGAAGCTCAGGGCTACGCGCCGCACCATTCGGCGGACTTCACGTTCCGGACCGGCCTGCCCGAACCGGACCCTGACCTCGACGATGACGGGGACGTCGATCAGCGTGACTTCGGGCTCTTCCAGGTCTGCCTGTCCGGCCCCGGGATCGAGCAGAACCTGCCAAGCTGTCTCGAAGCCCGTCTCGATCCCGATGAGGACGTTGACCAGGCTGATTTCGCGATCTTTCTGGCGTGCCTGAGTGGGCCGGGCGTGCCGGCAGCCTCGAACTGCGCGAAATAGCAGCCGCCCCCCCGGAGGACATGTCAACCCGGCCTCGCGGCCACGTTTCGCTCGCGACATCAGCAGGCACAACGGCTATCCGACGTCAACGACCAGGAACACCAGTCGCCTGCCTGAGCTGCATGGCGTGGACAAATCCCGCCTCGTGGTATAATGCGTCGACAATTACGACTGGTGTTCGCCGGGCAGGCGGGGTTCGGCGATTGCGGGCAGTATCCCGCCCGCGTTTCGTCGAGCACCTATCTGCGCCTGGCCCGCCGTCGACCAATGTATCGGATCATTATCCGCAGCCAATGGAGGCACTCACATGGCCACCAAGAGGAGCCCATCCAAGAAGGCAAAGTCAACGCCCTCGCGTGCCGCGGGCAAGACGAAACCGCCGAGCCCGGTGAGAACGGCCGTCAAAGCCAAGCCTGCCGCGAGGGCTCGGGGAGACAAGGCGGCCGGCCAGGTTTTCAGGCCAGTGGCCGGTGAACGCTCTCCGGCCGGCCTGCTGGCACGGGCTGAGGCGGACATGACCGCTCTGCTGGACTCGCTGAACAGCCACATGGCCACCGCCGTCAACGCGATCACCGAACTGGCCGTCGCCCAGCAAGGCCAACACGCGCCGATCATCCGCAGCAAACCGATCGATCGAGCTACTGCCATGTTTCAGCGCCTGGTCACGGAGGTGCTCGATGACAAGCTCGCCGAAGTCCTGCCCACACTCGTAGCCCTGCGAACCGAGATGCACCAGCGCGCCCAACTCGCGGCTTCGTCGGCACCGGCAGAGACAAGCCCGCCGGGGAACGGCGACTTTTTCGAGCGGGGCACGGCGATGCTCGACCAGACGCTGGCCACGCTGGAGGTGCACAGCTTTGAGCCGCGGGTCCGCGAGCCGTTCGACCCGCTGATCCACCTGGCCGTGGGCCAGACCGACCGGCACGATCTCGGTGATGGTGTGCTGGCCGAGGTCCTCCAACCCGGCTTCCGCACCGCCCGCGGCAAGGTGATCGTGGCCGCTCGGGTCAAGGTCAACAGGAGGTGAGCGGATGGCTCTGCTGGGCATTGACTTTGGCACCACCAACACTGTGGCGGTAATCCACGACCGCGGCATGTTCTCAGTGGTCCTGCACCGGGCGGATACGGGCGCCGGCACCATCGTGCAAGACGCCTTTCCGTCAGCCATTTTGATGGACAAGCAGTCCGGCAAGCGGTGGTTCGGTCTGGAGGCCGACCGCCGTTTTGGCCAGCGTGGCCCGGGGCCGAATCACGTGTTCGTGCCCTCGCTGAAACGCCACTTGCGGAACTATGCCGAGGGGCATGCGATCACTGCGGATCAGAAAAGTCAGGCTGGTGGCAGCGATGCCGAGTCGAACCAGGAGCAACTCGATGTTGCCGAGCTTCTGACCGGGTTCCTGCGATCCCTCTCAGATTCCATCCGCGAGTCCGGCATGATCGAGCCTGCTGAGCCGCTGCAGGCGGTGGTCACCTGGCCGGCCAACGCCAACGGGGCCCAGCGCTACATCACCCGAAAGTGTTTTCGAGACGCCGGCTTCGAGGTTCTCTCGACCTTGAACGAGCCGACGGCCTCCGCGATCGAGCTGGCCGACTGCATCACCGCCGGCCGAAGCGGGAGGAAGGAGGGTCGTGAACCCTCGGCCGTGGCCGTGTTCGACCTCGGCGGCGGCACTTTCGACGCTTCGGTGGTCTGGATCGACGGCGATAATTTCGAGGTCCTGGCCTCCGGGGGCATCGAGGACCTTGGCGGCGACGACTTCGATCGGGCGCTGCTGGACATGTTCCTGGAAAGGTTCAAGCTGGGGCACGAGACGCTCAGCCCGCTGACGCGGCATGCCTTGCTGCGGCAGGCGCGTTCCCAGAAAGAGACCATCGCCGGTGGCCTGGTCCGCAGTCTGTTTCTGAACCCGATGGATTTCGGCCTGAGCTGCCCGCCGATCTCGATACCGGTGGATGCCTATTTCGAGCGGATCGGCCCGATGCTCAAGCCGGCCATCGCCATGCTCAAGAAAGTGATCGCCCGCGCCGCTGCCAGGGAGCCGCGCATCCGGGCCGATGCGAACCTGACCTTGTACCTCGTCGGCGGCTCCGCCAAGTTGCCGCTGGTGGCTGGCATGGTCTCCGAGGCCTTTGCGGATTGTCGGGTGATCCTCACCGACAAGCCTTTTACCTCCGTGGCCATGGGTGCGGCCATCTGCGCGACCGACCGGGTGACCTATCGCGACGTCTTCGCCCGGCATTTCGGACTGCTGCGGCTCAGGGACCACGGCCAGTCGGAGGTCTTCGACATCATTTTTCCGGCCGGGACACCCATTCCGCGCAAGGGCGAACGGCCGCTGGAACGATGTGCCTGGTACCATCCGCATCACAACATCGGGCATCTGCGATACCTGGAGTGCACGTCGATCGGGACGAACGGCCTGCCGGACAGCAACGTCCGCCGCTGGTCGGATGTGTTCTTCCCCTATGACCCGGCCCTGCCGATCGACAGACACTCGTCGGTCGAGGACATCGTACAAACCGAATCCTTCGCAGGAGCCGCTGTCTGCGAGGCCTATCGATGTGACAGCGACGGAGTCATCACCGTCGAACTGCGCCGCCCCGCGCGGAACGACTCGCGCATTCACGAAATCTATCATGACTGATCCCCCGGACCGAAGATCCGACAGGAGACTCCCTCTCATGCGATATCGAGCAAAGGCCGCGATCGGCGTTCTTCTGGTCGGTTGGCTTGCCGGTTGCGCCCGAACACTGACCACCAGCGCGCCGGCTCTCGTTTATCCCAAGACCAAGACGGTCGACGTGGTCGACGACTACCACGGCGTCAAGGTGCCCGACCCTTACCGCTGGATGGAAGATCTCGACTCGCCCGACGTCAAAGCCTGGGTCGAGGCGGAGAACCGGCTGACGTTCGGATACCTCGAAGCGATCCCCGCCAGATCGGCCATCCGCAAGCGCATCACCGGGCTGTATGACTTTGAACGCTTCGACGTCCCAGCCGTGAGAGGGACGCGGTACTTCTTCTCGCGCAACAGCGGGCTGCAGAACCAGTCGGTGCTGTACGTGGCCGACGGCCTCGACAGCGAACCGCGGGTTTTGCTCGACCCCAACGTGCTCTCCGTCGACGGCACGGTGGCGCTGACCGGCACGGCGATCACCGATGACGGTAAACTGCTGGCCTACGGCCTCGCTCGCTCGGGGTCCGACTGGAACGAGCTGCACGTCCGGAACGTCGATACCGGGCGGGACCTGCCCGACCACATCAAGTGGGTCAAGTTTTCCGGGGTGTCCTGGACGCTCGACGGCAGCGGCTTCTTCTACAGCCGCTATGACGAGCCGAAGGACGACAAGCTCGAATCGAGCAATTACTTTCAGAAGCTGTATTACCACCGGCTGGGCACGCCGCAATCCGAGGACCGGCTCATCTACGACCGGCCGGACCAGAAAGAATGGATGTTTGACGGCAAGGTCACCGACGACGGCCGATACCTGATCGTTTACGTCTCGCAGGGCAGCGAGGTCCGCAATCGCGTCTACTACCTCGACTTGAAGGACCAGGGCGCGCAGATCGTACGCCTGCTGGACAAGTTCGACGCCGAGTACGTCTTCATCGGCAATGACGGGCCGGTGTTCTGGTTCCGCACCGACCTGGACGCGCCGCGCAGCCGGGTGGTCGCGATTGACACCCGCAAGCCCGAGCAGGCCGACTGGAAGGAACTAATCCCGCAGGCCCGCGAGACGCTCAAATCGGTCAGCGTGGTGGACGACATGTTCCTGGCGAGCTATCTCAAGGACGCCTACTCGCAGGTGAAGGTGTTCGACCTCGCCGGGCAATTCGTACGTGAGGTGGCATTGCCGGGGATCGGAAACGCCTGGGGCTTCGAGGGCAAGCGGACCGATCGCGAGACGTTCTACGGTTACACCAGCTACACCGTGCCCGGAACGATCTACCGCTACGTGGTGAAAACCGGCGAGAGCACCGTTTTCAGGAAGCCAAAGGTGCGCTTCAACTCGGACGACTACGAGACCCGGCAGGTTTTCTACAACAGCAAAGACGGTACGCGCGTGCCCATGTTCATCAGCCACCGCAAGGGGCTCAGGCTCAACGGCAGCCTGCCTACGTTGCTGTACGCCTATGGCGGTTTTGCGATCCCCAACGTCCCGGGTTTCTCGGTCAGGGACCTGGTCTGGATGGAGATGGGCGGCGTGTACGCCGAGGCATGCATCCGCGGCGGCGGCGAGTACGGCGAGGACTGGCACAACGCCGGGCGGCTCAAGAACAAGCAGAACTGCTTTGACGACTTCATCGCGGCGGCCGAATGGCTCATCGCCAATGGCTATACGCAGACCAGCAAGCTGGCCATCCACGGGGCCAGCAACGGCGGCCTGCTGGTTGGCGCCTGCATGACTCAGCGGCCGGACCTGTTCGGGGCGACCCTGCCGGCCGTGGGCGTGATGGATATGCTGCGTTTTTCGCGGTACACCATCGGCTGGGCGTGGACCAGCGATTACGGACGGCCGGATGATCCCGAGATGTTCCCGGTGCTCAGAGCGTACAGCCCGCTGCACAACATCAAGCCGGGCACGCATTACCCCGCGACGCTGATCACCACGGCCGATCATGACGATCGCGTGGTGCCCTCGCACAGCTTCAAGTTCGCCGCCGCCCTGCAGGCCGCCCAGGCCGGCCCGGCGCCGATCCTGATCCGCATCGAGACCCGCGCCGGCCACGGCGCCGGCAAGCCGACCAGCAAGCGCATCGAGGAGGCCGCCGACCAGTGGGCGTTCCTCACCCGCGTGCTCGACATGGGTGCGCCGGAGTTTGCAGATTAGGGCGCACTCGTGGTCTTGAGGGGGCGGTGAAAACCGCATCATCTTCTTCTTGACGTAATAGGAAACCGGCCGCACCGGCAGATGGTCATTTCTCAGGTTGGAAACCTTCAAGGGCGACATACGAGAACGCCGGCACGGCGATGTCCGCTTCATAGCGGTTGCCGATGCGGCGGGCCTGATGGCCCTTGGGCTCGTACGGGAGGCGAATGGTCAGTGTCTGCCGCTCGGCGGTGTTGTTGTAGACGATGTTGGCACTGATCGAGGCCTGCTCCATGTGGTCGCCGAGATATGGGACCAAGCCGCGCGGCCTGGGTTTCAGAACGCGGTAGTCAACGCCCGCGTAGTCGAGGATGTTCTTCATCAGGATCTCACCGGCGGCGTTGTGAGGCGAGGTTGCGCTATATGGCCCCCACATGTCGATCTCGTTTGCGGAGCCGTCGGCGGAGCCGGAGAGGTTTGCGGGCGGCTTGCGGTTCGGGTCGTATGCCAGGTCAGCGAACAGGTGCCGGTGGATGAAAATGAACCGCTCCTGCCGGGCCACTGACATGAGTGAGTGCGGACCACAGCGGGCCAGCGTCTTGACGTCCCCTGCCGCGCTCTCGAACGAGAAGCATTCATCCTGCGGCAGAGGGGCGGAGAGGTTCTTCAGGTTGCCGGTCAGCGGATGATCGGTCGCGAATCCCAGTCGGCCGGGCGGACGGGAATGATACCGTAGCGTCATGCCGTCGAGTTCACGAGTCTGCCCGAAAGGCGTGTGAACTGCATCCCACGACTGGGCGAAACAGCCGGAGAACACCACGGTGGCCCTGGTCTGCTTGAGCCTCTCATACGTCTGAGGAACGAGGTATGCGGCGCAGGGAATGACGATGAGCTTGAAGCGATTCATCTCCGCTACGGTCAGCTTGTCGAATCGCGGCGAGCCGATGCGGACTATCTGGCAGCCGTACATCCGCAGCAGGACGTCGATGGTCATCGCATCCACCGAATGAACGGGGCCATCGCTCAAAGCGGCGGCGGCATACGTCGGGAAGACCAGGAGGACGTCGCGATCGGGCGATTCGAGGGGAGCGTCCAGCAGCTCTTTCAACTGCGGGCCAAACTCATCTTCCCAGCGGTCAAAGGCAAGCTCTTCGGCCTCGGCGGCCGTCCAGCGGTAATTCCTGACCGCATAGTCGTTGGACAACTGGCACCCCATGAACCGTTGGCCCTCGCCGCGCTTGCGAGCCAGCAGCGGCAGGTAGTAGTCGCGGTACTCGCCGGCCGACTTGCAGCGATAGCGAAAGCCCATGGTCTCGGCAAGCGTCTTGCCGGGATGGTGCGAGGTCTGGAAAGGGAGACACGACTCGTACAGGGCGAAGTCCGCCGAGGGCACCTCGACCATGTTGTACAGGTACCCGATGACCGGATAGAGCTCCTGCCACATGCCCACCGGCCGTCCGGCGGCAAGCGGCTTCAGCCGGTGGATCATCGCGTTGAACTGTTCTTCCACATATAGATACCGGAAACGAGTGAACCGGTTGTAGTCGGTGTTCGGCCCGCCCTTGCGCGTCGGAATGGCCTCGACCGGCGGTAATCCCTGCGAATCGAGCCATTCATTGAAGCGGGCCAGAGCATGGGGGCTGCGGCCGGCGGAAAACGACGTAAAGCCGGCTTCACCGTAGATGCCCCAAGTCGGGGCGAACGCGACGACCCGCGGATTGGAGGCGTAGCGCTTGATCACCTGCCCGTAATACCATTCCAGCCGGTCCATCGCCTCCGGCCAGAACGGGTCGAGCCGGTCGGGAATCTTCGCGCCCGATTCGTCCGTGTCCCAGAACTGCCCATGACCGAGGCCCGCCCACCCCAGGATCGCCGGAATCACCTTCATCCCCCGGCGTGTGGCGCGGGCGATCAACTCGTCGGTTGCGACAAAATCGACCGCGGTGCCATCAGCGGCCGGGCGCGGCCCGATTTTGAGCATCACCGTATCGTAACCGGCACGCCTGGCCTGCTCGATCTGCCCGTCGGTCACGCCGGTCATCGGCAGCCAGACGTGGTGCTGCTTGAGCGGCGAGAGATCCTGCCCGACCGCGGGCATGACAAACGCCAGGATCAGCGCGGCAATCGACCACGGGCATCGACTGATGTCCCGCAGCAGCCGACATACCTGAAGTGTCCCGATTGTGTACCGGTCCTCGATGTCCGCCATACCGACATGCTATCTGACGGTGGTCTTTGTTGCCACGCGTCCGCCGGCTACAATCGCATTTGCACAGGTCTATCAAAACGAGCGGGCAATGGCATCGTCTCCACGCGATTTCGTTATCGAGGATTTCACGCCGGCGTATCTGGACCCGGCCGTGCGCGAGAGCCTGCCGGGGCGGGCGGCCGATGCGGTCGAGTCGCTTCGCTGCTGCAGGGCGTGTCCGCGCGGGTGCGAGGTCGACCGGCTCAGCGGAAAAACCGGCTTCTGTCGCACCGGCCGTCATGCGGTCGTGTGTTCGGCGTTCGCGCACACCGGCGAGGAACGATGCCTGGTTGGCCGCCATGGCAGCGGGACGGTCTTCTTCGGCCGCTGCAATCTGCACTGCGTGTTCTGCCAGAACTGGGACATCAGCCAGGAGGATTCCGGCCGTTCGTGCAGGCCGGAGCAGATCGCGACCATGATGTTGGCTCTCCAGGAAGCCGGCTGCCACAACATCAACTTCGTGACTCCGGAACATGTGGTGCCGCAGGTTATCGAAGCGATCGTCGCCGCCGTTGAACAAGGTCTGCGCCTGCCGATCGTGTACAACACCAGCGCGTATGATTCGATGGAATCGCTCCGCCGGCTGGACGGGCTGGTGGACATCTACATGCCCGATCTCAAGCTCTGGTCGCCGGAGCTGTGCGCGGAATACCTGAACGCGAAGGATTATGCCGAGCACGCCCGCCAGGCCATGGCCGAGATGCATCGCCAGGTCGGCGATCTGAAGTTCACACCCGAAGGCGTTGCTTGTCGTGGCCTGCTCGTACGCCACCTGGTCATGCCCGGACTGCCGGATGAAAGCCGGCAGATCCTCGAGTGGCTGGCTCGCGAAATCTCACCCGACACGTTCGTGAACATCATGGCCCAGTACCACCCTGAGCATCTCGTCGGTCAGCGAGCGGCGGACGCATCGGGGCGGCGATTCGTGCGGTACCCGAAAATCAACCGTCGTCCCAGCCGCGACGAGATCGAATCGGCCTGCGAGTGCGGCCGCAAGGCGGGGCTGTGGCGGTTTGACTGAGACTCTGCGCCGTGCTTTCAGAACTCGGCACCGGCCGTCACGCCGAAGAGCTTCCGAAGCCGCTGGATCGACGTTTCGAGCTCGCTCCCCTCGCCCTGGCGGTTGATGCCATGCTTTTTCGCGCGCTCCGCAAACACCTTGACCAGGGGGCGCATCCGCTCGGCCACGGCCGGGTCCAACTTGCCATCCTCCGGCGTATACCAGACCGGCTGGAGGGCCAGTCGGTACGCACAGATCGAGGCCTTCTCCACGCGGGCGCGCACGGCGTCGTTCTCCGCCAGCCGCAGGGCTTCGGTGAACGCCTCCACGCCCGCCTGGGCGAGTGATTCGTCGAGGCCGTAATCGGCTTCCTTGCCAAAGCAGTTCTGATGCTTCCCGCTGGCCTCGGCGCGATCGTGGACCAGGTCGATGAATCGGCGGATCGGACCGGCGGCGCGGCCGTAGTGCAACTCGAGGAACTCGTTGACCAGCAAACGCCCGCTGCGATTGGGGTCCCACAGCAGGTTACCCATCACGTAGTTCCGCAGGTCGGACAGTTCGGCCCCTCTCGCGTCGCCGGCGGCCTGCATGAAGACGCCCTTGGCCTGGTTGGCGACGAAATGGCGGATGTTCGGCTCGAGCACCCGCAGGTTCGGGAAGGGGAGCAGGTAGTTGCTGAAGTTCGTGTTGTAGTTCCAGACCGAGATGTTCGAGCAGATCCTGCCCCAGTTGTCCATGTCCTGACAGAACTCTCGGTTCTTCGGACAAGCCGGGTCGTTGATCGGGTGGATCACGCAGCACTCGATGCTACACAGTTGGATCTGCACGTTCGGCCGCGGTTTGATCGTCTTGGGCGGCTTGCGCGTGTACCAGTAGCTCAATGTGCCGACCTTGACGTCGGGATAGCTCTTGGCGACCTCGTCGGCGACCGCGTTGACGAAGGTCAGCAGCGAGCCCATCGGCGTGCCCTCGCGCTCGTCGATGGCGGCGCACTTCGGGCATTTGCAGTACTTGTCGTTGTCGTTCTGGCTGACCGAGATGTTTTCCCGGTTGGGGTTGGCCTTGAGTTCCGCCAGCACCGCTTCGGTGACGATCCGCAGCACGTCGGGGTTGGTCAGGCAGGGCTCGGTCTCGTGCCAGTCGTTGTTCACCGGGGCCAGCCGCTTGCCGTCCCTCAGGGCGAAGTACTCCGGGTGCTCCTTGCCGTACTTGGCAGAAGGGATCTGGTTGCCGAACGTGTGGTTGATCAACGAGGTGCCTGTCTTCCCGCCGAGCTTCAGGTCATCGCTGACCGTGTTGCATCGCAAGCGGGCCGCGAAGGCCGGGTTGGCGCTCGTCTCGCCGTAGTAGCTCCACCGGAAGCCGAGCGGCGGGTGATAGAAGCGATCGACCGGGCCGACCACTCGCCATCCGCCTATCTTGGGTACATGGGTATGGTCGGCCGTCAGGAACCGCACGCCGAAATAGTCTTCGAGGAAGGTGTAGACGCCGTACAACGTTCCACGCGGCCGACCGCCGGCGATCGCGATGTTGTTGTCGCGCACGATGATTCGCAGGTCCTCGGGACCGAAGCCCTCGATGGCAAAGCCGACCGGGCTGCCGCGCATGACCGGACCGCAACCGATGAACACGTGCCGGTCCGGCCGGCTTGCGGTTCGGGTGATCTCCAGCTTCACTCCGGTGGCCTGTGCCGTCAGACCCTGGAATTCCTCGGCCGCATACGCCTCGCTGGGCGATGCGTCCTCGGGAATGACGATATCCCAGCCCTCAAGGGCGGCCAGATTCACGCCCTGCGAAACACCCGGAGCCGCGACGGCGTCCCCGGCAGCCAACAGGGTCAGCAGGATGATGCCAATGGCGCAACGCATCGGCGCACACTCCTTTCAAGAAGAACGCCCCCGATGGCCCGTCCGTGGCCGCCAAAACCACGGTGTTCCGAACCGGGGACCCCAGACTTCCCGGCCGGCTCTCGCCAGCGTCCGTCACAAGTGACCCGATCGCATGCGGACCCTCGTCATGCATCCAGCGGCGGAATTGGGATTCCAAGACGCGTCTGCATCCTGTCTCGCAGATCCCTGGCCACTTTCGGATGCTCACCGAGCACGTTCCTGGCCTGTTGCGGATCGTCCTTCAGCCTGTAGAGGCACGGCCCCTTGGCGCGATTCTTGCCCGTAATGTGCTGAAAGTAGTGCCATTCCCGGTTGTGGATCGCTCCGAACTGACCGAACACCGTGTAGACCTCGTCGTGGATGGATCCCGACTCGCCGGTCGCGAGCTTCCACATGTTGTCCCCGTCCATCTCCTTGTAGTCGTCAATTCCGAGTAGCGTCAGGAGCGTGGGCATCAGGTCAATCGCGCTGACAAGGCCGTCAACCCGCTTGCCGGCATACTTGTTGTCGGGATGCCTGATGATCAGGGGGATATGGGTAACGCACCGGTTGAGCAGTCCGGCCGTTTTCTGTACGCACCCCTCTTCACCGAGATGGGTACCATGGTCCGTTGTGAAGACGATGACGGTATCCTTCATCAAGCCCATTTCATCGACCGACTTCAAGAGCCGGCCGATGCAGTAGTCGCTGAAGGTGACCTCGGCGGCATAGAGGTCTCGGATCACGGGCAGGTCGTCAGAGCGAATGTCCGCGTTCCTGACCCCGTAGCCGAACAGGTACCTCTCATAAGGGTACTCGGCCCGATACATCCTCTGGAACCGCGGCGGCGCATCCCATGGCTCGTGAGGATCGAACATGTCGATCCAGAGCATGAACGGCTTGCCGCCCGCGCCTCGCTCCAGCCAGTCCATCGCCGCCTTGCAGGACCGGGCGCAGAAGTAATCCTCCTCGCTCTTGCGCTCCTGGGTGTTCATCAGGTACTGGCGCATATTCCGATCGTAGCCGGGATTCCACAGGTGGGCGGGCATGTGCTTCTTCGGATCGACCTCCTCCTTCGGCCCGCTTCTCCACCTGTCCGTCTCCTGCCCGCGAACCCACTCCCAGGAGTCGAAGCCGCGGTGGAAATTGTAGTCCGGTTTGAAGTGATGATAGGTGTCAACGATGAGACCGGTCGTGATACCATGTTTGCCCAGGACCTCCGCGAAGGTGATATCATTGTTGCCGAGGGGCTGCCACTTTGCCTCGGGAAGCACGCTCCTGCCCGTATGGTAGACCCTGCGACAGGGGATCGTCGGCAGGCCCTCGGCGGCGGCGTCAGTGAAAACCACGCTCTGGGCGGCCAGGGCGTCAAGATGAGGCGTCTTGACGCGGGTGCTGCCATAACAGCCGAGGTGATCCGCCCGCCATGTGTCCGCCACGATCACGATCAGGTTCAGGCCGTTGGGTTTTGCAGTTTGGGGAATGCGGGCCTGCGGCTTCGGGGCGGTTCTCAGGTCGCCCGACCAGATGGGCATCTTGGGCTCGGTCGTTGCGGGCCGCTCGGCGCCGGCCGCTGTCAGCCCCATCCCCGCCGCGCCCGCGAGCGCCCCGCCGATGAAGCTCCTCCTGGTGAACGGGGCGTCATCCCGTCCCAGGTTGTCTGACGCTACCTGCTCTTGCTGACCTTCGTGTCTGTCTGACATGACCGCCCTCCCCTGAAGAACGAATCGTCACGCCCGCCTGAGCGTGCCTCTGATCACGCAGTGTGTATCCCTGCGGACCTCACGTGTCAATCCGGGAGATCGACGAGAGCTTATCCGGCGGCGTCGGCCGGCCGGTGTCCGACGGCCACCACCGCGTGCGGATAATCGGCGGCCGGGATCTGCGTGATGGCCTGCAGCGCGGCCTGTTCCGAGGGTGCGAGCGCTGCCTTGAACCCGCAACCCAGGCCCAACGCCCCGGCCTGGAGCAGCATCCCGCCGGCGGCGAAACCAGTCTCCAGCCGCTGGTACCAGGTATCGAGACCCGTCCGCGCCAGGCACAGGAGTACGTAACACGGCGCCGCGGGCAGATCGGGCAGTGCCTGGAGGACGGCCGGCCGCACGTCCGCATTTTGCACCAGTTCCAAGCGGTGATCGCGGCTGGCCATGCTGGAGCCCTGGCGGTTGCAGTACCGCGAAACCCTTGCGTCCACGACGTAGATGCGATTCGTGAGGAAGTATTGGGCCACCCACGACGGCACGGTCAGGCCCGCGCGCCCGGTGATCGTCCGGTGCGGCGTGCAACCGTAGGCCGCCCAGAGAAGCTGCGAGAGCTCTTGCGGCGTGAGATCGAGGTCCGGGCGGAGTTCCGCGTCCAGGCGCAGCCCGGCGAGCACATCCTCCAGCTTGTCGGCGCCGTCGGTGAAAGGGTCGGGCAGCGATCCGTCGGAGGATTTCGCCACGAGCTCGTCGGTCAGCGCGGGCACGTCGCCGACACCGAAGTTCAGGTCGCCCACCTGAGGGCAGCCGGCAAGCTGGGCGGGGGTGTCCGTCCACAGCGACACCGAGGCAAGCAGTGCACACATGTAGGACACGCCGGCGTCGAAGTCCAGCTCGCGATCGTAATTGACCCGCATCGCGTTGAGCACCTTCTCGGTCGAATGCGCCTGCAGTGCATTGTCCTGCGGCAGGTAGACGCTGGTTCCCGCGATGGTCTTCAGGTAGATCGTCCGGTGGCTGCCGGTCACGGGGGCCCGGCCGGCGGCCCAGAGGATGCTGGCAATCTGCTCGGTGGTGGCGCTTCCGTGGAGCCCGATGTGCTTGGAGACCCGGCTGTTCAGGCACAGCTCCACCGATCTGCCGGTGAGCGTCGGTGCCGGCAGGATCTCCGGCTCGCCGGGTTCTATGAGCCGGCCGCTAAGGCAGCCGCCGATTGCCAGGCCACCGAGCCCCACGGCGGCAGTCTGGCAGAACTGCCGCCGGCTGATGGCAGGGTTGCCGCGTCTGTTGTCTTCCGGGTTTCCGTCCATGAGTTGCTCCTGATCGAAATGCCCCCGTCGGGCGTCACCCGCCGTCGCCGAGCTTCGACTTCAGAATCATACTGTGATATAGGATTTGTACGCAACATGAACGCGGTGTTTCCCCGATGACCTGGCCCTGGCAGCCGCGTCTGTCAGTGGGGCGAAGCTTCTGCGGGAGTTGCCCGCCCATTCCGTACCTGCCGTTACAGGTTTGTTACACGACAGGCCCCAGCAAGTGGTATACTCAGGTCAGCAGACTCCGGCGGCCGGCTTCAGCTCCCGAAGAGGACGATCTGCAATGGCAACCCATTCACGAACACCGCGACACGACCCCTCGCTGACGGCAAGCGATGCGGATGCTTTCTTCGTCGAGCACGGACGAACGCATGTCCCCCGCCTCGTGCAGTGGATGGCGACGCTCCGTTGTCCGCTTTGCTGCGGGCATTGCCTGGCGGCCGGAGATGACGCGCAGGACATGCCGGCTGTCGAGGCCGGCAGGTTGATCGAGCAGGTTGCCGCGATGGGTGTCGAGGAGTTCCTCCTGACCGGCGGGGAACCGCTCTCGCGGCCTGATCTGCCTGACATCATACACATGCTCCGGGCAAATGGCGTCCGCTGGAGTCTCAACACGGCCATCATGCCCGACCGCGGCACGCGCGAGGCGATGGAGCAGTGGCCGCCCGGTTTTGTCGCCGTCAGCGTCGACGGCCCCGAGGAAATCCACGACGCGTTTCGCGGCAGGCCCGGGACTTTTCGCCGCGCGTTGGAGAGCATCTCGTACTTCACCCGGCTCTCTCCGAACGGCGTCGCCGCGGGGACTACGGTCACGACCAAGAACTTCCGACACCTTCCGGCCACGTTCGGCGTCGTGCTGGAGAGCGGGGCTTCCCAGTGGGGCCTGCATCTGCCGGTGCCGGAGGGCCGGGCGGCCGGGCGCAAGGATCTCTTTCTCTCGCGCAGGCAGCTCAAGAGGCTCCTCCGCTTCGCCGCTTCCAAGCGCAACCATTTCCCGGTGGTCATGGCTGACGAGATCGGGTACTGCGGGTCGTGGGAGCCGCTGGTGCGCGGAGGGCCGTTCTTCTGCGGCGCCGGCAGGGCCCAGTGCGTCGTCCTCCCGGACGGCGAGGTTGTCCCGTGCACCACGCTTGACCGCTCGACCAGTGCCGGGAACGTGCTCCGTCAGCCTCTGCGTGAAATCTGGAACACGGGATTTGCCGCGCTTCGGCGATGGCGGCCCGAGGGCAAGTGCCGGTCGTGCCGGTATGCCGTTGCGTGCCGAGGAGGATGCTGGCTCCAGCGCCGGCACGGGACGGAGTGCTTCCGTGACGTGTGGCGCGTGTCTGCCCCGGCCATGGCCGCGGGACTTGCGGTGTGCGTCGGACTTGCGGCGGCAGGCCAGGTTTCCGCGGCCGAGGTGCCGGCACCGACCGCGCCGTCGGCCCAGGTAACGGACGTCGAAGCGGCGAACATGCAGATCCTCCAGAGGAGCATCGTGCTGTGGTACGCGTCGCAGTTCCGTGGCCACCGTGTTCCGGACATCGCCCAGGTGAGACTGGGGCTGAGCAGGACCCTGCCGGACGATCCAGGCGCGAGGTACTTCCTCCGCTTCACTGATGGAGAGCTTCCGAGAGAGATTGAGGCTGGCGCGAAGGAGATCACAGACGCTCTGGAGACGAAACAGCGCTCGCTCTGCCTGATCGGTTTGGCCTGGCGCGACGTGACTGAATGGTGCATCGAAGGCACGCCGCCGTATCGGCGGACCGAGGCCGAGCGGAAAGCTTTGCGGGAGGTCGTTGGAAAGCTCGGCGAAACAGCGGAGACATGGCGTAGCGAGATCTTCAGGCAAGAGCTTGACCCCTACCTCCGTCGCCCGTTTCGGTATCGGCGTTTCCTTATGTCGAAGGCCGGGCCGTCGGCGTTTGACCGTTTCTCTGAAGGTCTGGCCAGGAAACGCTGGGGCGCCAGTCCGGACATGGCCGAGCAGTCCCTCGCAGACCATCCGTACGCAGAGACAATGAACCTGAAGTTCGAACTGCGCGGCACAACGAGGCTGCAATGTGTTCGCAGCGGGACAACCTCAGACGTCGATGGAACACTCCGTGTTTTCGACCTGCTCATCGTGCCGAAGCAGGAGGGGGCAGGGCCGGTGGTACTGAGGTTCTCCGTCGGTGGGCAGGACCTGGAGGCGACGCTGCCACCAGGGACCGAGCTGACCTATGGCGATGTGCTGCGACTCGTCCATGAGCAGAACGCGAAGGCATTCGAGGGCAAGTCCTTCGATCGCTTTCTGGTCGTTGGTAATGTGTATCGAGCATCACCCTTGGCGCTCCCCGAACTGTTCAAGAGAAAACGCGAGTTCGAGATGAACAAGAGCGCCTCGCAGCCGATCGCTTATCCCTTCCTGTGGGCCCTGGTCGATCTCTATCTCTTCTGAGCGGGCCGTCGCCGTCAGCCGGCCGGGCGAGTACTCTGCCCGTTCAGATGCTCGGTGACACGGGCAAGCACCTCGAAGAGCCGCCAGATCAGCGCGTAATGATCGCCGTCATACCAGTCGATCCTCACGTTTCCGATCGATCTGGCCAGCGCCTCGACGCTCGCGGGCGGCACGACGGGATCGCTCCGCGTGTTCACCATCATCACCGTGGCCGGGTCGATCCTGCCCGCGAAAGTGCACGGTTCGATGAGCTCGAGCTTCTTCGTGATCTCTGCCGGACTCAGCCCGCTGGCCTCGATCGCTTCGCGCACCGATCGCACTTCGGGAGTCTGCGTGCTCAGCACTCGCGCCAGATCCCCTCCCGCCAGGACGAACACCGAATGGCTGAACCGTCCGTCCACGCCGCTGGCGACGCTCGCAACGAAGCCGCCGAGGCTCGTGCCCAGGATGCTGATCCGCGTGTGGTCGATCAGCGGTTGAGCGCCCAGCCAGCGGGCTGCGCGGCGGGCATCCATGGCCGACTGCCGGACGCCCTCGCACAGGGTGTCGAGGTTCTGGGTGAGGGCCCGCATGCGCTCCCGCTCATTGGGGCGCCGAGGCCCGTAGTAGGCCATCTTGAGCATGAGCCCGTCGAAGCCCCGAGTCGCGAGATAGTGGCAGATCGCCCTGGACTCGACGAACTTTCCGTCCGAGATGTGCAGGACGATGACCGCGGGGCGTTTTTGGTCTCCGCGGCAGCGGTAGTAATCGCAGTGGACAGTGTTGTTCTCGGGCACATCGGTGATCACCGGCGACGGGAAGCGCAGGTCGTATACGTCGTAATCCGCGAGGCCATGCTGCCGGTCCATGGTCCACGCGACATCGCCGGGCGGCTCCTCATAGTGCTTGAGGAGAGCGGCAAGACGCACGTCGTCTGTCGGCTTCATCAAACGCATCTGCGAAGCCGTGACCGTGCCCTCCAGGTGAAGCGGTCCCGGCGGCAGCGCGGGCAGAGTCGCCGCAGCCGCACTTTCGGGACGGGTGCCCGGCTGACCCTGCGGATCGACGGCCGCCGACCCGCCGGACGCCGGTCCTGCCAGGGCCGCGCAAACCATCACAAGCCATGAGCCGCCGGCAACACCCAAGCCAGTCCTCATCGCCCAACCTCCCGTCCGGTGGCACTGGACAGCGACCCGTTGACCCGCACGCGAATTCTCATATCGTTGGCGCGCTTCCTGGTCAACACCGCTCCGCCCAGCGCCCCCTCATCTCCGCGTCTCCGTTTCTCCGCGCCGGGGTGTCGAGGAAAAAAGGGGACATCACTAATTATCCAGCCAGATACCGATTACTCAGCAGGGTAGAGGGGATATGATTGAATATTGACAGCGGCAGTGGTTACCTGTAGCCTCTGATTCATGCCCCGCACAGCACGAGCCGTCGAAGCCGGTCTGGTTTATCACGTGATCAACCGCGCCAACGGGCAGATGCGGCTGTTCCACAAGGCCGCGGATTTTGCCGCCTTTGAGGGGGTTCTGGCGGAGGGGCTCGAACGATATCCGGTAGATCTTCTGACGTACTGCCTGATGGGCAATCACTGGCACCTGCTATTACGGCCGCGGACGAACAAGGCGTTGGGGCAGTTGATGGGCTGGGTGGGCGTAACCCACGTGCGCCGACATCATGAGCATTATCACACCCGCGGCGGCGGGCACCTGTACCAGGGGCGGTTCAAGAGTTTCCCGGTGCAGGACGACATTCATTTTCTGATCGTCTGCCGTTACGTCGAGGCCAATGCATTGCGGGCGGGTCTGGTGGAGCGGGCCGAAGACTGGTCTTGGGGCGGACTGTATGCTCGTCGGCATCGGGGCAAGCCTCTGATGCTGTCAAACTGGCCGGTGGATCGTCCCTCGAACTGGACGGCGGTGGTCAACGAGGCCATGGGCGAGAGAGATCTGGAACGTCTGCGGGTGAGCGTAAACCGGGGCCGGCCGTGGGGCGGGCTTGACTGGGTGAATGAAACCGCCAAGCGACTGGGGCTGATGTTCACGTTGAGGAACGCCGGAAGGCCGCCGAGAGCGGCGAGCCAGCGATGGGATGGAAATCAGTGATGTCCCCTTTTCACTTGCTCAGCTTCTCCAGCAGTTCGTGCCGGGTTGCCCGGAAGGTCTTCACGTCGGTGTCGTACTTGTCGAAGTCGAGCACGTGCTTGGCAACAATGGCCTTGGCGGCCTCCGGGTCCTTCTCGGCGAGCTTGGACAGCAGTTCGTAGTCGTTGATGCCGTCGCGCATGGCCTCGAAGCGGATTGAATCCAGCGGACCGTCGTTGCCGGGGTAGACGATCCAGGCATCGCCGGCCGGGAGGTAAGGCGGCCCGCCGTGCTCGCGGGTAAGCTTCTTGAACGGGTCCTCGGCCGTCCAGAAGTTGTAGCCCCAGTGCAGGTAGCCGGTGATGCCGTAGCGGAAGTTGATCCAGTGCAGCAGGCGGGTCTTGATCAGCGGCTGCTCGATGAAGCGGTTGGCGTACTCGCCCTGGGGGAACACGCAGGTGTAGAACCAGACCTGCTCGCCGGCTTTCTGGCGATCCTGGTAGTGCTGGTAATCCTGGTGCAGGAAATTCAGTTGCGGCACCCAGATATCGATCGCCCCGGTGAGGTCCCTGGCATGGCAGGCCTCGATGATCTTCATGCCGGGGGCATGCTTCCTGACCAGGGCCGCGATCGCGCGATAGCTGGCGATGTTCTTCTCGATCGGCTCGTCGGCGAGGTGCTGAACGTAGATGTCCTGCCAGCCCTTCTCCTTCAGGTGGGCCACCAGTAACGGCATGAACTGCGAATAGAAGGTATCCGCCTCCGGACTGGCCGGATCGACCGACGCGGAGGCCACCTGGCCATCCTTGACCTGGCGGATCTGCACCACGAACGGGGACTCCCACCCCCCGACCCGCCCGCCGAGATGCCCGCCTTCGATCAGGCCGATCACGCCCTCGTTCTTGAAGATCTCCACCCACTTGTCGAAGCGTGAGAAATCGATCTGGAGCCGGCCGCCGTCGCCCGCCTTGAACCGGGCGAGAGCAAGAGGCGAGATCAGGGCGACGTTCTGGCGATGCTCGGCCATGTTGCGGGCGTACTTGCCAAGCAGTTCCCAGTACTCCGGCGAATCCTCCGCGGGGGCAATCTTCATGTGTTGCCAGTGCATGGCGAACCAGTTGGTCACCTGCAACCGCGACTTCCAGACGATGGCCCGGTGAACCTGCAGGACCAGGGACATCTGCGTCTGGATGGGGCCGGTCTGGTTGTAAAGCATGAGCCGGCCGCGATAGCTGCCCGGGGCCGACTGCACCGGCACGGGAACGGTGATCCAGATTGGCTGGGCCTGGTTGGCGGGGACATTGATCGCGGCGGCCTCGAGCAAGGGATCGGGGTAGTCGGCCGGCGGTTGGCGGAGCTGATCCTTCGCCGGGGTCTGCGTCGGCCGATCGACAGGCACGTAGCTGACGAACCTCGCGGGGCGAGGCTGCCGGCGAGCACCTCCCTCGGCCAGCTCCAGAGGCATCACCGACGCTCGCAGACCGGCTATGGGCTGGTCGGACCGCACGACGATCTGGAAGGTGGCGTACTCACCGCATGCCACCTCCGCGAAAGCCTCGTTGCCCGGAAGGGGCGTGGCGTCGGGGAACACCTTGATCAGCGGGTCGACCGCCCAGACGTCGATCCGCTGCGGAGCGGGAGCCGCCAGGGCAATGGAGGAAAGCAGCACCGTCGACACGACCGAAACTGAGAAATACCGGGAGATCATGGCGGCTCCTTTCGCTGAAGAATCTGGCGTACTGACTTCAGGTGAAACATCAGCTTAACCTCCAGCAGGAGGATTTCAAGGTCCTCACATGCACTGCAGGACCATCCGGACTTCGGCGAAGCGCTTCTCCATCGGAGCGGTCCCGGTGATCCGGAAGACCGGCATCCCGGC
This sequence comes from uncultured Planctomycetales bacterium, assembly GCA_964586235.1. Taxonomy (GTDB): domain Bacteria; phylum Planctomycetota; class Phycisphaerae; order UBA1845; family PWPN01; genus JAUCQB01. The sequence continues at coordinate 39,602 of CAZPIO010000021.1, forward strand.
GCCGCAGATCGCCCCTCCGACGGCTGGTCCCAGGCGGTGGGTCAGAGGCCTTCGCCATTTGCGGACCCTGCGGGCTCAACTGGACAGAAACACGGTGCTCCGGATACAACCTTCGCATCAGCATCGGCGCGGGCGAGGCCACGTCACACGTTGGCCGTCGTAGACAAGGAGCACCACCATGTCCACAAGAATCGTCGGCTTGAGATCGGATCTTCGGTTCATCACCTGTGTGGTCGCGGGCGGCATCCTGGCGGCAGTTTCGGGTTGCGCTAACCTGCAGTACGGGGTCGCGACTCCACGATCGGTGTTCGAGACGTCGGCCGGCGGACACCCGCTCGCCGAGCCCAGCGCCGACCTTGCCTGCACGTGGTGGCCCGACCTGCGCGACATCTGGACGCCGGTCGGCTGGAAGGACCACGTCTTCCGCTTCAACGTGCTGTTCAACGGCACGATTCTCGCCCAGCCGGACATGAACCCGCGGACGCAACAATGGAAGGGCCAGGGCGTACAGCTCACGTTCATGCCCTCGCGGGACGACAAATGGCGCGACCGCGCCTATATCCGCCGCGACGACACCATGGTTCGGCAATACTGGGACGAGACTCGCCCCACACCGCTTCTGCGGAGCGAATGGACACAAAGCGGCCTGTCACTGCTCCAGGAGGTCTTCGGCCATGTGCCGGGCGGCAAACCGGTGGCCACCGGCACCGAGCCCATCTACGCGTGGGTGCGGCTGTCCATTGCATACCTCTGCCCCGGCGTACCGACCGACAAGAACCACATGTTCCTGATCAAGGTCAACGCCCCGCACATCTCTGCCGGGATGACGTACATGAACAACATCCATCCCAACGTCGACCAGTCGGCCTACCCGCGAAAGCTCGCCGCCGAACCGGCCCCCGGCGGATGGCGTCTCCTGGAGGAGGACGGCAAGGTTCGTCTGGGCATCCCGGCCGGCCGGCCGGCGGAGATCAAGTTCACACCCGGCAACCCGACTGACAAGGATTCACTCATCTCGCTGACGATGGAGGTCGAAGCCGGCAACCACGTCGATCTGCTTGTTCCCATGCTGCCGATGTCGCGGGCGGACTTCGACGCCGAGTTGGGCCGCGGCTTTGAGAAGGCCCTGGCCGAGTCGGATGCGTTCTGGTCGCCCGTTCCCGCGACGGCCGCCGTCGTCGACACGCCTGAGCCGCTGGTCAACAACACCATCAAGCACAGCCTCCGCCTGGCGGAGATGATCTCGGAGATCAACCCGTCCAACGGGCAGCGGACGTTCCTGAGCGGCACGATCGCCTACACCTACCTGTGGCCGACGCCGGGGGCGATGGCTTGCGTGATGCTGCTGGACACGATGGGGTATCACGGCGTGGTCGACGCTCACCTGGAGCAGTTCCGCGTCGGCCAGGGGCAGTTCAAACCGCCAGGAGATCTGTTCAAGAAGCACCCCGGTTATCTGGGCGCCTCCACCGGTCTGTCGGCCATCGACTGGCTCAGCGACCACGGGGCCATCTTGTACAGCGTCGCCGAGCATTCGCTGATGACCGGCGACGAGGAGTTCACGCGTCGCTGGCTCCCGGCCATTGAGAAGGCGTGCGATTTCGTCAAGGACGCCCGCCGGATGACCGGCCACAAGGGGGTGCCCGGCGTGATGCCCCCGGCCGTGGCCACCGATATGCAGACACAGATCCAGGGGCTGTGGAATGATGGGTGGATGTACAAGGGACTGACCTCGGCGGTCAGGGTGATGCGACTGGCCGGGCACCCGCGAGCCGAGGAATTCGCCGCCGAAGCACGCGACTATCAGCAGGCGTTTGTCGCCGCCTTGCGGAAGGCAACAGCCCAGGCACGTACCTGGACGGACGGGAAAGGCAAGGTTCACCGCATGGTGCCGGCCGCGTTGAGCGGTGCGACCGACGTCGACCCTCGGCATCCCTTCTACCTGGACACGGGGCCGCTGTTTCTGGTGTTCTCGGGCTTCGTGGGTGGCCGGGATGAGCTGGCACAGGACGCGATCGCCTGGTTCCGCGAGGGACCGCAGATCGCGATGCTCCGCGACGAACCGCTCTATGAGCAGATGCACGGCCTGCGGCACGAGATGTCGAGCTGGGAACCGTGCTATAGCTGGAACGTGTTCCACTCGCACGCGATGGATGAGCGGTATCAGTTCCTGGAGGGCATGTACAGCCTGTACGCCGGTTCGGTGTCGAGAGAGACGTTCGTTTCGTGCGAAAGTCGCGGCGGAATCACCGGTAACGTGTTCTCCGCTCCGCTGGCCGTGTATCTGAGCCGCCTGGCGGTCATCGACGACCAGATCGAGCCCGGCACGCTGCACCTGCTGCGGATCATGCCGCTGGTCTGGTTGCGGGCCGATCGTGAGACGCGATTTGAGCGAATGCCGACGGAGTTCGGGCCGGTGACGGTGAATACGCGGCTGAGCCGTGACGGCAAGACGCTGGAAGTGACCTACAAGGCATCATTCCGCCGCCCGCCGAAGAAGGTTATGCTTCATGTGCCGCCGATGGCGGGTCTGAAGGCCGTGAAGGTCAATGGCAAGACCATTGGATGGGACGGCCATTCGGGGAGTGTCGAGTTGGGCAGGTGAGAGGGTTCGGGGTTCCCTGCTTCGCTCTGCGAGCTTCGCAGGGCGGGCAGGGTTCAGGGTTCAGCAGGAGCGGCCCGCCACGGCGGGTTTCGCTCCGCTCAGCTTGTAGCCGCGATCTTGTCGAGCGGGCGGCTTCAGCTCGCCGGTGGTTTCGCCGGGCCGGGGAATCGCGACTATGCGTCAAAGGAGCAACCATGAAATGTCCAGTGTGCAAAAGCGTATCGCTCGAGTCTCGCGATCCGGATGAGCTTCCGCAGAAGCTCGTGTGCAGCCGGTGCGGGGGGCAGTGGATCAAGGCCTTCCAGTACTGGAAATGGCTGGACGCTCACGGCAAGAACCTGCCGGAGAAGCCTCCGGAGGAGGGCAAATCGCTGCCGGTGTCGGATTCAACGACGGCCAAGCTTTGTGCGGAGTGCGGCCGTTACCTGTGCCGCAGCAAGGTCGGACACGGCGTCGAGTTCCATGTCGACCGCTGCACCAACTGCGGCGGAATCTGGTTCGACAAGAACGAGTGGGAGATCCTTGAGAGCCGCAACCTGCACGACGACGTGCACTTCATCTTCAGCACGGTCTGGCAGCACCAGATCGTTGCCGAGGAGCAGAGACAGGCCTACGAGCAGCGGGTGAAGAACATTCTCGGCATGGACGCTTTCGCACGGGTCAGAGAGTTCAAGGCGTGGGTGGAAGGCCACCCCCAGCATCACACGATCAAGGCTTACCTGGCCGACCTGGAGACCTGACGGCCGGCTGGTCAGCCGAAGCGAACAACCGGTCGACCGGAAACGTCGCACGGAGTTGGAGGCTCGAACGCCGGCCGACCTGGGTTCCGCCCACACGACGCATCTTCGCGTTTTTGGGCACCGTCGCTCAGGCCCCAAGCTGGCCTGACCGCAGCTTGCTGCAAATCCCCGACTCACCCGACTGGCTCGTAAGTCATTGTTATCATTTACTTTAGAAGAATAACAGCGATTCCTGAGAACGAGTGCTTGCAGACGGCCAGCTTGCGATTACAATGTAATACGACCATGCGATGTCGTCTGCGTTGGGTTTCGGGATTGCTGCTGGCCTGCCTTGTGGTCACCTTCACGGGGCTGGCTCTGTCGGTCCATCTCCAGCTCGAGGCATCGCAACACCACGATCACGACTCCGTCAATTGCAGTCTCTGTCAGGAATCCATCCTCGCCGCGATGGTCATCCTCCCTGGCGTGTCGGTTTGCCCACCACTTGCCAGTCCGAACGAGGATCTGCTCGTTCCGACGGACGAACAGGTCGTCGCCGGGATACGCTGCGGGTCGAGGCTGGCCCGCGGCCCGCCACCTCTTTTCTGATCACCTGACCGGCTTGTACGAATCCTGATGTCCGGCGATCGGAGCGATGATCCGGCCCCCGGGCACCCGGTCTGCCCCGCGCAGCCGCCCGTCCCGGCGGCGAGGTCGCTGGCATTATACAGTGATTTGAACCGCATCGTTTGTCAGACATCCGAAGAACCCCATTGAGGTGCGCTATGAACCCATTCCCGGGAATGCGCCTCCGTCGACCTGCGTTCACCCTGATCGAGGTGCTGGTCGTTGTCGCCGTCCTCGGTGTGCTCGTGGCGATTCTGCTGCCCTCGTTGAACCGGGCTCGCCAGTCAGCGCGACGAACCATGTGTCTCAATAACATCAAAAGCCTGGAGACCGCTCACTGGCTCTACATGACGTCCAACGACGGATTTCTGATCGGCGTGGGGCTCATGCACGGCGTGGCGGACGACAAGCCCCAGGTGGCGTGGCTCAACAGGCTGCAACGTTACTACAAGGACCGGCTCGTGGCTCGGTCGCCGGCCGACGACAGTCCGCACTGGCCCGCGGAACAGGGTGGGCAGGGAGTGCCGGTGGATGGCAAACGAGGCTACCCGTTCCGGCAGACCAGCTACGGCATCAACAACTTCCTGGACATCGAGAAGAATCCCGACTTGACCGGCCGGGGGGTGACCTGGCCCAGGATCGAGAAGATCCGCAACCCGTCGGCCATCGTGCACTTCGTGTACATGGTCGAAGAGTGCGATCCCGACAACCCGTACTACCGCGCCGGCGAGTGTCTGGCCGGCTCAGACCATCCTCATGTCGAGGAATGGGCTGACGTCAGCGATTCGCCGACCAAGGCGGCAACTCATCTCGAGGTCCAGGCCCACGGCGGGCCCAAGTGGTCGGGCAAGTCGGTGTCGAACTACGGTTTTCTCGACGGACATGCGGAAACGCTCCAGTTCCAGCAGGTTTACAGGGACATGGAGCACAACAAGTTCGACCCCGGCCTGTTCATTCACTACCAGAATCAGTAACCGGGGTCGAATCGCGACGCTCTCCGAATTCATTGTCTCACACGAGACAGGAAGGGATAAAACCATGAGGAATGCACTTGCGACTCCTGTGACGACGGTGGCTGCACTGCCCAGGGCAGGCGAAGGCGCCGGCAAACCGCGTTCTCAAGCCCGCCGGGTGATTCCCGTTTGTGGGGTGAACGAGAATGAAGTCGCAACCGCGAACGAGACGGGAAGGCATGTAAAGGTGATTGCGTGGCTCGCAGTGATTCTCGGGTCGGCGAGCCGCATCCTTGCCTGCGAGGCATGTGATCCGACGGGGCATCTGGGCGTGGCCCTGGTCGTGGAGGAGAACAAGCTTCGCACGGGCATCTACGTGTATGAGCCGTCCGGTCCGGTGACAGCGGACGTCGGCGTGCAGGTCTGGAGCGGAGGCCATTTCCAGGAGAACCCGCTAGACCCGTTCTGGACAGATGACCCCTGTTACGGCAGTACGGTCGATGGCGGACTGCCCCCTGGCAGCGAGGTGGGGTTCAATATCCTGTCTGACCTGCTGTACTGGGACGGCCACGGGCCCACTAGTTTCGGGCCCGTGCCGGACGGCGAGCAACTCAGGGTTAAATACGGCTTCATGACCCGACATGCGGGAACAGGCACGGGCTTTGTGGCCGGGTTCAGTTTTCAGACGGTCCCAAGCGACGGGGCTTTTCACCGCCATATCAACTATTTCCTGCTGGGTTCCGACGGCAATTCGATCCCCGCCGACCAGGACGGCATTCAGGCCGCCGACGGCGTGTATCTGCTCGAGATCGAGTTGACCAGCACGGCGGGCGTCGCCAGTTCCGATCCGATCTGGCTGGTATTCCGCAATTTCCCGGCATCGGACCCGTTGGCGGGCGTCAAGCACTGCATGGCCCTGCTGTACGTGGCCCACGAGATTGCCCATGACCGGCCGCCGGCCGATCTCGACTTCGACCGGGACGTCGATTCAGACGATCTGGATCGCTTCGAGGCCTGTGCGACAGGTCCGGGCATCCCCTATACCCAGGATTGCTGCGGACAAGCGGACCTCGATCTGGACGGCGATGTGGACCAGTCGGACTTCGGTGTGATGCAGCGCTGCTTGAGCGCTGAGGCAGTAACCACGGGTTCGGCTTGTGCCAACTGAGTCGGAGTTTCTCAGTGGTCGCGCAGGGCGGTCAGTCCTTCGCATTCCACGGGGAGAAAGGCGGCTGAAAGGCTGGGAGCGGCCACTTTGCAGTTAGACTGCAAACCAGCCGATGGAGGCGATGATTATGTGCTTGTTGCCGGTGGTCTGGCCGAGATCGCTGCCCGGTTTCTTGGGGAACCTCTCGGCCGGCTCGTCGGCCCCGTCGGCGCAGCCCGCCTTAAGACCAGATCGCCACGCGACCGGGGCATCTTCTCGGGCTCGTTGATCGAGTACAGGGACCCGGACCGCAGTTCCAACAGATCCGGGGCAGGGATCTTCGCGCTGCCAGACCGTGCGATGCCCCGGATTCGCTCCAACCTGTATGCCCGGTGGCATTCAACAAGGACGCAGCATGCGCCTTGAAAAAAAGGGGGCGCTCATGCGAGGCACCATGCCCATCGGTACTAGACAAAGAGGGCTGACGCCGATAAAGATGCATCAGAGAGGCCGGGCGGCGATCCGATCGGCAACCGAGGGCGAGGACGGCAAGCAATGAAGGCACAACTGCGGTTTCACGGGGCGGCCCAGGAAGTCACCGGGTCGATGCATCTGATCGAGGTCAACGGCGACGTGGTCTGTCTGGATTGCGGGCTGTTTCAGGGCCATCGGGCCGAGGCCAACGCCAAGAACCGCGATTTGCCCTGCGACGCGCGGCAGATCGGGGCCGTGGTGCTGACCCATGCCCATGTGGATCACTGCGGGCGGTTGCCGCTGCTGGTCAAGAACGGGTTCCGAGGCGCGATCTTCGCCACGCCGGCGACGTGCGACCTGGCAGACGTCCTCCTGGCCGATTCGGCACATATCCAGGAGGAAGATACCGAGTACTGGAATAAGAAGCGAGTCAAGAAGGGGGACGCGCCCATTGAGCCGTTGTACGACCAGGGTGACGTCGAAGAGACGATCAAACTGTTTCAGAGGCGGGGGCTCCGCGAAACGTTTGACGTTCGGCCCGGCGTGCGGGCCCGCCTGCACGAGGCGGGGCACATGCTCGGTTCGTGCGGGGTGAAAATCGAAGCCGACCTGGCGCCGGGCAGAACGCGGTCGATCGTTTATACGGGCGATCTTGGCCGCAAAGGCATGGAGATCCTTCGCGATCCGGACCCGCTGCCCGAGTGTGACTACCTGATCTGCGAGAGCACCTACGGCGGCCGGGAGAACTCTCGCCCCGAGCACATGCGCGAGGAGTTCGCGGAGGTCATCAACCAGACAATCAGTCGCGGCGGAAAACTCATTATTCCGTCGTTCGCCGTCGGCCGGACGCAGGTGCTGGTGTACGAGTATCACATGTGCCTGCACCAGGGGCTGATCCCCGAAGGCATCCCGCTGGTGGTTGACAGCCCGCTGGCCGTGCAGGCCACCGAGGTGTTCCGCAGGCATCCGGAGGTCTTTGACCGGGAGGCCTCGGCGTTCAATCATCTCACCGGCGACATGCTCTCATGCGAACACTGCGAGTACACGCAGGACGTCGAGGAAAGCAAACGCCTGCACGGCCGCAAGGGGCCGATGATCATCATCTCCGCCAGCGGGATGTGCGAAGTCGGTCGGATTCTCCACCACCTGAAGAACAACATCGAGGAGCCCGCCAACACCATCCTGATCGTCGGCTACCAGGCGGAGAACACGCTCGGACGCCGACTGGCCGAGCGGGTCAAGCAGGTACGGATTTTCGGCGAGACATACGAGGTGAAGGCCAAGGTCAAGGTGCTGACGGGTTTTTCGGCCCACGCCAACTCCAAGGAACTGCTGGCCACCGTCGGGCCGCTGGCCGACCGGCTGCGCCGCGTGTTTCTCGTTCACGGCGAGATAAGCCAGTCGCAGAAACTGGCCGAAACCCTCCGTGCCAGCGGCTTCGCCGACGTGATCATCCCCGAGCGCGACCAGCGATTCCCGATCGAGTAGCAGATTGTCCGGCTGATGAGACCCCCTCGACAACTTGAACCTGCAGGCCCCGACGGGTATCGTATGCCAAAGCCCAGGATTCAGCGCTTGGATGGCATCTGTGTCCATCTGTGTGATCTGTGGGCAATACTCTTTTCTTGGGAGTGCTTCTTATGCATGAAGATCTGACGTACCGGATATTGGGTGCCTGCTTCGAAGTATATAACGACAAAGGCTGTGGTTTTCTCGAACCAGTCTACCAGGAGTGCCTGGAGATCGAACTGGAGATCCAGTCTATCCCGTTTGAACCGAAGAAGCCGCTTCGGCTCGAATACAAGGGCCGATTGTTGAAAAAGGAATATGAACCGGACTTTATCTGTTACAGCAAGGTCCTGCTGGAAATCAAAGCCGTTTCTGCCCTGGCGGACGAGCACCGGGCCCAGGTTCTGAATTACCTTAACGCCAGCGGCCTCGAGGTTGGCTTGCTCGTGAACTTCGGCCATTATCCCAGGCTTGAGTTCGAGCGGTTTCAGAATACGAAGAGGGATTTGCCCACAGATCACACAGATTGACACAGATGGTGCCGGATTCTTCGCTCGGGCAACCGGGTCGGTGCGGATCAATGGCCCGCAGCGGTGGCGTGTTTGAAAGCACAATCACCGCGAGGCCTTCCCAAGCTCCCGGAGGCTTTCGCAGTCGGTCTCAAGGTCCGACAGGGTGTAGTTGATGGGCATACCCCGCTGCTTCATGAAGCCGTAGGCGTCGTTGACTGAGAGGCCCAGCAAATGCGCGGCTTGGCCGATGGAGAGCTTGCCCTTGCGGTAGGCCTCGGCGATGAGCGCCTCTCGGGCAATCTCATCAAACTCCTGGCCGAAGACCTCTCGCAGCTTGCACTCAGTCTCGTGGTCTAACGCGATCATCTGGGAGCATCCTTCGCACGATAGCCTATCAAATAGTATAGCACAAGCCAGCCAAGGAGTACAAGGCGAATTTGCCCAATTCCCAAATCTTCGTTCTCAGCTCTCCATCGCCGCCTCGTACATCGCCACGATGTTGGCCGGTGGGACTTCCGAGAGGATGTTGTGAACCTGGTTGAAGACGAAGCCACCGCCGGGGGCGAGGATGTCGATGTTGCGGCGGACGTGGTCGCGGACTTGCTGCGGGGTGCCGCGCGGCAGGATCTTTTGCGTGTCGCAGCCGCCACCCCAGAAGGTGAGGTCCTTGCCGAACTCGCGCTTGAGCCGGGCCGGGTCCATGTCGTGGGCAGAGATCTGCACCGGATTGATCACCTGGATGCCGACCTCGGTCAAATCGCCGAGCAGCTTGTAGATCGAGCCGCAGGAATGCAGGAACACGCGGATGTTCGGACGGAGCCTGCGGACGCGGTCGACAATGAGCTTGTACCGGGGTTTGAACACCCGGCGGAACATCTCGGGTGAGAAGAACGGCCCCGTCTCCATACCCAGGTCGTCGCCAAGCTGAATGAGATCGACGTTGTCGCCGAGCACCGGCAGCAGGCGGTCGAGGCCAGCCAGGTGCGTCTCGACCAGCTTGTCGAGCAGAGCCTCGGCCTGGGCCGGCTCGGCCACCAGATCCATCAGTGTGTTGTCCATGCGGCGCAGATACGCGGACCATTCAAACAGGTTGGCCCCGAAGGCGATCATGATGGCCTTATCGGTCGTCTGTCGCAGGTGAGTGACATGGGCGGCGATGCGTTTGAGGTTCTCGTCGCTCAATCCGTCCGCGTAGAGCGGCTCGGCCAGCCCGCCCCAGCAGACCTTGCCCATGTGAGGGCCGATGTTACTCAGCAAGCTCTGCCAGTCATCGCGGTCGAAGGGATAGTTGGCCTGGCTGAAGTAGGTGCAGCCGGCCATCATCCGGGCCAGGATCGTGCCCTCGGCGTCGACGGCGACCCAGTCCTTACCGTCACGCCGGAAATCCATGTATTGGGGGATCTGACAGGGCGAACCGTCGGGCAGGACCCAGTCCTTCCAGCCGTCCGGGTCGAAATCACGGCCGGCGTTGATCGCGTCGATGCGGAAACGCTCCAGGTAAAAATCCTCCGGCTCGGCTAGTTGCTGGATGACATCGAACACGCGAGTATGGCCGTGGTCGATGCCCAGATAGGCCTTGAGGCGGTGATAGGCGATGGCCTGGATGCCCGTGGAACGCATGGCCCCGCAATCGATGGGAAGCCGGTCGGGCTCCTTGTGGTCGATGGCCGCCAGAATCCGCTGCCGCGAGGTCATCATGTGCCACTCCTCCGTTCCGCTCAGAGTGTCCGGCCAGGTCTCCTTCCCCTTGTGGGGGGAAGTTTTGTCGAATGGCCGTATACTATAGCTTCACGGCCTGGAAGCCGGAAGATTCGTGGGTCTGTCGGAGCAGAGCATGCCCGAACTGATTCTCAACGGCAAGCGGATCGACATCGCCGTTGGCGAGTCGTTGCTGACCGCCATTGCGCGCGCCGGCCAGGCTGCCCATTCAGTGGCCAGCTCTTGCTCCGGGGTGGGGCGTTGCAGGGAGTGCATTGTCCAGGTGATCGCCGGCGGCGACGCCCTGAGTGAGCCGTCCGAAGAAGAGGCGTTCTTGCGGCACCACAGCGACAGCGAATGGGTCGTTCACCGTCTTGCCTGCCGGGCCCGGATCACCCAGGAGGACGCCACGGTCTGCGTGGAGGCCTTCAAACGAAAGCTCGATATCACCGTGGACGGCCGTCCGGTCGAGGATCCCTTCGAGCCGTGGATCACGCGCGATGGGCGGAACGTGCTTTGTGACGGTCGATGTTTCGCGGACCACGCCGGGCTGATCCATGGCCTGGCGGTGGACGTCGGCACCACCACCGTCGTGCTGCACCTCGTCGATCTGGAGACCGGCCAAACGCTCGATCAGCGGGCATTCGAGAACCCTCAGCGTTTCGGCGGCAGCGACGTCATTCACCGAATCTCCTACGACGGGCACCATCACGGCCAGCTTCACCGCACGATCATCGCCTATCTGAACCGCGAGATCCGGGCTCTGCCTGTCGATCGGAAAGACATCGTAGCCGTCGTTGTGGCGGGCAACCCGACGATGCGCGACCTGTTCTTCGGGCTTGACGTCCAGATGATCGGCCAGTCGCCGTTCATGTCGATGACCCAGGCGGACATGCTGGCCGGCCGTCGCGAGACTACGGCTCTATGGGCGGAGGCTGCGGAACTGGGGTTGGAGATTCATCCTCAGGCCCAGGTCTACGGAATGCCGCTGATCTCGAACCATGTGGGGGCGGACACGGCCGCGGTCCTGGCGACGATCCCGCACGGCGGCGCCCCGTTCATGGTCATCGACATCGGCACGAACACCGAGGTGGTCGCCGGCTGCGGCGGCCGACTGCTGGCGGCCTCATGCGCTGCCGGCCCGGCATTCGAGGGCGGGCGGCTGAGCTGCGGGATGGCCGCGTCCGACGGAGCCGTCACCCGTTTGCGGAGAATCGACGGCGGTTGGGAGCTGGGCCGGATCGGCAACGGCCCCGTGCGAGGCATCTGCGGGTCGGGGCTGGTGGATCTCCTGGCGGAGCTGCGGCGTTGCGAGGAGATCGACGTGCTGGGCCGGTTCGACGGCGGCCAGCCTCGCGTGAGGGTATCGGACAGCCCGCCGCTGTATTTTACCCGCAACGATGCGAGCGAGTTGGCTCAGACCAAGGCGGCCATCGGTCTGGGGCAGCAGGTGTTGCTGAGACATCTGGGGATCGGACCGCGTGACTTGGGTGCGTACTACCTGGCCGGTGCGTTCGCCAACCATATCGACCTGCAGAACGGCCGCCGGATCGGCCTGCTGCTGCCGGTGCCGGAGGAGCGCGTGGTGCGCATCGGAAATGCCAGCGTCGAAGGAGCCAAGGGCGCTCTGCGGAGCCGCCGATGCCGCGACCGTATCGAGAGCCTCATCAAGCGCGTCGTGCACGTCGAGCTCGAGAAGGAGCCGGATTTCTTCGACCTGTTCGCGGAGATGACCCAGTTGCAGCCGATCCCGACTTGACGAGCCCCGAGGTTCATCCTCGGGGTCCGTAGGAGTGGTCTCCGACCGCGATTTGAATCGTAGGAGCGGCTTGCAGCCGCGATCTTCGACCGTCGCGGCTGCAAGCCGCTCCTACCGATGCCGAGCCCAGCACTTGTGAGGTATTGCATGGCTGACCGTCCTGTCGTCCTGATCAACTCCAACCGCATGAAGCCGGCAATCGCGCCGCTGGCCCTGGATTACGTAGCCGGGCACCTTCAACGCGGGGGATTCGAGGTGCGGCTGATCGATCTCTGCTTCGCCGATGACCCGGCGCAGGAGTTGGGGCGCGAACTGGCGGAGATTGAGCCGCTGATGATCGGGGTGACGTTCCGCAATAGCGACGACTGCTACTACCCGAGTTGCGCATGGTTCGTGCCGGAACTGATTGATCTGGTGAGACAACTTCGGTCGCTAACGGATGCTCCCCTCGTTCTTGGCGGCTGCGGGTTCAGCGTATTTCCCCTCGAAATCACGCAGATGACCGGCGCGGACTTCGGCATCGTCGGCGACGGCGAGGAAACCTCTCTGCGGCTGGCTCGCAGCTTGGCGGACAGGCAGGACTATCGCGGCTTGGCGGGCCTGGCGTGGCGCAATGACGACGGCCGCTGGGTGCTCAATCCGCCGCAGCCGCCTGACGAATTGGACGTGTCGCCCGCTCGCGAGCTGCTCGACAACGCTCGCTACCTTCGCGAGGGCGGCCAGGGCAACGTCGAGACCAAGCGCGGCTGCCCGATGCCGTGCATCTACTGTGCCGACCCCGTGTCCAAGGGCAGGCAGATCCGCAGCCGTCCGCCGTCACAGGTGGCCGACGAGGTCGAGTCGCTTCTGAAGCAGGGCGTAGACGTGCTTCATTTGTGCGACGGCGAATTCAACATCCCGCCGGATCATGCCCTCGAAGTCTGCCGCGAGATGATCAGACGCAAGCTCGGGCAGCGGGTCCGCTGGTACGTCTACTGCAGCCCGCACCCCTTCACCTCCGAGCTGGCGGAGGCCATGAAGCAGGCCGGCTGCGTGGGCATCAACTTCGGCTCAGACAGCGGCTGCGATCGCATGCTCGCGGCTCTCGGGAGGAGCTACCGCCGAGACGCGATTCGCGAGGCCGTTCGGGCCTGCAAGTCGGCCGGCATCACGGTGATGATCGATCTGCTCCTGGGTGGTCCGGGCGAGGATGAAGCCTCGGTGCGCGAGACGATTTCGTTCGTCAAATCGCTCGACCCCGATCGCTGCGGAGCGGCAACCGGCGTGCGGCTCTATCCGGGCACGCCGCTGGCCGCGATGATCCGCCGGCAAGGGCCGCTCTCGGAAAACCCCAACCTTCGCGGCCAGGTTCAGGACAACGACAGTCTGCTGCGGCCGGTGTTTTACTACGATCGCCGCCTCGGCGAAGACCCCGGCGCCCTGGTCTGCGACATCATCGCCGGCGATCAGCGATTCTTCCCACCGCCGCGCATCAAGGACGCCACCAACTACAACTACAACGACAACCAGGTCCTTCAGGGTGCCATCGACCGCGGTATGCGCGGGGCATACTGGGACATACTGCGGAAGCTCGCTGAGAAGAAGTAGGCACAGCACTATCGCCCCTTGGGATAAACAAACACCGGCAGCGAGTCGCGGGCACAGGTCTGGCCGTCAGCGTTTTCGACACTCACGGTCAGTCGATATCGGCCGGGGGGCGATTGAGTCGTCAGCGCCAGGCTGTGCTCCGCGGCCTGGGGCATCACCGGCAGCGAAATCCCGTTCTCGACCGGCGGGGTCTCCGGCGAATCGAGCGATTGCAGAACAGCCTTGACGTTTGCCTGCGTTGCTCGTGGTGATCGTGCGGCCAGGACGACGCGGAAATGCCCGCCTTCCTCGGTTGCCCGGCGACGCCAGAGGATTTCGGCCGAAACTCTGTCTCCAGCCGGTGACGGAGCAAACCGCATGGTCGCGTACTTGCCCGACCACTTGCCGCGAGTCATCGCCCCGGGTCGCAGCTCCAGCCGGCCCTTTCGCTGTCGCCCGCCATCGCTGTCGTTGACCACGATGTCGAACCCGCACGCGGGCCAGAGATCCGGCGAGACGGGCGTCAACTCCGACAACGGCACGGCCGCTTCGTAAAGCGTCTGCCCTTGCCGCCGCTGAATGCTCACCTTCACGTTGTCCATCACCGCCAGCGGCTGACCCCGCCGACCGTGCCAGCGCCAGGCCATCGAACGTCCATCCTGCAGGATGAGAGCAATCTCCGGATCTTCTGCGCCGAACTGGCCGTCGTCTCGCCGCTCCAGCGTCGGATCGAGCCCGAGCTGCACGCAGTCGCCTTTCCAGTACTCCCGCTCAAAGTGTGGCTGATGGTGAACATCGTCGGTCACCCGGACCGCGACATACAGATTCGCATCATCGACGGCCATCGCCGCCTGAACGGCCAGGTCGTCCGGCTTGCCGAACAGATATCGCCCGCTCCTGCGCAGCTTGAGCGGTATGCGCCTGCCGTTGTCGCCATTCTGGTATCGCCCGAGCCGCTGGTGCATCTGGAACTGCCAGTTGATCGGCCAGCCGTCGGCGCCGACGATCAGGTCGCCCTCGAGAATGCCCGCCTTGGCAGCCGGTGAATCCGGCTCCAGCGCGGTCACGGCCACGCCCTTGCCGCCGGTGTCTTCGAGCATGTACTTCTCTTCGAGTTGCGGCTTGGTCTGCTCGAAGGTCATGCCCATGTAACGAGTGAAATGCATCTTCCAGCGGTCTTGCGACAAATCGTTGACCACCTCCACTTCCGTGCTCGTCATGTCGGGAAAGCCATGCTTGTGCCAGGTCAGATCGATCCAGTGGGCGTTTGTCCAGTCGTCCAGGTTGCCGTCGATGGTGACGCTTGCCGCGCGCTCCACCGTGTAATCGCTTTTACCATCGTCGCGTTTGGCGATGTCTGGCACGGCCCCCTGATCGAAGGTGAGCGTCAGGCCCTTGGCTGCTCGGGCTTGCGGCCATGGCGGATTGACTTCCAGTGAAGCGTCCGGCCGCACGATCACCAGCCGTTCGTAACCGAGACCGCGGATGCGGGGCTCGTCCACGACGAAGTCGAACGGGACGCCCATGCGCGAGCAAAGAATGCCCTCCCACATCAGGGCGGCCGAGACGTCGAGGTAATTGGCCTCGCCGCTCGATCGCTGTTCGCCGGCCATGCCCCAGGTGCCCGTCCATGAGAAGGCATAACCTGGCGGCAAGGCGATGCCCACGCGGCCGGCCCGGGTCGCAGCCTGGCAGTCGCGCGGGTGGTCCGCAACGTGCTTGTTGACTTTTCGGGCCACCTCCAACTCAACGTCGTACGACATGTTCGGGGCGAACGTCCAGAACCACAGATACCGGGCCCCCATGTCATAGGCTTTGATCAGCGCCGGCACCCGCATCTTCGGATCGCCTTCGGGATAGACGCTCGTGCCCCAGTCGCCGCCGAACGCCCGGGCCGCTCCGCTCAGGAACGCGAACAGGCAATGGTACTGGTCTTCGTTGGTGAGGTTTTCGAGCCCTTCGGCGCCGAAGAGTTGTTCGGGCTCCCAGCCGTAGCCGCGGCCGATGTATCGCCCCTCGTGGACCACGGCCGGAGCCCCGGCCGCGTACTGGTACCACGCCGACCAATAGTCGGTGTCCCAGGAGACGGCGTTCGGATAATACAGGTCGAGCGTTCCCAGGTCGGCTTTGTTCGCGAGTTTAATTCCACGACGATCGAGCGTGTAGTGCGACGCCACCCGCTGACGCATGGCCTCGGCTACCTGCTCCGGGCCGGTGGTCTTGACTGGTATGTCGCCGCTCCAGCCCAGCCTCACGCTGGGTTCGTCGATGAACATCTGGCCGGGAATCCAATTGCTGCGATAGAAGGTGTCCGGGAAGTTGGGGGTCGTTCGGAAAAAGACCGGCTTGTCGATGAACCAGCTCAATTGCTCGTCGTTGCCGGGGCCGAAGTAGTTTATCCCCGCGGCCATCTGGTCCTCGACTTCCTCGCGGGTGCAGGAGCGATACTTCTCCTCCTTCACCGGTGCTTTCGGGTCCTCGCGATGAAGGCCGTTCGGGCCGATGATCAGGTCATTTCGCAGAGTCAGGACCTTCGGATCGTCAAAGCTCAGCCGTTGCGGCGCGTCGAATCGCGGCACGCGGACCAGAACGTGACCCAGGAAGGCTCCGGCCGAGGCGAAACCGCCGTCGTACGCCGCGTCGGATGCCGGGCGGGGCAGGAACGACTCCTGAAACTGGATCGGCGGCAGGAGGGCTTTGCCGGTTGCCGCATCGCGGTATTCGAGCACCTTGCCGGCCGCGTCGCGATAGACATATCGCGCGATTCTGCCGACCCCCGCCTGCGCGGTCATAGCCGTGTGCTCGGACAGGACCTGTACGCCGTAGCTGCCGCCCTTGCGAAGTGCCGCGGTCATCTCCCACCGGGTCATCTCCGTCTGGCCGACCGCCTCGGGCCCCGTCACGTTGATCCGAATCGACGATACGCAGGGGCTCTGCCCCTCGACTGAAGGAGCGGTGACATAAAACGCCTCACTGCCGCTTCTCACAGTTGTAGGAGTGCCCAAGGCGGACTGGCTTGTGCTCACAAGCACACAGAGGACGACGCTGATCGATCGCATGAGAGCCGATCCTTTCCACTGACGGCTGGAACAGCATTCTTGCACAGAAACCTCCGCCTCCAAACGACGGGCTTTATACGCGCCGACGCGCTCACCCGCAATCGCGGGCCGCAGTGCGGGCCGCTGGGCGGTGCGCTGCGGTGGGCCTACAATTCGCGTGTCAGGAGGCCACACCGATGAGGAACACGTCGCTTGTCGCGGTTTTGATGTTGCCGGCCGCATTGTGGGTCGTGGGATGGGCAGGCTGCCAGGCCGGCGGTGCTCGTGAGCCTTCAGACGTGCCTCCGGCCGCGTTGAGTCCGCGGTCGGGACTGATCCCGGTCGGCGAGCAGGCACCCGATTTCACTGCGGTCGATCAGTCGGGCGCTCACATTCGTCTGGGCGAACTGCTCAAGAATCAAGAAATGGTCCTCATTTTCTACCCGGGCGATTTCACCCCCGGTTGCACGAAGCAGTTGTGCGCGATTCGCGACGACTGGACGCGGTTCGAGCGGAACGGGATCACCGTGCTGGGAGTGAATCCGGCCGACGTCGCCGAACATGCGCGTTTCGCCGGCCAGTATCATTTTCCTTTCCGGCTGATCGTGGACCAGGGCTCAAAGATCGCCGCCGCATACGGGGCTGCGGGCGCGCTGCACACCCAGCGGACGGTGTATGCCATCCGCAAGGATGGCAAGGTGGCCCTGGCCGAGCGAGGCTTCGTCGATCACAACAAGATCTTCGCGGCGCTCAAATGAGCGGGCCGGTGGGCGAGGGCCCTCGGTGCACAATTCGCCGTCCCGTGGCTGTGTTCGCAATGGAAGCTTTCACAGGGCAGATACCGGCAGGATAAACCTGCCGGCTCGTCAGGAGTCGCGGTCGGAGACCGCTCCTACTTCCCGGACGGTGAACTGGCCGTGCCGGGGACCACATAGAGCCACCGATTCGTTTGTCCCGGTGCGAGGGTCGTTACCAGTACACCGTCTTCGACCGTTGCGGGAACGACCTCGCCGCGACTGCCGGGTCTCGGGCCTTCGGCGATGACCTGGACCTGACGCGGCAGGCCGAGGGCCGGGATGCGAACGGTACCCGCGCCGTGAACGCGGATCCGCAGCATCGCCCCGGCCTGTGTTCGGCAGGCGGGTTCGATCGGGGCCCAGGCCAACAGCGGCATCGGCTTTTCGGCGAAGACCGTTGTCTTGCCGTTGATCGTGATCTGGTTGCAGCCGACACCGCAGAATGCGGTCAGACGGCCGTCGGCATCCGCCCGGAACGCGACACATTGCTGGCCCTCGAAGCTGACCGCCTGGCCGTGGACCTTGAGGTCCTTGAGCGAGATGTGCTCGGAGGGCAGTGTCAGGCCCTTGACGATCTTCTCATCCTCTTCGCGATTTCTGGCCCAGCCGCCGGGCCAGCATTCGTCGACGTCGCGCAGGTGCGGGGCGATCGCGATCGTGCCGTTGGGGAAACGGCACACAAGATAAGACGTTGTCCGCGAGAGATGCTCGGTGTTGTCGTTGACGCCGGCGAATCTGCCGCTGGCTGGATACGCTCCCAGGCCGCTGAGGATATCGAACCAGTATCGGGTTTCATACCCAAGGCTGCCCGACTGATCGTCACGAGGCCGGAAGCCCAGGAACGTCAGGCTCCCGCCTTTGTCGAGCGGCTTGTGTGTCCCGACGCACCACTTCTTGACCCGGGCGACCGGCTGAACGCCTGCTCGCGGCGCCACCGAGTAAACGTGATCCGGCAGCATCTCCGTCAGCACGGTCATCGGTGCGAGCCCGGCCAGTTTGCCCTCGAAGACCATCTGCTTGCCGGGCACCATGATTCCCTCGGCCGGGGTCGGTGGGTAATCGACTCCGAACAGGTCCTTCCACGCAGCCAGAGCAGGTGAGCCATCATCGGCCAGCACCGGTGGCGGGCCCGACCAGACCACGCGCCCGCCGGACTCGGCCAGTTGCCGCATCATCTCAAGCAGCTTCGGTGACGGGAACGGCTCGAACAGCGTCACCAGCGTGGTGAACCGCCGGCCGGCCATCTCAACCGCACCGTTGACTACCTTTCCTCGCTCGAGCAGCTTGGCCTGGGTGACGTAGTTGGCATAGCCGTATTGTGTCATCCAGTTGCCGAACCGCTCCTCGGCTGCCACCAGATCGATCGGGTAGAGCATAAGCACATCCACATCGCGGTGCTCCATGTTCTGCACCATGCCGTAAGGCGCCCATGCCGAATCGCCGTAGGCGTTGGCCAGTGCCTGCCTTCGGCGGCTGATTTCCGCGGGCATGCCCCAGTGGGCCGCGTATGAGTTCGGGACTTCGTTGAGAATGCCCGTCGAGCAGGCCAGGGCCAGGGCGAAGTAGTCGCGATCGAGGTAGCCACCCTCGGCGTGGTCGTTGCCGTTGCCTGTCAGGAAGTCGCCCCACTTGAAGTAGTCGTAGCAGGCGGATGCGGCCTGGTGCGATATCGTCGAGCCGATGTAGTCGGGTGTGTACTCGTAACCGTGGCTGGCTCGCCAGCGGTCGCAGGTTGGGCTCTCGGCCCAGGTTGCGTGGGCCCGGGCTTCAAGCTGATAACCCGTTCGGCCCTCGAGGTGTCGCTTGGCCGCGGTGAACAGATCGACCACACCGTCCTGAAGCATTCTGTAGTACCGCGCTCGCAACAAAGCGGTAGCCCGAACGTCCTCTGGGGCGCGCCCCATCACATGCATCACGCCGTTCTTGGCGGTCATGTCGCTTGCCGTGTCTTCCTGCCCGTAGGTGAAATAGACGAGGTACCTTGCGAAGTCGGCGTATTGCGGCCCGTATGCGGCCGCGAAACGTCGGGCCAGGCCCGGACTGACGTATCGCACGGCGAATTCGCCGTTGTCGTGGTGGGTGTGATAGCCCCAATCCTGCTGGATGTGCATCTCGTCGGCGTAGAGCCCGTTCAGCTTGACTCCCGCGTCAACGTAGCGGTCGCACAGTTGCTTGAGGTAGGGCAGGGCCTTGTCGCTGAAGTAGTCCATCTCCGGTGTCTTGTACTGCTGAACGACCAGCACGCGGTCGAGTCCATTCGCTGTGACCGGACCGCCGCGCCCGTGAATGCGAATGCGCACGGCGCCGCCCGGCTTGCTGATCGTGTCTTTCCAGACTTCGACCTGTGCGGTCTGCGAGATTTCCACGATGCTCTTCGGATCGACGAAGCGATACGGCGTGCCGTGCAGGACCTGCTCGCGGAAAGCGAACACCCGCACGCCCGCATCCTGAACGTCAATCGGCCCCTTGTTGTTCGCCCATTTCCGCTGCCGCCAGAGCTGAACGCTGTAGTCGCCGCTGACCGGGTCGCGCAGGCCTTTGCGATAGTGCATCCACAAGCCCGATTCGCCGGTCTCTTTCACATAGGCAGGACCGACCTCCAACGGGCTGAGCAGGCTGAGTTCGAGCCCGAGGCCGTAACCGGCGGCGAACCGGCTGATGACCGCGATGCGCTCGATGTACTCGGGCATGTCGGGCGTCAGCCGGCGGGGCTTGTCACCCTGGCCGGGGCGGTACTGGGCGAAGAAGTGGTCGAAGGCGATGATCAGCGTCCGCTGGCCCGCGGCTTGGGCGGCCTCGCAGATCTGGCGCAGGCTCCGCTCGTGAGGCGTCCGGTTGAGGCTGAGGTTGATCGCCTTGTCCGGGTCGACCAGGGCCTCCAATTCCTCGTCGGTGACCAGAATGATCGAAGCCCGATGAATCTGGAACGCCCATGGCCCTGGGAAGGCGACCATCTCGGCCTTGTAGACGTTTTCGGGTATGCCTTCCTCCGCTGCTGGTGCGACGCCGGCCGGGTACAGAGTCAGTCCGATCAACAAGCCCGATATCGCCCGAGACAAATGCACTGTCATCATCAAATCCTCATAAAGCGCAATCCGCGCTCATTCTCAAATCTTGTTCCGGGGTTGTCCCGACCTACTCATTTTGCGGGCGAGTACCTGACAATCAGGCTTCCCGGTTTGTGATCGATCGCCAGATCGAGCGAGGACAGCTCCGCGCCCGTCATCGTCGCGGTTTTCTTCGTCCGGGCGTCATCGATGAATTCGACGCGGTATTTCGTCTCCGCCTCGACCGCCGCGAGCTCGACCTTCAGCCGCTCGCTCGCGCATCCGGCCCGGCGGAACGCCAGGACCAGCCCCGCGTCCAGATCGGGGCGATGCAACTGCCAGGCCACGAATTCACCCGGCGTGATGCCCACCGGCGTCAGCGGATCGAAGTCGCCGTACCAGTACTTCTGGTTCTCCTTGACCTCGGCGACCGTCGCCTTGGCCAGCGGAACCGGGAAGCCTTCTTCGAGGTAGCCCCACTCGAGGATTCCCCCGGCTGTCGCCGCACTTCGCGTTTCGTAGGGGTCCGGCGACCAGGTCGCGACGGTGTGCAGCGGGATATATTGGCTCAGGGCACAGGTCTGCATGTGGTTCCAGTCGATGTGCCCCGGCGAGCAGCCCGAGTCGCTGCGCCACAGCGGCACCGAGCGCATGCACATCTCCAGGTCGATCCGACGGCCGCCGCTGGCGCAGTTGTCGATCAGGAGCTTCGGATTCCCGGCCCGCAACTCATCCCACATCTCATAGAGGCCTTCGACATAACGGATTTCGTTCATCCCCTCGCGGTTGGGCTCGTCGTATTTGCGCCAGGTGTGCAGCGGCTCGGTGTTGAAGTCGTTGCGGTAGATGTCCAGGCCGTACTCCTTGATCCGCTGCAGCAGCAGGTCGGTCAGCCAGCGCCGGGCCTTGGGGTCGTTCAGCCTGAACAGGTGATTGTGTTCACCCTTGAAGACGAAATCCATGTGTTCTCTGGCAATCTGCGTATCGAGCCCCACGCGTTCCGGCTCGAACCAGACCATGAACCGCATGCCCAGCCGGTGGCACTCATCGCTGACCGGTCTGAGGCCGTTGGGAAACTCGGCCGGCTTGCAGAACCAGTTGCCGACGCCGTTCGGGAAGTTGCCCGGGAACCATGCGGCGTCGAGCCACACGGTGTCGGCGCCGATCTCGTGGGCGAATCGGGCGTACTCGATCTGGCCTTTCTCCGTGGCCCAGCCGGGGCGGGCATTGTAACGGTCGTAAGTCTGCAGGGCGACCGGCAGCCTCACCGGCCGGCCGTCGAGACGCGGCACGTAATGGAACAGCAGAAGCCGGCGCCAGCGATTGTGAGCCGCCTGGCGGTTACCCTTCCACGGCATCATCAGGATTCGCGGTGTGCGGATCTTCTCGCCGGGATGAAGCAGCAGGCGGGTCTTTTCCATGCCGGCCGTGATCCGCGTCGAGCCGCCGGCCGAGCGGTCGAAGGTCGCCGCCCATTGGCCGGTCCAGCCGACCGCGATGATCGACCCGCCGTCGCCGTGTTGCAGATTGAAGAACGGGAACGCGCTGGTGCAGGCCGGACGCCCGCCGTTGGGTGCCAGCCGAAGCGACTTGCCCGGTTCGAGCGGCGAGTCCTTGGGCTGAAACGCGGCCTCCCCCGCAGTATCGCCGTTGAGATGGCGCAGGATGACTGTCTGGCCGGGATCATGCGCGCCCAACGTCAGGTTGAGCGCCTGGATGTTTTCGATGATCGGCGTGTCTTTGTTGCCGAGGTTCTCGATGTACACCACCCAGTCCGCGGCAGGGAAACGTTCGAACGCCGCCACGGCCAGCGTGACTTGCAGCCCGGTCTGCGGATCGGACCACCGGATGCGGTGCTCGACGCGGTCGGACAACTCTTTCGTCTCGGCGGTTCGTTTCCAGTCCTTGATCAGGTTAGCGAAAGGTCTGCCTGCGTAGACGAATGAGAAGGGCGGATCGCTCCAGAACGGCAACCCTGCCACCGGTTTGCCCGCCCACGAAGCAACCCAGTCCTGCATGGCCTGCACCTCATCGGCCCCGGCCATGACCGCGTCATCGACCGCGTCGGTCGGAATGTCGCTGTCCAGCATCGCCGGTGTCTCGGTGCCGGCCAGGGCCAGCACGCACAAGAACGCGATCAATCGTCGTCTCATCGCCTTTACCTCCACTTTGCCGGCCCGTGTGGTCATCATTTTAGACGATCTGATGGTTTTCCGCGCCTTTACCCGCGCGGAGACTCGGCACGACTGCACCAACTGCTGATGTTGCAGCCGCGGAAGGCCGGCGGTTTTGCGAGTCCGGGCGCAGGACGCCGTCCGAGTGAGCCGCCGAGCCTATGTGCCGGTCTGAGTTACCTCTGGAGGCGCCTCAAGGTATGATCCATCTGGTTCAGGGGGACAAGTCGGCGGAACGGCCGAAGGGATTCTTGATGAATCGAAGGCTCTACGTCTGGTTTTACGATAAGGTTTTCAGTCGCTGCTACGATCTGGTGATCAAGTGGTGTTTTTTGCCGCTCGGCCAGGAGCGTGTGGTGAGGCGGGCTCTGGTCAGGGCGGCCGGTCTGCGGCCCGGGACGAGCACTCTGGAGACGTGCTGCGGGACCGGTGGATGCACTCTTGCGGTTGCCAAGGAGCTTGGATCGCATGCCGAGATCAAGGCAATCGACATCTCCCGCGGCCAAATCGCCGTGGCCGTGAGAAAGAATCTTCCCCCGAACGTCGAATTCGCGGTGATGGACGCATCGGCCACTTCGTTCCCGGACGGCCGGTTTGAGAACGTGGTGATCCCGCACGCGCTCCATGAAATGCCAAGGCCGCAGCGACTTGCGGTGCTGAGAGAGGCCCGGCGGGTCCTGGTGGCTGGGGGGAAGCTGGTCGTCATGGAACTGGATCGCCCGCCCAATCTCTTCTGGCGGCTGTGCCTCGGTTTTTTCGCCTTCTACTGGCTGCCCTTCAACTTCGAAACGGCCACTCGCAAGGACATGCTGAGGCACGGGCTGACGCAGGAAGTCATCGAAGCGGGTTTCGAGGACGTGTGCAGAACGCCGATGTACCATGGCGCGCTCCAAGTCGTGACCGGACGGAAGTGAACGATTGTGCGGCTTGCGACGACGCCTGCGTCTGGTAACGTATACAGCGGTCCGGATTGTCGACAGACCGGATTCCCTGCTGGGTGACGACATGAGAAAGGCGGCTGTTCTGTTCGGCTCGCTGGTGTTGGCCTGCAACGCTCCGCACGGCCCGGATCGCGAGTTCCGGGACGTCCAGGTGCTGGTCAACCGGATGGTGGAGAAGCATCCCGAGATCATCTGGCTGAGCATCCATGCCGTGCCGACCGGCCGGTCCCGCTGCCAGATCATCGCGTGTAACCAGACGAAAGACGTCGGCAAGGCCTCCTACATCGAGGACATCGAGGCGATTCAGACCCGGACCGCGGCCGTTTTTCGCGCCGGCGGGAGAGTCGAAGTGACCGCCCCGATCCTGGACCGCAGCGGCAAGGCCATTGCTGCCATCGGCGCCTCCTTCGAGAAAGATCCGGACACCAGCGAGGAGGCCCTGGTCAACCAGGCCAAATCGATCGCCCGGGAGATGTCCGAGGAGATCCAGGACGCCGGCCGGCCGATGTGGTGAGCTCCCGGGGTTCGCGGATCGCCCATCACCGCATTATCCGTGACAAGCGGGTACAGCGGGTCTACCGTCCAACATCACGATCGGCTATAATACGGTGATGAAGCCGACCGTGTACATCGAGACGACGATTCCGTCCTTCTACTGCGATGACCGTGAGGCATTGATGCGCGACATTCTGCGCACTCGGCAGTGGTGGGATGAGGAACAAGACCGGTACGAATGCTTCACATCGTTTGTTGTCCTCGACGAGTTGTCGGCCAGCCCCACCCCCAAGCGTGAGCGTTGCCTAAACCTGGTCAACCCGTTGCCCCTGCTCGATGTGACGGAGGAGGTGCTGGGAATTGCAGAGGCGTATCAGGCCGAGCGGCTGATGCCGCGACAACCGGCGGCAGACTCGATCCACCTCGCAGTCGCCTCCCTGTATCGGATGGATTACCTGCGGACATGGAATTGCCAGCACATCGCAAACGCGAACAAGACCCGGCATCTTGAGGTCATCAATCTGAGGCTGCATCTTGGATTGCCCATGCTGGTGACGCCGCACCAGCTTCAATTGTGGGAGGATCAGATATGACTGGCGATGGTCCAATCGTGGATGAGGTTCGTCGCTGCCGAACGGAAATCAGCGCGAGATTCGGAGACGATCTTCGCCGCTACGGTGAATACGTGCGCAAGCAGCAGGAGAGATACGGCGACCGGCTGGTGAGCCAGATTACGGTCGTGCCTGCGCGCGATCTGCGTACTCAACGGTCGAAACCGGCATAGTTGCGCCGGTACCGTCGCAACGGGGGCTGGGTGACTGGTACAACAGTCATTGTTTGAGTCAGCGGTGAGCGATCTTCGGGCATATCAGAATCGGCGCGGGATTCTCGGACGATGCTCAGGAGATCATGAGCGGAAACGCGGACAAACCCAGCGCTTCGCAAGCTTACTACGAGAGGCCCCATGCGAGGGCCTCATCCTATGTACTTCATCATGCTCAGTTCCTGGCAAGTGAATCCAAGTTTCTCATACGCCTGCTTGGCAGGATTGGCGGAGTGCACGCAGAACTTGATGGCCCTGGCTCCCCGTGTTCGGGCCTCGGCAGTGATCAATGCCATCAACTCACGCAGTATGCCCCGCCGCCGAAACCCTTCCGCGACAACCGCGTTTTCGACGGCCAGAACCTTGAACTGCGTGAGAACGGGGGGACGATCAACCAGATAGCCGAGGACCATGCCCACCGGGCGTCCGCAGGCGCTGGCGATGTAAATCAACGAGTTCTGATCGGAGAGTTTGTCACGAAATCCTTCGAGACAGGCCGGTCTGCACTCGGATTTGGGGCGTGGGCCATACCACAGCGGATCGTAGGCTATGTGAGAACTCTGCATTTCCCACCAGAGTTCGAAGATGCCATCAAGATCGCGCTCCGTTGCCCTGCGATACTCTATTGCCTGAGGCGTGCTCGCTTCAGCCATTTGGCCATCCTTTCCTTAACCTCGGCGATGCGGGCATGCTCAACTCACGTTTGAAATCCGGCGGATAAGCCGCCGGGCTCGCTGGTATTACAGCCCCAGGTTCCGCAGCTCCCGGTCGGGGAACTTGGGGAACGGCTGGGTGGGCAGCGTCTGGTACCAGTAGGCGGTGGAGCAGACGTCGTCGACGCGCTCGAAGTTGCCTCCCGGCCGTGGCTTCTTGTACCAGCCCTTTTCGATGAACTCCTTGAGCGGACCGTTGGGGTCGGCCGGCTCGTGCTTGCCGTCGTTGCCGATCTGCTGCATGGTTACCTTGATGTCCTGCGAGAAATAGACCGGGTCCATCATGTGGAACCGGTAGAACGACACGTATTTGTCCTTGATCAGCGGCGCGCCCATCTGCCAGCCCTGGAACTGGCCCAGCCCCCAGCCCGAGCCGGCGTAGTCTTCGCTGCCCGTGCCGCAGATGGTGGGATACTGGGTGTCGCCATCAAGGTAGATCTTGACCTCGCCCTCACCCCACCACAGGCCCTTGCCCGCGAAGCGGTCGACGATGCCGTAATTGACGCCCAGGTAACGGCCTTTGCCCTTAACCCCGTCAAGAATGACGTAATCCTGAGCCATCGTGGTGTTGGGCACGCGGCGGAACTGGGCGTGGAACCGCGGCGTCTCGTCGGTCACGGCGTCGCCGATGGTGTAATCGACCTGGTAGAAGAACATGCCCGCATCCCCGCCGGTCTCGTTGCATACGGTGAGCCGAGCCTTCTTGCCGAACGGCATCGGGAAGTAGCTGTTAAAACCCTTGCCCTCGGGTGTGCTGATAAAGGCCGACTCGACCTTTGCCGTCCGCCCGTGGCACACGCCGAAGAAGTCGCTCAGCGGGGCCTCGACCGAGGGCGTCTGCTGGTCATCCCAGTAGAAACGCAGGATCAGGTTGCGCATCCGTTGCGGCCCCTCGTTCGGCACCGTGATCCATATGTGACGGATACAGCCGGGGCCGTCGATCTCTGCGAAGGTGTAGATTTGGTCCTTCTTGAGGTTCCAGAGGCACGGAAGGCCCTTGCGGCCGTTGCCCTCCCTGCCGCCCTGGCCTTTCTCGCCCAGCTTGTTCTCTGCGGTGATCGCCCGGCTCTGCAGTGTGGGGC
This sequence comes from uncultured Planctomycetales bacterium, assembly GCA_964586235.1. Classification (GTDB taxonomy): domain Bacteria; phylum Planctomycetota; class Phycisphaerae; order UBA1845; family PWPN01; genus JAUCQB01. Next base: position 66,281 of record CAZPIO010000021.1, read on the forward strand.
TGTACAGCGGCATTCCGCCCAGGGTGAAGCCCGGGCCGCGGCACCCTGAAGCCGCGCCGGGCGTCGGGCCGCACCCGACCAGTGCCGGCAGTGACGCCAATGTGGCCGTCGCAAGTGCCCATGAGAGAATTCCAGCCACCGACCGTCCCAGGTGCCGTGTGCGATTATGCATGATCTGCCCTTTCCTGATGGATCCTCGGAATCTGATCTAACGAACGGAGCTATTATTCATCTCGATGCCCGGCGGTCAAACGCAGTCATTTGATGAACCGTTGGTTCCTGCATTGCGTACTCACCGATGTGGATTGGTCTGCCCAACCTCACCGTTCCTTGTCAACCGATCTCCGGGTGGGGACAATGCACACTGATCGACACCATACTGGAGACGCCCGCGTGTCGCTGCTGGAAGTCATCGAATTGTCCAAGGAGTTCCCGACCCCGGACGGGCCGGTCAAGCGCGCCGTGGACACAGTCAGCTTCCGCGTCGAGGCGGGTGAAATCTACGGTCTTCTCGGACCCAACGGGGCGGGCAAAACCACCACCCTGAGAATCGTTTCCGGCCTGATGCATCCCACCTCCGGGCGAGCGGTGGTCAACGGCGTCGACGCCACCCTCGATGCTGCGCGGGTTCGCGGTGCGATCGGCTTCCTGACCGCCAGCACCGGTCTCTACCAGCGGCTCACGCCGCGCGAACTGCTCGGGTACTTCGCCGAACTGCACGGCATGTCCCGGGCCCTCATTCCCCGGCGGGTCGATCAGCTCATCGGCTGGCTGGGCATGGACGACTTCGCCCACCTGCGGTGCGGAAGCCTGTCCACCGGCCAGAAGCAGCGAACCAACATCGCCCGAGCCCTGATCGCCGATCCCCTTGTGCTGGTCATGGACGAGCCGACCCTCGGCCTGGACGTGCTGACCAATCGGCTGATCCTCGATTTCATCCGCCACGAGCGCGAGCAGGGCAAAGCCGTGCTGCTCAGCACCCACCATCTTGATGAGGCGGAGGCCTTGTGCGACCGCATCGGCCTGCTGCACGAGGGCCGACTCATCGCCGAGGGAGACCTGGCCGCTCTCCGGCAGCAGGCCGGCTGCGAACGGCTCACCGATGTCTTCCTGCGTCTGGTCGGTCATACCCCATCTTCAAGCTTTTCGGCCTCCGCGACAGCCGGGGAGGCGGCCTCATGATCCGCCTTTTGCGGATATGGTCGATCTACCGCAAGGAACTGCTCAACATCACCCGCGACCGCCGCGCGATGCTGGCCATGATCATCATTCCCGTGGTTCTGTACCCGGCGCTGATGCTCGGTTTCGTCAGGGCGATGGAAAGCGACGAACTCCGGCTGCGGTCGCAGACCTTCCTGGTCGAGACCGACTCGGAAGACGCCGCGGCACAACTGGCCGAGATCCTCGGCCACGTCAGCCGGGAGGGTGGCAGGGAACAGGCCACCTTCCTCATCGAGCCCGGCAACACGCCGCCGGCAATGCTCGGCGACGATGTCCAGCTCCGGGTCGAGCTCGAAGACTCTCCCCGCCCCGCGCCGTTTCCCGACCATTTGACCGTCCGGGTGAGTTATAACGAGATCAACGCCCGAAGCCGAACGGCCATGGAACAACTATCCATGGCTCTGGGCCGTTTTCGAGACTTCGTGACCCGCCAGGCGCTGGAGCAGATCCTCGGCGAAGGGTCGGAGGGTACTCCAACCGCTGAATCAGCCATCGACCTGGTGCTCAATCCGGTGAATATAGAGACAGTCTCGTCGGCCACCGAGAAGCAGCGCGGCGGGTGGGCCCTGGGCCTGGTCGTTCCCGTGATTCTCGTCCTGATGACCATCACCGGGGCCATCTACCCGGCGATCGACGTGACCGCCGGCGAGCGCGAGCGTGGCACTCTCGAGGCTCTGCTGGCCACGCCGGTGCCCGTGCTGCACATGGTGACCGCCAAGTTTCTGGTTGTCGCGACGGTCGGCCTGCTGGCCGCCCTGGTCAACGTCCTCAGCGTCGGGGCGACGATGCACTTCGGCGGTCTGACCAAGGCGTTCGCCCACGGCGATGTGCCCATCAGCTTCCCGGCGTCGACGTTGCCGATCATTGTCTTCTCGATGATTCCGTTTGCCATGCTGGCGTCGGCGATCCTGGTCGCGGTGTGCAGTTTTGCCCGCTCCTACAAGGAGGCCCAAACGTACGTCACGCCGGTGATCGTCCTGGCCCTGGTGCCGGCCGTGGCCGCAACCCTGCCGAGCATCCAGCTCAAGGGCATCCTGCTCGTCGTGCCGGTGGGCAACATGGTCCTGCTGACGCGCGAGCTGTTCCAGCAGACCTGCACCTGGCCGCAGGTGGTGATCGTGCTGCTTTCGACGACCCTCTACGCGGCCGCTGCGGTCGGGGTGGCGGCGAGGCTATTCGGACAGGAGGCCGTCCTGTTCGCCGACGCGGGTTCCTACAAGACGTTGTTCAATCGCCGTTTGTTCCGGCCGATTTCGGCGCCGAGTGTCAGCCAGGTCATCCTGCTGATGGCGGTCTTGTTTCCGGCCGCGTTCTACGCCAGCGGATCGATTTCGGACCTTCTTGCATCTCACTTTGTTCGCGGCATGGCGTGGCTGGCCGTCGTGCAATTCGGCATTCTGTTCGTGTTGCTGCCCCTGGCGTTGGCCGTCTATCTGAAGGCCGACGTGGTCAACACCTTCCAACTGCGTCTGCCCCCGGTGCGGGCGTGGATGGCGGCGGTGCTGATCGGCCTGTCGACCTGGGTGATTTCCGCCGAGTTCGCCGACTGGCAGACGCGGGTCCTGCCCCCGTCGCAGTCCCTCGAGGAACTCGACCGAATGCTGAGACCGCAGATCGTGCAGACCCCGCTGTTGATCGTCGTGTTCCTGATGGCGGTCATACCCGCCCTGAGCGAGGAGTTCCTGTTCCGCGGATTCCTGCTGAGCGGTTTTCGCCGATCGGTCGGGAAATGGACCGCCATTCTGGTTGCCGGCCTGATCTTTGGCGTATTCCATTTCGTCGCGGACAGAATTCCGGTGGCCGCCTTGATGGGTGTGCTGCTTGGCTATGTGTGCTGGCAGTCACGCTCGCTGCTGCCGGGGATTCTTATCCACATCATGCACAATGCATCCCCGATGGTCTTGCTGCATTTCGAGACCGTGTCCCGCTGGGTGGGTCTCTCGGCCGCCGAGGCGGCGACGGAGTCGCATCTGCCGCTCCGCGTGGTGCTCCCGGCGACATGTCTGCTCATCGGTGGCCTGGCTGTCCTGGCCACGCTTCGCCAGCGATCACCCGTGGCAGATTCGGGTTCTCCAGGCGCCTCGTGATCCGTTACGGCTGACGTCGTCAGTTCTTGTCGCCGAATGAGGTTCCCACCGCCCGGGCGGCCTTGATGAGCGGATGATCGAGCGGCACGAGCCTCTGCTGACCCGCCACCGACTCGATCGGCACGCTGGTGATCCGGCCGTGCTGGCTTACCACGATCTGGTTGAATTGTCCGCTGAGGGCCAGTTCCAGGGCCTTGTGACCGAACAGTGTCCCGAGAACCCGATCGGCCGGCACGGGCGTCCCACCGCGCTGGACGTGACCGAGGATAGTCGCACGGCATTCGATCCGGGTGGCGGCTTCGATCTGCCGGCAGAGCGCATTGCTGACGCCGCCCAGCCTGATCGGGTCCGGGCTGCCGGCCACGACCCGCTCCACGGTCACCTCGCCTCCGACGGGCTTGGCCCCTTCCGATACCGCGATAATGGTGAAAGACTTGCCGTATTTGCTTCGCTTGAGGCAGTAGTCGCAGATCACGTCGAGATCGTAAGGGATCTCCGGGATCAGCACGACGTCGGCCCCACTGGCCAGCCCGCTGGTCAGGGCCAGCCAGCCGGCGTTCCGGCCCATGATCTCGACCAGCATCACCCGGTGGTGGCTCGACGCGGTGGTGTGGATGCGGTCGAGCGCCTCGACGGCGGTGTTGACGGCGGTCTCGAAGCCGAAGGTGATCTCCGTGTGCATGAGGTCGTTGTCGATGGTTTTGGGTACGCCGATGCAGCGTACGCCGTGTGAGATCAGGCCGGCGGCGCCGGTCATCGTTCCGTCGCCCCCGACGCAGACGATCACATCGAGTTGACGCTCGGCGATGTGCTCGATCACTCGTTGGGTGACGTCCTCGAACACGGGTTGTCCGTTCTGGTCGATTCCGACCATGAATTTGGACGGGTTGGCGGTGTTTGAGGTGCCCAGGATGGTTCCGCCGCGAGTCAGGATATTGGACAGGTCGTCCCTGCCAAGCAGCCGCATGCGGTTGCGGATCAGACCGAGGAAGCCGTCCTCGATGCCCCAGACTTCCAGGCCATGCTGATAGATCGCCGCCTTGGCCACCGCCCTGATCACGGCGTTCAGACCCGGACAGTCGCCGCCACCTGTCAGAATGCCGATACGTTCGATTCGCGATTCGTCAGCCACGTCGTTGTCCCTTTCACTCTAGATCGCCTTCACCGGTCGCGTGATATGGGGTGCCGGTGACGCCTCCGGCGGCGTCAACCGGTCGTTTCCTCGTTGACGTTCTGTTCAAGGATAACGAGGTTGTCTTCCGCATCGGCGTCGTACCGGATCCCGACGATGTTGTAGTTCTGGCGAATGGCCAGGTGCAGCATCGGCCGATGCCGGTTATAGCACTCAAAGCGGATGAGCTGGTAGCCCTGATCGCGAGCCCAGGCGGTCATCGCTTCCATCAGTTGAGCGGCGACGCCGGCCCGTCGATAGTCGGGAAGAACGCCGATGTACCAGCAATAGAACGTGCTCTGTTTGATTTCGTAGCCGAGGGCGAATCCCACGGGTCGCTTGTCGATCTGGGCGATGAGGATCAGGGGGTTGTGCCGAGAGCCCATGCGATGGACAAAGGAGGCATGTTCCCGGCCCGGACGGAAGATCTCGTTGTACAGGTCGACAATCAGCGGCAGGTCGTCTATTCCCAGGGGCACGATCTCAGCGTTGGCCATGTCTGATCCCTGCTCGTCGAAAATGTGCCCGCCCGGCCCCGTCAGCCCGGCTGGGGAAGCGGGCCGGAGCCGAATTCCGGACGCCTCGCGGTCGCGGAATCATTCCCCGCGCTGGTTGGCCGCGAGGAAAGGCCTGTGTGCGCCGCGTCCAGCAGATCCGACACCGTTGGACGATCCAGTGTCTCACCCCTGATCAGGGCATGTACCTCCGCGGCCTCCAGGGTTTCGTACTTCAGCAGTGCCTGGGCAATCGCTTCCAGCTTCTGGCGGTTATCGTTGAGCAACCGGCGGGTGTCGGCATACGCCTCATTGATCACCCGCTGCACCTCCTGGTCGATCAGTCGAGCCGTTTCGTCGGAGTACTCCTTGCCTCCCGGCAGATCCAGCCACACCGTTCTGCGGGCCGAGTCGTCGCCGTAGTACACGAAACCGATGCGGTCGCTCATGCCCCACTCGGTCACCATCTTGCGGGCGGTGTCGGTGATCTGGCGAATGTCCGCCGATGCGCCGGTGTTGACGTCGTTGCAGGCGACTTCCTCGGCGATCCGGCCCGCGCACAGGACGCGCAACTGGGCGTGCAGCCACTTGAGACTGTAGTTGGTCCGGTCCTTCTCCGGCAATGAGAACGAAGCCCCGCCGTAAGGTCCCCGCGGAATAATGCTCACCTTGTGCAGCGGATCGGCATCCGGCAGCAGGCATTGCACCAGCGAGTGGCCGGCCTCGTGGTATGCGGTGGCCAGCCGTTCCTTCTCGTCGATCATCCGGCTTTTCTTGGCCCGGCCCCATCGCACCTTGTCCCGGGCCTCCTCGAGGTCCTCCATCTCGACGTAGTCCTTGTTGGACATGGTCGCCATCAGGGCGGCCTCGTTGATGATGGCCGCCAGGTCGGCACCGCTGAACATCGGGGTGCCACGGGCCAGCCGGTTCAGATCCACGTTGGGGCCCAGCTTGACCTTTTTGGCGTGGACACGCAGGATCTCGAGGCGTCCTTTGACATCGGCCAGCGGCACGAACACCTGCCGGTCAAAACGGCCCGGCCGGACCAGTGCCGGATCGAGCACGTCTGCCCGGTTGGTTGCCGCGATCACGACGACTTGGTCGGAAGTGTCAAAGCCGTCCATCTCCACCAGAATGGCATTCAGGGTCTGTTCGCGTTCGTCATGCCCGCCGCTGCTGAAACCCGCGCCCCGGCGGCGGCCGACGGCGTCAATCTCGTCCAGGAATATGATGCACGGCGAGTTGTCCTTGGCCTGCTTGAACAGATCCCGGACGCGGGATGCGCCCACTCCCACGAACATCTCGACGAAATCGCTGCCCGAAATGCTGAAGAAGGGCACGTCCGCCTCGCCGGCGATGGCCTTGGCCAGCAGCGTCTTGCCGCAGCCCGGTTCACCGACGAGCAGCACGCCGCGCGGAATCCGAGCGCCCAGGCGCTGGAACTTCTTTGGGTTCTTGAGGAACTCGATGATCTCGGCGCATTCCTCCTTGGCTTCGTCGATGCCCGCCACGTCGGCGAAGGTGATATTCGTGTGTTCCTTGGTCGTGACACGGTGCCGCGATCGCCCGAAGTTGCCCAGCATGCCGCCCGGTCCGCCGCCGACCCCGCGGAACTGCCGGAAGACGAAGAACCAGATGAACGCGAATACCAGCAGCCAGGGCACCAGGCTGAGCAGAATGTTGATGAAGTAGCCGCTCGTGGGGTCGTTCTGGTAGCGGACGCCGGAGGCCTGGAGCTGGGCCCAGAACTCATCGTTGAACGCGTTTTCCGGCCAGGAGACCTCGAATTCGGGCGTCTGGTCCTTGCCCTGGACGTGCTTGAGTCGGCCATTGATGGTCCCGCTGCTTTCCTGGATGGTGAGTTCCTCGATGTTGCTCTCGCGCAGCTCCTTCCAGAACTGGTCCATGCTCAGTTCTCGGCGCTGCCCGGTGTTCGACACGTAGTAGGCAACCAGGAGCACCGCCACCGCGATGAATGCCGCCCATCCGAACAGACCGCGCGACATGCGCATGGGGGGACCTGGAGGCCGGCCCGACCCCTGGCGATCATCGCGATCTGACGGATTCTCGGACATCTGTTCCTTTCCCGGTTTTCGCCTGGAAACACACCCCCCGTCTTTCGGCTTGCCTGTCGCCTGCAACCCTATATGCTATGCGGACTACCAACTGTTTTCCATGTCCCCGACGATCTCTCGTGCCATCCTGCTGACCGCGTCCGACCGGCCCTGGTAGATAGTTTCGTCTGTTGGCGGCACGTAAGTCACGGTGCTCACGAATCGCGGTCGATCCCTCAGGAGCTTGCCCGTCCTCACATCCTTCCACCGGTACCGGATGATGAGGGTTGCGGCCATTTCGCGGGGTCTGAGGCTGATCGGGTCCCACCCGAGTGACGACTCGCGCCATTCAAGGACCTCACCCGACAGGATCGTATCGGCTTTTTCCGGAGCCGCGTTCGTGTATGGAGTCGAGACGTTGATTTCCTTACGAAGGGCTTCGGTCAACTGGAATTCGATGCCCCGGCGAAACTCCCTGGACTGAAACATTTCAACATAGACCGTGCGGACGGTCAGGGGGTGCAGTGACTCGCTGGTATACCCGCAGCCGCACGCCAGGATAGCGCCGGCCAGTAGAGACAAGCGTCCGATATTGGGTCCGAACCGGCATCTTCCGGTATGCGCTCGTCGCATCAGTGTTGTCCCCCATGGCCGCGGACCTTCGCCGAGGCCTGTGGCTCCGTGATTGGTTCCTCGAGAGGCTCGCCAATGCCGGCCAGACGGGTGCGGGCCTCTGCGGCCGCGGGCGTGTTCGGCCAGCGAAGGACGGTTTCCCGGTAGTAGAACTTCGCCGCCTGGTAATGCTCGGTTTTCTCGTAGAACTTGCCGATATCCAGGGCCTTGTCGGCGCGGGTCGCGGCGATCTGGTCCAGGATCGTCGGGACTCCCTCCTGTTCGGCAATGGCCGGATACTCCTTCCGGAATTGCCGGTATCGCTCCGCCGCCTCGATCAGCGGGGCCTCGTCGAACTTCACGCCGGCGAATCGGCCCTGTGCGCAGCGGGCGCTCATCAACAAGGCCCGTGCGTGCCAGCGGCTGCGCGGGTAATTGCGGGCGAAGGTGGCGTATTCAGACTCCGCCAGTTCGAAGTCCCCGCGGCTCGAGTAGTAGTCCGCTTTGGCCATTGCGGCCATCTCGGCCAGCGGTGTGTCCGCGTAGTTGGCGACCACGTCGTCCATGATTGCCAGGCCGCCATCCTGGTCCCTGAACCAGAGCAGTCCGCCCCAGATCCGTTTTCGTTTGCCCGCCAGATATTGCTCGGCGACGCGGAAATCAGCGGACAGCGCGCCCTCCGCATACTCGGATCCCGGGTAGTCGCTCAGTAACTCCTGGTATGCCTTGTGAGCCTCCCGGTACAGGCCTCGTTCCAGGTAGGCGGTGCCCTTGAGGTAAAGAGCCTCGGGATACCGGGGGGCCGACTTGCCGTACGTGCTCATCCAGTCTTTCAGGATCTTGAGGCACGTCTTGTACTCTCCCCTGGCCAGCCATTGTCGGGCAATGTCGAGGTCACCGTCTTCGGTCCCCGGAACAGGCTCGGCAACCTGCACCCACTGGTTGGTCTGCTCATCAAACCTCAGGTGCTCGGCATAGCGGCGCGGGGGGACAGGGGTCTGGGCGGCTGACAGCGGTGTCGGCCATGCCGAGAAGACGATTGCCAGCAGACAGATGCCGTATGCGAGCAGGCGGAAGTCCGGAAGGGTATGCCGCATAGCCAGGATTCCATGGGGCTCGAGAATCGAGTATCGCCGTGCGGAACACCCCGTCCGCACGGCCACGTCAGCCTTCATTAAGGGTGGCCGATTATAAGATGGGCCTCACGTGGAGGCAATTCTCGTGGTTCGGGCGGTGAGGCTTGATACCACAAGAAGTTACGAACGTATGTCCTCATTCTGGCAAAGGCGTCGATTGTCGGTCCGCACACCGCTTCTAGCCCAGGGGGCCTAGGTTGGGCCATGTGACGGATTGTCGTCCCCGGTCGCCGGTGCCTTTGCCGGCCTCGCCAGCAGCAGGTATTGCGAGAAGATCGAGAAAGCCAACAGTCCCATGGACAGAATCAGCCGGAATACCCATGAGCCGCGACGTTGGCGCATCACCAGCCTGAACTGGGAGTCGTCAAGCACTCTTGGGCAGGTCATGACGCCGTCTGTGGCTACCCATTTCAGATACGCCGGGAATCCAAGGAGCCGGTCGGCGGCTCCAACACGGTACTCGCGCCCGAGCAACTGGCTCATCGCGTGATGGCGCGTCTGCCGGTCGATCTCGGCTTCCTTGTCGGGCTTCAAGGGCCGGGGATACCAGGACATGATCACTCTCCCGGCCGCCAGCCCTGGAAAGCTCGCATATTCGGTCACGAGCGTCGTGGTCCAGGTGATCAGGACGACGGCCGCACCGACGAGACGAAGCGGTCCCGGCCGGGCGGGAGCGCCGCCGCGGCCGAAACGGAACATGATCGCCCCGATCAGCAGCCCCAGCACCAGGAAGAAGAATAACCCGAGATACAGCGGAAGAACGGCCAGGTAGCTGAGGATGATGCCCGCGGGTATGCCGCTGCAACAGCCTGCGACAAATGAGCGGCCGATCCGTGAGCTTGTGGTCCTGGCCGTGTCCATGGACGGAGAGCTTATACCGGCCCATCCCTTTTAGGAAGCACGCGGGGAGTCAGTCCTACACTCTTACGATCTGTAGTTGCACCTGCTGAGCATTCACGCGGTTGAGCTGCCATCTCGTTGTGGTCAGCCGCTCGAGAAATTGACGATCATGGCTGACCAGCAGCATCG
>CAZPIO010000022.1:0-68654 GCA_964586235.1 uncultured Planctomycetales bacterium
AGCAGATCCTCGAGCCCCACGGCCACCTGCTGCTGACCGACACCGGCGAGGATATTACTCCGCACCCGGACTTCCGCCTGCTGGCCACGGCCAACACCCTGGGCTTCGGCTCGGACTCCGGCCTGTACGCCAGCGGCACGCACGTCCTGAATTTCTCATGGCTGGACCGCTGGGACGTGGTCGTCCACATCGATTACCTGCCCACCGATGACGAAGTGCGTCTGCTGCACAGCCGGTACCCGGCCGTGAAGAAAGACCTGCTCAAGTGCATGGTCAAGGCGGCCGGCGATCTGCGCAAAGCCCATGCCAACGAGGAGCTGACTACGGTCCTGACCACTCGCCGGCTGCTGGCCCTGTGTGCTCGCCTGGAACGGGGTAATGTCTTCTCACGAGCCCTCGCCGTCTGTGTCTTGAACAAAGTCCCAACAGAAGACCGCAAGGTAGTTCAGGAAACCTTCGATCACCATGTTGGGTCGAACTCGTGAGCGGGTTTCATGCTCTCATGGTTTGACTGACAACTGAGAGCTGATCACTGACAGCTTCTTCCGAGGTCTGCGTGCTAAACAAGGTACCCGCCGAGGATCGAAAGGTGATCCAGGAAACGTTTGATCACCATGTCAGGCCGATCGAGCAGGCCCGGGCGAACCCCTCACTTGCCAACGGGTTACCCAGGGCCGGGCACGCCTGCCATTCGCTCGGACGGCTGGCCGGCGTGCCCCCCGCTCGCTCGCACGGCCCCTTTTGTGGGCTTGGCGAGTCGAGGCCGCAAAGGAACAGGAAGACGTCATATGCCCCCACAAGACGCGCATGTGACCCCTGTGGGTTCGGTGGTGTAGTATTGACTATTGACTTCGGGTCGCGGGCCGGGTAGGATTAAAGCCGTAATGGATATCAGCCGATGGCGTGGGGAGGCGACGGCTTCCGCCCTTGTGTTTAGCTGGTGTTTCCCGAGGAAGCCGGACTCCAAAGCCTGACCCTCGCCATTCGTCCCCACGGAGGCTGACGGTGGGCATTGCCCACCACCCATCGCGCCCCAGCGACGCACGTCTTGTTGGGCGGCGGGCATGTTTCCAGAAGTATCGGTTCTCCAGCCTCGCGCGGAGGTCGTGTCGTGCCGAAGCGACATCAAGGCTGTCGGGGTGTTGTTGGCCACCGTCCAAGGGTCGCTCTGCTATCAGTCGTTGCCGCGATGGTCGTTGCTGCACCGGCCACGGCCACAACGGCCGTCTTTTCTCTGGCGAGCCCCAACGGCCAGACCGTTCACGCCGGCGACCAGATCACGGTCACGGTGCAGGCGACATTCGACCAGATCATGGCCGATTGCGAATATCAGCTCTCGGCCAGCGGCACGCCCGGCGCGACGGTCACGGCCCGGAGCCTTGCCACCAGCCTGACCTACCTGAGCACCATCGAGGCCGACCCGTTCAACGTTCAACTGCCTTACGATCTGAAGGCTGGCGCCCCCATGAAGGACGTGCTTGCCGGGCTCCTCGCCGCCCACCATCCGGGCACGCCGGACGACGGGGTGGCCGCCGGCACGAACGTCGTTCTAGCGACCTACACGATCCGCGTCTCCGGAAGCGGAACGCTGACGCTGGACCTCTCCCTGCCCAACGCGGCTCAGACGCAGACCGATCCCAACAGCGTCCTGTTTGACTCCGTGAGCGTCGATCCCGGGGCGGCCGCCATCGCAATGACTGTGGTCGCTGTCCCCCCGGATTTCGACGAGGACGGCGACGTGGACGGGGACGATCTGGACGACTTCGAGGCCTGCGCCAGCGGCCCCGGCATTCCGAAGGCGGGCGACTGCGACCGGGCTGACTTCGACCGTGACGACGATGTCGACCAAGGCGACTTCAGTACCCTCCAGCGATGCTACGGCGGGCCCGACAACCAGGTCGACCCGGACTGTGCGGGCGCTCAGGGCGGTGGCGACCCCAGTCCGCCAGTAGCCGATAGCTCCGGCACCTTGCAGACCTGGCCTGCCGGCCTTGCCGCTGTCGACGATGATGCAGGTGGCACGGATCCGTTTTCAATCGCCGGGTGTGGCGGCAACGAGCCCGCTTCTCCGGGCTCATCCGGGTGCGAGGATGCGTCTGCTGCGGTTACTGACGCCGCGTCCATCCGCGTGTCGACGCCGCCCGGGCTGCGTCTGACTTCGGCCGGTCCGGTAGGCATGCCGGCCCCGCCATTCATCCTGACCACCTTCGACACCAGCGTCGTTTCCAACGCGACGCTGGCCGACACCATCCTCGTGCTCAACTTCGTCGCGCCGGACTGCCCGTGGTGCAAGCGGCAGATCCCAGTGATGGACCGGCTGGATGCGGTCTACTGGCAGAGGGGCGTGCGGTTCATCAACGTCATCGGCCGGCTCCACCGCGAGTACCGCGACGACGAGGTGCAGTCGATCCTGGCCGGCATCGGCTCGCGCATCGCCATTGCCCGCGACCCCGGCGGCACCGTGGAACGGGCCTTCGCGGCCATGCTACCCTCGGGTAACCTGGCGTACCCGACGGCCTTCGTGCTCGGCCCCGGCGGGCGCATCGAGGCGATCGCCGTGGGCGCGGGCAAGGAGGGCATCGTGCAGGCGCGGCTCGACGCGCTGCTTGCGGAGTTGCCCAATAAGGCGCTGGGCTACGTAGTACCTCAAGAAACCAACGGGCCGACGACGCCTCTGGGCCCCTCAGGCTTTACGCCGACGACGTACGACCAACAGAAGGCGTACGTTTTGCCCTTAACCCACATCTGGCGTTTCCCCGTCATGGGGGCGCTGGGCAGGAGCGACATTGGTGAACTGCCTTCGTGGCAGTACGATCTTCAGAACCTCCAGAACAGCACGTACCGGGGGAAGTACATCCTTGGCATCGTCCCCAACTTCGCCCAAGCTTTCGGTTTTGCCCTTTCGGACGGCCCAGCATATCCGACACCAATTCCGGCCGCAGGTGTTTGGCTGATCGAATACAACGCACCGAGCTGTTTCTCAACCTACCGCAACCCCCTGACACCGGAACCGCCGACATACCAGGAAGCGAAGGCTAGCGCAGACGCGTACTGCCAGAGTCTTTGCGGCTCGGGCTTTGAGATGACCGATTTCGACATGAGCCAGTGGAAGTACGCATGTTACGGAGCAAGAGTTGGCACGCAGTACCGATCCTACCAGGTATCTACCTGGGGCGGCTCAGAGTGCAGCAAGACCTTGGACAACGGCCTGATCCAGGCCTGCAACCCGCTCACCGGCCTCGTGGAGGTGCGAACGAATCTCGACCGGTCCCCCAGCTTCTGCCTGGGGTGTGATCTCGACGGCGACGGGGTCATTTCCCTCAAGGATTTGACCATCTCCCGCAACCAGGCCTTTGGCCCTCGGCAGCAGGGCCTCGGCCAGACGTTTCCGATCATTTACGACGCCTATCGAACCATCGACCAAAGCCTGCCGCTCACTCAATTGGTCTTGCCCCAGAATCAGGAGGCGGTCGATTACATAGAGATCACGCACTGGGACGCGAACACGCCCGTGAACTGCAACGATCCGAACTCACACCTTTCGCCGCTCTTGATGCTGACGACATCCGATCAAGCGAGCACGACGCTGTTCGGCCAGGCCCTGGCAAACGGATACTGCCGACGCTTGGGGGCCACGTATTGCGCTACCGGTGCTCTTGGTTACACGATCGGTCATTGCCGGATTAACAAGGACGGCACGCACTCGATCCGCGTGGTTGCGGGTTACTGCATGGCGTGTCTGTAGTGAAGAATCCGGTCGCATATCATGCAAACGTCGGCTGAGTGTGCAGCCACATGCACCACCAGCAAGGTTCCAGAAAGAAAGGAGACAAGAGCCATGACTGTTACAAAACGCACGCTCCAGATGGTAATTCCCGTGGCCTTGGCAATAATGGTCACGCGGGCCCCCTCTGCGCTTGATCCGGCCTTTGCGGCTGAGGCGCCCAAAGCAAGCGGGGTTGCGGAGACAAGACCCGCTGATGATGAGACCATTCGCTGTGATGTTGTGGACTTTCAGATCGTGTACGTCGGCACCAACATGCCGCCCCCGGCCCCACCTCTCGCTTTCGCCTACTATAGCTTCAAGCTTCCGTCAAGCGCCGACAATCCTTGCGGTCCAGGGAAGCTGATGCTCGTGAAGGATTGCGGGCATGAACTCAAAGGAACGTGCGTCGATACATCCGGCGAGAAGCCGATCACGAAGCAGATCACTAGCGTCGTGTTCGACAAGAGCGACATCGTAAAACCAACAGGTCGCAATCGGCAGATGGCCGCCACAACCGACATGGAATTTGACGTGACAAACATAACCGCGGTCTACGTCGGCACAGGTGGCTGTTGCCCGCCATACGTCTTCGCCTACTTCCGGTTTGAGTACCGGGACGCGACAGATCCGAATAGCTGTCTGTTTTGGAGCTACTTGAGGGCGAGAAAATACGAAGTGAAGTCGACGTCCACCTGCGGTTCTCCTCCGGATGTAAAGGTGGTGTATCATATTTCGGTAAAGCAAGAGGACATAGTGGCGGACTGACTCACGGATCAAGATGGGCGTTGGTGTCCGCATACGTGCCGCGCAACGCTGACCCGAACGGGACGAGAACCGCGAGACGAGTGCGTGGCTTGGGAGCATCCTAACGTGACGAGCTCTCAGCCCCGCGGAACATGAGCCTGCGCATCTGATTTCCCTAATGCTGGCGGTTCTGAACAAGCTGCCGGCCGCCGCATGGCTAAACGAATCGTTTGCAGCATGGTCTTCACCCTCGAGGCCGGCCAGGTCAGCGACCCAGTTGAGACAGCCCACGGATACCAATGGATCCAAGCAGTTTCGCGCGGCCCCGGCCCGCGGCCGGCACGCGAGCAGACCCGGGCGATCATCCAGCAGCACCTCTACAATGAATCGCTGGAGGCAGTGCTCGTCGAGCAGCCGATTACGCCCCTGATGGTGTACGTCAAACCGGCAAGTCGGTAGCGCGTTCACGAGAGTCGCCGGGAGCCTGATTGACGGGCTTCCCCTCTGAGCACCTCAATCTCATTCGCGGGACTCTCGCGTCCTCAAGCCTCCTCGGACAGCCCAGTCCCTGACATGTCCTTTGGTGAATCGACAGGTCACGCTCGTCGCAGCGATGCGGGCGGGCGTGCCCATTCTTGATGCGCATCGCAGGAAAGGACAAACACTTATGAAAGGTAACCCCTTCGAAAGCCAGCTTGAACGGCTGGCAAGAACACTGACCGAGCAGTTCGGCGTGAAGGTCGCCTGTCAGGGTGACAACGCCTGGACCGACGGCCGGCAAATCGTGCTGCCTTCGGTGCCAGAGCCAATCAGTGATGACCTGGAGCGGATGATGGTCGGCTACCTCGATCATGAAATGGGCCATGTGGCCTTCTCGGATTTCGGCGTGGCCGAGCAGTTCGCCAAGTCGCATCCCGGCAACGAAGGCCTGCTCAACGTGATCGAAGATGCCCTGATCGAGCGGCGGGCCATGGAGCGATGGCCGGGTGTTCGGCGCAACCTGGACATAATGTTCAGGCAGATCTACGGCCGGGTGGCTCAACTGATCCAGCAACGCGGCCCGTTCGACCGCTGGCGGCAAGGCAATTCATCCTCCGCCCGGAGACCGCGAAGGACGATCCGGCAACGGCCCGCGCCCGAACGAAATGGCCCCGCCGCAACTGACGGTGGCTCTGGGCCGTGAAGCAGCCAGATGGGCTGGTGTCGGTATCTAGCCGGCTCGAAGGGGTAAACGGTGTGGAGGCAAAAGGAAGTATCCCAAAAAGCGATTCTCTCGACACCCAAGATACGTCGGGGGTCCCCGGCCGATTTCGGGGTGGGTCCGGGGTAAACTTTCTGGCGAGCGGCTTGGGGCCCCCTGAAGCCTGCCTCGTTGTCACCATCGTCGCCAGGCAGACCGGCCGTCACCCACCAGCAGACCAGCCCTTGCCGACCACCGGACCACGTGACGCCCTGTGTGATGGCCGCCCTCAGCCCTGAATCAATGCCCACTGTGGCGGATTCGCTCTGTCTGGGTGCGGACGATGCGGACGATACCCACTGGTGACACCGTCCGCAGGGAGAAACCGTCTTGGCGAGCCCGCCATGGCCCTTTTCGAGGTGGTTCTGCGGCCGTGCGGACGATGCGGACGATACTTCTCTCTCTGCTGTGGTGAAGGTACCAAGACGGGATTGCTTGCCGGCTGGCTCTGCCCGACAAGACGGAGCGAGCGGGAACGATCCCCTCAGCCATTGGCCCCAAAACAACGAGGCAACGGCCACGGGCACCGCTGCCCCACGATCAGGTTCTCTGCCGGCCGATCAGCTTCCGGCCTTTGCGGACCCATCCGCTGGTGCCTCGGCCAGCAGCCGCCGGACGGCCTCGGCCTTCTTCGCCGCAAGCGAGGCGGTCGCGGATGAACTTGGCGTTCATGTCGCCCGAGAAGGGGCAATGGCTCCGTGGCACGGTGGACGTGACGGCCACCTGGAGCTGGCCCCCTCTCCGGCTATTCCTGCTCCGATCCTCTGCGAGGCATCCTCTCCTCGACCTGCGACCTCCTTGCCGGACTTGGGGTACACCCGCCTGGGTCGATCATCTCGCATGAACGGATTCCTCCAGGCGACCGGGTCACGGGGTCGGTGGCGTGAGCAGCTCCGCCAGCCGCTTTCGGTCCTCGGGTGAGAGCTTGGCCAGTTCCGCCGCCAAGGCGGTCAGCCGGTCGCCGCCCTTTTCACCCGAAGGCGGTTTCGTGGTAGAATCCGGCTCAACTGCACCGGAAAATGCAGCGCTTTCCGGAGCAGGAGTTCGTAAGTTGTTGTTTTGACAAGGTGTTACGGCGGGCAGTTCGGGTCCTACCGCGCCCAATGAGTGGGAGTCCCGTGAGGGAGAGGTCCGTGCCTCGTTTGCCTGCCTCGAGGCGCACATCGCAAGAGCGAGTCGCCGGCTGATGAAGATCAACGTGATTCTTTTCGACTGGGGCGGAACCCTGGCTCACGTGCGAGGCCAGGTTGAGGCGTTCACACTTGGCGCCGCCAAGGCCGGGCGCATCTTCTCCAGCCTCGCGTCTCAAGAAGACGTCGAACGGCTGGGCCGGGCGATTCTGTCGGCCGAGGCCGTCGCGGCCGTCGACCCCAGTCACCGCGAGGCCGACCTCACGGCGGTCCTGGCCAACTGGGCGACCAGGATCAACCCCGATTTCACCCGCGAGCAGCTCATCGCGGCCCGCAACGCTCTCGGCGAGCAGTGGATCGGCTCGCTGGAACCCGTGCCCGGCGCGGTCGAGGCGGTCGGGGCGCTGAAAGCCCGCGGCTATCGCATCGGACTGGTCAGCAACTGCAGCGTGCCGCACGAATACTGCGTCCAGGAGTTCGCGCGGCAAGGCTTCGCCGCGACGATGGATTTTGAAGTTTTTTCCAGCGATGTAGGGTATCGTAAACCTTCGCGAATCATCTACGAGGCGGCGCTCAAGCAAGCTTTTCCCAACGGGCAGCCTTGCGATCTCTCGCGGGTGCTCTTCGTGGGCGATTCGCCGGGCCTGGACGTCATCGGACCGGCGGCAATGGGTATGAAGACCGCCCTGGTCGCCAGCCCGCGCGGTGTCTGGCCCGATGAGGACCACGCCCGCGCTCAGCCCGACCTGCGGATCGACAGCGTCGTCGATCTGCCGGACCGGCTCGACGGCAGATAGGCCTTCTCGCAAGAGCGGATGAGAAGCGCTTCTGGCGCGCCATCCTCCCGCGTTATTTCGTGGTGAAGAGGTATTGGAACCGACCGTTCGGGGCTGCGTCTCCGTTGACGGTGAATTCCATCACGTCGTTGTCCTTCTGAACGTTGTCGGCCCACTTGAAGGTGAATCGCACGTCTCGGTTGCCCTCCATGCCGAGCGCCGCACGCGGCAAGGCCAGTTCCAACTCGTTGCCGCGGACGCGGTACTCGACTTCCCCGGCCGGCTCCCATGCGCCGCCGCCACCCGCCCTCTGCAGCGTCGACCTCGTCTCGGACTGGATCGTTCGATTGACGCGGAAATCGCAGCCCTCCCAGCCGGTGGACAGGTCGTTGTCGGCATTGACGTACAGCAACATCCAGTTCGGATCGGTGCGCGGCGTGATGGGGGCGGCGGTGCGGGCGTAAAAGTACACGGCGCGATCGTCCACCGCTGCCTTGAGCAGAACGAAATCATTGCGGCCGGTGTTGTTCACGTACCGGCCGGCATCATCGTAACCCGGATGATCGCGATGCACCGTGTCGCCGCGGTCGTCACGGTATTCCGGTCGCACGTCCACCCAATCGGCAGAGTCGCCGTCAATCGCGATCGCGGCCGGTCCGCCCGCGATCGGACCGCGGCGAACCCCCTTGAACCGCCGAATCCCGCTGACCATCTGGTAGTAGTAGTTGTCCCAGTGGCCGCCCTTCATCGGCTCGACGTCCCGGCTGTACTCCTGCGTGAACTGATCGACGAACATCACCGGCTCGCGCACGCCGTTGAACTCCGGCAGTCGCATGGCGATCCACTCGTTCCATCCGGTGATGTAGATGAATTCCGGATCAATCTCCAGCGCCCGCTTCCATTGCTCGGCGAAGTTCAGGCCGTGCAGCACCGCGTCGGGACGTTTGTCCTTTGCTCCGTCGTGCCAGCTTCGTCCGTAAGTGTTGGCCTCGCTGAAGGCGCACAGCCGCTTGCCCGTGGCGTTCTGGCCGACACTGACCGAGACCTGTTCGACCTTGCTGGTGTCGCTGTAGTACGGCTGCTGCGGATGGATCTGCAGCCACTGCCACTGGTTGGGCCCGGTCGGGCCGGAGAAGTAGTCCGGACCGTGAGGCCGGAAGGTGAAGGTCTCCCGCATCTCGGGCGGCGCGTGCTCCTTCCTGGCCAGGATAAGGGGCTTGCCCTTCCATTCGAACCACAGTTCGCGATGCAGCCCCGGCTTGTAGAGATCGCCGTACAGGCGGTTCAATACCTTGCTGTCGTCGCCGAACGGGGCAAAAAAGGCGATTTGCGGTGTTACACCGCCGTCCCGGCGAACCTGCGTCCACACCTCGCACAGCTTGTGATACACCCTGGGGTAAGTCTCCTGGTTGCTCACGTCGAAGATGACGACGTCGACGCCGGCATCGGAGAGCATCTGCGCGTGTTTTCGAAGCACCCATGCGTCGTCGGCGAGGTAGTAGCCGAACAGAGGCTCGCCCCAGTGGTGAAACCAGTACTCCGGTCCCCAGGGGTCGGTCGTCGGGCGCCGCATGGCATCCGGTTGCGTGGCCAGGATTCGGGTGATGTCGTATGGCCCGGCCGTGCGGTGCTGTCCGAGCCACAGGAAGTAGAAGATGCCCACGGCCTTGCCCGGCCGGGGAGGCCCGACCTGCTCGTAACCTGGAACGGTCCGCCCCAGTCCGTCCGTGGCCGTCCACGTGTCCGGACGGGTATCCACGAGTTCAGCCGCCGCCGTCGCAGAGGCAAGGAGGATTATTTGCACCAGCCCCACGCGTCCCATTGTCCCGATCACTTGTCTCATTCTGCTCACCTCACGCGACCCCGTGGATCGCAAGACTCGCCGCGGTTTCCAGAAATAGCTACGTCCCCGTTCCGCACGGCCCGTCCCCGTTCCGCACGGCCCATGGCATCCGGTTGCGTGGCCAGGATTCGGGTGACGTCGTACGGCCCGGCCGTGCGGTGCTGTCCGAGCCACAGGAAGTAGAAGATGCCCACGGCCTTGCCCGGCCGGGGAGGCCCGACCTGCTCGTAACCTGGAACGGTCCGCCCCAGTCCGTCCGTGGCCGTCCACGTGTCCGGACGGGTATCCACCGTCTCAGCGGTCACCACCGGCACAGTCAATGCCATATGGATCAATCCCGCACATATCAGAACCGCAACCATGGTCCTCATGAAACTCACCTCCGCGTTGTAGCGACGATCTCTCGCTGATCCCAATGATCATCCGCGCCCTGCGGATCTTTATTGCCAATGACGCTCCTGGAAGAAAGTCGCAGTTAAGAGACAAAGTCAGGAACAAGCGGCGGCGGCACGGTGACTATCGGTCGGACTCGGCTTTGATGGCGGGCTTGCCGGCGGCCTTTCTCGCCTCGGCGACTTTTCTGGTCAGGATCTTGTGGAAGAGCTTGTCGCCGTTGTCCTGCCCGTCGATGCCGAAACTAACGAGCCTGCCTTTGCCCATATCCAGCACAAATGTGCCCTCATTCAGCCAGCCGGTCGATGGCGTAAAGGTGATATCGGCGACATCTTTCAGCGGGCATTCCTCCCCCTTGTTCCCGTCGGCATAGGTGACCAGCCGCGTGTCCGTCAGCACAACCCCGCTCTCCTTGACCGTCAGCCCGCCGGCGTAGAACAACTCGATCGTCTCTCCCGGCGCTATCACTTCCATCTGCTCGAGCTCCCGTCGCTGGCTGTCCGTGACCTCACGGCCGGTGATGGGTTTGACATCAGGTATGCGGGCGACAAAAACCCAGAATGCCGCGCCCCACGCGATGCCGAGGACGGAAAGGACGATGCCGGCGATCGCGAGCCCTTTGCCTCGGGCTTCGCCGCTGTTGATGACCGGCAGCGCGATGATCGCGAAGACCAGCCCGAGGACATTGGCCACCAGCAGACACCCCGACAGCACGCCGATGACCCCGCACACGACCGCGGCAATCGCGAACCCTGACGTCCGGGGCGGCGGGCCAAGGACAGCACCCCCGAAGCCCTGCAGGTCGGGTCGATACGGATAGCCTGGATATTGGCTCATGAAGCCGCATGCTAGCCAAACCTCGGCCCGGCGGCAAGCGTGGCTTGAAAGCAGACCGGTATCATAAACGCGTTGGTTCAGCAGTGGCCGCCGACTCGCGTGTTGTTGATGCCAGAACAACGAAAGGAGCTAGAGCCGCGTACCACATGGCACTTCGGCCGGCCTTGAGCGTTGTGCGCCGCCGGGCGGCGAATCGTGTTACTGTCGTGTTGAGCGGTGCCTGCCTACGATCCTTCGCAGGCGTCGCCGGTGCCGTCGCTGTCGGCGTCGGCCTGGTCAGGGTTCGAGACAGTCGGGCAGTTGTCGCACGCGTTGCCCACGTCGTCGCTGTCCGTATCCGCCTGATCGGTGTTGGCGACCAGCGGGCAGTTGTCATCTGCATCATCGATGCCATCATCGTCGCTGTCGGAATCGCAGGCGTTGCCGATGCCGTCGCTGTCGGTGTCGGTCTGAAGGGGGTTGGCGACAGACGGGCAGTTGTCGCAGGCGTTGCCTACGTCGTCGCCGTCTGTATCCGCCTG
This sequence comes from uncultured Planctomycetales bacterium, assembly GCA_964586235.1. Taxonomy (GTDB): domain Bacteria; phylum Planctomycetota; class Phycisphaerae; order UBA1845; family PWPN01; genus JAUCQB01. The sequence goes on from CAZPIO010000022.1 coordinate 11,251, forward strand.
GTCGGCGTTGGCGACCAATGGGCAGTTGTCCGCGGTATCCTCGACGCCATCATCGTCCCCGTCGGAATCGCAAGCGTCGCCGACACCGTCGTCGTCCGCATCTGCCTGATTGGAGTTAGCGACCGTCGGGCAGTTATCAAACCGGTTGAAAACGCCATCGTCGTCCCTGTCGGTAAAGACGGCGAGTATGCCGCCGGAAGGCAGTGCCGAGAGCCAGACCTGCAAGACATCCTGGATCAGCTTCGCCACCCCGGTCCTGAAGGCTTCCTTAACCTGTGACGCAGGTGACGGCGGCGTGAAGGGAGCGTTCACCGGCCCGGCCGGCGACAGCATTTCGTCGTGCCGCGTGTTGTAGAAAGACAGGGCATCCTGGACCCACAAACCAGGGGCTCGCTCGGCTACCGAGGCGGCCTGAACATGATCGAGAGGCGTCTCCATCCGAGCCGGCCGCGTTGTCGACTGGGCGGCGGCCGGCAGACTCAAGGCAGCGACCGCCCCGGCGAACAGAACCGCGGCGATTATGCGGATCACACTCTGTTTCGGAGCCATGTATAGGCCTCCCCTCTGGCTTGGGCGGGCGACACGCGTCAAGTCGGCCCGGATCACCAGATTATACCGCGTCAACGGCTGTCGGTTGCCGTGGCGCGGGCAGTTTTCACCCCGCCGTTTCATCCTCAGGTGGCGTCGCGTCGGGCGGTGGCCGATCATCGCCGTCGCCGTTGTATGTATCGGCATCATCAGGGGTTGTGTTTGATTCGGGTTCCGCACTTTCGGCTGCCGGACGCGCTTCGGGGGTTTCAGCCGCAGGCACCGCACCCTCGACGGCGGCACCGTTCGCCTCGCCCGGCCGTTCGTCCTCGTCTTCCTTGATGATCCGGGCGATGGCCACCACCTTGTCGCCCTCCTCCAGCCGGATCAGACGCACGCCCTGTGTGGCCCGCCCGATCTCCCGCATCGAGGTCGAATCGGTCCGCAGCACGATGCCCTTGGCCGAGATGAACATCAGGTCGTCAGTGTCGGTGACACTCTTGAGGGCCACAACCCTCCCGTTGCGCTCGGTGGCCTTGATGTTGATCACCCCTTTGCCGCCCCGTCGGGTCTTGCGGTACTCGCTGACCTGCGTCCGCTTGCCGAACCCGTTCTCGCAAACCGTCAGCAGCGAGGCGTGTTCGTTGGTCACCACCAGGTCCACGACGCGGTCCTCGCCCCGCAGATCGATTCCGCGCACGCCGCGCGCCGAGCGGCCCATCGCCCGAACGTCGCTCTCATCAAACCGGACCGCCCACCCGTCGCGGGTGCCGAGCACAACCTCATCGGCGCCGCTGGTCTGCGACACCCCGATCAGTTCGTCGTCGAGGTCCAGGCCCATGGCGATGATCCCGCTGGGCCTCGGATGGCTGAACGCCGCCAGCGGCGTCTTCTTGACCACGCCCTTGGCGGTGGCGAAGAACACAAATTTCTCTTCGAAGTCGCTGACCGGCAGCACCGCCTTGTGGACCTCGTCCGCCAGCATGTGCAGCAGGTTGGCAATCGACCGGCCGCGGCTCGTCCGTTGCATCGCGGGGATGTCGTACACCTTGAGCCAGTACACCCGCCCGCGATTGGTGAAGAACAGCAGGTAGTCGTGGGTGTTGGCCGAGAAGAGGTGCTCGAGATAGTCGCCCTCCTTCATGTCCGAGCCTTTGACGCCCTTGCCGCCGCGGCCCTGCTTGCGATAGGCGTCGACGCCCACGCGCTTGATGTAGCCGTCGCGGGTGATAGTCACGATCATGGGCTCGTCGGGAATGAGTTCCTCCATACGGAACTCGCCGACTTCCTGGTTGCTGATCTCCGTCTTGCGCTTGTCCCCGAACCGCTCTTTCATCTCGTAGACGTCTTCGCGGATGATGTCGAGCACCAGGGCCTCGTCGCGGAGGATCGCCTCGTAACCCTCGATTTCCTCGGTCAGCTTGAGGTATTCCTCGGCGAGCTTCTCCATCTCCAGGCCGGTGAGCCGCTGAAGCTGCATCGACAGGATCGCGTCGGCCTGCGCACCGCTAAGGGTTTGATCCTCGCGGGTCGTCCGGCGCACGAAGGCCTCGGGCAGCAGCCGGACCAGCGTGGCGGTCTCCGGCAGCCGCAACGGCCGGGCCATCAGCCGCTGTTTGGCGGTCGGCGGATCCGGCGACTCCCTGATCAGCGCGATGATCGCATCAATGTCGCCAACTGCCAGCAGCAGGCCTTCGACAATATGCGCCCGCTGGCGGGCCTTGCGCAGCAGATGGGCCGTTCGCCGCCGGATAACCTCCTTGCGATGGTCGATGAACACGTCGATCATCTGCCGCAGGTTCAGCGTCCGCGGCTGGCGATTGATGAGGGCGATATTCATCACCGTGTAGTTGGTTTGCAGGGCGGTGTATTCGTAAAGCTGGTTGAGCACCAGGTCGGCGTTGCCGTCCTTCCTCAACTCGACGACCAGCCGCGTGGAGTACTTGCGGTCCGACTCGTCGCGGACGTCGGCGACCTCGGGCATGAGGTTGCCCTTGACGCACTCGACGATGCGGTCCTTGATGGTCGTGCGGAGCACCTGGTAGGGAATCTGGTCGATGACGATGAGCGTCTTGCCCTTCTTGTCCTCGATGTGCGTCCGGCCGCGAAGGGTGATCGTGCCCCGCCCCGTCCGGTAGGCGTCGCGGATGCCCTGACGGCCGCAGATGGTGCCGCCGGTCGGGAAGTCCGGCCCGGGAACAATCTCCATCAGCTCGTCGATGGTCACGTTCGGCTCGTCGATCACCTTCACGATGGCGTCGGCGATCTCGCTGATGTTGTGCGGCGGGATGTTAGTCGCCATGCCCACGGCGATGCCCGTCGAGCCGTTGACCAGCAAGTTGGGGAACTTGCCCGGCAGGACGGCGGGCTCTTCACGCGTCTCGTCGTAGTTTGGCTCGAAGTCGACGGTTTCGAGTTTCAGGTCGGCGAGCATCTCGACGGCCGTCTGGGCCATGCGGGCCTCGGTGTAACGCATCGCCGCGGGTGGGTCGCCGTCGATCGAGCCGAAGTTGCCCTGCCCCAGCACCAGCGGGTAGCGCATGTTCCAGTCCTGGGCCAGCCGCACGAGGGTCGGATAAATGACGCTCTCGCCGTGGGGGTGGTAGTTGCCCGAGGTGTCGCCGCAGATCTTCGCGCACTTGCGGGCCTGGGACCGCGGTCCGAGGTTCAGGTCGTTCATGGCCACCAGGATGCGCCGCTGCGAGGGTTTCAGACCGTCACGGGCATCGGGCAGGGCCCGGGACATGATCACGCTCATCGCATAGGTGAGGTACGAATCCTGAAGCTCGTCGACGATCGGCAGGATCGTCGCGGGGTTCTTGGGGGCGTCGGCCATCTGATCTCCTTGGGGTCGATTCAATCGCTTACTTTCACCGTGATTTTATAGCCGATTCGGCCTCAAAACACCAGCCGGCGGACCGGCCGTAAGTGTTGGCGCCGGAACAGCTTAGGACCGACCAATCGGGTCGGGAAGAAAAGCCTCGCGGCAACCGCGGACCCACGCCGCTGAGCCCGGCCACGACACACGGTGCTCGCGGGAGATTCGAATAGGCCTGTTTAATGGCTTAATATGCCTATCTCTGCCAAAAGCTAATAGATAACAGCTAAAAGCCCTCTGCCCTCCGACTCACAGCCTTCAGCCGCACTCGCCCGCTGATGGGGCTGCCATCCTCTGCCTCACTTGTCTCGAGCCCTGCGCCTCTTCCTCCAGTCATACAATCCGATCACGAGGCTCGTGAGGATCAAGCCCCAGATGACACTGCTGACAAAGACATACTCTATGCCCATGCGGGCCGGGGCAAGCATCGATATCGGGAACATCAGCACCTGGACACATCGGTTGAGGAGTAATCCCATGTTGTGCATCGAATCCGCTTGTGCAGGAGTCAGACCTCGACCGTCGCTCACGGCCAATCCGCTCATGTCCGCCGCGAACAACGCAAGCGAAAGAGAATAAGTCAGCAGGAAATGCAGAACGCTGATCACGCAGACCAGCAGTGAGGCGACGGCCCATCTGGGAGGACCCGCGGGGGTGCTGGCGCGGAACGCGAGATCCCGGTCAATTTGCCAGCCGCACTCCGGACAGCGTTCGGACTGTCGCGATCCTGTGAGGTCGTATTGGCAACGGGCGCAACTCGGGGCGGGGCACGGCCCGGCGTCGGGGTCGGCTGGCCTGCTACCGCCCGGAGCCGGCTGGAGTGGGCGGTCGGTCTCCGGTTGCGCGTCGTGCTCCCCGGAACCAGAACTGGGCAAGGCGGCCATAGCTGTATGATACAGGGAGTCCGAACAATCCGCTCGTTTGCATTGCCCGCCAAGCACGAGATAATCAGGTAATTCGAACTGGCAGTTGGCGGGGGCGTGTGCGGGAGGTGGTCGATCATGTCAGTCCGGCATCCCGCTGTGGCGGGGCAATTCTATCCGGATTCCAGGAACCAGTGTCTGGATGAGATCGCCGAATGCCTGCGCGAGATTGGTGAGTCGTCCAAGTTGGGCGGTTAGGCCATCGGTGGGATCGTGCCGCACGCCGGGTGGGTGTTCAGCGGGGTGGTGGCGGCGGAGGTGATCAGCGTGCTGGCCGGGCAGACCGGTGTCGAGACTTTCGTCGTCTTCGGGGCTATGCACGGGTACATGTCACGGGCGGCAGGCTCGGTGTATGCCCGCGGAGCCTGGGAGACGCCGCTCGGCAGGATCGCCATCGACGAGGAACTGGCCCGGGCCGTCCTGGCCGATTCGAGAATCCTGCAGGATGAACCCGACGCTCACGAGCTGGAGCATTCCATCGAGGTGCAGGTGCCGTTCATCCAGCACGCCGCCCCCTCGGCCAGGCTGCTTCCAATCATCGTTCCGCCGTCGGCCTCGGCCCCGGACGTCGGCCGTGCCGTTGCTCAGCAGGCCAGAACCCTCGGCCGCAGCGCGGTCTTTGTCGGCTCGACCGATCTGACGCACTACGGCCCGCGATATCGATTCACGCCCATGGGTTCCGGCCCGCAGGCCCTGCGCTGGGCGAAAGAGGTCAACGACCGCCGATTGCTCGACCTGGTCGTGAACCTGGAGTCAGGAGAGGTTGTCGCAGAGGCCCTTGAGAACCACAACGCCTGCGGCAGCGGAGCGGTGGCTGCGGCCATGGCGGCCTGCGTTGCGATGGGCGCGGATCGGGCCCAGGTCCTGCGGCACACGACCAGCAACGAGGTGGCCCACGGCCGATTCGGCGAGATGCCGGACGCGGTTGGCTACGCAGGGGTTGTGTTTCTCAAATCCAGCAACACCGCTGAGTGATGGCGAGCCTCCGGGCTTGTCCGGGAGGTCATTCTATCGATGGTCGTCATCCGGTAGTGCTGCAGGATTTGGCTGTGCCAATGCCGCCCGCTGGACCGGGGCCCACTCCTGGCTAGACTATGCATCATAACTGGGCAAGCCGTTGCCGACCCGGGTGTGCCGCGGCGAGGTGCCTTTGGCTTTCGAGATTGGCCGCCATGAAAGCGTAGAGCCCGCGATCGCGCCTCACGCTCTTGAGTTTCTGAGGATTGCCGAGGTGACCAGATGAAGGTCAAGAAGATTCAGATCCGAGAGTTCACGACATTTCACGACGCCGAGATTGAGTTCTCTCCAGGTCTGAACGTTTTCATCGGCGCGAACGCGACCGGCAAATCACATTTGATGAAGCTGCTCTACTCGATTCTCAAGGTGGCGGAGCGCAAAGAGGGCAGACCATCTCAAATCTCACGAAATGACCAATTAAAAGAGAAGCTGGCAAGCGTATTCATGCCGGACAAGGGGGAAATCGGGCGGCTCGTTCGGAGAGCCCGCGGGAGAAAAAAAGCGACAGTGCGAGTGGGCATGGCCGATTGGACGGCCAGATTCGAACTGACAACTCTGGGGCGCTTGCAGTTTCTTTGGCTTGGCCCGCCTCCTGCAAAGCGATGCATTTTCATTCCGTCCCGCGAGGCGCTGGCGATGTTCGACGGATTCATTGCGGCATACGAGGGGCGCGAGCTTTCCTTTGACCAGACTTATTACGATCTGTGCGTGGCCCTCAGCGGCAAACCACTTCGTGGGGCGCGTCGGGGCGATATCGCGTCCCTGCTTCGGCCGCTGGAAGAGATCCTTGGTGGTCGTGTGGTGCTGGAAGGGGGGCGCTTCCACGTCGCTGCCGCTGATGGTCTTATTGAAGCTCACCTCCTGGCGGAGGGATTTCGCAAGATCGCCGGGCTGGCGCACCTCATCGCCAATGGTTCTCTCATGCAAAACGGTTTGTTGCTCTGGGACGAGCCCGAGGCAAACCTCAATCCCAAGCTCGTCACCCGCGTTGCCGAGGCCCTTCGTACTCTGACGCGCGGTGGTGTACAGGTATTTATCGCAACCCACGACTTCCTGCTCAGCCAAGAGCTCTCTCTGGCTGCAGAGTACGAGAGCCCCCCACGAGTCCCGATGCGGTTCTTCGCCTTCAGCCGGACGGACGGAGGCCCTGTCACCGTTGAGTCAGGCGCAACCCTCGCAGAACTGAGTCACAACCCCATCCTTGAGGAATTCGCTGCGCACTATGACCGCGAGCATGCACTCTTCGGAAAGACGGGAGCGGCGGGGGAGAAATCCGAATGAGCACGGCCATCACGGAAGGTGATCTTCTGTTCGAGTTCAATGACCCGTGGGTCGTTCTTAAGTACGACGAACACCTCTGCTATCGCGCCGGGATCGAGAAGCTCAAAGGCAGACTCGTTGACAATCAAGGTCAGGATGAGTATTGGCGTACCACCGCTGTCGATCTGGTGGCGGCCAAGGCGCGGCTGCTGCTCTTCATGGAGATCAAGGACTTCCGCGGATATCGCATCCAAACGAAGACTCGTGTCGGAGACGAGTTGGCCTTGGAGGTCGGAGTCAAGGCCCGGGATTCTCTGGCCGGACTGGTCGGAGGTTTCCACGCGGACCATGCCGACGCCACACGTCCGCTCGTGGAGCGGCTTCTAACGCGAAGTACCGACATTCGTGTCTTGCTCTGGCTTGAAACGGACCCACATGCCCGGTCCCCGGTCGAAACGGAACGGCAGAAGAGCCGACAGGTCGTTCTCAGCAAGTGCCTGAAGAAGCGATGCGCGTGGCTCACGAGTCGTGCTCTTGTGGTGAACCTCGTGACCGGTCCGGGCTTGGAGGGAGTGACCGTAAGGAATCTTCCCGGCGCAAGGCGAGAGTGAGTGCCACATGAACACCGCAGCTTCGACCCAACAAACTCAACCCGCCAAAGGTGTTTTCGTCGGCCGCGTGGTCAGCAACGAGTTGATCTGCCGCGATCACTGGCGATTCGAGGTGGAACTCGACTCGTTTCCTCCGGCGGTGCCGGGGCAGTTCGTGCAGATACTGTGTCGGGACCTGGAAGGACGAGACGGCTCGGGCGGGGCATTCCTGCGGCGGCCATTCAGCATCGGAGGCCTGCGACGAACGGGAGACCGGGTCAGGATTCAGATCCTTCATCGCGTCATCGGCGTCGGAACCAGGTGGCTTTCCCGTCTGGCCCCCGGTGACGCGGTCAGCTTCCTCGGTCCGCTCGGTCAGCCGTTCTCGATTGACCCCAAGCGACCCGCGGCCTTGCTCGTCGGCGGCGGTATCGGCTTGCCGCCACTGATCTGGCTGGCGGAAACGCTGGTTCAGGCGGGTAAGCAGACGCTCGCTTTCGCCGGGGCGCGGACGAAGGCTCTCCTGCCTTTGACCCGCATCCCCGAAGTCCCCATCTCGGGCGCCCAACCGGCGATGGCCTTCCGCGAATTCGCGGAATACAGCGTCCCGGTGGTGGTCTCGACCGATGACGGTAGTCTCGGCGCCCCCGGCCTGATCCTCGAACACTTCGAGCGGTATCTCGCCACGGCCGACTCGGCCGCAGCCTCCAGCGTGGTTTACACCTGCGGGCCCGATCGGATGATCGCGGCCGTCGCCAGGGCGTGCGAGAAGCGGTCCATCCCCTGCCAGGTGTGCCTGGAGCGCATGATGGGCTGCGGGATGGGCACCTGCCAGTCCTGCGTGATCCGCACCCGCGATCCCGAGGACCCTGAGGGATGGCGATATCGACTCTGCTGCACCGATGGGCCCGTTTTTGACGGCCGAACGATCATCTGGGACTGATCGCGGGGCTGACGGGTGGCCGACGCCTCCCCGGGGCGACCCAACAGAGTTCATGGTATAATCAACCGGCAGCCCGCACGCCGGCGGTGCGCGAGTGGGCTCTTCATCTGGCGGTTTGCATCGGAGTAGAACCATGAGCGACCAGCCGGAATCCGGTTCCCAGCGGCAGAACGAATACATGGGCTTCTACGCCGACGGCGTTGTCCACCTGTCGGCCCAGGTCGACTGGCCGAACGGAACACCGGTCTGCGTCCGCGTGGCCGAACCGCTTCCCGGCGACCGGGCCAACGGTCTGGTTCTCAGGAAAGTGATCATCGCCGGCTTCGGGCTGGCGGGCAGGTGGATCGCGGACATCTTCGACCGCCATGGCATCGAGTACGTCATCGTGGAAACGAACCACGCCACCGTCGAGGCCCAGCGGCGCATCGGCCGCGTGGTCATCGAGGGTGACATCTCGGAGGAGTCGACACTGCGGGCCGCCGATATCGCCAACGCGTCGATCCTGGCGCTGACCGTGCCGGACGAGCAGGCCGTTCTGGCCGCGACGGAGCTGGCGCGGCGGCTCAACCCGAACATCTACATCGTCGCCCGCACGCTCTACTCGTCGTCGGGCATGCAGGCCTCGCAGCTCGGCGCCGACGAGGTGGTCAAGGCCGAACAGGTGGTGGCAAGACAGTTCTACGAAATGCTGCTCCGCAAGATCGGCAAGCCGGACGCCGTGAGTCCGGGCCGGTAAGACGTCGCAGACTCGTTTCATTTGATCGGGAGGTGCGTCATGTCGAGATTTCCGTTCCGCATTCCGGGCAGGGCCTCGATCGAGGGCTTGCAGTCGGAGCTCAGCAGCATGGTCGAACGATGGTGGCACTGCGGCCTGAACACCGGGCCGCTGGACGGGCAGGATTGGGCCCCGGCCGCGGAGATCGTCGAAGAAGCCGACTGCTATCGGGTCACGCTGGAACTGCCGGGAGTGCAGGGCTCATCGCTCGACGTGGTCGCGGTCGGCACCACGCTCCGGATCATCGGCGACAAACCCGCACCCGCGGCTTCGGACGAGGCTTCGTCCCAGAAGACCGTCTACAGCGAGCGCCGCTACGGCGCTTTCAAGCGGCTGATCAACCTGCCGGGCGCGGTGCGGATCAACGAGGTCACCGCCGTAATGGCCGACGGCGTCCTCACGGTCACGCTTCCCAAGGCGACCGGTGCCGGGCCGTCGGATGTCCGCATCCCGGTGCAGACCCCGGACGCAGCCCCACCGACCACGTGAGACCTTGGTCTCACCGCGCTGATGCGAGATGAGCTGCGGGTCACAGGCAGCCCGGACGACACTGCGCGGGGCCGGCCTTGCCCGGAGACTGCCGACCGCGGATGCAGCGGTCTCACTTCTGTCCGGCCGTGCCCTCGCAGGCCATCAGGCGGTACACGACCCCGGCCACGGCCGCACCGACGATCGGAGCAACCCAGAACACCCAGAGCTGCGACAGGGCCGCGCCGCCGACGAACAGGGCCGGCCCGGTGCTCCGAGCCGGGTTCACCGACGTCCCGGTCACCGGAATCGAAACGAGGTGAATAAGCGTGAGGCCCAGGCCGATCGCGATGGCCGCGAAGCCGGCAGGAGCCCGCCGGTCCGTCGAACCCAGGATGATCATCAGGAACATGAAGGTCATCACCACTTCGGTGACGATCGCCGCGGCAAGCGAGTAATGGCCGGGCGACTGTGCCCCGTAGCCGTTGGCCCCGAGCCCATTGGTGTCGAGTTTGTAGTCAGCGTTTCCGGTGGCGATGACATACAGGACCGCTGCCCCGGCGATGGCCCCGAGCACCTGAGCGATGATGTACGGTACCAGCTCCTTGGCGCTGAACCGCCCCCCGACGCACAGCCCCACGGACACGGCCGGGTTCAGGTGGCAGCCCGAGATGTGCCCGATCGCAAAGGCCATCGTCAGCACCGTCAACCCGAACGCCAGGGCAATGCCCACGATCCCGATGCCGATCTCCGGAAACTTGCCCGCCAGAACCGCGCTTCCGCACCCTCCCAATACCAGCCAGAACGTCCCGATGAACTCGGCCAACAGACGGTTTCCGACTTTCATGGTTGTGCTCCTTTGTGCGACGTGACAGCCAACTCGTTTGACCCAACAGGCCGCGACGACCGCGGCGTTCGGTTCATCCTGGGCCGCACGTGAGGGCGCGGCCCGGATCTGTGGTGCCATTTATAGAACCCGCCGGATCATGCTGTCAAGCGGCGGAGGCTCGGGAATCAGCGTCCGGCCCCGAGTTCCGCTGGCCATGCTCTTGCTCCACTCCACCTTGGCGAAAGCCAGATGCGTGGCGCGGCTTCCTTGTCGGCTGCGCTCGTGCCCAATCAAAACAGCAGGGTGCGCTTTTGCGCACCCTGCGTTTATGGTGATTCTGGAAGGCGCTCACATGAGGTCGGCGCCGTTCACCTCTTGGATGACGGGCTGACCGATGTCGACGGCGCCGCATGCGGCGCGGCCGGTGCGGCCTCGTGGTGCCCGTCGCTGCCCAGGTTGCCGGCGATTGTCTGGGCCAGCTTGCGCAGGTCGATGCCCATGACCGACTCGATCGTGGCCAGCGATTCCGAGATCATCCGCGCCCGGCCCATGGCCGCACCGCTGATCGCCCGGCCCTGGTCGCCGTCGATCACCGTGACGTTGCCCAGTTCGACGTTGGCGACCGTCTTGGTGATCTCGCGCACCACGCCCGGCATCATTTCAGCGAGCATGACCTTGAGGGCCTCGGGGTGCTGCTGGATGGCCTGGCCGATGGATTCGATCGCGGCGGCGCGGGCCTTGCCTTCCTCCAGGATCAGGGCGGCATCGCCCTCGGCCTTGGCCTTGGCCACGTCGCGGGCGGCGGCGGCCGGCTTGACCTGCGACGCCAGCAGGCGCGCCTCCTCCTTGGCGGCAGCGGCCTTCTGTGTCTCGGCCTCCTTCAGTTCCGCCTCGCGAGCCAGTTCGGCCCGGCGAATCCGGAGCGCGTTTTCAGCCTCGGCGATAGACTGCTCGGCACCCAGCCGGGCGGATTCGGCTTTCTGATGAGCGCCGGCCTCGGCCGATCGGGCCTCCGCGTCGCGATCGGCCCGGGCTTTCCTCGCCATGGCGTCGGCCTCGGCCTCCTTGATGTCAGCGTCGGCTTTCTTCTGGGCTTCATACTGGCGGGCGCTGGCCTTGACTTCGGCCGAGGCCTTGCGGGCGATCGATTCAAGATACTGATCGGCGTCGTGGACGTTCTGGATGTTCACGCTGTCGATGTTAAGGCCGAGTTTGCGGAAATCGTCGCTGACCTCGCTCATGACCGTAGCCACGAACTTGTCGCGGTCTTCGACCATCTCCTCCGGCGTCATCTTGCCGATGACCGCGCGCAGACCGCCCTCGAGCGTCTCGCGGGCCACGCGCTGCAGCTCCTGCATCGGCTCGCCGAGGAATCGCTCGATGGCGTTGCTCCGCAGGTCGGGCTCGGATGACACCTTGACGTTGGCCACACCGGTGACCGTCACCGGGATCATCTTGCCGCCGCCGGACTGGGCGCTGACCTCCAGGCCCACCTGCATGTTGCGCAGGCTGATCCGCGAGACCTTCTCGATGATCGGAACCACCAGGGTCCGGCCGCCGATCAGCGTGCGGTAGCCCTGGCCCTGCGTGGACCGCCGGCCGCTGATCACCAGCATCTCGCTTGGGTTGCCGACCACCATGAGTTTGCCGATCAGCAGGGCGATGGCGATGATGATGCCCAGAATGCCCAGGCCGATGACCAACGGGCCGGTCAGACTGTCGGGCGACGAGCTTGCTGCAAGAATGACTGCGTACATGTTGCGTGTCCTCCTTTGGCGTCAGATGGTCTGCGTCTCAGTCGACGCAGCGTGTTCGTCCTGCGCGACCACTTCGGCAGTCGCGTCGTTCAAACCGATGATGAACACCGTGTCGCCCTTGTCAAAGTGATCGCCCGTCTGCCGGGCAACGGCCGGGATGAATCGCGTCCCGCCGCGCACGCAGACCGCGACCTCACCCTTGTTGCGGCCGTGGATGGCCACGGTCACGCGGGCCGGGCGGTTGACGTACTCGACGGCGCTCGGCGCACTGTTGCCGCTGGTCCTTCGCAGGAAGCGAAGCAGTTGGTGTACCGCCTGCCCGGCGATCAGGCCGCACAGGGCGGCCAGCGCGGCCACGGCGCTTGACTGAATGTTCGAAAACAAGGTCAGCGACGTACCAACCAGGCCGAACACGGCCAGGAAGTAGACCACGAAGCTGATCGAAAACCACGACGTGAGCGAGAACCACTCGTGGCCGTGACCGAACCCCCCGTCAAGCCCTCCATCAGCGCCGCCGCTCGGGTCGACGTGCACATCGGAGGGCAGATCGGCGTGCACGTCCGTGGAGAAATCGAGCCCGCCGTCCACCTGGACGTCGGTGCCGGCGTGGCCGCCGAACAGCGAGGAGATCAGCAGCATCCCCCCGCCGACCACGAGCGAAACAATGTAGACGGTCATCAGGGGCACGGATCCCACCCACAAGAGAGCGCCATCGGCCAGGAGAATCGGATTGTCGAACATGTTTTAGCCTCCCTCTGCCATGGTGGCTCGCCGCCTTCCGGGCCACCAGCGAATGGCATCTTGTTTGAGTCTCAATCTACCCGCTGCGGGGACCGGCGCCCATTAGAAACGCAGGCGTTTTTATGAATCGCCGCGACCGGCATGACCGGCGGCCGGGCATGCCAAAGGTCGATGCAAGTCCTTGTCGCAAAAAGAGTTGTGTGCCGACGCGTCTCGACCTCGGTCAATCCGGCGGCCAAGGCCCCCGGCCGCGCTGCGTCGCGCGACCCTGCACCCACATGGGCCCTCAACCCTGTAGACACCGCCACCGCCAACTCGTTACAGAACGACTATGCTCGTCGGGCCGTCTCTCCGAGCCGCAAATGGCACGAATGGCATGTGATTACCGGCCGCGTTTCTCGAGGTACTTCAGCAGCCAAGGCATAACCGGCTCGAGGTCGAACGACTTCCAGGTCGAGCCGTACCCGCACTTAAAGAGCGTCACGCCGAGAACCTGCGGGTCCTTCATCAGTTCCCGGTCATATCCTTGCCGCTGATAACCGCACGCTCGATCGAGCCTGGAGTTCCGGCCCGGAGTGTCGCGCACGAAAACAGACACCAGCATGCGGCAACGAATACGCGTGTTCGCATCATCATGTCCTCTCGCGCAGGCAGCTTGGGTGCCACTGGCGGCCTTCGTCCCGAGCTCAGGTCGAGGGGCTTGCCCGACGTTGTCCGGGAATTCACCGAGCGGAATGCACGCCCGGGTGGCCCATCGCTTCAGCGATGGGGGAGCGAACTCGCGGCCGAGTTGATGTCCCCCACGGCTGAAGCCATGGGGCACCCACCGAATTCCCGGGCAACCTCGGCTTGTCCGCCAGTGCACGGGCAGACAAGCTGTTCGTGGCACACAACAGGGTCGGACTCTCAGCCGATCCCCAGCAGCGTCAGCAGTTCGCTCAGCCGTCGGACGACGTGGTTGGCCTGGTCGGCGAACTCGGGGATTGTACCGTTCCCGGCCATCAGCACGGTGGTGGCCCCGGCCTCGTTGCCCGACATCAGGTCAAACAGGTAGTCGCCCACCACCCACGCGGCCGTCGGGTCCACGGTCAGCCTGCGACAGATGGTCCGTACCGGCTCGGGCGAAGGCTTGATCGCCCCGTCCTCGCGCGTGTAAATGCAGTCAAATGTCATCCCGTGCTTGGCCAACACCATATCAACCGACCGGCGGCTGTTGCGGGTAAGCAGGCCAAGCGGGATGCCCGCGCGGCGAATCTCAGCGAGCACCGCCAGGGCATCGTCCCACAACTCGCTCTCGTGCGCCGCCTTCTCCTCGTGCCTGACGAGAATGACCTCGCAGCGGTCGCGTTCGGCCGGAGTCATCGTCTCCATCGCCTCAAGGATCGGCGTGCGCGGCTGGGTCGGCAGGCCAATCTCGCGGCGGATGGCGTCGAAATCGAAGTACGGCACGGTGAGCGTGCCGTCAAGGTCAAAGATGACGACGGCCGCGCGAGCGTCAGCGGCATTTCCGGACTTCGAGGCTTTCACACCGGAGGTTTAACTGGCAAAGCGGCGGGGGTCAAGCGGTCACGGCCGCGGGCCGCCCGTACGGGGGGCTTGACCTTGGCCGGAGAACGGATTGCAGTTATCTTTCGCCCGGAATCGGCTGACGACGGCGGGATGCAGCTATGGACCATGCCAATGGCGACCTGATGCTCCAGACCATGGTTGTCGCTTTCGCGGCCGGCATCCTGCTGATCGTCATCTCGCGCCGCTTTCAGTTGCCCGCGATCGTCCTGCTGCTGTTGGGGGGTTATGCGTGCGGCCCGCAGATCCTGGGCATCGTACGGCCGGATGCGCTTGGAGGCGGTCTGGTCGTCATCGTCGAGCTGGCCGTCGGCCTGATCCTGTTCGACGGCGGCCTGACACTCAACGTTCAAGGTTACCGGCTGGCCTCCGGGCCTATACGGCGCCTGCTGACGGCCGGGGTCTTCGTCACCTGGCTCGGAACGGCGGCCGCCATCGGCAGCATCTTCCCAAAAATACCGGCCTCCATGGCCCTCCTGGCGGGCAGCCTGGTGATTGTCACCGGTCCGACGGTCATCGGGCCGCTGCTCAAACGAGTCAAGGTCAATGCCAGGCTCAACCACATTCTCCATTGGGAGAGTGTGCTGATCGATCCAATCGGCGTTTTCGTGTCGATTCTGTGTTTCGAATGGATCAGCGGAACGGAGGGTGGTACCGCGATCGCGCACTTTGCCATGCGCCTGTTCTGGGGGCTGATCGTGGGGGTCGGCGGAGGGCTGCTGGTGCACAGGCTTCTTCACGGCCGGCTGGTCCCCGAGGAGTTGACCAATATCTCTGTGTTGGCGATGGCCGTGCTGATTTTCGGCCTCGGCGAGATGGTTCTGTCGAAGTCGGGCCTTCTGTCGGTAACGGTTGCCGGGTTCGTCATCGGGGTCAAGAACCCACCCGAGTTGAAGCAGATTCGCCGGTTCAAGGCGGAAATCGCGGATCTGGCGATCGGGATCCTGTTCATACTCCTGGCCGCGAGACTCAGGAGCGAACAATTCGTCGCCTTCGGGGCCGGCGGAGCGTTGCTGGTGGCGATCGTCATGCTCGTTATCCGTCCGGTGAACGTGGTCGTCTCGACCGTCGGGCACGGTCTGCCGTGGAGGGAACAGCTCTTCCTGTCGTGGATCGCCCCGCGGGGCATCGTGGCGGCGTCGATGGCGTCACTCTTCTCGCTGCAGCTCGCCGAGGCGTTCCCGGCATCAGCGACGTTCATCGAAACCTTCGTTTACTCGGTGATCGCGGGCACGGTCGTTCTGCAGGGTCTGACCGCCGGATTGGCCGCCGGCCTGCTCAAGGTGAAGGCCCCCGCGCCGACGGGCTGGATGATCGTCGGTGCGCATCGGCTGGGCCAGGAGGTGGCTCGCTTTGTCAGCGAAACCGCTCATTTCCGCGCGATGCTCGTGGATACCAACGCCCGGATGGTCTTTGAGGCCCGGCAGGAGGGCCTTCAGGCCATTGTCGCGGACGCCCGCGATCTGGAGCTCATGGAACAGGACGACTTCCAGGGGATCGGCAATCTTCTGGCCCTCACCGACAACGAGGATCTCAACATGCTGCTGTGCCAGCGGTGGTCGGAAGCGTTCGGCCGATCGCACGTCTTCTTCTGGTCGCCGAGCCTGGATCGTCGTCCGGGCGAACGGCGGGGACAGGCGGTGTGGTCGCGGCTGCCCAAGCCGTCCATCCTCAGTGCCGAGCTTGCCCGGAGCGAAGCCGCCGCCGTCCTGGACAGGTCGACGGAACCCAGTCGTCTTTCGCAGGGGACCCCTATCGCGGCGTTCTACAAGAACCAGGTGCATCTGACACCGGCGGACTCCATCCCCGCGGGCCTCTCGGAGCCCTATCCTCTGCTCGTACTGAGGCGAGAGGCGGACTATCTCCGCAGGGGATTGCGGCCTGAGCTGGCGGTCCGGCTCGAAGTGGCGGACCAGCCGGCGCTCTTCGAGGAGTTGGTGACGCGGATCGTCGAGGTCGAGCCGAAGCTGCCTCGCGACGCCATTCTCAAGGAGTTGATGACTCGCGAGCAAGTCTGGCCGACGGCTCTCGGGCACGGCATTGCCGTTCCGCACGCCTATTGCCGGGCGATGACGGGTCGCATTTGCGCGGTGGCCCAGATTCCGGCGGGCGTCGATTTCAAGTCGCCTGACGGCGAGAAGGTGCGTCTGGTCTTCCTGCTGCTCAGTCCACAGGGTGATCCCGAGGGGCACCTGGCCACAATGGCTGAGATCGCCCGGATGGTGGCCGATCCGGAGGTCAGGGACTCGCTGCTGTCGGCCCGTAGCCCCGAGGAGCTGATGGCCAGGCTGCGAACGGCGGCACCGGCGTGACGGGAGGATCGCATATGGCGGCAGGCAAGGGCAATCGCGTGAGCGTGGGAACCGTGGCGGCGGCGATAGACCGGATCGCACCGCCTGGGCTGGCCCAGTCATGGGACAACGTCGGGCTGCTGGTTGGTGATCGCACAGCGGCGTGCCGGCGGGTGCTGTTGTGCATCGACCTGACGCCCGCAGTGCTCGACGAGGCAGTCGCCGGCAAGTTCGATCTGGTGGTTGCCTATCATCCGCCGCTGTTCAAGCCCATCTCCCGCATCCTGGCCGACAGCGATGGCACCGATTCCCTGATCCACCGGGCAATCGCGGCCGGCCTGGCCATCTATTCACCGCACACCGCCCTCGATGCGGCCGAGGGCGGCACGAACGACGTCCTCGCTGCCCTGTGTGGCTTGAAGGACATCGAGCCGTTCGAGTACGTGTCCGTCGGCCAACATGGCTACAAGGTGGTGACGTTTGTACCTTTCGCCCAACTCGAAGAAGTGGCCTCGGCCATGTTCGCCGCGGGCGGGGGGCGGATCGGCGACTACGAGCAGTGCAGCTATCGCCTGCGCGGCGAGGGGACATTCTTCGGCACGGAGGGGACGAATCCGCAGGTCGGCCGCAAGGGCCAACTCGAACGCGTGGCCGAGACGCGAGTCGAAATGGTCTGTGCGGAAAGGTGCCTGCCCGAGGTGATCGCGGCATTGCGACATGCACATCCGTACGAGGAACCGGCCTTCGACATCTACCCGCTGACGCCGGAGCCGGAGATGGGTATCGGCCGCGTCGGAGTCCTTCCTAAAGGCACGACCTTGGGCAACCTCGCGAAGCTGCTGAAGCGGGCGACGAAATCGCAGGTGATGATGACTGTGGGAGAGGCGAAAACGAAGCTGCATCGGGCGGCAGTCTGCGCCGGTGCAGCCGGTCGGCTTCCGATGGAGAAGCCGCGTTCGGCCGATTGCGACGTCATCGTCACCGGCGAGATCCGGCACCACGATGCGTTGTCGATCCTTCGCGCGGGCAAGACCGCTGTTGCCCTGGGTCATTGGGAAAGCGAACGCCCCGCCCTGGCCCCGCTGGCCGAGCGGCTCAAACTGGCAATCGGCACGATCGACATTCGATTGAGTCGCAAGGATGTGCCGCCGTTCCACCCGTAGGAGGGGTCTCTGACCCCGACTCTTGTAGGGTCGGCGCTCGCGGACCATTCTGCTTCTTGACGAGCCGGTGGCTTTATGCCACCGGTTCTTCTCTGCTGGTGCGAGAATCCCTTCTCGCACCTCTGCCGGGGCGAATCCTTTCGCCATTTTCGTTGCGGGATAGACACCATGCGTTTTGTGGGGCCGAGATGGGAATCTCGGACCTCGATCTGCAATCTCAAATCTGCAATTTGAAATCCAATGGTCCGCCGGGGCGGCCCCTACCGACTGCTCATACGCAGATCGCGGTCAATTCCTGCCACGACGAACCCGCGGGGTTGATTCTCCTCCGCGAACCGGCGCCGCAAGTCCCGGCCGCAGCTCGGCCGGCCCGCTGGCCGGCGTTCGCATTTCCACTGGCTTGGCGAGGTACTCGCGGATCTGCCTCAGCAGCTCTTCCGGCGGCGTGATTGTCCAGGTATTCAGCTTGTCCGGCTCGGCGGTGAACAACAGCTCCCGTATCTCGCCGAAGGAATACCCGGCGACCGAGTTCCACGTGGGTCTCGATTCACCCTCGTTCCGGAGGAGACCCATACCGACAAGGGAAGTGAGGTAATACGATGTTGCCGGGCGCCGGATACCCATTTTCTCGGTCGGGGTTTCGGAGCCTCTCTCGCCGCGTCGAAGCAGCTTGCCATCGGGAAGCACAACTTCGAACCACTCGTTGATTTGCCACCACTGATTGGCGTTCGTCTGCTGAGCGTCCTGGTCGGGGGTGAAACAGCAGAGGAGTGGAAGAGCCTTGTCGGCCAGGTCTGCCGGCCACTCTACCTTCAGTTCGATGTCCGTCAGCATATCCAGAGGCGTCGCCTGAGCGAGGCTTTCTCGCGCCTGCTTGAGCACCTCGTCGGGCAAGTCGATCGTCCAGGTGTTTTGCCGCCCGGAGCGAGCATCCAGGAATGGAGCCTCTTCCAGATCGTCATAGCCGAACCTGGCGCATTCGACCCAGGCTGGCTCCGAGACGCCCGGCTCGGTCACCGGGCACATGATGAGCATGGATCGAAGGCGGTGACGAACCACGGGATGGCGAACCCGGTCGAGTGATTTCAACGGTCCGGGTTCCGCGAAGAGAGCGGAGCGCTGTTGGGTGATGTCTACCGCAGGGGAGAACGGCGGTGGGGGCGCTCCGATCGCATCCTCCAAGCGTGCAGTTGCGATGCCGGGGCTTGCGCCGCCCCCTCCTCCACCCACTGGGCCATATCCGCTCATGCCCCCCATGCCCCCCATGCCGCTACGGCCGCCCGCGCCACCGGAACTGCCGAATCCACCCACGCCAGAACGGCTAGGGTAGTAGCCGTAAGCGCGTCCCCGCGGACGCGACTCCCCATCACCGAAACCGGTCCCGCGACCTCCTCGGCCGGCGGGCGCGTCGCGAAGAGAGCTCGCGATTTCTGCGAGCGGGCTTGCGGAGGGCCACACGATGTCCTGCATCTTGTAGTTGGTCAGCAAGCCGCCGTCGGACGCTACCGCGACATCCCAGTCCCACGTTGACCACTGCGTGTCGCCCAGTTTGAGCAGCTCGGGATGCACGTTGCAGAACAAGAGACATCCCTGCTTCTTCAGGTCCTCGGGCCAGTTGACCTTGAACGAGATATCGGCTTCCTGTTCGGAGGAGGGGATGTTGACCGTGCATTCACCGACGCGACCGGGGTACAGTGCCAACTGGTTCTTGTTCTCATCGTACCCTGGCACGGTAATCGCCCACTGGTAGGAGCCCGGCCGAATCGGGCCAAACGTTGCGAGGCCCTGGCTATCGGTTGTCTGAGTGATGGCGTCCTCCTGGGCATCCATGAATGGGTGGCCTTTCAGGAGGATGCTCACATTGGCGGCGGGCTTGCTCCGGCCCTCGCCTTCGAAGCATCGGAAGGTGACCTTCGCCCAGTCGGTGGCAACCTCCGGCTGTGCCGCCGGTCTGGCCGGCACGTTCAGCTCGGCAAGCTTGGCGAGGATGGCCTGGTTAACCTGCTGGCCTTGCTGCACCATCTGCCAGGCGAAGAAGCCCACGGCGGCACAGATCAGCAACGTCAGAACCATCATTCCGATCATCACGCGGTCTTTCATGACTTGCTCCTTCATCGCGTCCCACCAGAGTCGGCGGGCGATGCGCTTGGGGTCGCCGAAACGGTCGAGGACGGCGTGTTCGGCGGCGGCGGGGTCGTCGGTGCGGCGAAGCTCGCGCTGCATCGCACAGGCGAGATGGTCGTTCAACTCGTCGGCGATATCGCCGCGCAGGTCGGGCGGCTCACCATCGCGCGGTCCGGGGAAGCCTTCGATAATGACCTCAGGCCAATCCACAGGATGCTCCATGCACGCCGTTGCTTCCGCTGGTGCGAGAATCCCTTCTCGCACCTCTCCCGGGGCGAATCCCTTCGCCATTCTTCACGCCGGGATAGGAGTCCCGTACCCATGGGGCCGAGATGGGAATCTCGGCCCAGCGTGGCAGATCTCAGGCCAGTCCAAGAGACGCTCCCAGTACGCCGGACACGCCGGCGGCGAAGCGCTCCCACTCCTCTCGCTTGTCCTTGAGTGCCCGGCGCCCGGCGGGGGTCAACTCGTAAAACTTGCGCCGGCGGCCTTCATTGGTGTCAACCCAGTACGAGCGGAGCAGCTTCTGCCGCTCCATGCGGTGCAAGGCGGGGTAGAGGCTGCCCTCTTTCAGCTCGAAGTAACCCTTTGACTGGCTGAGCACCGACTGGGCGATCTGGTAGCCGTAGGTCGGCCCCCGACTGACCACGTCCAGAATCAGCATGTCCACGGTGCCCCACAGTAGCCTCGAATCCACGGCCAGCCTCCTTACCTAAGCGGTCTATGCATATATATATAAGCCGTCTAGGTATCAAAGTCAAATGGAATTTCGGGTTTTCTTGGAAACCGGGTCCGTGACAGTTTGGGCGGGCGTCCTCGCGGTTTGCCTCACCTATGGCAAGCGTGAGCCGAAGGCTCTTGTAGACCGCTTCAGCGGTCTTTCCCGAAGGGCTGATAGGCCAGTCGTTTTACGACTGGTTCAGGGCGGGGCAATCGCTCCTCTCCTCATTTTTATTTATCGAGCCCGTTTCGACGGGCTTTTTTGCATCGGGTAAGCCCGTTGAAACGGGCTGAAATCACAGAGGAAAAGAATGGTTGTGGGTGACCGTCAACCGGCCGTATAACGACCGGCCTATCAGCCCGCCTTCGGCGGGAAAGCCCCGTGAACGGGGCTACGGGCTTGGCCCAGGCCAGTTGCCACGGCCCGCCGAAAGTGTCACGCACCCTTGGAAACCGGCCGCCGAAGGGGTAGACTCGACCGAATGCCGAGGAAGCATGGCAACAACAACCCTTCTAAAGTCATAGATCGCTGGCTGGAGCGGGATCTGACCGCCGACGCCCAGGGCGGTTCGCTTGCGCCCGCGTTTGAGGTCGACTCGGTCATCGACCAGATCGTCGAACTGCTGATTGCCGGGCGATGCCCGATCCTCACCGGCGAATCCGGCGTCGGCAAGACCGCGATCGTACACGAGTTGGCTCGCAGGTCGCTGGCCGGGCGGCTGTCCGCGCCGCTGAACGACAAGCGGTTCCTGCAGTTCTCGCTTCGCCGTCGCGCCGCCGGCCTCCGGAAAATGGAGGAGCTGCCCGCGGAGATGCAGGCCCTGGTCGAAGCTCTCGCACAGGCTCCGGAAGACATGGTTTGCTTCTTCAGCGACATGCACGTCGCTTATCGCTTCGACCTCGAGCCGCTGTTTGTCGCCCTGGCCCTGCGTTTCCCCGGAATGCTCATCGCGGAGGGCAACGCCGCCACGATCCAGGCGATGTTCGAGAACACGCCCGAACTCGATCCGTATTATTTCGTGGTCAGAGTCGAGGAGCCTTCCCTGGAGCGCGTTGGCCGGATCATGCGGGCCTGGAGCCGGGAGCAGGCGGCGGCGCGGGAGGTAGAATTCGCGCCCGAGGCGCTCGAACAGGCCATGCAACTGGCCCATCGCTTCCAGGCACGCAGCCGCCAGCCCCGCAAGACGCTCGATCTGCTCGGGCAACTGACCGCCCTGGCCCGGCCGGGAATGCGGATCACGCAGGCCGACGTCATCGAGCGATTCTGCGCCACCCACAAGACCCCGCGGGCCCTGATCGACCCCGACATGCCGCTGGACATGGCCGAACTGGAGAAGGGTTTCCGGCGCCAGGTGCTCGGCCAGCCCGAGGCCGTGCGCTGCATGGTCAGCATGATCAGCCGAATCAAGGCGGGGCTTTCGGACGCCAGAAGGCCGTTCGGCGTGTTTCTCTTCGCCGGTCCGACGGGCGTCGGCAAGACTCACGTGGGACAACTCCTGGCGGAGTATCTTTTCGGCAGCCGCGATCACATGGTCCGGCTCAACATGGCCGACTACAGCGCCGAGGGGGCCGACCGCGTTCTGTTCGGCAACCCGGAGGGCTACTACCCCGCGCAGGTTCGCGGCGTGCTCACGCAGCGGCTGATGGGCCAGCCATTTGCGGTCGTGCTGCTGGACGAGTTCGAGAAGGCGCACGCGCGAGTACATGACCGGTTCCTGCAGTTGATCGACGAGGGCAGCTTCATCAACGCGGCCGGCGAGTCGATTTCCTGCCGCTCCACCATCATCATCGCAACCACCAACGCGGGCGCCGAGGTCTATCGCGGCAGCGCCTTCGGCTTCAACACACTGCCGGAGTCGCAGTCCCGCGAGCAGGAACTCCACCGCCGCCTGGAGCATCACTTCCGGCTCGAGTTCCTGAACCGGTTCGATCAGATCGTTCACTTCCGGCCGCTGGACCGCGAGGCCATTCGGATGATCGCCCTTCGGGAACTGGATCGCCTCGAGGCGCGTTCGGGCCTGCGCCAGCGGGAGCTTCGTCTGGAGATCGACGACGCTGTCCTCGACTGGCTGACCGTGAACGGTTACGACCCGGATTACGGCGCCCGCTTCCTGCGCCGGACGATCGAGCGAAACGTCACCACCGTCCTGGCCGACGCCATCGTGAACGCCCGTCCCGGTCGCGGCTCACGTGTGGAGTTGACCGTTCGTGGCAATCGCATCGCCGCCCGCGTTCACTCACCGGATGACGTCCCCTCGACAAAGGAGGTGGTCACCCTCCCGATGGGCACGGCCGGCAAGGCCCGCGTTCTGGACCGCGAAGGCTTGATGGAGGAGGCCGGACGCCTGCTGGAGGCGGCCGCTGAGAAGTTTGCCCGCCTCGAACAGAACAAGGCCGATCGGAGCCGGCTTCTCGAGCAGATGAACGAGCCCGGCTTCTGGGATTCCTCCGCGGCAAGAGCGGAAATCCTGGACCGCTTCCGCAAGCTCGACGTCGCCATCCAGGTCGAGGATCGCCTGGCGGATCTGCTCCGACGGGTCGAGAAGTTCACCGAGCCATGGGATGGCGACCGGATCGATCTCAACCACGCAGCCAGGGCCGTGGAAGCGGCGGCGTGGGCCCTGCGGGAATGGGATGAACGACTCTCCGAGGAAGGCGCGGCGGCGGCATGGGTGGTCATTTCGAACGTTGATCCGCTTCGGCCGGCCGGGCAATGCATCCAGGATCTCGCGGGGATCGAGATGGCCTGGTGCCGCCGGGTGGGACTGGACGCGGCCGTCATCGCATACGAGATCGTCGGCGAATCGCTGTCTCGTGCCGTGCTCTCGGTCGAAGGACCGGGCATCGACACTTACTTCTCGATGGAAAGCGGGCTGCACCGCTTCGATCAACACCCCGAATCGGACGCTCGCATCCGGCTCGAAGTCGTACCCCGCAGCGAACCGTCACCGCCGCCGTGGCCTGAGGTGGTGACCATCCGCCCGAGAGACGGCCTGCTCGGCCTTCGCGTCAACGCGCGGGCCCGCATGGAACTGCCCAGCCGCGGCACAGCAGTCCAGATGCTCGGCGAGGCGGGCGACGTGCTCTCGCACCTGATGCACGATCTGCACGCGGCGTGGAACCAGGCACCGGCGGAACACCCCGATACGGCGCGAGTCTACGGCAAGTCCGGCCGCGGAGCCTACGATCCCCGGACCGACGTCGCGGTGCGCAGGCTCAAGGATGTCGCCAAGGGTCGGCTCGACGTGTTTCTCGAAGGATGGCGACAGCGCCGCAGCCGCGCAAACGCCGAGCTTCAGACCGGATCCGGCCGGTAGCCCGTAGGGTCCGCAGTCGCCACGGCGACCAGGCCCGCGGACCTTTCTGCTTGACGAGCCGGTGGCTTGATGCCACCGGTGCTTATGTCACCGGTGCTTCTGATCCGGCGAGGACCTTCGCGGCTTTCGTCACAGGCGGGAGAAACCGGCAGGATAAACCTGCCGGCTCATCAAGTGCTGATGGTCCGCCTGGGCGAACCCTACTTTCTGCCCACGTGGGTTTTCGGGGCCCTGCGGAGCGGCGGCATAGGGATCGCCAGACGAGCGTCGGCCGGGACGGTCCGGCCCGTCACCTTGGAGGACCCCCCATCGTCGGTGACCTGCCTCGTGCGGCCGTCGACCCCGTCCCAGCAGTAGGTGCAGAGCTTCTCCTTGGGCAGGTTGATTGCCTCGACGAGATCGTCGAGTGTCTGGTACTTCAGCGTGGTCAGGTTCAGATGATGCCGGATGCGCTCGACCATCGCGCAGTGCTTGGCGCTCCTGCAGTCAGCGTACTCTTCCAGGCACGGGCGGCGGTCGCCGAGCTCGGCGATGGCTTTGCGGGCGGCAAGGTCCATCTCCGACCGCGACCGGGAGAAATTCAGGAACTTGCACCCGTTCACCAGCGGCGGGCAAGCAGGACGCATGTGAACCTCTCTGGCCTCCAGGTCGAACAGTGAGCGGATGGTCTTGCGAAGCTGCGTGCCGCGGACGATCGAATCCTCGCAGAACAGCAGGCGCTTGCCCTTGATCAGGTCGCGGATGGGGATCAGCTTCATGCCTGCCACGAGGTTGCGGATCTCCTGGTCCTGGGGCATGAAGCTTCGCGGCCAGGTCGGCGTGTACTTCACGAACGGGCGCTGGTAGGGCACTCCGGCCTCGTTGGCGTACCCGATGGCGTGGGCGCTGCCCGAGTCGGGAATGCCGGCCACGATGTCCACCTTGACGTGGTCGTTGCGAGCCAGCGCCGCCCCGCAGCGGTTGCGGACCACCTCGACGTTGATGCCTTCGTAGCTGGACGCGGGATATCCGTAGTACACCCACAGGAAAGAGCAGATCTGCATCCGGGTGCCCGGTGCCGCCTTCTGCTCGACGCCGTCCTGGTTGATCAGAACGATCTCGCCGGGCCCGAGGTACCGATCGATTTCATACCCAAGGTTGGCCAGAGCGCAGGTTTCCAGCGTGACCGCCCAGGCTCCATCTTTCTTGCCGATCACCAACGGGGTACGGCCGTACCTGTCGCGCGCGGCATAGATGCCTTCCGGCGCCAGCAGCAGCAGCGAGCACGAACCGTCGACCGATTCCTGCACGTTGCGGATTCCATCGACGAAAGAGGTTTCCTCGTTGATCAGCGTGGCGATCAGTTCCGTGGGGTTGATCTCGCCGCCGCTCATCTCCGAGAAGTGCAGCCGGCGTTTGTCGAATGCCTTGCGGGCCAGCTCTTCCGCGTTGCGCACCACGCCGACGGTCACGATCGCGTAATTGCCCAGGTGGCTGCCGATGATCAGCGGCTGGTCCTCGTAGTCGCTGATGACGCCGATGCCCCGGCGGCCGTGCAGCCGATGGAGGTCATCCTCGAACTTGGAGCGGAACTGGGCGTTGGTGATGTCATGGATGAAGCGGGTGTAGCCGCGGCCGTTGGCCACCGCCAGCCCGCCCCGCTTCGTGCCCAGGTGCGAGTGATAATCAGTACCGTAGAACAGGTCGTGCACGCAGTCGTGGTGGC
This sequence comes from uncultured Planctomycetales bacterium, assembly GCA_964586235.1. Taxonomy (GTDB): domain Bacteria; phylum Planctomycetota; class Phycisphaerae; order UBA1845; family PWPN01; genus JAUCQB01. The sequence continues at coordinate 36,846 of CAZPIO010000022.1, forward strand.
TGGCCGAGGCAAACAGTCCGCCCATCGCTCAACGCCTCCAGTTTCAGGGCCGCCGGGTCTTGCGAGAAACACGTTCTCGCGCCGGTCTCGACCCGCACGCCGCGGATCCCAAGCCACGCGCAGCCATCCCATGCACTATTAGGCACTCTAATGCTGTCGATCAGCCGCGCCCAACTGATATTCTCCAAAGCTAGCCACCGGATCTCTCCGGTGCAAGCCGCGAATCACGCTTTGTTCAAGGTCTGCTGTGAGTTCCCGCAGCGTCGGTGAGCTAAGCCATTGATCGCAGCCCTATTGCGCCACAGAAGGGCATCCGGATCATCCGCCGGAATAGGGCCCCCACGACACCCCGGGACCCCGAATCCGGCTTCCCGCCGCGGCCCGTCACCCTGACAACGCCGCTGGACAGGGGCTGTTGACACCCAACAGGCACGATACAATAGGGTAATACTCATTTCGCTCATCTGTCGGAGGTGTAGCATGGCAACCACCCAGTTGCGCCGCGGGATGCTGATCCGGCACCAGAACCACGTCTACCAGGTGACCGATTTCCAGGAACGGCACACCGGCAAGCAGAAACCGACCGTTCACGTGGCTCTCCGCGACATACGCGACGGCCGGCCCGTCGACCGCTCCCTCAACGATATCCTGCCGATCGAGGAAGTCGCTCACTCATACCGCCAGATGCAGTATCTCTATAAGAAAGATCATTCCCGCGTCTTCATGGACAGCGAGACCTTCGACGAATACGAGCTCACCGACGCCCAGATCCGCGGCGGGAGCGAGTTCCTGGTCGAGGGCCAGGAATACCGTGTCTCATTCATCGAGGGGTCGCCCGCCTTCCTGGATCTGCCCGAGAACATCGTTGCCAGAATCGCCATGACCTCCCCGGCCGAGCATTCGGTCGGTGTGGCCTCGAACATTACCAAGGAAGCGACACTGGAGAACGGGCTCCAACTCCGAGTGCCGCTGTTTCTCAAAACCGGCGATCTCATCCGGGTGGACACCCGCACAAAGACCTACGCCGGCAAAGAACACGGATGAATGGGGAGTTCAGAGTTGAGAATAAGGAATTGAGGGTTGCGGACAGCGTTCCGACAACGCCTGCGAATCTTCCTAACGATTCGATCCGTCACGGGCGGTTAACTCAGAATTCCTCACTCCCCACTCTCAATTTGGCACGAGGCCGCCATCATGTCAGGTAATTGTTCGGGTACTGTGGCCCCAGCGGCTTCATTGGTATAATCTTGCCTTTCCGCCCTCGGTGGGCAGGGTCATGAGGCGGCTATGCGTCAGGCGGCGGCGACAAGCAGTGTCGGAATCGTGGAAGTGCTCTCGGCATGGGCTCGGAACTTTGAGCCCGTGTTGGAAGGCATGCTCGCGGCCGACGAGGCCGTCCCGCCGACCCTGGCCGAGGCCGTTCACTACTCCGTCCAGGGAGGCGGCAAACGGGCCCGGCCGTTCATTGTGACCCGGATCTGCGAGTTGTGCGGCGGCACGGCCGAAATGGCGGCCCCGGCGGCGGTCGCCCTGGAGTGCGTCCATGCCTTCTCCCTGGTGCACGACGACCTGCCGGCGATGGACGACGATGACCTGCGTCGGGGCCGGCCGACGTGCCACAAGGCCTTCGGCGAGGCTGAGGCTATCCTGGCCGGTGATGCCCTGGTGGTGCTGGCGTTTGAGATCCTGGCCACCCGCATTGAAGATCCGGCGGTGGCCGTTGCCGCAGTGGCCGAACTGGCCCGCGGCTCCGGCTGGGCAGGCATGATCGGGGGCCAGACCACGGATATCCAGAGCGAGGGGCAGGCCCCGGAACTGGCCCTGGTCCAGCGAATTCACCGATACAAAACTGCAAGGCTCTTCGAGACGGCCGGCCGGCTGGGGGCAATCTGCGCCCGGGCCGACGAGACGCGCCTGGCAGCCGCTGCGGCATATGGCCATCACCTCGGTCTGGCCTTCCAGATCGCCGACGACCTGCTGGATGTGACCGGCACAGTCGAACAGATGGGCAAGGCCGTGGCCAAGGACGCCGACGCCGGCAAGCAGACCTATCCGGCGGCGGTCGGCATCGACGCCAGCCGGGCTACCGCTCACGAGGAGTGTCGGCGGGCCATCGAGGCCCTGCGAGTTTTCGGACCCGCCGCCGATGATCTGGGGGAATTGGCGAGGTTTGTCGTTGACCGAAAGGCGTGAGCCGCCCCGCTGACCGAAATGGTGCAACCAACCCCGGCGGCGCAACGTAATACATTGATCGCTGCACGCGGCCGCGAGGGATGACGAGACATAACATGGGATTGCTTGCTTCGATACGCCACCCGTCGGATATCAGGAAACTCTCGATCACCCAACTGGGCGAACTGGCCGAGGAGATCCGCGCCCGCATCATCGAGGTGGTCGGCAAAAACGGCGGGCACCTCGCCAGCAACCTGGGCGTCGCCGAGATCACCATCGCCCTGCACTACTGCTTCGACTTCGAGAAGGACCGCCTGCTCTGGGATGTCGGGCACCAGTGCTATCCGCACAAGCTCCTCACCGGCCGCAACGCCCGCTTCGACACCCTGCGCCAGTCCGGCGGTCTCAGCGGCTTCCCCAACATCGACGAAAGCCCGTTTGACCTGTTCAACGTCGGTCATGCCGGGACAGCCATTCCCACGGCACTGGGCCTGGCCATCGCCGACAGGCTGGCGGGCCGCGACAGCCGCGTGGTAACCCTCGTCGGCGACGCGAGCATCGTCAACGGCGTGTCTTTCGAGGGGTTGAACCAGGCCGGTACGCTCGATCGGCAGTTCCTGGTCGTGCTCAACGACAACAACTACGGCATCGCGCCGACCCAGGGGGCCTTCGCCAAGTACCTGGCCCGCTTTCGCGTCAGTTCCCTCTACGAAGAGGCCAAGCAGCGGGCCAAGCAATTGCTTCCCAGGCTCCCGCTCGTCGGCCAATCCATGGTCGATGCCCTCGGACACCTGAAGGAGGGCCTCAAGGCCACAGTCGCGCCGCACTCCATCTTCGAGCAGCTCGGATTCATGTACGTCGGCCCGGTCCCGGGGCATGACGTCCCCCACCTGATCGAGCTCCTGCAGATGCTCAAGGACGTCGACCATCCCGTGCTGCTGCACATTCACACCAACAAGGGCCAGGGCGCCGCCTTCGCCCGCGCCGAGCCGTCACGGTTCCACGCGGCCATGCCGTTCGTCCTTGACGGCGAGACGGTCACGGTCAAGAACGGCTCCGGAAAGAGCTGGACCGAGGCCTTCTCGGAGGCCGTCATCGAAATCGCACGGGAAGAGCCGAGGCTCTGCGCCTTGACCGCCGCCATGCCCGCCGGAACCGGGTTGGACCGCTTTGCCGAGCAGTTCCCCAAGCGCTTCTTTGACATGGGCATCGCCGAAAGCTGCACGGTCGACGTCGCCGCCGGAATGGCCAGAGCGGGCATGAAGCCGATGGTGGCTATCTACTCCACATTCCTGCAGCGGTCGTTCGACCAGGTGTTCCAGGAGATCTCGCTGCAGCGCCTCCCGGTCATCCTGTGCATGGATCGCGCCGGGCTGGTCGGCAGCGACGGAGCGGTGCATCACGGGTTCCTCGACATCTCGTATCTCCGAACCCTGCCCAACCTGGTGTTGCTGGCCCCGGCCGACGAGAACGAGTTGAGGGCCGCACTGCGGTTCGCCGTAAACAGCCCGCAGGCCTGTGCCATCCGCTACCCCCGGGCCGACCTGCCCAGATCCATGGGCGAGGCCCCGCCGTTCGAAATCGGCCGCGCGCGGCTGATGCGCAAGGGCAACGACGCGACCATCCTGGCGTATGGCGCGACCGTCAGCCACGTGATGGATGCAGCCGAGATGCTGGCCGCCGAGGGCGCTTCGATCCGGGTTTACAATGCCCGTTTTGCCAAGCCGATCGATCGTGAAATGGTCACCTCCGCCCTGCTGGCCGATCATCTCGTGGTCACCGTCGAAGATCACTCGGTAATCGGCGGCTTCGGTGCCGCGGTGCTCGAAACCGCCCAGGAACTCCGGCTGCCGACCGATCGCCTGGTTCGGCTCGGAATTCCCGCGGACCGCTTCGTCAGCCACGGCTCGCGCAAGAGCCAGTTGGCCGAGTGCGGCATCGATGCGGCGGGAATCGCCGAGGCGGTTCATCGCGAACTGGCCGCCACTCGCCCCCCGAGCCGGCCGCTGCGCGCTGGGCAGCCCGGTCCACCCTTGACCGACTTGCGCGAATCGGTCAAGAGCCCGCTGCCGGGAAACGTGGTGAAGTCCTAGAACGGCGACCGCCGACCCGCCCCTCGATTTCCAGCCCCGTTGCTGGCCCCTCCCCTCCGGTGTGCCGATGAGCCTAACGAGTCCGCCTCGGGCGCGCGCGGGACTGCGCCCATCGGCGGCCAAGGGGATCGTCCGATATATGATCCGCGTGGCAGTGCACAACCTTGAGCCCGGCATGGTCCTGGCCACCGCGATTCCCCATCCGGGGCAGGGGGGGCGCGCCCTGCTGACGGCCGGCTATACCCTCGACGAGGCGACCATCGCCAAGTTGCCCCACTACAACATCAAGGGCGTCTGGATCGCCCATCCGGGCTTCGATTTTCTCGACGCCCAGATCGGCTCGGGCATTCCTGAATCACGCGCCAAGCTCTACCATCACGTCAAATCCAGCTTCACCGCGATGTCCAACCGCACGGCCAGCGCCTTCGATCTCCAGTTCTACAGGGAACTCGTCTCCCAGCTCATCCAGGAGCTCGTCAAGAACAAGGACCACGCCGTCTGGGCCGAGCGAATCCTCGAGGAGCCGGAGGAACTCTTCAGCCACAGCGCCAACGTCGCGTACCTCGGCATGATCCTGGGCATCAACCTGCGCAACTACATCAGCCACGAGCGCAAGTACGTGGACAAGCGTCTCGCCCAGGACCTGACCAACCTCGGCGTCGGCGCGATGCTGCACGACGTCGGCAAGCTCGACCAGCGGCCGGAACTGCGCCGGTCGCACGTTCTCGAATCCCATGAGGACGAAGAGGGGTATCGAAGCCATCCCACCCGCGGGTACGAGCTGCTGCGAGGCCGCCTCGAATCGACCGCCGCCGGCATCCTCCTGCACCATCACCAGCGCTTCGATGGCAAAGGGTTTCCTGAACCAGTTTTCACCCACCTCGAGCGCCACCCCGAGCCGCTCCGCGGCCACCGCATCCACGTGTTCTGCCGGATCGTGGCGGTGGCCAACGTGCTCGACGGCATGATGGCCATCTGCGACCGCAAGGACCAGCCGAAGGTCGCCGCCCTCTCGGCCCTCCAGGCCCCCGAGATCCGCAAGATGTTTGACCCGGTGATCTACGCCGCGGCGGTCCGGAGCATCCCGCCGTTCCCGGTGGGCACCTGCGTGACCCTCTCCGACAAGCGCGAGGCCGTGGTCATCGACCTGAACGCCAAGCGGCCCTGCCAGCCGGTGGTTCAGATCCTCAAGCGCGGCGCCGAGTTCGACGACCCCTGCGGCGAGGAGATCAACCTCGCCAAACCGGGGGCCCCATCCATCACCCACGAGAACGGCCGGCCGGTCGCCCGATACCTCTATACCCCGCCCGACGTCATCACCCGCCACATCGCCGAAAGCTTCCAGCAGGAAGCCGACCGCGCCACCGCCGCGCTGGACAACCTCATCGAGGGCAGCGCCCAACCCGCCGAGCCCGTCCCCGTCGAAGCCACCGAGACCCACTCGGCGGAATGACCAGTGGCCAAGTCTCAATGCCCGGTCAAATCCGAATATCGAAATGCGAATGACGAAAGGGAAAGCCACTCCTCGTTCGGTCATTCGTCATTCTTCCGTCCCGCCACGAGCCTGCCCGCCGTGGCGGGCGGGTCTGTGACTCGCCGCTGCGAGTCTTCGACATTCTGATTTCGTCATTCGGGTTTCGTTGGTCATTGGGTGTTTGAGCATTGGTCATTAATCCGCACCCGTCAGCCTGTTTGCCCCCGCCGCCGGGTTTATGGTAGCCTGCCGGGGCGGCAGCGAACGCCGCTGCGGGAGGACTCCGTGAACAGCCGAGAACGAGTGCTGTCAATGATCGAGGGCCGGCCGTGTGACACGCTGCCCTTGATGCCCATCACCATGATGTTCGCCGCCGACCTGATCGGGGCGAAGTACCGCGACTATGCCACAGATCATCGCGTCCTGGCCGAGGGCCAGATCCGGACCGCCGAGCAGTTCGACGTGGACTACGTATCGGTGATCTCCGACCCGGCCCGCGAGACCGCCGACTGCGGCGGCAAGGTCGAATTCTTCGACGACCACCCGCCGGCGATCGTCGAATCTCAGGCGCGCCTCGCGGAGAAAACCGATCTCACCTCGCTCAAGATGCCCGATCCCCTCGGCGGCGGGCGGATGCACGACCGGGTCAAAGGGGCGGCCCTGCTGCGGGAGAAGGTGGGAAGGGACAAGCTGGTCGAAGGCTGGATCGAAGGGCCGATCGCCCTGGGTGCCGACCTCCGCGGCCTGAACACGGTGATGCTTGACCTGATCGACCACCCCGGCTGGGTGCGCGACCTGTTCGAGTTCGTGGTCGAGATGGAACTGCGTTTTGCCCGCGCTCAGGTGGAAGCGGGCGCGGACCTCATCGGCGTGGGCGATGCCGCAGCATCCCTGGTCGGCCCCGAGCTGTACGGCGAGCTGGTCTGGCCGTACGAGAAGAAACTCGTCGACGGCCTGCACGCCATGGGGACCCGAGTCCGGCTGCACATCTGCGGCAACACACGGCCGCTGCTGGCGAACATGGGCCGCCTAAACTGCGAAATCGTCGATCTCGACTCTATGGTGCCGCTGGCCGAGGCCCGCCAGGCGATGGGGCCCGCCCAGGTCCTGCTGGGCAACATCAACCCCGTGTCGGTCCTTCGCAACGGGACGCCCGACCAGGTCCGCTCGGCCATCGCCGAGTGCCACCGCGATGCCGGGCCGCGTTATATCGTCGGTGCCGGCTGCGAGGTCCCCCGCGGCACGCCCCACGAGAACATGCAGGCCATGCGCGATTACGCCCGATCAACGAAATGAAGCGGCCTGTCGCAGGCTGGAAGCCTGCATCACAAGGACCCCCATCTGGCCCGACCGCTGCAGCGCGCTACCTCGGAACAATCTCGATCTCCACGTCGTCGATGTAGTAGGTCAGCTCAGTCTCCCAGACCGCGCTGATACCGAAGGCCACGCGGATCTTGCCATCGAGGGTGGCGATGGCATCCACCACGTAAGTGTATGATTTCCACCCGGCGACCTCGTTGGCGGCCGCGTTCACGTCGAAGTCGGCCTCGACCTCGGGTGCTTTGCCTCCGGCATAAGCCGCGACCTTGGCCAGGGTGTTGAAGCTCTCTGTCTCGCTCCACAGGTCGAACGACAGCGTGACGCGATAGAGCGCCAGGGGAGTGACGTCGAACTCGCGAACCAGCCAGATGGTGCCGTCGTCCTGGGTACCATCGAGTGAGTACTTCGCCGAGTACTGCCCGTCAACCGCCTGTTCGGTACTCTGCTCGATCGACCACTCGACCGGCTGGCCGGGGTTGTTGGGGTCCTCGGGCACGTCCGCCCCTTGTGTCCAGACCCCCAGCCCGGTCTCAAAACTGTCATTGTAGATGATCGGCTCTTCATCGCCCCTCGGCAGGCAACTGGCACCACAAGCACCCAAAACCATGGCCGTGACGGCCAGCACGCTCAACCTATGTGTCATGTGGATCCCTCTCTCTGTCGCCGGCGGCAGCGAAGTCATACCCGGCCCCCCGTAACGCGACTAACACACATTCTAGCCTCCGACGGCTCGCTGCCCACGCCTGCCGGCGTCTGTTCCTCCCGTGCCTGGGTGTCGGCATCTACGAACCCTCTCCTCCGATCGTCTTCTGCATCCAGACCTCGTCAAAGCTGTGACCGAACTTGCGACCGATGTCTCGCAGGCGGCCGCATTCGACGAAACCGTGCCGGCGATGAAACGCCAGACTCTGCTCGTTCAGCGAGGAGATGCTCGCCAACAGTTGGTCGACGCCCATCTCCCTGGCCTGCTCGACGAACCGCTGCAGAATGACGGTGCCCAGACCCCGGCGGGTGTGCTCGGGCAGGATGAAGTAGCCGATCAGGGCGGTTCGCCGGAAGGTCGCGGCCGGGTGATACGGCCGCAGGAAGCCAAAACCGACAACGCTGCCATCGCTGGCCTTAACCACCGCGGAAGGATAGTCCGCCAACACCCGCAGGATGCCGTCGAAGAAGTCGGGACCGGCAGGAGCGTCGAAATAGGCCGCGAAACTGTTGGCAACGAAGTAGTTGAAGATCTTCGTGACCGCCGACCGGTGGGATCTCCTGATAGGTTCGATGCTGTAGCTCATGCGGCTTTCTCCGAATCAGATGCGCTCAGTGTAGGGCATGTCCCGGGCAGCACAAACCTCCCTGCTCGCCCCTCTGTTCCCAGCCCCACGCCGAGGCCGCCGCCGGGCGCTTGATTCCGGGCACGTTGCCCGCTATATCCATGGGCGACTGGAAGGGCAAGTCAGTGCTACTGACGGCTCGCTCGCGGCGCGGGCCGGAAAAAGAAAGGAGATACTCGCGATGGCAGGCACCTGCAACGTCGCCCTGATCGGCCAGGGTTTCATGGGCCGAACCCACAGCAACGCTTATCTCAAGGTAGGCAAGTTCTTCAATCTCCGGCTCAAGCCCGTCATGCACACGGTCTTTGGCATGAAGGAGGAAAAGCCTCAGGCCTTCGCCGAACGCTGGGGCTGGAAGAACTGGTCGGACAACTGGAAAGAGGTCATCCACAACGAAGAGGTCGACTACGTCGACATCGTCACCCCGAACTACATGCACATGCCGCCGGCCATGGAAGCCCTTGAGGCCGGTAAGCCGGTCGCGTGTGAAAAGCCGATTGCCGGCACCCTGGCCGACGCCCGTGAAATGGTCGAGGCCGCCAGGAAGGCCAAGGTCGAAACGTTCGTCTGGTACAACTATCGCCGCTGCCCGGCCGTGGCCCTGGCTCACCAGTTGGTCAAGGAAGGCAAGATCGGGCGGATCTACCATGTCCGCTGCATCTACCTGCAGGAGTGGGGCGGCCCGGACACGCCGCTCCTGTGGCGATTCCAGAAGAAGCTCGCCGGCAGCGGGGCCCACGGCGACCTCAATGCTCACATCGTGGACATGTCCCGCTTCATCACCGGCGACGAGATCGTCGAGATCAGCGGGGCGATTTCCGAAACCTTCATCAAGGAACGGACCATCGTGACGACCGGCTCCGCCGGCGGCATCTCGGGCGGGGCCAAGGGGGCCAAGAAGAAGGGCAAGGCCGACGTCGACGACGCCGTGCTGTTCCTGGCCCGGTTCAAGAAAGGTGCGGTGGCCAGCTACGAGGCCTCGCGCCTGGCGACCGGTTACGAGAACATGAACGGCATCGAGGTCCACGGCGAGAAGGGCGCCCTGCGGTTCCGGTTCGAGGATATGAACTACCTTGACTACTGGGACAGCACCATCGAGCGCCGCCTCCAGGGCTGGAAACGGATCATGTGTACCTCGGGCGGCAACCATCCGTACGCGGCAGCGTGGTGGCCGGATGCCCACATCCTTGGCTACGAGCACGGCTTCATCAATCAGGCCGCCGATATCATGAGAGTCCTCGGCGGTGAAAAGCCCGAAGTGCCCATCCCCGACTTCGCGGATGCGTACGAGACTCAGCGGGTGCTCGAGGCCGCTCTGCTGTCGGCGGAGCACCGCTCCGCGATCAAGATGAGTGAGGTGAAGTAATCTCAGGACCGACTTCTGACCGGCGCCACGGCCAAGTCGGCTTGAAAGGCGGCTCGCGTCCAATGACGTGAGCCGCCCCTTTTTTGCGCGCCGCTTGCGGCCGATCTGCTCATTCGTGTCTCGTGATTCGGATTTCCTTCGTCTCGTCACGGTCGCCATGAGCCTGCCCGCCCAGGCGGGCGAACCAGGGCGGGGCTTCGTCATTCGGCCTTCGTCATTCGGATTTCTTTCCTCTTCCATCGCCCGCCGTTTTGCAGCAGGGAGAGAGCTGCCCATTATCGGACCTGCTCCAGCTTTCCAGTCCGGGCCCGCAGTTGCCGATACATCATCCATGAGCATGATCGGTGACATCGCCGGCTTCTCGACCGCCATGAGCACGGCCAGGCTCCAGACCGCCATCGCCACCAAGGTCCTCAAGATGGCCGGTCAGCAGGAGGGCCAAGTGGCCTCCAAACTCCTCCAAGCCGCCATGGAGAACGCCGAGGCGATCCTCACCCAATTCGCCGGCGAAGTCGGCAACCATATCGACGAGACCGCCTGAGGCGTTCCCAACTCCGCTTGATCCACAGGCGTCGCTTTCTTCGACCCGGCGGATTGCCTTCGCCTTGGATGCCGAGCCTCTCAACCGATCAGGCAAGTGAGCCATAAAAAGCCAGTTTGATGCTTCAGGGCATCCGGCGGATGCGATGATCGATCCACGCCCTGTCAGGCGGTCCGGTTATTCCTGCTATCAACCCGCCCGCTTATCGACGGCCAGACAGTAATCGTGCCGGGCAGAGCATTCAGGATTTCCAGTTGCAGTGATGGAATGCAGGCGGTAGGATGTGCGTAAAGCATCTGTCCGGAGGTTCCAGTGCAGTCTCGATTCCAGCCATATGCCGTCCTGCTATGCGCAGCGGCCTTCTTCCTGCTCCACGACTCGGCTCTGGGGCAAAGCTGCTACGGCTGGCAGCGGGCGGCGATCAGCGGGACCGGAGGAAATGCCGCTTTTGACAGTGCTCGCGGGGTGACCGTCTACGTCGGAACAGACGGCGACACCTGGGAGTGGGATGGGAATTCATGGCATTGGGTCTCAGATGGCGGACCATCCCGCCGCCAGCAGACTGCCATGGCCTATGATGCCCGCCGGGGTGTCACCGTCCTGTTCGGCGGCAACCCGCACAACCCTTCCGCGTACATCGGTGATACCTGGGAATGGGACGGCAGTCGCTGGGTCCAGCGGCTTGTCTCCGGCCCGTCGGCCCGCGCCCGGCATGCCATGGCATATGATCCGAGCCGCGAGGTGATTGTGCTGTTCGGTGGCCAGGAGACCCGGAGCAGCGGCACCAGTCTGGCCGACACCTGGGAGTGGGATGGAACCCAGTGGACCCAGCGGACGCTTGAAACCGCCCCCGGCCGTCGCGTCGACCACGCCATGTGCTACAACGGCATCAGCGGCGCGGTGCTCCTGACCTGCGGACGAATGACTCCCTCGAGCAGCTCAGACGGCGACTTGTATGGTGACGCCTGGGAATACGATGGTACCACCTGGACACAACTCGCCGCCGCTCCCAGTCGGCGTTCGCTTCCCGCCATGTCTTATGACAGCGATCGACACCGCGTCGTCCTTGCCGGCGGGAGCTACAGCAACGATATCTGGATGAAGTATCAAACCTGGGAATACGACGGGGCAAGCTGGACCCGATTGACCAGCGATCAGGGCGGGTTCGAGTACACCGGCGCGATTGCGGTTTATGACACTCTCCGGCATCGCACTCTGGCCGTTGGGGTGAGAAGCTATCAAGAGTACGGATGCGCCGCCCTGGAATGGGATGGCACCAGTTGGGCATTTCGCGCCGGCAGCCCGTCGGGGCGCGTCTACTTCGGCATGGCCTACGACACCTGGCGGGAAGAAACCGTGATGTTCGGCGGCGGGGCGTTGTACTCCGACTATCCCGACACCTGGACCTACTCCGCCGGGACATGGCTGCTGCACCGCGTCAGCCGGCCCAACGAGCTGGACTACAGACTGCCCTTGGCTTTTGACACTGCACGGGCAATGGCGGTGCACTTCGGGGGAAGTACGTGCGGCCGCTGGTGCCTGCAGGACGTCTGGGAGTGGAACGGAGCCGGATGGACGCGGCGGGACGCCGCTGACCCGGATATCACCGGTGGCTTTGCCCTGGCCTATGATCGCCGCCGCGGCAGGACCGTCCTTTTCGGCGGCAGGCACTATAACGACAGCAGCGAGTCCGACGAGACGTACGAATGGACCGGCCAGGCCTGGCTCAATAGGAGCGTCCCGGGCCCGAGTGCCCGTCTTTTCCCCGCCATGGCCTACGACACGGATCGAGAGGTCATGGTGCTGTTCGGAGGTTACACCTACGCCCATGGCTACTACGAGTATCTCGGGGATACCTGGGAGTATGATGGAACCGCCTGGACGAATCGCCCCGTCAGCGGCCCGGCGGGGCGATACTCTCACGCCATGGCCTACGATCCGGTTCGCAAGGTGGTCGTTATGGCCGGCGGCTGGGGCGGGTCAGGCGACATGTGGGAGTGGGACGGGACCTCCTGGAGCCGATTGACTCCGAACCAGCCCGGCGGCTCCACCGATCCCGGACTCGTATACGACGAAGCCCGCCAAAGGCTTGTCTACTTCTCCGGGAGTACGGGACGACTCTGGGAATTGGGCAGCCCCGACGAGGACTGCGATCACGTGGTTGATATGGTTGACGAGTGCCGCGGCACGATTCCCGGCGTGTCAGTCGACCGGAGCGGGTGCCCTCCGCCGGTGCCCGGAGACTTTGAACGCGATGGCGACGTCGACGCCGACGATCTCGAAGCTTTCCAGGCTTGCGCCTCAGGACCTGGCATACCCCAGATGGACCCTGCTTGTGAAAAGGACCTGCTGGACGCGGATGATGACGTCGACCAATCCGACTTCGGCATTCTCCAGCGATGTCTCAGCGGCCTGAACGTTCCAGCCGATCCGTCATGCGCGGAATAATCGGCGCACCCTCTCCCCCCAGAGCAGGCCGAGTCGGACTGTGTGCTCAACGGGACGGATGCGGCCGATCGGCGGCCAGTCCAGACCGTTCGCGGCGAATCGTGAGCCCACGTTCACGAAGACCGCAAACCGCCCGTGGTCGACCCTGAACTCCGAAGCCCGAACCCCTCGATGCCGGTCAGATCTCCGGCAACGCGTCGTCCGGCGTGTTCTGGGGCATGCTCTGCCCGATGAAGTGCAGAAACTGGGTGCGCGTCAGGATCGGAATCGAGAGCGCCCGAGCTTCCTTGAACATGCTCTCAAAAGCCTGCCGGCGGAGAGTGAGCTCGGCGTTCCGCTCGGCAACGGCGGCCTCGTTCTCCATGCCGGGCACAACCGGCGTCGGCGGCGGAGGCGCCGAACCCAGAACCAGGAAGTCCGTGTCGCTGTCCACCCTGCTGACCACCCTGCCGCCCATCCGTTCAATCAGCCGGCCGACTTCCCTGCCGCCCACGTCAATCTTGCCGTCGAAGCCCAGATCAAAATCGCCCGCCACAGCGAACCGGTAGTGGCGCGACCGGTCATACACCGGGTTGGCGATGATATCGCCCGAGAGAATCGGCTCGCCGGGCTCGCGAGACGTGACCCGGCACTCGGCCGTGGTCTCAAATACGTTGGTCACCTCAAGCGTCGCCTTGCCCTTGCCGTCGGCCGGAATCCCCTGAACCGGCGAGTAAACCGAGAAGGTCATCCCCGGCTTGATCCGGTCGCGCCGGCCAAGGTCAATATACGTCACGTCCCCGTCAGGCACGATGCGAACGACGGTGCCGTCCTTGACCTGCAGCGCTGAACCGCCCTGCGCCGACGGCTTGAACTGGGCAAGCTGGTTGAGCAGTTCCTCGGTACGCTTTCTCTCAGCCTGGAGGGTTTTCTCGGCCTCGTCCCTGGCCTTCCGGGCCGCGTCAAGCTCCCGGGCCGCATCCTCACGCTCCTTGGTGCGGGCGGCCTGCAGCTCCGCCAGCCGGGCATTGGAGGTGTTTCGAGACTCCTCGCTCTGTTTGGTCAAATCCTGAAATTTGCCTGTCAACTCGCCAATCTGGGCCTCGAAAGCATCGGACTTCGCCTTGGTCTCCTTCAGCGTGGACTCCAGCTTGTCGTTCAGTTCCTTGTTCGTGGCCTGGAGCTCGCCCAATTCGCCGGCCGTCGTCTCGAACAGCTTGTAGAGATTCCCGAGCATGAGGGCCACGGGCTGGTTGGCCTTGATTCCGTTCTTCTGGGCCAGCTCGTTGCCCGCCACCTGGGTGCGGATCGGGTCGATGGCCGTCTTGACCTCCGCCAGCTCGCCCGCAGACTTGCCGATCACTTCCTGGGCCAGATCGCTGAACGCCTGCTTGGCCTCAGACGCCGCCTGCTGCTGTCGCCTGGCCTGGTCTGCGTCCCGCTCGGCTGCCATCTGCAGATCCGACCGCTGCGTGAACATGATGATGGTGAAGGTGATCGCCGCCACCGCCGTCACGGCGAAGCCGATTGCCGCCGCCTTCAATCCACCTGATCCGACTGGTCCTTGGGGCCTGGCCAATGCCATGATTCCATGCTCCGTTTCAACCGCAGGCACCCGACGTCGCGGGATTCACGCCGTCCGGTCGGGCGCGGACAAGCTGCGAGGTTCGCCAGTCTCTAACTTTGGCACTGTGACCCGAGGGTGTCGGTCCGGCCGGTCTGCATCGCGGCATGTCCACTTTCTGAGGGAGGGAACCACCTTCGGTATCAGTGCCGGCAGGACGGCGGCCAACCGGACCGCCGACCGGCCACCTGCTGGGGCGGGCAGCCGATTTCGCATTCTCGTTTCCGGCCATGGGGATGTCAACCAAGCGTCCGTGGGGTCCTCGGCCGGGGGGTTCATCCCAAAAAGGGTGGCATGGCCAAGCCCCGGCTTACCGGGGCGCCGCCATGTCTTCCGACAGAGCGGTCGCTTGGGTACCACTGGCAGCCTGCCTGCCAGTGCCTTCCACACCAGGCCCCAGTAGGAGCGGTCTCTGACCGCGACGCAGACCGCCAGCAGCTCCAGGCCCCGATCCCCGGTCCCCAGAGCCCCCGTCAACCGGGGTTGACACCCCCGGCCGGCCGGTCCTACAGTGCGAATCGAACCCACCGATACGGGCAAAGCATGGCGGCGGCACAATATATGGCGAAACGCCTTTTCCTCATCGACGGCCTTTCCCAGATCTTCCGGAGCTACTACGCCCCGTTCCAGAACCTCTCCTCCCCCGCCGGGGAGCCCACCAAGGCGACTTACGTCTTTTCAAACATGCTGCTCCAGCTCATCCGCGAGCAGCGACCCGACTACCTGGTCATGGTCATGGAGGGGGGGGCCGAGGTCGACGTCTTCCGGAAATCCATCGACCCCGAATACAAGGCCAACCGTGAGCCGCCGCCGGAGGACCTCCAGCCGCAGATCGATCGGATTCTCCAGATTGTCAGGTCCCAGGACATCCCCGTCCTGAGCGTTCCCGGCTTCGAGGCGGACGACGTCCTGGCCACGGTGTGCGCAAAGCTGGCCCGCCAGGACGTCGAAGTCGTTATGGTCAGTCGAGACAAGGACTTGGATCAACTGCTGACCGACCAGGTCCGCCTCTATGACCCAATGAAGAACGAGTTCATCGGCCCGCGCGAGATCGAGGCCCAAAAGGGGTACCGGCCAGACCAGGCCATCGAGGTCCAGACCCTCGTTGGTGACAGTACGGACAATATCCCCGGGGTCAAAGGTGTCGGGCCCAAGAAGGCGGCCGCCCTGATTGCCAAGTATGGCACGGCCGCCGCCGTCATCGAGCATGCCGACGAGCTGACCCCGGCGATGAAGAAGAACGTCCTCGAATTCGCCAGCCAGATCGATATCACCCGGCAACTGGTGACCCTTCGCCGGGATGTCCCGGTGGAGTTCGACCTGGAGGCCAGCCGCTTCAAGGGCGTCAAGGCTGCGGCCCTTCTGCCGATCTTCACCGAACTGCACTTCGAGCGACTGGCCCAGCAGATGGGCGCCGAGGCCGGTCTCGGAAAACCGGCCAGGCCCGCCGCCCCGCCGCCCCCGGGTAGGAGCGGCTTGCAGCCGCGATCCACCGAGTCCCCGCCAGCCCATGCGCAACTGAGTCTTTTCGACCAGGCGTCTCCTGATCAGCAAACATCCCCGAAGCCCGGCCCCGAGATCGAGGAGAAAGCTGAAGGCCGCCCATCCGGCCGTCGGTACGAGTCGATCGACGATGAGATCAGGCTTCGGGACTTCGTACCCGAGTTGCGGCGCCAGCCGGTCTTCGCCCTGGATACCGAGACGACCAGCCTCAACCCGGCCGACGCCCGGTTGTGCGGAATCAGCTTCTCGTGGCAGGCCGACACCGGCTACTATCTGCCCATCCGCGGGGTCGGCCGGTGCCTTCCGCTGGAGCCCACGCTGGATGCCCTCCGGCCGATCCTGGATGACCCGAAGATCCTCAAGGTCGGCCAGAACATCAAGTACGACCTTGTCGTACTCAAACACCACGGCGTCGAGGTGGCCGGCGTCGCCTTCGATACCATGATCGCCAGCTTCGTGCTCGACTCGACCAGGCGCTCGCACGGCATGGATGCCCTAGCCCGCGAACTGCTCGGCTTTGACCCGATCCCCATCAGCGACCTGATCGGCAAGGGCAGCAAGCAGATCGGCTTTGACCAGGTCGACACGGCCAGGGCCTGCGAGTACTCGGCCGAGGATGCCGACGTGACCTGGCAGCTCTACGAGATCTTCAGCAGGCAGCTCGCTGGCACCTCGCTGGAACCGCTGTTCCGCGACACCGAGATGCCGCTGGTCGGGGTGCTGGCGGACATGGAGGCCGAAGGCGTCCGGCTGGACACGGCCATCCTCGAGCGGATGAGCCGCGAAATCGCCGACCGGCTCGACCAGCTCACTCGGGAGATCCAGGAGCAGGTCGGCCACCCGTTCAACATCGACTCGCCCAAGCAGCTCGCGGCGGTGCTTTTCGACGAGCTGAAGCTGCCCGTCGTGCGTAATACCAAGACCGGCCGCAGCACGGACGCCGAGACGCTCGACACGCTCGCCTGGCAGCATCCGGTTCCCAAGCTCATCAAGGAATACCGCGAGCTGATTAAGCTCAAGGGCACGTACATCGACCCGCTGCCGGAAATGATCTGCAAGCGGACCGGCCGTATCCATGCGAGTTTTCACCAGACGGCGGCGGTCACCGGCCGGCTATCGTCGAGCGACCCCAACCTGCAGAACATCCCCATCCGCACCGAGATCGGCCAGGAGATCCGCCGGGCCTTCGTGCCCAGCGACGCCGATCATGTGCTGCTCACCGCCGACTACTCGCAGATCGAGCTGCGTGTGCTGGCCCATTTCTGCGCCGACCAGGCCCTGCGGGCAGCGTTTATCGAAGACCGCGACATTCACCAGTTCGTGGCCGCGCAGGTCTTCGGCGTGCCGCTCGACCAGGTCAGCAAGCAGCAGCGCGGCCGGGCCAAGGCGGTCAACTTCGGCATCATCTACGGCCAGACCGCCTACGGGCTGTCGCGATCCACCGGCATGAGCGTGACCGAGGCCCAGGGCTTCATCGACAGGTACTTCACCCGCTACCCCGGCATCCGCAAATTCATCGATCAGACGATCGCCGAGGCCCGCCGGCGCGGTTTCGTGCAGACCATCCTCGGCCGGCGCCGGCAGGTGCCCGAGATCAACTCGCGGAATCAGGGCCTCCGTTCCCTCGGCGAACGCGTGGCGGTCAACACGGTGATCCAAGGCTCCGCCGCCGACCTGATCAAGCGGGCGATGATCAGCATCCACCGCCGCATCCGCGCCGAGCAGCGGCCGTCGCGGATGATCATCCAGGTCCACGATGAACTCGTCTTCGACGTGCCGCGCGCCGCCATCGAGAAGGAGGCCGAGTTCATCCGCGCCGAAATGTGCAACGCCCTCCCGCTCCAGGTCCCCATCAAGGTCGACGTCGCCTGGGGCGACAACTGGCTGGAAGGCAAATAACAGTCTTCGGAATGAATGAAGAAAAAGACTTGACTTGGCCCGCGGCGGCTCGTATAGTCAGTTTCTTGTGGTGGGGCGGGTGACAAAGAGTACAAAAGGCCTTATTTGAGGGTAGGCGGAGAAGGTTCAGATGGCGCGGTCAACCTTCAGAGTCTACTGCGCGGGTCCATTGTTCAACCGCAAAGAGCAGGAAGAGATGGCGGAACTGGCAAACGCCTTGGAGCGTGCCGGTTACAGCACATTTCTGCCTCAGCGGGATGGGCTCGAGCTTACCAAGTGTATCGACCGTCTATTGGCTGACGGCTTTGCACCCGATCGGGCAAGCCGACTCATGTCCGAGGCTGTATTCGCCCTTGACGTTTACCAGGTGCTCAATGGGTGTGATGCCGTGGTTGCCAACCTCAACGGCCGGGTTCCGGATGAAGGGGCCGTGTCCGAGGTGGCGATGGCTTGGGCTCGCGGCAAGATTGTTATCGGCTACAAAGCCGACTCTCGATCCGCTTTCGAGGGTCAGGACAATCCGCTTGTGGCTGGCCTGTTTCAATTCCGCTTTTCCAGAACACCGGAGGAAGCAGTCAACGCTCTGTCAGATGCTCGCAAGACGTACGCGGTAAAGGGGCTGCCGGAAGCGAGAGAAGCAGAGATCGAAGGGCATGCAGTTCTGGGAGAGAAGATCTGGTCGATCTTGCAGACCGAGCGTGATATTTCGCAACTAGTCGATCTCATAGTCCGACACGAGGCAGTCGATACGGTGGGGCGTATCTAATCCGGGCTGGGGGGCAAGAGAACACCGAAACATGCATGGCCAAGCGGAGTGCCCGCGCGAGGATCTGGAGGGACAGGAAAAGAATGCTCTGCAAGAGCGAGCCACCCTTTCGACCGACCCGAAGTATGCCGGACGGCAGTTTGCACTGCAGGCAGATCGGTTTCGTACCCAATTCCATCGGGATTACACGCGGATCATTCATTGCAGGGCATTTCGTCGCCTGCGTCACAAGACACAGGTCTTTATCTCACCCCAGAACGATCACCTTTGCACCCGCTTGGAGCACAGTCTCCACGTGGCGTCAGTCGCGGTCACCATTGCCCGCGCCCTCAGGCTCAACGAAGATTTAGTTGCCGCAATTGCAGTCGGGCACGACCTTGGTCATGCTCCGTTTGGGCACTCGGGCGAGAAGGTCCTGAACCAGATCGCCGCGAAGCATAACCTGCGGTTCTCGCACGAGCTGCAAAGCCTGCGCGTGGTCGACAGACTGGAATCTCCTTATCCTCGTCATCCGGGCTTGAATCTCACCTTCGCGGTGCGCGACGGCATCGTTTGTCACTACGGAGAAGGATTTGAACCTAACCTCCAGCCGGACCGGGGCAAGACGCCGAGCGCACTGAAGAATACGGAGCGAGGCAAGAGCCGTCCTGCAACTCTCGAAGGTTGTGTGGTACGTTGGGCTGACAAAGTCGCCTATCTCGGCCGTGACCTTGAGGACGCACTTACCTTGCGCCTGGTCAAGCGCCGAGAGATTCCCTCCAAGGTGCGTAATCGGCTAGGCATTACAAACCGGCGCATCATCGCGAGTCTGGTGGAGGAACTAGTCCACAACGGAACCAGCGGAGACCGCCTTTGCGTGAGGAAGCGAATCCACACCGCCCTCAACGACCTTTACGAGTTCAATATGAGAAGGATTTATCGATCCGGGGCTGCAACCCAAGACCAGCATAAGCTTAAACCAGCTATAACACTCATGTTCGATCGCTTGTTGAGCGAGTATAACAAGGGTGCTTGGCAGAGTTGGACGCCGTCGAGCACGCGGTTGTCAAGCGTGGATTGCCTTTACATCTTTAGCGAGTTTCTCAGGAAAGACCTCAGGCAAATGAATAAAACCAGGAGCCTTGGGCCGCGATTGGTTCTCGATTTCATCGCGGGGATGACCGATTCCTTCTTCAACCGGTCGTTCACCGATCTGTGTCTTCCACAGGGGACGGTGTAGGCAGGCTGTGCATGCATTGCCGGAACCCACACCACCGGCAGTGAGATGTGCAGTGTTCTGTGGCTTCAGGTACCGATCAAGGTCGACGTCGAACGGGGCGGCAACTGGCTGGAGGGCAAATGACGCGGGGAGCATCGGCGATCAGTTCTTCTTTGTGTTCTGACTTGAAAGCACCAGAGATGAAGGGATGGAGATCAATGACTGGTCGAACACTGTCGTGGTTGCTGGTATCGGCAATTGTCGTTTCTTGTGCGCTTGCCGCGCCGCAGGGAAGAAAAGAACTGCCTGGCCGCCAGGTGAAGGTCGCCGCGATCGCGATCGGGTTCGGCGGCAAACGTGTTGAGAAGCTCAAGCTGGCCCTCGATCACCTGGAAACGGCCGGAAAAGCCGGCGTCGACATCGCCTGCCTGCCCGAGGAGTTCGCGGGCTACGACAAAGCTGAACCGGTCCCCGGCCCCATCACCGAGGCCGTCGCCGATGCGGCGAAGAAGCACCACATGTACGTCATCTGCCCCATCCGCGAGCAGGCCTCCGACGGGCAGATCTATAACACCGCCGTGCTGATCGACCGCAGCGGGAAGGTCATCGGGTATTACCGCAAGGTCTTCGTCTTCTGGGGCGAAGGCGTCAACGTCAGCAAGGAGGGCGTCAAGGTTTTCGATCTCGATTTCGGGCGAATCTCCATTCTCACCTGTTTCGACGCCAATTTCTCGGAGTTGTGGCAGGAGGCCGAGCAGAAGGGCGCCGAGATCGTCTTCTGGCCCAGCGCCTACGGCGGCGGGATGCCCCTGAACGGTTATGCCATATGCCACAATTACTGCGTCGTCCCCGTCGGCAGGGGCAATATCATTGACCTGACCGGCCAGCCGCCCGCGTCAGTCGAAAAGCCGCGCCCCGATCAATTCATCGCCACGCTCGATTTGGATCGCACACTGATACACCACGACTTCAACAAGGAGAAGGTCAAGCGGCTGTTGAAGGAGCACGCAGGCGAGGTTGAACTTGAGCGTGAGTATGCTCTGGAGGCGTGGTACCTGCTCCGATCCGCCAAACCGGGCGTGCTCGTGCACGACCTCCTTGGGCAATACAAGATCGAGTCGCTTCGCGACTACCGCCACCGTAGTCGCGAGCAGATCAATCAAGCGCGCAAGGATGGCAAAAAGATCTGAGGCCGATCGTTTCCGCCCGGTCAGACACCTCGGAGCGCATGACTGCCATCGGACCCCGGACAAACAGGCACTGTGGAACAGCAATCCCTCCCCGACAGCTACTATTCAAACGTGTCGCCGAAACGAGGCGCGTGTCCTGGCATGCTGACGATCGATCTATCTCGTACCGGCCGTGAGATTGTGACCCAGCGTCGATTGGATTCCTCTTCCCCAAGAAAACGCTTGGCTCCGGCCGTGAATTCCGTTACATGTGGGTGGATGGAGGAGCTCCAATGAACATCAACCGGCGGGACTTTCTGAAGGCCTCGGCGGCATTGCTGAGCGCTCCCGGCCTTTCCGGCCGTGTTTTCGGTCAACTCCAGGACGTGCTGGCAGGCAGGTCCCGGCCCCCCGTTGTCTGGCTTCAGGGCCAGGGCTGCAGCGGCTGCTCGACCTCACTGCTCAACAGCATCTACTACGGTACCGCCGACCACCTACTCCAGAACGTGATCGACCTGCAGTATCACCCGACAATTTCGGCCGCGGCCGGCGAGCTGGCCGTGTCCGCCGCCGAGGATGCCCGCACGGCCGGCGGCTATATCCTCGTGGTCGAAGGAGCGATCCCGACGGGAGCGGCCGGCAAGTTCTGCACCGTCTGGGCCGGCAAGACCATGCAGCAGGCGCTGCTCGACTTCGCCCCCGCGGCACGCTTCATATTGGCCGTGGGAAGCTGCGCCGCATTCGGCGGCCTGGTGGCTGCCAACACCAACCCCACAACAGCCAGAAGCGTCAGCAGCATCCTGGGCAGCGATTCGCGGATCATCAACATCCCCGGTTGCCCGTCGCACCCGGATTGGATCGTGGGCACGATCGCGCACCTGCTCACCAACGGCCAGGCCCCGCCGCTCGATCCCAACCGGCGGCCGGCGATGTACTTCAGCGAGCGAATCCACGACCACTGCGAGAAGCGCTGCAAGGACGGCGACAAGTGCCAGGCGACCTCGCTCGGCACCGAGGGTTGCCTGGCTGACCTCGGTTGCCGTGGTGAATCAACGTACGCCGACTGCTACCTGCGGCGCTGGAACAGCGGGCAGGAAGGGCGATTCGGCGTGAACTGGTGCATTGGCTCGCGGAGCCCTTGTCTCGGATGCGTGAACCCGGGTTTCCCGGGGATGAGCGGCTTCTTTGACTCGGGAGATTGATGATGTCCAACAGAACCCGGAGCGCCAGCGACGGGCCCGGTTTCTGCCGCCAGCAAGACAACGGCCCCGCGCTTGCGCTTGGGGTTCCGTCAGGATACCGGAAAGGCAGACGAGCAGACTCATGCCGACGACCATCAACATAGATCCCGTGACCCGCATCGAAGGCCACATGGCGATCGAGGTGACCGTCGACACCGTCGGCGGCGTTCAGCAGGTGATCGACGCCCGATCCAGCGGGACCATGTTTCGCGGCTTCGAAAACCTGCTCGTCGGTCGTGACCCGCGTGACGCGACGCCGTATACCCAGCGCATCTGCGGCGTCTGCCCGATCGGCCACGGGATGGCGTCGGCCATGGCCCTGGAGAACGCGTTCGGGGTTGCCCCGCCGGACAACGGCCGAATCATCCGCAACCTCGTGTTCGGGACCGACTTTCTGCACTCGCATATCCTGCACTTTTACCACCTCGCCGCCCTCGACTACATCAACATCACCGGTGTCCTCGACCTGTCCCCATGGACGCCGCGCTACGTCACCCCCGACATGATCGGCGGAGCCGCTGCCAAGTCCCTGGTCCAGCACTACGTCACGGCGCTGGCCATGCGGCGAAAAGCTCACCAGATGGGCGCGATCTTCGGCGGGCGGATGCCCTGCGCGGCCAGTTTCGTGGTCGGCGGTGCCACCGACGCGGTTACCAACGACAAAATCAGCGCGTTTCGCTCGCTGCTGGGCGAGGTCCGCGCATTTATCGACAGCGTCTATATCCGCGATGTCACCGCCCTGGCGGAGGCGTTCAAGTCCTACTACCAGATCGGGCCCGGCTGCGGCAACCTGCTGGCCTACGGGGGCTTTGACCTCGATGCCGGCGGCGCGTGCAGATTCTTGCCAGGCGGCCGCTACGCCGGCGGGGCTTACTATTCGTTCAGCGCCGCGGACATCACCGAGCATGTGAAACACTCCTGGTACGCTCCCGAGTGCGGCAACCTGAACCCGGCTTCGGGCAGCACCGTCCCCAGCGCCGAGAAGCCCGGCGCCTACTCGTGGATCAAGTCGCCTCGCTACCGGAAGACCGTCCACGAAGTCGGCCCCCTGGCCCGCATGTGGATCAGCGGCGACTACCGCCGGGGAATCTCGGTGATCGACCGGCTCATGGCCCGTGCACTGGAGAGCAAGAAGATCGCCGATGCCATGGATATCTGGCTGAACCAGCTCATTCCGGGCGAACCGGCGTACAAGCCCAATGGGGTGCCGGCCACGGGCACCGGCATCGGTCTGACCGAAGCCCCGCGCGGCGCGCTCGGCCACTGGATCAGCATCAGCAACGGCAAGATCTCACGCTACCAGGTGATCACACCGACCGCATGGAACGCTTCGCCGAAAGACGATCTCGACCAGCGCGGACCGATCGAGCAGGCCCTGATCGGCACACCCGTGGCGGACGTCAAGCAGCCCATCGAGCCGCTGCGGGTGGTGCACTCCTTTGACCCCTGCCTGGCCTGCTCGGTTCACATGATTCGGCCGGGTCAAAGAGCGGCAAGCTGAGGGCTGCGCGGCCGGCCATTTGAGACCTGTTGCCTGAAGCTGGTTCAAATGCCGATCACGCCCCAGGCGTTCAGCGCCTTTTCCTCGTTCTCATAGAAGGCAAAGAGCTTGTCGAGCCGCGAGATGGTGAACACTCTGCGGAGATCGTCGCGCATCGCGCAGATGGCCAGTTGCCCCTTGATGGCGGCCGACTTCTTCCGGAGGGTGATCAGCATCCCCAGGGCCGACGACGACAGAAATCGCACCTTGGAGAAATCGAGGATGAGCTTCCTTTTGTTACGATTGTCGACCAGATCGTAAAGGGCCTCGCCGATTGTCTCGATCTGAAGCGTATCCAATATCGACGAGTCCTCAAAGTTGACCACGGTCACTTCCCGAATCGATTGGACAACCAGGTTCGCCTTTGCCATGCTCGCTCACCTTTCCGGCCGACTTGCCGTTGTCTCCCGACTCTAGGGCACCGTGACGGCCGAGTCAACCAACCGTGGCTCGAAGCTTTGCGAAAAGACTCAATCCCGCTAACCTCTACGTCCGGCGACAGCTCTGAGGCTCGTCGCGCAAGTCGTTTCAGGAGGCCCGCACACATGAGAGTTCTGGGCAGCTTCTTTCGTTACCTGTTCAACATCAATACCCTCTGGGGGCTGATGATCCTGGTGTCCTTTGCATTGTGCGTGGCCCAGCATTACCTGCCGACGACAACGGTCATTCCAGCAGGAGTCGTTCGTGAAGGACCGAACAAGCTGATCATCCGCGCCAAAGGCCCGGGCGATCAGACCCGCTCGACCGAATGCACGCTCTCGCTTGGCCCTGAAGGCCTGGCCGTGCCGGCCGACGTCCGGGAACGGGGCAAGGACCGGCCGTGGCTCATCTCCGTCCGCCAGGCGGCCAGCGGCTACCTGCTGAAGTGGGATAACGACGGCTACGGCAAGTATGAGGTCATGGTCAACGACAAACCAGTCGGGCAGGGGTCGCTGGTGACGCTCCAATCGCTGACCGACGCGGCCTTCAGCTACGCCGAGAAAGGCTTCGACATCGCTCTCGGCCTGGTCGCGGCCATGGTGTTGTTCCTCGGCCTGATGAAGGTCGGCGAGGAAGCCGGAATCGTGCAGTTGGCCGCACGGCTCTTTCACCCGGTCATCCGCCTGTTGTTCCCCCACGTGCCGCGTGATCACCCGGCCAGCGGGGCCATCCTGATGAATGTCACCACCACCGTTCTCGGCCTGGGTAACGCCGCCACCCCCTTCGGCCTCAAAGCGATGAAGGAGCTGCAGGAGCTGAATTCGGACCCCGATGTGGCCAGCGACTCACAGGTCACCCTTCTGGCGATCAACACCGCCGGCTTCGCTCTGCTGCCGACGACACTGCTGGCCGTGCGCAAGTCGGCCGGTTGCAGCGATCCGTTTGAGATCATCGGAACCTGCATGATCGGTGGGGCGGTGGCGACCATCGTGGCCGTTATCGGAGCTCGCCTGCTGGGCCGCCTCTCCATCTTCTCGGTCCGGGCGGCGCTGGCTGAACAATCGCGGCCACAGGGATCCACCGGCTCACCAGCAGACCGGCCGACCAGCGGGAGGGCCGGACAATGAGCGAGACCTCAATCTTCAAGTTAGTGGTCAACCAGATCTCGCTGCTTACCATCCCGTTGATCTTCTTTGCCATCATCGGGTACGCGATGGCCAAGCGGGTTAAAGTGTACGAGTCGTTCATCACCGGCGGTAAAGAGGGCTTCGGCATCTTCACCCAGATCCTGCCGTATCTGGTGGCCATCTTCGTGGCCATCGGCATGTTCCGCGTATCGGGCGGCCTCGATTACCTGTCGGAACTGCTGGCCCCGCTCACCGCCAGGATCGGCATGCCGGCAGAGGTGCTCCCCGTCGCATTGATGAAACCGCTCTCGGGCTCCGGCTCGCTGGGCCTGGCGGCCGAGATCATCCGCGACAAGCCGGATTCCTTCGAGGCGAAAGTGGCATCGACGATCTTCGGCAGCGCGGATACGACCTTCTACATCATCGCGGTCTACTTCGGCTCGGTGGGCATCCGCAAGATCCGCCACGCGATGATCGCCGGCCTGCTCGCCGACGCCGCCGGAATCCTGGCCGCGGTCTGGGTGTGTAATATGGTCTTCAAATAAGGCCACCACGCGAGCCTGGAAAGAACAGAGAGGAACAAGCGAAGACAGCGGGAGGACGTCTTGTGCAGCGAACAAAACAGCAGTAAGAGACCACCGGTGTCATACGGGTGGCCGAGGCACATTCTACCCGCTGCTGCCATTGCGACCTTCGTCTATCTTCTGGTTGCCCAATGGGCGAGCGGCTTTCGCGTCGACTGGTGGTCGCCATGGCGATACCCGGTCACCGTTCCCTTGCTTCAGATCGCCGTGTGGCTCGTCCTCCTCGTGTACGCGGGAAGGCGAATCTGGCAGGGGCGTTTTCCTCTTCTGCCGCTTGCGGCCATCGTGTTGATCATCGCCGGATGGATGGGGTTGTATCAATGGAGCTATGAGCTGGGCAAGCGACAGCTTGACGCGGAGGTTGCCTCGAAAGACGTCGCCGATGAATGTCTGCGAATGATCCTCTCCGCGCCGGGTTCTGAACAGGGCTCGACTCTGGTGCCGGGTCTGCAACTCTCAAACGAGTATCAGGCAATTCGGCGGCTTAATCCCGAGTGGGTCCGGTGCGACACCACCAAAACACCCGCTGGTGAAGGAGAGAAACCGACCGGCAGCGTGATTATTGAGTTGACACCATCTGTCGCCTACTCATTCAACTACAGCGAGGAAACAGGTGCGTGGGTTCTGATGGAGGTCAACCGCGAAGGTGGACCGAGCCGATTGCTTGCCCAACTCCCCGCGTCGACGAAACCTGCCACTCGACCTGAACAACAGGCGAACAAAAACGGAGAGTGAACATGAGAACACGCAATTTGTATTGGTCTCTGCTGACATGTATGGTTTTGTTCCTGGCCGGTTGCGTCGGCCCGCGAATCGCGCACGATCCGAAGCTGGCCGCGCGGCTCGATCCGGTGCTCAACCGATACGCTGACAAAGGGGCGGTTATACATGCTCGCGTCATCGAGCTTCCGAGTCGCTGCGAGTTATATGCCAGGCGGATCGACGCCCCCTGTACCCCCGCCAGCAACTTCAAACTCCTGACCAGCGCAGCAGGCCTCGACATGTTCGGCGCGGATCACACGTTCAAGACGTACCTCGCGATGGACGGCGACGACCTGTGGCTGATCGGCACGGGCGACCCTGGTCCCGGCGACTACCGCCTGGCCAAGGCCGCCGGCCGGACCCCGATCACCATGCTCCAGGAATGGGCCACGGTCCTCGAGCGGCGCGGGATCCGCCAGGTCAAGGGCGACCTCATCCATGACGATTCTGCTCTTGAGAGCCGGCTGCGAGTTCACCCCACCTGGCCCAGGAGCTGGCTGCTCCACTGGTACGCAGCCCCGTGCGCCGGCCTCAACTTCAACGACAACAGCGTCGACATCACCGTCTACCCGACCGAAGCGGGCCAGCCCGCTCGATACGAGGTCATGCCGCCGGCCGAGAGCGTCAAGGTCATCAACGAGTGCGTCACCGCCGACAAAAACGCCCCGACCATCGTCAAGCTGAAGGAGGGCAACATTTACAGGATCGCCGGCCGCTGCTCGGAGAAGACGGAACTCAAGAGCAAGCCGGTCGACGATCCCGGGGCGTTCTTCGCCGATGCCCTGCGAACCCAGCTCGCGGCCAGGGGAATCTCGGTCGCCGGCCGCATCCGGCGGGCGGATGCTCCTCTCGGTGGCAGCCTGCCGCCGCCGCCCGACAAGGTGATCGCGATATACGAGACACGCGTGAGCGACATCCTCTCCCGAATCAACAAGAACAGCCAGAACCTCTTCGCCGAGTGCCTCTGCAAGCTGACCGGCCGCGAATTCGAGGCCCGGCAGGGTCGAAACGTGCCCGGCTCCTGGGAAAACGGCGGGCGGGCCCTGCGAGCGTTTCTGAAGAGAAACGGCATCGACGATCGCGCGCTGGCCCCGATGGACGGCTCGGGCCTCAGCCCGCGGAACCGCGTCACCACCCGTATGCTGACCGACCTGCTGGCGGTCATGTACGCCCGCCCCGATCGCGACGCCTACATGGCGAGTCTGACGATCTGCGGCGTGGATGGTTCGCTCAAGGATCGGATGCCCGACCTGAAGGGCCGCGTCCTGGGCAAGACCGGCTACATCGGTGGCGTGTCCTCCACCAGCGGCTATGTCAGGACCTGCGAGGGCAAATGGCTGGCGTTCTCGTTCGTCTACAATGAGATCCCCGAGCGAGACGACGACGACAGGGACGTCAAGCCGTACACCGGGCTCCAGGACGAAGCCTGCCGTATTCTGGCCGCTTGGCCCAAGCTTGCGCCAAGTCCGGCGACGCGGATGGCAGCCGCCGCATCGCGGTAATCTTCATCGACGACGAGAGGCCTCTCACGCTATGTCGTCCAAGTACGCGGTGATCCTGTCGATGCTGGCTGCGGCGATGGCCGCTCTGGCCGTTGTGCGGGGCGGCTTGGCCCTGTTGTGGATCTGGCCAGCGATCAGCGTGGGCGTCGTGGCCGCCGGTTATGCCGGTCTGGGCCCGAGAGTCTTCGGAAAAGGCCCGGACGGCCGTCGAGCCCTGTGGGCCAAGCTGATCCTCATGCCGTACCTGCTGTTGGCCCTTCTCGTTTTTCATTTTCGCCGGGTAATCACGGGGCGCACCTGCTGCCAGCAGGTCCTGCCCGGACTTTGGTTGGGCCGACGGCCGCAGCCGCGCGAAGTGCCTGCCGATGTGGAGCTGGTCATCGACCTGACTGCCGAGATGCACGAGCCGCGAGGCGTTCTCTCGTCTCGGCGGTACAGGTGCTTCCCCACATTGGATGCGACCGCACCCAGCCCGGACGATGTGCGTGCGATTCTGCAGGCTGTGACCGACTGCCACGGTCAGGTCTACGTCCACTGCGCCGCCGGTCACGGCCGCTCAGCGGCAGTCGCGGCATGCATAATGATCCAGCGCGGGTACGCCCACACCCTGGAGGAAGCCGAAGCCCAGATAAGTCTCGTCCGCCCCGGCATCAGGCTCAACCACGCGCAACGGAACCTCATTCGCAAATTCGCTTTACGTCAATGAAGGGACATGGTGAAGACCCCGCTTGAGCCAGGGTCCACTCCATCACGCCAATGCCCGATAACCATGCATTCTTGACTGTAGGCATGTGCATTCATATAATGCATGCATGAAGGACACAGGCCATCAATACACGTTGCGGGGAATCCCCCCAGAGCTCGATCGCGCGCTCCGCGAGAGAGCTGAGCAAGAAGGCAAGAGCCTCAACCAGGTTGCCCGCGAGGCGCTCAAACGGGGCGTCGGGCTGCCTGAACCAGAGCAGGTCTCCGACGATCTCGATTGCCTGGCTGGCAGCTGGCAGGATGATCCGGCTTTTGATGAAGCGATCAGGCAACAGGACACCGTGGATCCAGATATATGGCGCTGAGAATCGCCATCGACGTCAACCGCTATGTGGATTTCGCTCGCGGGATCGACGAAGCGGTGACCTGCATCCGCCGCGCAGGCCAGATCTACCTGCCGTTCGTCGTTCTCGCGGAGTTGCGAGCCGGATTTCGCGCGGGGCAGCGAGCCAAGGCAAACGAAGCGGTGCTCTCTCGCTTCCTGCAATCGGACCGCGTGACCGTGCTCCTGCCGGACGAGCAGACTACGCACGTCTATGCGGAAGTGTTTGTACAACTCCGTCGGGCCGGCACTCCTATTCCGACAAATGATCTCTGGATAGCTGCCCTGGTCATCCAGCACGATCTGGTCCTGTTCAGCCGCGACCAGCACTTCGAGGTCCTGCCGCAAATCGCAAGGATCTGAGTGAGACGGATCGCGCGGCGACGACTTCACCCGAGCACGGGCGCCGTGCCTTCTGTCACCCGGTTAGGCAGCGGCATTCTCGGTCACGGGCAGGACGGAACGGTGCGACCTCACCCTTCATCGATGCCGAAGTGCTTCTTGAAGAGCTCTACCGATTTTTGCTGCCCCTCGGCCGTCAACACCACTGACTTCGCTTTGCTCTTGGGGTCGCCGATCCACCCCTTCTCGTGCAGCCGATTGAGCACGTCCCAATCCAGTCCCTTCCATGCCCGGGCCCCATCGCGGTCCTCAAAGGTGGTCAAGTAGAGCATTGCCATCGCACATTCGTCAACCTTGTCTCGATCGTAATTCATGCGAACCTCCTGCAATCGGCCGGGTCGCTCACGCCTCACCGCGGGCCTGGACAAAGGCATCCGCACGACAGCGATCCGGCATCGGCGCGGCGCGGGATCGAAGCCGATTCACTTGCGAGACCAGCACCCCGCCGAGCATCACGGCCGCGCCGAACAGCTCCCGGGGACCGAGTCTCTCATCCAGGATGCAGTATCCAGTAATGGCGGCAAACACCGCCTCCAGGCTGAGTACCAGCGCGGCATGCCCGGGCGGAGCATCCCGCTGCCCGAGCAGTTGCAGCGTGTACGCGATGCAGGACGAGGCGATCCCGCCGTAGAGAATTGCCCACAACCCCGCGTGCAGGCCATCGACGGTGATTTCCTCGAAAAACCCTGCGGCAACGAGGCTGGTGATCGCCACCACCGCGAACTGCACGATCGCCAGTCGCAGCGGGTCGGTCCGCGGGGCGAGCCGGCCGATCAGCAGCACCTGGACCGCCCACACCACGGCGCTCATCAGCACCAGCCAGTCACCGCGGGCGATCCGAAGCGGCCCGATCGTGCTCAGGAAATAGACTCCGACAAGCGACAACATCGTTCCAATCCAGGTGGCGGCGCTGGTCCGCTGGCCGACGAGAAGACCCAGAATAGGCACCAGGGGCACGTAGAACATGGTGATGAAACCGGCCTTGCCGGCGGTCGTGTACACCAGCCCCGCCTGCTGAAGCCCAACGGCCACCGAGAGCACCAGCCCGGCCAGCGAACCGCCGATCAGGCAGGGGCGCCAGTTGTGGCCGTCCGGCTTGCCGACAGCCCGATCAGCGCCGCCCGGGCGGCGAGAGAACCAGGCGATGATCGGCACCATCGCCAGCGCCCCCAGTGCAAACCGCACGCCCGTGAACGTCAACGGCCCCATGTGCGACATCGCCGCCCGCTGGGCGACGAAAGCCGCGCCCCACAGGATGGCGGCCAGCATCAAGATGGCGTCCGCTCGCAGAGCCGTGTACTTCATGAGAACGAATATACCCGCCGGGTGGTCGTCCACCCAAGGGACCCCCCTGTCGGTGGATCGGCATCCCCGTCGTTACAGATCCCCGGTTTCCCGTGCCTTGACTCCGGCCGCCGCCGTATCATATTTGATGGTACTCGATCGCCGGCATTGACCAAGGGAGGATCATGCCATGAGAAAC
Organism: uncultured Planctomycetales bacterium; assembly: GCA_964586235.1. GTDB lineage: Bacteria > Planctomycetota > Phycisphaerae > UBA1845 > PWPN01 > JAUCQB01. The sequence goes on from CAZPIO010000022.1 coordinate 67,874, forward strand.
CGAGGAGCTCTCTTGTTTGCCATGGGCCTGCTTGCGGCCGGATTGTGGTCGGCCGGCTGTTCCAGCATCCCGGAGACCGGTCGCCAACGAATCATGCTGATCTCGGCCGGCCAGGAGCAGAAGCTGGGCCTGGAGGCCTATCACGAAGTGCTCGCCAGCGAGAAGCGCAGCAGCGACAAGCAGATGACCGCGGTTGTCGAGCGCGTCGGCCAGCGTATCGCGACCGTGGCCAACCAGCCCGACTTCAAGTGGGAGTTCGCCCTGCTCGAATCGGACGAAGTCAACGCTTTCTGCCTGCCCGGCGGCAAGATCGCGGTCTACACCGGGCTGCTGCCCGTGGTCAAGAACGAGGCTGCGCTGGCGGCCGTCGTCGGGCACGAAGTGGCCCACGCCATCGCCCGGCACGGCGGAGAACGCATCAGCCAGCAGATGAGCGTCGAGATTATCGAAGGGCTGCTCTCCACCGGTCTGGGCAACGCATCGCCCGTGGTCCGCGAGGGAGCCATGCAGGCTTTCGGGATCGGCAGCCAGGTCGGTGTCCTCCTGCCCTACAGCCGGACGCATGAGAACGAGGCCGACCACATCGGCCTGATGTATGCCGCCAGGGCCGGCTACGACCCGCGCGAGGCCATCGCCCTGTGGCAGCGAATGGAGGCGGTCGGCAAGACCCGCCCGCCCGAATTCCTCTCCACCCACCCGCGCGAGGCCCGGCGAATCGAGCGATTGCACGAACTCATGCCGGAGGCGGTGAAGGCCTACGAGGCCTGCCCGCAGCGCCACG
>CAZPIO010000023.1:0-68471 GCA_964586235.1 uncultured Planctomycetales bacterium
CTGAGGCGGGTCGGGCTCACCGTCACCGTTCGTGAGAACGGGAGGATCGCCTGCGATCGCGCTCTAGATGCCCAGGCTGCCGGCCAACCGTTTGACCTGATCCTGATGGACATCCAGATGCCCGTGCTGGACGGCTACGACGCCACTGTGCAGCTTCGGCGGCAGGGCTACATGCATCCCATCGTCGCTCTGACCGCCAACGCCATGCAGGGCGACCGGGACAAATGCCGAGCGGTCGGCTGCGACGACTTCCTCTCCAAGCCGATCGAGCGGGCGAAGCTGATCACCACCGTCGCGGCATTCTGCCGGCCGGAGTCCCCTCCAAAGCCTCCGGCCGCCGTCGGCCATGAGCCCCATCCGCCGGCCGGTCCCGGCGACCCGGGATATCACACCCGCCTGGTCCGCGACTTCGTGTCCTCTCTCCCGGGCACCATTGAGGACATCCGCCGTCTGGCCACGGCCCGCGACACGGCCGCCCTGCTCAATATGCTCCACGAGATCCGCGCCCAGGCGGCCGGATACGGCCTGGAAGCGATTCAACAGTGCGCGGAACGCCTCGGACAGACGGCCCAGGTGACCAGCGACCTCAAGGAACTCGAGATCGTGATCCAGAACCTGGCGGGTGCCTGTCATCGGGCAAGGATAGGCCAGGGCATGACTTGATTCGCGCAGGCGAAAGAAACAGGCTCACCTGAAATTCCTCGACTGTCGCAGCCTCACAGGTGGGCGCCAAGCTGCTTACTCCTCCACCCTCGGCAGCGTGAAGCGGAAAGTGGAGCCCTCGCCCGGCCTGGACTCGACCCAGATGCGCCCGCCGTGGCGTTCGACGATTCTCTTGCAGATCGTCAGGCCGATGCCGGTGCCCGGGTACTGCTCCCGGCTGTGCAGACGCTGAAACATCATGAAGATGCGTTCGAAATGCCGGGCGTCCATGCCGATGCCGTTGTCGCTGACGGCGAACTCCCACATTTCATCCACCAATCGCACCCCGATGTGAATTCGAGGAGGCTCCTTGCCGTTGAACTTGATCGCGTTGCCGATCAGGTTCTGGAATAGCTGCCCGAGTTGCGTGGTGTCGCCACGGATGGCCGGCAGCGGATCGTGCGTGACCGTCGCGTGATGCTCCTCGATGGTCAACTGAAGGCCCGCCAGAACCTCCTCCAGGACCGCGCCGCACTCGGTCCGACGAAACCTGCCCCCTCGCGTGCCCACGCGGGAGTATGCCAGCAGGTCCTTGATGAGCTGGGACATACGGGTCGCGCCCTCGACTGCGAAACCGATGAATTCGTCGGCGGTCGCGTCGAGTCTGCCCTCGTAACGCTGCTTGAGCAGTTGCATGTAGCCGGTGACCAGCCGTAGCGGCTCCTGCAGATCATGCGAGGCGACGTAGGCGAACTGCTCGAGGTCCAGATTCGACCGCCGCAGGTCCTCGGCTGTCCGGCGCAACGCCTCGTCGGCCTGCTCGCGCTGGAGGGCCAGACCGATGTTGTCGGAAAGCTGTTCAAAGAATCTGATGAGCTCCGGGGTAAACCGTTCCTTCCGACGATCATTCAACTGCAGCAGACCGATGATCTCGTCGCCCGAGCGTACCGGGATCAGCGCGATCGACTGATAGCCCTCACGGATGCACCGGTTGCGGGGATTGGTTCGCGGGTCTGCCTCGGGCGCCAGCTCAAGCAGTTCCCGCGATCCGTTGGTCCAGAAGCTTCCCCCTTCGCTGAAGCAGGGCATGGTGGGATCGGTCCGTCCCGAGAGGACCAGGCCGCAAGTGCATTCGTGGATCGGTCGGCCCTGCGCGTCCCGGATAACGCCGCCGTCACTGCTCCTGGCGCAGAGGGAGTCCTCCTCGCGCACAAAGACATCCGAAAAGCCGTTCTGCTCGTAATACGGGCAGTCGTCTCCCCGGCGCATCCGCAGCCCGACCGCATCGAAACTCATCAGTTCCCTGACCAAGCGGAGCACCTCGCCGATCAGGCCGCGCACGTCGCCGCCTCCGCGGTTCAAAACCCGAAGGACTTCCGTCGCCACGCTCTGCCTCAACTCCATTTCCTTGCGTTCAGTGATGTCGTCGACCGTGACCAGGGCCAGGAGGGACCGGCCGTTCATCTCGCGCACCAGTTCGCCGCCGTAGCTGAAGATGCGCTGCCAGTCGCTGTGGTGCCGCCGGATGCGAATCTGCCAGTCGCGCAGGGTCTCACCACGAAGGATCCGGGCCAGCGGCCATTGCTCGAGGGGCAACACGGCCCCGTCCAGCGTCGACAACTCAAAGATGTCGGCGAACTCGGGCAGGCGCCGCCGAGCCTCATCGAGGCTGGCGAATCCATGCATCTCAAGGGCGGCCCGATTCCATTGCAGCAGGTGCCCCTCGAGGTCGGCGACGACCACTCCCTCGTCGAGGTGCTCCACCACCGCCTTCATCTCCGCGTGGGCGGCCGCCAGTTCGCCGCTCCGGGCTTGTACTAGTTCTTCCAGGTGGTGGCGGTGCTTCTCCAGTTCCGCTTGGGCCTGCTTACGCTCGGTGATGTCGAGGCCCACCTCCATGATCAGCGGCGAGCCGTCCACATCGGTGAAGGGGAAGTCGTAGATATCGTAGCTGCGACCGTCCGGGCCGGTCCACTCCCAGTGGTGCGGAGCGTTGGTTTTCAGGACCTTGTAGCTCTCGCAGTTTTCACAAGGCTCAGTGCGTTTGAACAGATATTCGTAGCAGCGGCGCCCCTCGGACTTACCGAAGCGTTCCTTGAAAAAGCGATTCGCGAACGGCACGCGATAGTCCGGTGACAACAGCACCAGGTATGCGGGCAACTGGTCCAGCACATCTCTGAATCGCTGTCGCTCGGCCTTCACCATGTCCATGGTTTGCAGCAGTTCGGCCGTCCGCTGCTGGACCCGCAACTCCAGTCGCTCGTTCAGCTCCTGGAGCTCCTGCTGGGCACGCATCCGTTCCATGGCGGTGGCGACCTGGTCGGTGACGGTCTTCATCATCGCCAGATCATCTTCGCTGAAGCTGGTTCGGGAGCGAGTCCCGAACGACACTGTTCCGATCACGCGGTCCATCGCGATAATCGGATGACATGCGTAGGCTCTGATTGCGAGCGAGCGGACGAGGTCGGCGCGGGGGTCACAGGATTCCTGGATGTCTTCGGCGACGATGCGCCGGCCTTCCCGGGCCACACGGCCGCAAATGGCCTGGCCGAAATCAAGCCACTCGATGGCCCCCTTCGCCTGCTCCGGCAGGCCGGCACAGGCGTTGAGGTGAAGGCGGCCGACGTCCTCATCCACGAGGTAGTTGACGAAGATGTGGCAGTCAAGATGCTCCATCACCCTTGCACAAAGGGCGTCGACGATTTTCTGCGGCTCCTTGCTCTGCAGCAGTTCTCCGGCCGTTGTCGAGAGAATCTCGAAACGTGCCGCCGCCCGGCTGATTGCCTCCTCCGCCCGCCTTCGCTCGGTGAGGTCGGTCATCGTCTGGGCCGGTTGGTCGGCAGCGACGGCCTTCCGGCGGGGCTTGGCCCCGGCCTTCTTGGACCGCCCGTTTGGGGTGGAGATCGACCTGGTTGCTTTATCTGAGCGGAGAGACTGCTTCGTCCGTGCCATGCTCCAACTCCACTGGACGCCCCGCTTCTCCGAACCACAACGTGGTACAGGAGTTGCACTATCGCGTTCCTGCTCGACCCGATCAAGGACAAGCAGTCGCGGCGGGCGCGCCGAGGTCCCACCCATTCTAGACAACCGCCACCGGGAGCTTGCCTGACGGCGGCCAGCGAATTCAAAGTCGTATTCGGGGTTTCCGAGGCATCATAAGACTTATAGGACGGCCACCGAGTAGCGGTCGTGAGTCCGGCTGCTGGCGTCTCGCCGTCACCGGTGATTTGGCCCATATCTCTCGTGTTGCCCGAGTTGAGTCCGTTTGCCCCCAACTGATCCGGCGGCTCATGCCAGCCGCGACATTAGCCCCCGCACCCGCGGCAGGATGCCCTGAGCTTAGATAGTCTGGATAATATGGGCAACAATGGGGTGGTCGCCCATCTGGTGTTTTCAATACTCAGACCACCGTGACCTGGTTGCCAAGAAACAGGCCTGGGCTGGCAGACCAGCCCTCCCGGCCGAGCCTGCCTTCAGGCTTCACCGGAAAGCTTTGGAGAGCATATAAAAAATCGCCGATCTTCTTGCATCTTTGTAAACCGCCGATTAGAATATGTGTAGACAGACCGTTTTGAGGCTTGGTTTTTGCGCTGAGCTTGCGCCAGGATCGACAAGCGCTCGACTCGGCGCGGTAGGTTGCGTAAATGTCATGGCCGCTTCCCGGAAGCCCCAACCAGGAGAGCCGCTCATGTCCGTCAGGCTGACCAACACCCCCGGACGCCCCCGCAGCGCGTTCACCCTCATCGAGGTGCTCGTGGTCGTCGCGATCATCGCTTTGCTGGTCGCGATCCTGCTGCCATCCCTCTCGAGAGCCCGCGAGCAGGCCAAGCGGGCCGCCTGCGCGTCGAATCTGCATCAGCAGGGTCTGGGCATGTACTCGTACGCCAACGACAATCGGGCTTTTCTGCCGTGGCGGGGATGGTTCTCCTACGATATCTCCGAGAGTCGTCACGAGGCGTACGGCGGCGCGGGAACCGATAAGGTTCTGGTGAATCTCGCCCTTCTGATCGGCAAGCATGTAGGCAAAGACTGGGATATCCTGTATTGCCCCTGTACCCTCGAGCTGTATCGTGACAGCAAGTCGGGGCTCCCGTCATTGTGGGATCCGGCATATCCGTTCTCGCACGGCGGCTACAACTACGCCCTGCCCATGGGCAAGCGCGTCGGCGCCCCCAAAATGGATCTGGACGTGTATCCCAGGGACCTCAGCAAGCTGGACGGCAACTGGGTCAACGCCCTGGCCGAGGGTGCTCCTCCCGAAGCGATTGACCCGTCCGGCAACGTCGATCTCGTCAAGATGATGCCTCGACGGCCGCAGGTGCTGGTGATGGATTTCGTCATCGGCGGCGGCAAGACGCTGCACCCGGGCGGCATCAACGCCCTCTTCAGCGACGGCCACGCCAAGTTCGTGAAGTACGCCGACCTGCCGACGGGCGGAGGCGGCGTCGGTGGCAGCGGCAGCATGAGTTCCTTTGAACTCTGGCAGTACGCCACCGCTCGTCCGTGACTCCCCGGCCTTCAAGCAGCTCATGTCTGTGAGGTCAAACCGAGTTCTCACACGCCTGAAGCAAAGACACGGACGGCCCCGTCTCGGCCCTTCGCACCTCCGCGCATGGCAGCCGAAGCGCCTGCTTCGCCCGGACCTCAACCCGGCACGGGTTCGGTCATCCGCCAGGCGCGCAGTACTTCCGCGACGCTCCATGCCTGGGCTATGCAGCCGCGCGGCGTGTGGGGAGGTTCGGCATCGAAGATCTCGCTGACCGAGCCGATCCCGGCTTCGTCAAGATGCTTGACAAGCGGGGTCAGCAGCTTGCGCATCTTGACCTTTGCCTCCGGGGCAAAACCGTGAACGCGCAGATAGGCCTCGACGTACGGTCCGATGAGCCAGCCCCACACCGTGCCCTGGTGGTAAACGCTGTCCCGCTGATAGGGATTGCCCTGGTACCGTCCGGCGTAGGCCGGGTGCCTCTGGCACAGTGAACGCAGGCCGTACGGAGTGAGCAGTCGGCTTTCAATGATCGAAAGAACCCCGCGCTGCTGGTCGCGCTTCAGCGGCGAATGCGGCAGGCTCACGGCGAAGATCTGGTTCGGACGGACGGCGGGATCGCCCCAGCTATCGCGGACCACGTCGTAGAGACACCCGCACTTGTCGTTCCAGAAGGCCTGAACAAACGCCCGCTCGAAGCTCGCGGCCATCTCCGCATAGCAAGCCGCCTTGGCGGCATTGTGACCGGCCGTCCGCTGCGACAGTATTCGCAGGGCGTGGTACCACAGCGCGTTGATCTCGACCGGCTTGCCATGGCGCGGTGTGAAGACGGTGTCGCCGCACTTGGCGTCCATCCAGGTCAATTGAGTCGATGGGTCGCCGCAGGAGATGAGCCCATCCTTGTCCATGCGGATATTGAAGCGCGTCCCGGCGGCAAAGGCATCGACCACATTCTCGCATGCCGGACCCAGCCGGTCCTGCCAGGCAGCCCGGTCGCCGCTGGCCGCGACGTAGGCGTCGGCCGCATGGACGAACCAGAGGCTTGCGTCCACGCTGTTGTAATCACGGCCGTTGCCGTAGTCGCTGAATCGGTTGGGAATCAACCCATCCTGCTGGGCCGACGCGAAGACATCGAGCACCTGCCTCGCTTCGGGAAATCGGCCGGTCTCCAGCAGCAGCCCGGGCAGCGCGATGAACGTGTCCCGCCCCCAGTCCCCGAACCAGTGATAACCAGCCAGGATGGTCGTCAGACTGGGCCCCTCCTCGCGATGCCGGGTGACGACGAACGCCCCGGCGGCCTCCGTGAGCCGGTCGTCCACCGTCGTCGGCGCAGGCGGCAACGCTGCATCAACGCTTTGCGCCGGTCGCGGTTGCGGCCTGGCCGAAAAGTCGCGCGTGAAGTCCGCGGCCGCACGGAACTCGATGTCAAGCGTCCCCGTGCCGGCCACCCTGAACCAGCCGGGGACAAAAAGGTCCTCGTTGCGATCGAGGCCGCGGGCGGCTTCCTCGCGATGGACAAAGCTCCGCCACCAGCCTGGCTGCCGCTCGAAGCGCACGGGAGAATCCTGTCCGCACTGCCGAACACTCAGCCAGACGCGCGGCCCGGTGCTGAAGGCGTCGACCCCGACAAGGTCGTCGACCTCGGTGATCGGATAGCTGCCGTCAAATGCGCGGGTCAGAGCGTGGAAATCCCGCATGGCCAGGAATGGCAGCAGGTTGAGCGACAGGGCGGTCCCCGGTGCGGCCTCCAGCCGATAACGGATCGACACCTCGTCACAATCCCGCATGAGGGCGACCACCTTTGTCAGACGGGCGTCGCCAATGGCGTAGCGAAATCGAGCCCAAGGCAGGACCGCATTGCTGCTCGCGGAAAAGTCGACCAGATGCTGATAGCCCTGCGGGTGGAACGCCTGGTTGAACTCGAATGCGGCCAGCTCCGCGAACTGACCGTTCAAGCCAACCCGTTCGAGCACTTCCGACAGAAAAAGCCATCTCTCCAGGGGAGGACGGGCGGCCGCCACCAGCAGGCCGTGATACCGTCTCGTCGGGACGCCCGCCAGGGTGCTGGAGGCATATCCCCCGCGGCCGTTGGCGATGAGCCATTCCTTCCTCAGCAGCGCCTCAAGGCCACCTGAAAGCAGCGTTGGTGCATTCTGAGCCGGCATTGCATCTCGATACGCAGCGTCAAGGACGGCCGTTCCCATTGCGCCCCCGAATCCAAGGCAAGTGCGACCGTATTATAGCACTGCCCGCCCTACCCCTAGTATCGGCACCCGACCCTCGTTGGCCTGATCCATTGCGGAGAATACCCCTTGTCGCGCGGCAGCCCGAGCCGCCGACCGTCCCAGCGGATCCGTCAACCAAGCCCCCAAGCCATCCGATTCCGCTGGAAAGCTCCCCGCCGATGTCTGCGGAAGCTGTACTCCAGAGAGAACCTGTTGAAGACATCGGCAACCCCATCGTCTGTCTCCCGTAGGAAACGCCCAGGAGCCGCAATTCCTGCCAGATACCTCTGTGGAATAGCAGAATCCCATCGGAGAACCTCGCCCTCAAGGACCGCTTCCACTCGCGCTCAAGGGTGTGATCGCCTCCGACCAGACGTCCCGCCGAGATCGTGCTGCACAGCGAGGCTTCGCTGTCCTTACGCCAGCCAGTCCGCCCGTAGGGCAACGACGAACGCCAAAACTCCGCCCTCCTTGACCGCCCGTTGACTGGGGCGGCCTGCCGACGTCGTCAGTAAGAATCGCTTAACTGTCTCTGTAGGAGTGAGTTAACAACGGGACGGGTGACCGGGGAGCAGCCGCATGGCCAAGTTGATGTGTCCAGAGTCAGCCAAACGCTGCCAGAAGCCAGGAGACGGATTGACGTCATTCGGGGGAATTGCGGATGAGAGGAGTCGAACCTCCACGGGGTTGCCCCCACAAGGACCTGAACCTTGCGCGTCTGCCAGTTCCGCCACATCCGCAGCGATTACAGAGACTTATTTAACGCGGACGGCCGGTCCTTGTCAACCAGGTTTGCCCAGGGCAGACTCGTTCCGGGCAGGTTTGCCGGCCGTCCGAGAACACAAGCCGGGACCGCATATTTCCGATGCCTCATATGGTGCCTTATGCGGGAGTCGGCCGTAACGAATGCCCTGACCATCGACCTTGAGGATTGGCCTCAGGCCGTCCTCGATCCCTCTCTGCCGGTCACCCGTCGCGTCGTCGGCAACGTTGGGCGGCTGCTCGACTTCCTGGACCGGCGGCAGGTCAAGGCCACGTTCTTTGCCTTGGGCAAGGTTTGCGAATGCTTTCCCCAGTTGCTCCCGCGGATCGATGCGGCCGGCCACGAGATCGCCTCGCACGGTTACGGTCACGAGTTGCTTCACCACCTGAGCCCGGACCAGTTCAGGAGCGACCTGAGGCGGTCAATTGAGATCATCGAATCGCAGATCGGCCAACGGCCCGCGGGTTACCGTGCTCCGGCGTTTTCGATCACCGCCAGAACACGATGGGCAGGTCCCATTCTCGCGGAGCTCGGCTTTCGCTACAGCTCCAGCATCTTCCCGGTCCGCAAGAAGCGCTACGGCATCCCTGACGCCCCCCGCGTGCCCCATCGCTGGCCCGATTGCCCGCTGGTGGAGTTCCCGCTGGCAACACTGCGAGTGCTCGGAGCCAACATTCCCGTCTGCGGTGGCGGTTACCTGCGGCTGTTCCCAGGCTGGGTCCATGCCCAGGCCATCCGCCGCCTCAACGCCGCCGGCCACCCGGCGGTCCTCTACCTGCACCCTTACGAGTTCGCCCCCGACGAGGTGCGTGGTTTCAGGAATTCCGGATTCCAGTTCCCGACCCGGCGCTATCTGATGCAATCTCTCTGGCGCGCCCGTGTCCCGCTCCGCCTGGAGCGGCTTCTGGCGGGCTTCCCCTTTGCTCCCATACAGCAAGTGTTGGACGCCCGCTCTCCGGCCGCTGCCCGGCCGCAGGACTACCCCGCTCCTCTCCCCGCCAACACCTCGGCACTCCCCCGTTTGTCACCGGGCTGGCAGGTCCCTTCGGACGGGGGCGAGCAGCCAGGTCCTATCCTGCAAACCTGAAATTGACCCGGCAGACACCCGCCTCAGCAAGCACGGCCTCTTGCATTGCCTTGTCTATAGAACTATAAGAAGGATGCGCAGGAGGAACATAGAACGGATCGCATTAGAGTCTCATCCAGGAGCCCGTTGCCGGCAAGGTGTCCGAGACCCGATAATCTCGAGACAGCAGAGCCAGCCAGGCAGCGATAAGCATCGCCGAGCGCCGCCCTTACGGTACCACAATCCCGGTTGATGTCCGATAGTCCAGAAGCTGCCGGCCCGTCAGGCCGCTGAGAGTTACGGGACCCGTCCGACGGCCACGCAGCTCCACATATTCTCCCCAGATTCCCCAGTCGTTATTGCCCGAAACCATTTCGTATTCTACATCTTCTGATGGAAAGCAACGCCGTCTGGCAGCCGCTCTGTCGACTTGGCGGTTCGCCGCAGCACGGATTGGGGGGGAACAGGGATGACAGGCAATCGCACTGCGCCGTCCATATCTGCGGGACATCGGTCACGACGAACTCACAGGCGCCTTCGTTGCTCGTATGCAACTGCGGGCGGTCCTCTCTCTCCATCTGTCGTCGTTCCACTGTGCCGGTGTCTGGCGTGCTGCCTGCTCCTGGCCTTGTGTCTGGGACAATCATGCAGCCTCGGTCCTGCGAGCGATCACGGTGGCCTTGGCGGCGATGTGATCGGCTACCACCCCGACCAACCTCCGAGCGGAGGCTCGCCCGGCGATGTGATCAATCCGGCCGGCGGCGACGGCACTGGATCGCTTATCGTCGAAGCCGGCGAGCCGCTGACTGTGCTGGAGGGGCAGCAGGTGATCCTGCAGGGCGTCGCCTCTGGCGGCACGGCCGGCGCCACCCTCAGCTACCAATGGACGCAGATCGCCGGCCTCAGCGTGCTGCTCACCGGCACCAGCACTCTGACAGCGGGCTTCACCGCCCCGACCGTGCTCGCCGACTCTCTGCTGACCTTTCAGCTCACGGTCTCGGATGGCAGCTTCACCGCGACGGATACGGTGGACGTTATCGTCGTCCGCGCGTTCTCTCCGCAACTCGCGGTCATGGCCACCCCGACACAAGGTCCGGCGCCGCTCCAGGTCACCCTGACCGTCCAGTCGGCAACGAGTTCGCCCCTGCCGGAGGGAACCTACACATGGGATTTCAACGACCAGACGCCGGCCGCGGAAGGCACGAGTGTAACCCACGTCTTCCAGAACCCTGGTTCGTACGCGGTGAAGCTATGCCTGACCATGCCGCCGCCTCAAAGCCCCGAGCCGGCCTGTACCGAAATCATGATCACGGTCACGGCACCGACCGCCGGCCTGCGCCAGCCCCAGTGGCCGTTGAAGACCTCTCGTTCGCTTTACACGAATGATCAGATCACCCAGTTGCGTCTCTTGGCGGCATCAAACCCGACCGCGATGGCGGTTCGCAACTCCATTGTCCACCAGGCCGACCAGTGGACCGGCTTCTCCAACGAGCAACTGCGAGATCTGCTGCCCGACTCGCGCGTTTGCCGAGATTGGGACGTATCTGCCAAGGGCTGCCCCGTACACGGCACCGCTGTTTACCAGTATGGAACATACCCATGGAAGCTGCATCCCACAGATCGCTTCAAGGTCATCTGCCCTGTCGGCGGAGAGGTCTACCCCAGCAACGATTTCGACGCCTATTACCAAAGCGGGATGACGAACCCCAGCCTCCTGACGGGTAAGTACATCGACAGCGGTCGCGGCTATGTGGGCCCTGACGGCGAAAAGTACTGGTTCGTCGCCTATGCCTGTCACTGGCACTGGCGAAATGAATGGCTGCCGGCTGTAAATCGTTTGGCACGAGCTTATGCTCTGACGGGAAAGCGAGTATATGCCGAGAAGGCTATCGTCATGCTCGACCGTATCGCGGAGGTCTACCCGGGCATGGACTACAACCGCCAGTCAAGATATGCGGAACTGGTTGGGATCTACAAGGGGAAGATCCTCATGACGGTCTGGGAGACCTTCACCCTTCGCGACCTCGCCGTCGCCTACGAACTCATCTTCGATGCGCTCACGGGCAGCAACCCTGTCTCACTTCCCTGGCGTTCCTCCCAACAGATCAGAGCCAACATCGAAGCAAATCTGCTCGAAGAAGGCATTGATGCCATCGCCCGCAAAGACATCATCGGCAACTTCGGGATGCATCAGCACGCCCTTATCAACACAGCGATTGTTCGGCACAACGGACCGACCTCCGCACTGCTTGCAGGCGTTTTCACCAACACTGGCGATCAGCTCGAAAACGAGGGTCTAAACTACGCACTGTGGAATCTGGTTTACAAGGACGGAATGCCGCATGAGACTTCACCCTCCTACTGCTCGTACTGGGTGGACGCCATCACACAGTTTGGAGCCCCTTTGTTGGCAACGAACATCAACCTGTTTGAGGACCCCAAACTGAAACTGATGCTCGAGAGTCCGCTCCGCATGCTCTGTGCGGGCCGGTTCACTCCGGCAAACGGGGACGCCGGCAGCATCGACGACGGGTGGATCGTACCGACCGCCGCCACATACAGAGCTGCATACCGCCAGCTCCACCAACCTGAGTTCGCCTGGGCGCTTCAGCAGATGGGTGGCCTGACCAACGGCCTCATGCCCGAATTCGAGAGCTGTCTTCAAGGCCCCTTCGATCTTGCCCAGTTCGAGTCCGACGCAACCTTCTATGGCTACCGCCTCCGGAGCCGGCTTCTCGACGGATACGGCATGTCCATTCTGAACAACCTGGCCGATGAGACGGCTGTGTCCGTCTACTACGGTGTGCGTGGCGGACACGGACATAGCGATCGCCTGAACATGGAGTTGTTCGCTAAACAGAGACGAGCATCACCGGATCTCGGATATCCAGACCAAAAGAACGGGTATATCTCCGGCATCTACAGTTGGTCGAACAACACCATCAGCCACAACACCCTGCTGGTGGACGATCGCAGGCAGGACGGCAACATCGCAGGCAGAGTCCTGCGGTTTCATGAGAGCCCGACGGTCCATGCTGTGGACATCGATGCCACCGGCACTTACGCTCAGGCCGATGTATACCGCCGGACACTTGTTCTGGTCGACGTCGATCACGACAACTCTTACCTGGTGGACGTCTTCCGCGCCCGCGGTGGCGACAAGCACGTCCTGAGCATCCATGGCCCGGAGGGGTCGTTCGCGATGTCAGGCGCGACGCTCTCCGCCCCTGTCACGCGAGGCACGCTGGCCGGCACAAACGTCACCTACGGCCAGCTCTACGACGATCCGGTTCTCGGTGCGCCCGGCTACGCGGGCCAATACTACAGGTACATGGGTAGCGGCTACTCGCACCTCTTCAATTGGCAGCATGCCGCACCGACTGGCCCGATCGCGGCCCAGTGGCGCACATCGGACAATCTCGCCGGCCTTCGCGTGCATGTGCCGCCTCACGCTCAGCAGGATGTGATCGTCGCCGATGCGTACGTGTCACCGCTTCGCCTGATCCCGACGATCCTCAAGTACATGCTGGTGCGCCGTTCCGCCGATGCATCCGGAAACACATTCGTCGCCGTCTGGGAACCAACCGGCAGTCAGTCTTTCATTCAGTCGGTGAGTCTGATCAGCGACCCTTCACTCGGTCAGGGCAGCGACCAGACCGTCGTATTGACAGTGCAGCGCGAGGGGGCAACTGATACGATCGTCGTCTCTCCGGAGGCCGGCACGGCGTTGACGCTGCCATCGGGCTTATCCTGCGATTCGGCGGTCGCCGTAGCCACCGTCGCGAACGGCCAATTCACCCGGGGCTTTGCCGCCGGCGGCACCGGCCTGACGATGAACCAGCCGCCGATCCAGATCTCCGTCCCCGCGACGATCACAGGTTCAGTCTCCGCGGCCGACTACGATGGCAAGACGGTCACGGTCACTTGCGACTGGCCCGCAACCGATGCCCCGGCACTGGTGGGCAGGATGGTGCGGTTCTATAACGCCAGTCACTCCTGCATGTACCAGATTGCCTCGGCACGGGCCTCCGGCAACACACTGGTCCTGGGTCTTGAAGGCTCGGAGGTCTTCACCGGCCGCGTCAGCATCCGGAGTGCCGATCCGTCGGCAGGCACGGTCACCACGCCGACCGAGGTCCCACACCCCACCAACCTCGCCGGCATGCGGTTGCTGACAGATGACTTGTCTGCTCAGGCACTGATCGTCTCAATGAGCACGACCGGTACCATTCAACTGGCCTCCGATGCCAACATGAGCCCATTCGCGGCCGGAATGCCATACTACGCATGGGTGGCTGATTTCGGCCCCGGTGACAGAGTGGAGATTGAGAATTCTGTTTACGTACCCTGAACAGAAGACGGGGTTGCGCTAGGCAACACGCGAACGGAGCCCATCTGGTTCGAGTACGGCCGACCACACGCGCAAAACGAATCCCGCCTATAGCCTGCTTTGCAGCTGGCTCTGGGCTCTTACCCGCATGGTCGCTGTGGTCGTAGGCACCGCAGACCGGCGTGAGGGGATGCTCAGCCTCAATCGGTTGCCGGCTTATCCCGTAGGAGCTTGCGCTCGTCGCGGTTACGCTTCGCCAAATGCCGATACATACAGATGAATACCCGCAGTCCGAGGAGGGAAAGCATGGTGACGACAAGAGGTCGCCGTACGGTACCGGCCTTGTCGTGCTACGCTGTTGACGGACCGACGGAGATGATGAAATCGACGCCGCGCCGAGCCGTAGCTTCGTTGGCTCGGGGGTGCAGGGGCAGGTTCACAGTCTCTCGCGAGGCCCGGTCCGCTTCGGGGCACATACCGGTATGGTAGCCGTATGCCTCCATCGGCGTTTCGATCGGGTGCAGCGGGCACTCGAACCAACTGCCGAGTTCCACGAAATGGCCAGCGGCCTCGGCCAGGGCACGTTGCTTATCGGCGACGCGGACCGGGTAACGAACCAATACCGGCTCCATTTCCGGCGACAATTGCGTCACCGGCCAGCCTCTCTCGCTCAGTAGACTATCGTACAGGCGGGTCATCCGTCGGCGGTGCTCAATGTTGTCGTCCAGCTTCGCCAACTGCCGAAGGCCGACGCGAGCCTGCATTGGGCTCATGCCTTTGAAAAAACCAGCTTCCATGCGAGGTTGAAACTCAGACGCACTCGATGAACCGACGACCAGCCCCTTTCGCGTCAGCCACCTGAATACGTTCTGGGCGAATGCGGTTGTTCGCGGGTAGATCGCCGTGCGGTAGACCAGCAACTGGGCCTGGAGCATAACAACTTCCCGCGTCGTCGGCCGCACCAACTCCTGTTCGACGATGCGTTCGATCCGGCCCGCGAGTTCGCGATCGTGGACCACCGCCATGCCGCCCAGGCCGCTGGTGAACGGCTTGTTCCACTGGAAGGAGAAGTACGCCGCGACACCGAAGGTCCCGGCAAGCTTGCCCTTGTACCTCGAGCCCAGTGCCAGACAGCAGTCTTCGACCACCGGCAGGCCCTTGCGGCAGGAGATGTCCATAATGGCATCCATGTCCGCAGGGTAACCATAGGTGTGTTGAGCGATCATCAACCTGGTCCGAGGCGTGATCTTCGCCTCAACGAGGTCCGGGTTGATGTTGTATGTGCGAGGCTCGATGTCCACAAAGACCGGCTTGGCGCCCAGATACACGATGGGGTTGACGGCCATCACGCAGGTGTAACCCGGCATGATGACTTCCTCGCCTTCACCGATGCCCATGCCTTTCAGAATCGCGTACAGCGCCACGCGGCCTTTCCAGAAGCCGAAAGCGCGGTGAATTCCTAATCGGTCAGCGAAGGCCTTCTCGTATTGGGTCAAAGGCGACACGTGAATGATTGAATCCATCCCACGATTGTGCTCTGCAAGAACACCTGGAGGTGGTCCAACTCCACACCTGGGTCATGATCGCACCGCCGGCTCAACTATCATGTATGTAGCGATCAAGGCTCGTGCGATAACGTACACTGCCATCGGGCAGCCTATCCGACTCGGGAATCCAACCCTGCTTCCCATAAAGGCGACGGGCAGGTTCATTGTCACCATCCACGAACAGTTCGGCTACCCGGAAGCCGCGCGAAGCACTCTCACGGCAGAATGCCTCCACGAGAGCCCGACCCGCACCTTGGCCGCGGATCTCGGCGGACACAGCCAAGTTTGCCAGTTTCACCCTGCCAGTCTCCCTCAGGCTCCGCACCCGTTTGCGGGTGGCGCGCGCCCTTCCCCTTAGGAGAGCCCCAAACCTTCTAATAGAGGTATTTCGCAGAAGCAGATGAGGGCGCAGCGCAGCCGCCAGAACGGCCGACCACCACAGGGCACGGTGAATCTGGTCCATAGTGTCGGGTCCGGCGCCAACCACCAAACCGACCAGGTGTCCACCTCGCCAGGCGCCAAAACTGATCGCCTCGCGACATAAAGCGAACTGCCGGTAGAGCTGCGTGCAGAACCAGTAGCCCAGTCGTGTGCTGTTGTAGGACGGAAAAACCGCGCAATGGACACGCGCATACTCCGCGGCCTCTTCAGCAAGGAGCCGGCGGATCTCCAAGTCTGGGGCAACCATAGCTCGATCAATTCGAGAGGACTATACGCACCATGGGGAGCACCTAACGCACTACTACGGTTCAGCGCCCTCGTCGGCCCAAGCTAACGGCCGTGCTTGCCGGCCGGAGAGCAAACGCGACATCCCGGCGGACTTACGGAGGTTTGCCGACTGCGGGCACACGGCCGCCAAGCGTTCCAGAGCCCAGGAGCCTAGATTCCTGCTCAGGAACGGACGCAACAGTGGATGCAGGAAGAATCGCCTGTGCCGTCGCAACGGGATGTACCCCATACGCGTCTTATATCTGTGCATTGACAGCTCATTTACGTCTACTTGGATGCTGCTGAGACCGTAGGTGATGTAGGCGTATTTATCATTTTTAAGTATGTGTTCCGTGGCGCGGTACAGCACAGCATTGTTGGGGCACTCCCTGAGCCACGCTGTCCGCGACCGTGCGATGTCAACCATTGCCCAGCCGTCAATCTTGAGGAGGGTCATCCAGGCAGCGAGCTCCCCGCCACGCCAAGCTCCCCAGACCTCGTAGAACGGGGTGGCCCGCTGGCGAGCGATCATTTCGTGAAAACTGGAAACGTGGGGCGAAGCGTAACCGTGACGCACATTAGTCTCGCTGTGCGCGGGGAACCCCTTATCCCGCAGTTCGTCCCACGTACAAAGCCGGACGAGGAAGCTGCGCAGCCCGCGACGGATGTCACGGCGCGCATTCTTCGCGAGGCGATCGAGCGCATACTCCGGATCCGAGCACACGTAATCGAAGCAGTTCGCGACGGCCGCTGGCGATTCCTCGAGCAGATAGCTGGCCAGCCAGATACCGGGACGCTTCAGCAGATGGCGGAGCACCTCGGGCTCAACAGGCTGGCTGCATTCCAGGGGGAATCTCTGGAGTTCACCGGTCACGCCGGGAACCCAGGCATACTCACCACCTGCGCTCAGATCGCAGGGTCGCCCCAGACGCTCCAAATATCGGACGTACTCACCAAGCGTTCCACCCAATGCGGACGGCGCCACCACGCTCACGGGCGGCTGAAGAACCTCTCCATACTGCGGATCGGTCGGCATCTACGACGTCCTGTTGCCCAATGACAGTCCAGAAAGGCAAACGAGTTCGGTCACCACTCCGCTGCCGGCAGCGGCTCTCTGGCGGCCACCGCCTCCAGCAACCGCTCTGTCCGGCCGGCAATCACGTTTCGATCGAACCGCGGCGCCAGTTGCAGCGCGTTCCGGCTGATTTCCTCTCGCACGGACGGGTCGTCCGCGAGGTCTCGAATGGCCCCCGCCAGGATCTCCGCATCGCCGGGCGCGAACAACCGGCCCACGTTGTATCGCTTCACGAGCTGCTCGGCCTCGCAGCCGGCGGTGACCACCACGGGCACCCCTGCAGCAAGGGCTTCGTAGACTTTCGACGGCATCGTGCCCGGCAGCGACGCCGCAAGCGGAATCAGGCTCGCATCCATGCTGGCCAGAATGGCGGGCATACGGGACTTCGGCTGGTGCGGATAGAAAGCAATGTTCTTCAGCCCGGCCGCCTGTGCCTGGGCCATCAGATCCGTTTTCGTGGGCCCCTCACCCACCATCACGATGCGGATCCGTGGGCAGTCCTGCAGCCGCTTGGCAGCCTCGACCACCACCTCCAGCCCCTGGAAAATACCGTGCAACCCACAGTAACCCGCGGCGAACTCACCCGGCATGATGCCAAACTCTCTGCGGATCTCCTCGCTGCGCAATTCGGGCCGGAAACACGACGTATCCACGCCATTGGAGATGACGCCCACTGGCGCACTCGGAAAGCGACTTCGGATCTGCTCGGCCGCCCCGGGGTTGGTCAGCGCCACGCAAGAGGAGTACCGGTACGCCAGGGCCTCCAGCCACTCCATCATGCGGAGTTGAGTGCCGCCGATCATATCTCCCATGCGGACCGCCACGTCGGGCCAGATGTCAGACACCATGAGCACCATCCGCGCGCGCGTCAGCCTGGCCATCGGGATTCCGGACATCGCCAGGAAGAGCGGCGGGCTCTCCACGATCAGCAGGTCGAGCTTGCCGATCGACCACGTGCCCAGCAGCAGCGAGCTGAATACGAAGGACATGTAGCTGGCCAGACGGACCATCAGGTTGGACGACTTACTCGGGTAGATGGCCGTGCGAATGATTCTCATGCCATTCATGTTCTCGCGGGCAAAAAGCCTGCGGCGATAGGCATCGAACACGCGACCCGTGGGATAGTTCGGCATCGCGGTAATGATGGTCAGCTCGTGCCCCCGACGCTGCAACCGCACGGCCAATTCGGACAGCCGGGCCTGTGGCGCACCCATTTCGGGAGGAAAATACTGCGTCAGTATTCCAATCTTCATAGGCACCGCCTCACCCTGAACGAAAGGCGCCGCCCGACAGGCTCGAGCCGATGCGTATCCGCTGGCCGTTTCTCGCCCACCAGAGCAGCTCCGCGGGGAAGGCGCCCACAGACAACCTCGCAGGGTTGGGCATGGACACACGATCACAAAAGCCCAAACCGTTCACCGAGACCGTGAGAGCCTCAGCCCAGCCGGGAGCATGGTCAAAAGCCAGCCTCGGGCCGTCTTCCGGTTTGTCCTTGACCAGGGCAATGAGAGTGACCATCAGCAAAGGGTCGGCCGTCCGAGTGCGGTAGACAACCGTCGAGGCAGGCTCTTTTTCGCCATAGAGCCGGCTGTGCCAGCCTTGCAAGGGCTCGGTCTGCCCTTTGACAATCTGCAAGTTCAGTGAACTCGATCCGGCCGCCACAATGTGCAGTGCTTGCCCGCCTGGGGCGTTCGCGCGCACGGCGCCCTCCAATCCGGCGGCCACGCGCAAGTCCGGAGCCAGGTGCCAGAGTAGCTCGTAATCGTGCATGCCGTTCGCAGAGAGCGCATCCACT
This sequence comes from uncultured Planctomycetales bacterium, assembly GCA_964586235.1. GTDB lineage: Bacteria > Planctomycetota > Phycisphaerae > UBA1845 > PWPN01 > JAUCQB01. The sequence continues at coordinate 18,638 of CAZPIO010000023.1, forward strand.
ACCAGGATATACTCGCCACGCACCAGCAGCACACTCCGCGCCTGCTTGACCGGCGATCCCACATGTTTGAACCCGCTCGTGCTACCGCATACGTAGCCGAATCGCGGATCCGCGTGGTAGTGATACACCTGCTGCTGTGGCTTGCCCAGCCACCGAAACTCGCGGTGGGCCAACGACTGCCCAAAACCGTCCACTACGACCCCATTGTGGGCCCGCGTTCCTCGAAAGTAGGTGCGCCACGCCCAATCGCCGTTGTAAGTGTAGGTACCGCGGTCCACAAGCCAGTCCTGGCCTCCCGCAGAGTACAACAGGGTCAGGTTGTCGGCATGGGTGTGGGCCTCGAATGGCCCACACTTGAACAGTGCAAACTCGGCCCGTTCGCTCCAATCCGAACGCCAGGTGTAGTAGCCTCCCAAGGGGAAGGCTTTGTCAGCGATGCGGCGCGTCGAGGGCAGCTCCTGGAATCGATCGAACGAATCCGCTCCGAGCAGCCACAAAGCCTCTTCCCGAAACTCGCCGGCGGCTGCCTTGAAATCCCCGCGTTGGAAACGCACCGCACCTGTGCACAGCATAGAAGTGAAATCCGCTACGTCGCTGTCGTCCAGGACGATCGTGCGGCCGTTGTCCCAATCGCCAATCTGGCACATGCGGCCGCTGGGGGCGCGCATGTGCACGGCGAACTCGCACATACGGTGCAGCCGCTCCCAGATCACGGCGGGAACCCGTCGCTGGTTAACCTCCAGCAGCCGCGCGAAGAGCATATACATGTAGAACACGAACCGGTGATAACTGATGGCGTTCTCGAAGTTCGTGCCGTCCTCAAGGTTCTGCAATGGCCCCTCCCGAAACAGGATCCGGCAGGCCCGCTCCAGGTAGGCATGCGAATGAGGCAGTTCCGGAAGATACAGGCTCAGCATCGCGATTCCCATCGCATCGCCCAGCAGATGGTTGCCGGGCATGCAATACTCGCTGTAAGCCAAATCCTTGAACAGATGATGATGGTGGTCAATGAGGCAACGAATGACATCCGTCAACAGCTCACCGTCCCAGGCTGACGAATCGAGGGTCAACTCGATCGCGAAAAGCCAGGAGGCGGATCGAATGGCACATTCCAGGTTGCTGTACCAGTTAACGCCCATCTCCGAGGGGTTCTGATTGATCCAGCTCCGAAGCTGAGCGGCCAACTCGCGCGCATACTGCTCATCCTGAAGCAGGACGTAGGCACGGGCAAGAGTGACAAAGAACTGCGTGCGATTCAGCTCCCAGGTCTGTTTCACGTCACCCAGGCATGCCGGCGGGCGAATATCGATGGTAGACCAATGACGCAGTGGCCAGCGGCCGCGACCGGTCATTTCGTTGTGCCAGTCTATGACCGCCCCAAATCGATTCAGCGGTGATCCCAGAAAGGCAAATTCGTGTCGGCATATTTCGTCGGCCCGGGCCGCGAGCACCTCACGTGCATGTGGCAGCCGCTTCTCCCACACCCTCCGGATACGAGGCAGATCGTCGCGGCGGAAGTAAAAGCCGACCCGGCCGCGACTGCGGAAGTACCCCAGAAGTGCGGAAGCAGTGCGCTCGGGGAGCGGAAAGGCATCGAGTACGTTCTGGGGCGTAAGCTTTGACGGCTCGTACCGGCCCCTGTGCAGCCCCAGGCGCTTCGCAGCTTCCCAACGCAGACGAAACAGCAAGGTCGGGAACGGTAGCTGCAGAGCCTCAATGCAGGCAGCGCGGTACTTGGGTCCGTTGAACTCGGTTTGCATGCGTCAAGTCGGCGTGGAAGCGGTCGTCTCCGCATCCAGGACGGCCGCCTCGTCAACGTCCAGAATCGCCGGATCGACCGCCACAATCTGTCGCGAGCGTGCGGACTCAAGGGCGGCGAAGCTGGCGAGACTCACGTTCAGAAGCTGCTCGAAGGGAATAGGCGGTTCGCCGCCCCGAGCGATCCGCTGTACCATCTCGGCGAACTCTTGAGCGTGCCCCTTGTCCATCCGGAACAGACGCTGCTTGCGGAATTGTTTGAAGCCATAACCGCGCAGCACCCGGAAGTTGTCGAGCGACAGGATACGGCCCTCGCTGAAAACCTCGATCCGCTCCTTGGGAAAGGCGCGATTTCCGTTAGGGAAATAGTGCAAGGTGCCGACTGACCCGTCCTCCATGCTCACGGTGATGGACATGGCGTCTTCCCTCGCACCGGGGCCCACAGGCTCACCGACGGCTGTGGCCGAGACGGTCCGCACGAGCGAGCCGCTCAGGTACGCGAGCAGATCGATCCAGTGGCAGGCTTCGCCCAGGATGCGCCCGCCTTGGACCGGATCGACCGCCCAGTGATCGGCAGGCAATGCTCCGGCATTGACCAGGATGGTGGCACATAGCGGTTGGGAGCGCCCTGCCAACAGGGCGCGCATCCGCTTCACTAGCGGGGAAAACCGCCGGTTGTAACCGACCATCAACTGCAGGCCACCGGCACCCACGTATGCATCCCGTATCTGCCGGAGCTCTTCGAGGGTCAGCGCGAGCGGCTTCTCCACAAAGGTGTGTTTTCCCGCCCCGAGGCTGTCGATGACCATCCGGGCGTGCGTGTCATGCCGAGTCGTGATGAAGACGCTGTTGACCTCGGGGTTCTGCAGAATCGTCTGGTAATCAGTGGTAGAAGAGCGAATGCCGAAACGTCTGGCCAAGTACTGCGCCGAGACGCCGGTGGCGCTGGCGATGCTTTCTATGCGCGTACCTGCCTTGGCCAAGGCGGGCAGCAGCGTCGACTTGCAGAGGCTGCCGGCCCCGACGAGGCCGGCCACGACAGTCCTGGCAGCCAGCCGGCCGGCATCCGGGTAGTGGACGGTGACCGACCGATCTGCGCGGTCCTCAGGGTAGCGAAGGATGATGCCGATTAGATCATGCTCGCTGGTCAGAGCTGCATAGGCCTCGGGGGCGCAAACATGATCGTAAACGCGGGAAATCAGCGGGCCCACTTGCAGCGTCTTGTGCCGCATCAGTGAAAGTATCGTTTCCATGTTCCGACCTTCGGTCCAGCGGACATACGGCAACGGGTAGTCGTGACCGTGGTCTTCGTAAGCCGGGTCGTAGCGTCCGGGACCATAGGAACAGGAAACTTGAAAGGTGAGCTCTTTCTTATAGAAGTCGTCGCGTCGCAGGGCCAAGCCGATCACGCCGACCAGCACGATGCGCCCTCGCTTGCGACACATTTGCGCAGCCTCGTGGATGATCTCATCACTCCTGCTACTGGCCGTGATCAGAACGCCGTCCACGCCACCAGGGCAAAATGTCTCAGCGGCCCGCACCGCGTCGCCGCCTGCCCCAACGTCCACCACTTCCGCCCCGTACGAGCGGGCCAACTCCAGCCGCTTCGAATCCTTATCCAGCCCCAGCACGCGGCAGCCGCCAGCCCGCAGAATCTGCACGGCTGTGAGACCGATCAGGCCCAAGCCAATTACGGCGATGCACTCCCCGAGCGTCGGCTGGATAAGCCTGACGCCCTGCAGGCCGATCGAGCCGACCACCGTAAAGGCCGCCTCTTCGTCGGAGACACCGTCGGGGATCTTGGCGCAGAGATTGCGGGGGACGCTAACAACCTCTGCGTGCGGGCCATTGCTGGCTACCCGATCGCCGGGACTGAAACCTGAGACACCCGAGCCCGCCTCCAGTACAACGCCACTATTGCAGTAGCCCATCAGAGTCGGCGCATCCAGCCGATCCACGACAGCCGCCACTGTCGGGCCAACACCATCGGTCTTGATCTTCTCCACAACCCGCTTGACCTGGTCCGGCTGCTGGCGGGCCTTCTGGATCCAACCTGAGTTCCCAAACTCCACGAAGCTCCGCTCCGTGCCCGCGGAGATCAGCGTCCGCCGCGTCTGGATGAGCAGGTTATTGGGCCGTACTCGCGGACACGGCACGTCGGCGACCTCGATAATCCCGCTGCGAAGATTCTGAAGGACTTGCTTCATGTCTTATACCATCAATCTTGTCAAACAGTGCTTCTCCAACAGGCTATGGTCCTTACAGTGCCGGCCCCTGTCGTGCGACCGGCAGATATAGGGCATTCGGCAAACAATACTCTGGATCGAAACGCGCCGCAACCAAATCATATGCCGCTCAACTCAACAATCCCTCGGGTGTCTATGTGCAGACCACCCTCAATCAGCCGGACTCGGGATCCGATCGAGGTCATCACCGCACTCCTCTAAGGACAAGGGTGGCAGGATCTGCTGCCAGACCACTCGATTCACGTAGTTCGTATAGCTCAGGATGATGCGCAAGACCTTCTCCGACACGTTCGGCACGTCATAGTCGCGCACCATGCGCAGCGTGCGGGCATCGCCCCTGGACTGGGTCTCCAGTATCCGCAGGCCCTCCAGCACCCGGTCCAGCTCCAGTCCGGTCATCATGACCGCCCCCTCCTCCATGCCCTCCGGACGCTCGTGCGCGTCGCGGATGTTCAGGGCCGGGAAGTTGAGGATGGACGATTCCTCGGTGATCGTGCCGCTGTCCGACAGGGACGCCCTGGCGTGCATCTGAAGGTAAACGTAATCGCACAGCCCCAGCGGCTTGAGCAGCTCAACCTCGGGACGCAGTGAGACGCCCATTTCGTCGATCTTCTTTCGCGTTCGCGGGTGCGTGGACACGATGACGCGCTTGCCGTCGTGCGAGGCGATCGCATTGAGCACATTCACCAGCTTGGTGAACTGCCCCGGAGAATCGATGTTCTCCTCTCGATGCGAACTGACGACGAAATAATCCCGCTCCTTGAGTTTCAGCCGTGTCAGCACGTCCGACCTCATGATCTTCGGCAGGTAATGGTGCAGCACTTCGTACATGGGGCTGCCGGTGACGATGATGCGGTCCGGTGCGAGGCCTTCGCGCAGCAGATACTGGCGCGAAATCTGGCTGTACGGGAGATTGACGTCGCTGATATGGTCGACGATCTTGCGATTGATCTCCTCGGGAACCCGCTGATCAAAACAGCGGTTGCCGGCCTCCATGTGAAACACGGGGATCTTGCGGCGTTTCGCCGGAAGAGCCGACAGGCAACTGTTCGTGTCCCCGAGGATCAATGCCGCGTTCGGCCTCACCTTCTCCAGAACCTCATCCGCCCGCGCGATCACCATGCCGATGGTCTCGGCGGCGTTGCGGCCCGCGGCGTCGAGAAAATAGTCGGGCTTCCGGAGTTCGAGGTCCTCGAAAAAGATCTGGTTGAGCTCGTAGTCATAGTTCTGGCCGGTGTGGATGATGACGTGCTCGAAATGCCGGTCCAGCGCGGCCATGACCCGCGACAGGCGGATGATTTCGGGCCTTGTGCCTACGATCGTAACGATCTTCACGGTGTGGGCTCTCCCTGGGAAATCCAACGATATTGGCTAGACCAACTGGGCAGGAGCGTTCACATCCAGGAAATACGTGTCCGGGCGGTCGGGGTCGAACGGCTCACTCGCCCAGAACAGGGTGATCATTTCGCCGCTGCCCACGTTCGTGATGTTGTGCGTGTATCCGGGCGGAATGTCCACCACGCGGTAGTCCTCGCCTCTGATGCGATACTCCACCACGTCGCTGCTGTGAATCTGGCGCATGCGAATAACGCCTTCACCGGCGATGACAAAGAACTTCTCAGCCTTCGTGTGGTGGTAGTGGTTGCCGCGGGTGACACCGGGGTGGGTGCGCGACAAGAAGATCTGGCCGAACTGACGGGACTTGATGAATTCAGCCAGGCTACCGCGCTGGTCCGACTTGATGGTCAGCCCATATTCACGCCCGTCCGCCTCCACATACGACAGGTATGTGGCATAGAGGCACTGGTTGAACCGCACCGAGAAATCCGGAACCAGCAGGTTGCTGTTCATCTCATGGAAGACCTGGACGCGCCCGGCCAGGTCGCCGAGCGTGATCCGGGTGCTCAGAATCACGTCGGCCGCAAAGCATGAGGCTGGCCCGACCGGATCGCGCAGTTCCGCGAGGAACTGCTCAACGACGTCATCGATGTAGATCAGCTCGACCTCCCGGCCGGGATCCGAGATGGTGATCGGCAGATCGTGCGCTATGTTGTGGCAAAACGTCGCCGTCACCGAGTTGTAGTTCGGCCGGCACCATTTGCCGAACACGTTCTTGAGCCGGTAGATCGAGACGGGGGCGCCGGTCTCGCGAGCGAATCCCTTGAGGACCTCCTCGGCCCGCCGTTTGCTGACGCCGTAGGGATTGTCCAGCTCGGCCTGGATCGAAGAGGACATTACGATCTTCGGCGTTCGCCTGAGCCGCCGGAGCATTTCGCATATCCGTCCCGTGAAACCGGCATTGCCCGTTTCAAATTCCTCCACGTTCTGGGGCCGATTGACCCCGGCAAGGTGAAACAGGATGTCGGCCTGCCCAAGCCAGGCCTCAAGCTCGGGCTCCTGGTTCTCCACGTCATAGCGGAGAACCTGAAGATCCTTCATGCGGGTCAGATGTTCGGCGAGATTCCGGCCGATAAAACCCCTTGCCCCGGTGATCAGGATCCGTGTCATCAGGCGCGCCCCCGAACAACGATCGCCTCGCTTACACAGTCCAGCTTGAGCAGAAGCTCGGCCATCTGATTGACATCCAACCGCCTCGTGTTGTGAGAATTGTAGTCTCCCATCTCGGAGACCTTCGTCTCCCCCTCGCTGAAATAGCACGCGTAGTTGAGGTCGCGGACGTCGGCCGGGACACGGAAGTAGCTGCCCCTGTCCTCCGCCTTGGCCATCTCCTCGCGGTTGAGGAGCGTCTCGTAGAGCTTCTCGCCGTGTCGTGTCCCGATGACCCGGATGGGGTTGTCGGCCTCCAACAGCCTCTTCAAGGCCAGGGCCAGCGTCTCGAGGGTCGCGGCGGGGGCCTTCTGTACGAAGATATCGCCCGGATCTCCATGCTCGAAGGCGTAGAGCACCAGGTCGACCGCGTCGTCGGCCGTCATCATGAAGCGAGTCATGTTCGGGTCGGTAACGGTGAGCGGTTCGCCGGCCAGGATCTGCTGGATGAACAGCGGGATGACCGATCCGCGCGAGGCCATGACGTTGCCGTAACGCGTGCCGCAGAAGATGGTGCTCGAGCGGCCGTACATTCGGGCCTTGGCGGTCATGAGCTTCTCCATCATGGCCTTGGAGACCCCCATGGCATTGATCGGATAGACGGCCTTGTCGGTACTCAGAACGATCACCCTTTTCACGCTGACGGCCAGGGCCGCGTTCATGACGTTTTCAGCACCCAGGCTGTTCGTCCGCAGGGCCTCGATGGGGAAGAACTCGCACGAAGGCACCTGCTTGAGGGCCGCCGCATGGAAGACGTAGTCGACACCCTGCATCGCCGGCAGAATGCTGTCGTAGTTACGCACATCGCCAATGTAGAACTTGACTTTGGGATTCCTCAGGGCGTTGCGCATATCCTCCTGCTTCTTCTCATCGCGGCTGAAGACGCGGATCTGCTGGATCTCCGTACACAGGAAGCGTTGCAACACGGCGTTGCCAAACGTCCCGGTCCCGCCGGTAATCAGTAGTGTTTTGCCTGAGAACATGATCTCCGAAATCTCCCAGATAAGCTGGCTCGTCGCCGCCCTCGGGCCCTTTCCAGATATGATGCAGCAAACGCCGGTTCTGCCTACGCTTTCGGGCCTTTTCTTATCGCAATACGTCGCCGCTCCTTAACGCCTCTGCTTCTCGCAAAGCCATGCTCCATCATTGGCGAACAGCGTCGTCGCAAGGCGAGGAGCACACGTGATCAGACACTGCTTGACATAGTAGTCGCACAGCTCTCGTGCGGGCTTACGTTCTGCGCCTGGCTCGAACGGCAAGGTCACCCACGAAGTACTGGCACCAGCGACGCAACTTCGCCAAGCGACCTGTTCCCGACCACTTTTCCGGTTCAAATCCAACATTCCGCAACAAGTCGGCCAGCGAGGCCTTGCTGAAGTTATGGAGGTGGTCACCATCCCAACCATGGTTGCGCCAATGGCTCATGTCCCTGGTCGGAGACCCGGTCAGCGGGACGCGCCCGAGCAGCAGGTCCTTCACATTCTTGAGATAGCAGATGTTGGGCACCTCGAGCACTAGTTGCCCTCCCGGCCTGCACACACGGGCAATCTCGTCCATGACGAAGAAGACATCGACCACGTGCTCCAGGACGGCACACGCCACCACGACATCGAAGCTTTCGTCTTCAAACGGAAAACGCTCATCGGCACTGGTGCAGACAAACATGACTTTCTCGGCGTACTGCGGATATCGCTCCCGCAGGGCCTGGTTGGCCAGATTGATCCGGACGGTGGACAAGTCGATGCCGGTGAGGTGATCGAACTGCGGGGCCAAGGCCATGATCAGACGCCCTGAACCGCAGCCAACCTCCAGCAGGTTGCCTTGGGCTCCCCGGAGCAAGCGTGCAACTTCATCGAGGCGTGTGGTCGTCATCGCGTCAGGGTGCAGTTCGATGAACCGCCACTTTTCCTGGCCGTAATGGCGGTCATAATGGCTCTGTAGAAGCTCCTTAGACATCCGGAAACTCCTAAACCCTTATTCTGGCATTAATAGCCACTTCAACAACCTGACCTGTGGTGTGACTGCATTTAGACAACTGCAAGAATACTCTCAATCCTGATCAAGATGGCCGAGAGACATTATTTGCTGGGCAGCGACAGGCCTCATTCGTCCAAAGCCACCACCCGGATACCCCCTGTTCCTGATTCCGCGCTCGACCTGCCGAACCGTCAGGCCGACAGTGACACACTACCCCTTATCCGCTGACGCCCCCGCGACGGCTTCAAACACGCGTTCATAGCGTTGCACCGCAACCGGGAATGCAAGTTCTCTCTTGTAAAACACGGCACCATTCTCGCCGATTTGTTGTCGCTCATGGTCCGTCAAGTGAAACAGTTTCAGCGCGGCATCGGCAATTGCTCGCGGGTCCTGGGGAGTGCAGCATTCGCCGGCCTGCGCCGCCCGGACCAGATCGGACGCGTCTCCCTCGACAGCCATCAGAATCGGCCGTCCCAACGCCAGGTAGGCTTGCGTTTTCGACGGGATGGTGACCGAGAACAAAGGGTCCTTGCGAAGATGCACCAGAAGCACGTCCGCCGCCCTCAGGATCGCGCCGATTTCGGACACCGGCTTTCTCCCGTGGAAAAGAACATTGCCGAGCTTCAACTCCTCGGCCCGCTGCTTGAGCCGGTCAACCTCAACCCCGCCTCCGATGAAAACGAACTGGATGTCGCTCCTGACCTGGGCCACGAGTCGGGCGGCCTCGATCACCGCATCCATGGCCTGAAGCCTGCCCATGTTCCCGGCAAAGACTATGTTGAACCTGCCCTCCATACCCAGCCTCTGTTTCAGACCTGCATCGGGTTCCGATCCGCCGGTCACCGCCTCATCGCACCAGTTGTAAATGACCTCGATCTTGTCCTCCGGAACACCACGCTCTTGGAGCAGCCGCTTCATGCCCGGGGCGATGACGACGATTCGGGTGGCCTGCCTGTAGACCTGCCTGCACCAGTGATCCACCAGCGTGTAAGCCCTTCCCTTGCTGAACATCCCGGTCGAAGCCAGGGTGTCCGGCCAGAGGTCCTGAATGTTGTACACGAACGGAATTCGCCGGAGCCATTTGAGAACGGCCGCCGGCAGGCCCAGGGTCGCCGGCCCCTGGGCCACATAGGCCACATCGGCCTTTCTCACCAGCCACGGGGCCATCACGGCCATTGCGGCGGACAAGGAGGAATAACACAGGGTGCGCTTAACAGATGATCGGTCGTGGCTCGGGTAGATCGGGAACCGATAGACAGGTATGCCTTCCATGATCTCCGTCTGAAGCGGCCTGATATGATAACCCTCGTAGATCCGGCCCCCGGGGTAGTTGGGAAATCCGGTCAGCACCAGGACTGAGTGGCCCCGCCGGGCGAGTTCCTTCGCGAAAGGCAGCCCATAGAAGAAGTTCGGCTCCGGCTGAAAATAGTGGGTGATGAACAGGATTCTCATACGTGAGTGACCGCGGACACCCCTGCGATAGACACGCAGGCACTCAAGTCACAGGTCCACTCCCGAGGTCACCTGATCTGCTTGGTTGGGGGCAGCACGCAGTTCAGAGCCTCGATGATCACCTGTTCCTGGTACTTCGGTGTGTAGCACCGGTCAATGATCTCCATGCAGGCGGCGGACATCCGAGCCTTGCAGGGGCTCGGGTAAAGCATCTGCTCCATCTGGTTTGCGAGGTCCTCGACATCGCCGTCACGAAAGAACTCGCCCGTCTTACCCCGAACGATCGCCTCTACTTCCGGGCCATGCCTGCCACGGGTATTCTCACAGGTCAACACGGGCGTTCCATAGACCAGGCTATGCATTGCCGTCAATCCTACCTCGCCTGGGACCACGCACAGATCACTTGCCGAGACAAGCACACCCAGTTTGTCTTCATCGTAGCAGGCTCCATAGAACCGCACGCGATCCGCGACCTTCTCGGCCCGGCTTAGTTCCTCCAGCCTCTGTCCTTCCAGGCCCTCACCTATCAGCACCAGAAACACCGTCCGACCCCGCTTCTTGAGAATCGCCACCGCCTCAATCAGCATGTCCAGTCTCTTGTCCTTTTCCAGACGGCATGAGTCGAAGACGAGTCGGTCTTCGTCTCGCGTCGCGCCGCACTCCGCCCGGCAGGAGGCGCGGGTCTGCTCGGTCACGCTTTGACGCACGACAACTTGCTTTTCGTGGTCCAGCGAGTTGTAAACGATGAAGAGCTTCGTTGGATCATATCCGTGTCGAACAAAGAAATCCCGAGCGAACTTGCCGTAGAAGAGAAACGCCGCTGCCTGGCGGTAGTAGAGGTTCGCCAGGAACCATCTCAGTCCCCGTTCCTCGGTTTTCAACCCCAGCGTCCACTCGATGACCGGGATGCCCCGCAACCGGCAGATTACTCGCACCAGCAGGTTGCTCAGCGAAAACAATCCGTGGCTGATCACCACATCCACATCCTCCCGGAGCACGATCTTTACGGCTTCGGGTTGCCATTCAAGAATCTTCAACACCGGGCCCTTGAGATACGAAGAGCGAATACGGCGCCAGTTGATACCCTCAGCTCTTTGAACATCGTGGGCACACGCCAGCTTCATCCCGCCACGGATCATGGAATTGTCTCCCGCGCAGACCTCGAACCTCATGCCGGGATTCTGCGAGAGACGCTTGAAGATCGCGACACGGTAATGGGGAATGCTCCAGATGAAGTGAATGACCCTTGGCTTCTTCAATTCGTACCCTGTTTCCTATGTGTGCGGCCTGTCCGCACGACACCATCGCCGGCTCAGGCAGTGTCTGGGTTCGGAAGGGGCGCGGGTGCGGGCTCTTGAAGCCCGCCGATTTCCTTGAGCATATCCGACACGATGTCTTCCCATGATTTGAAGAATGTGGACAGCCGTTCAGAACCCTTTCGGACCAGATCCGCCCTGAGTTGCTCGCGCGACTTCAGCAGCAGGATCTTGTCGACCATATCCGCTGGACTCCACGGATCACAATAGACAGCCGCCTCTCCGCAGATGAAGCGCGCAAAATCCAGGTCGCTTGTCAGGATCGGCAGACCGAAATGCATGGCTTCCAGGTATGTGCCGCTGAAGCTCTCGAGCAGCGTCGGGAAGAACAGGGCATCACAGTTGCAGAAGTAGCCCGCCAGTTCTTCCTGCTTCAACGGCCCCACATTCACGATCCTGTCTCCCAGCCCCCGCCGCTCGATCTCACGGAGCAGTCTCGCCGCGCGCTTGTGCTGCTCCGCCGATATCGTAATGATGCAGCGCACGTCCTTGAGTTGATCCGGAAACCGCCTGAAGATCGTAATGAGCGCATCAATATTCTTGTGGGTGTAGTAACACGACAACAGAAAGAGAGTGAACCTGTCTTTGGCTTTCAGTAGTTCGGGCACCGCGATACTCGAGCCCTCGACCTTGGCGAACTCTGACACCGCGTTGGGCGCGATCTTGATCTGATTCAGAGGATAGCCAAACGCATCGGCAAACCGCTGTCGGATAATCGGTGTCTGGCAAAACACCAACTGCGTGCGCTTCAAGCTGTACCTCACCCACCGTTTTACCGCCATGAGTCGGAGCCGCTGACGCAGGAGAACTTTGCCGTAATACCTCGAATCATACAGGATCTGAGGCTGGTGGATCAATATCGCCTGCCTGCATCGCGGCCTCAGCAGGCCAATGTTTCCAAGGGCCAGCACCATGTCGGCGTCAAAACGGGCTATCTGCTTCGGCAGCACACTCAACTCAAAAGAAAGGCGACGAAGAGGAGGCATCCTCTTCAGCGTCTGCACTGTCACGTTGGCACCTCCACGGCCGCAATCACACCCCATGCTCTCCGGTACAATGATCAGGTATTCGTGCTGAGGTCCCAGCTTCGGCAACAAGGCAACGATGTTTCTTCCCACCGACAGGCCGCCGCCGCCGGTAAGATTATGGGCCAATACCGCTAGTCGCATACCCGCCGCCTGTCAATGACTTCATACCTGTTTCCGCATCGCATACTGAATCCCGTCGATGAAACCCTGGCACATGTTGGCCATGGTAAAGTGGTTGAAAACCACGTCTCTGGCACTCCTGCTCATTTGGAGACGGGTCGGCTCATCCGCGAGAAGACCCGAGATCTTCTCGGCCAGGTCATCCACATTCTCGTACGCATAGAACAGGCCGGTCTTGCCGTTCGTGAACACCTGGATCTCGGGCCCCTGCAGCCTTTCACAGTCCGAGGTGATCAGGGGGACCCCGTAGGAATGGGACAAATTGGCAATCAGCCCCTGCTGGCCCGGCGCTAGACAGAGATCGCTGCTGTGAAACCAGTAACATAGCTCGTTGTGCTCCACGATCGTACCGGGCCACAGGACATGATCGGCTATGTTCAACTCCTGGGCCAGCCGCTTCCAGGGTTCGGTCATCGGGCCCTCGCCCAGCAGAACCACTTTCAAGGCGGGAACCCGCTGGATCACCGCGGCGGCCGCACGCAGGAGCAGGTCCACTCGCTTGTTCTCGACCATCCGACCGGCATGAATGAGCACCCGATGTCCGTCCAGACCCTGCCTGGCCTTGAAATCCCGGAGCAACTCCGGCGTCATCCGGGCTTCAGCCTTCCTGATTCCGTCAACGTCGACCGCGTTGGGGGCGACAAAGATCTTCTCGGCGGGCACGCCCAGACTGATATAGCGTTGACGATGCGCGTAACTGTACAGCACCATCGCATCCGCCCAATGTGCCAGCCGTACCCGCACCTTGTCTCGCAGCCACTGCTTGTACTGAGCAAAGCCTATCGAAAAAATGCATATCTTCGTGTTTCGCTTCCGGGCGGCGCGCAGCGTCTGCCAGAGGTTCAGGCAGTACAGGTCGTTTGGAACAATCAGCACATCCCAATGCTCCCGTTTGACATACTCAAGCATGTGGGGAATGCTGCACACCTTGTGACCCGTACCGGGCAGAAACCAGATGGGGCGGACGACACATCGCACGATCGGATCATCCGCGACGTTAACCAGGCCGCCGGGGCTGTTCTGCTCACCATACAGCAGCGTCAAGTCAATCAGGGGGTGCAGCGCCAGCTTCTGAAAGATCGCCCTGCGGTAGTGCGGATAATTGCGCTGGACAAATAACACCTTATACTTGTCGGGCATTCGATGCCTCATTCATGCTCCGGCAGCTCCTCGCCCGCCGTCTTCCTCTGTGCCTTGCGGACAACAGAGTCGATATAGGCAAGGGTTCTTCTCACGTTCTGTTCCAGGCCGAACTTTTGTTCAGCGGTCTTCCTCGCCGCCAGCGACATCCGCTTCCGCACCTCTTGATCGGCACACACCTTGCACAGTGCTTCCGTCAACGGGTCGACCGTTCGGGGTTCGACCAGGATCGCCCCTTCGCTGTCGCCCACGGCGTCCGGAAGGCCGCCGACCGTGGTACTGACTACCGGGAGGCCACAGGCCATGGCCTCCATCACCACGTTCGGCATGCCTTCCGTGTAGGAAGGCAGCACGAACACATCGCTGGCCTGCATCCATTCATGCATCCGGTCGGGATGCACCGGGCCGACCAGTTGGACGAGGTCCGTGACTCCGTGCCGCGCGATGGCTTCCTCCAGACCGCTGTGCTCCGCGCCTTGGCCACAGATCCTCAGCACGGCTCCGGGAGCCTCGCGGTGCAGCCGATTGAAGGCTTCGATCAGTTCGTAAAGCCCCTTTGCTCGTTTCAGGTAGCCCACGAACAGCAGGGTCAAAGCCTCTGCCGGGATACCCAGTTGCCGACGAAGTGCCTGCCGGTCGGCAAGCGGCCTGAAGACGTCCAGGTCCACCAGCCCGTGGATCGAGGGAACCTCCATCTGCATCACCGCCGAGAGCCGGTCCGCCACCCCCTTCCCGTCGGCGACCGCGCCGTCCAGCGCCCGCACGGTTCTCACGAAATGCCGGTACATGGCCCGGCTGTATTCGGGGACGACATTGACATCCCCGCCGATCCCCTCCCCGACAACGGGAATGCTCAGAAGTCTCGAGAACCTGACCCCGGCGTCGGCCGAAGGGAAAATGCCCTTTCCATAGATCACCTCGAACGGCCGCTCGCGGTGCAACTGAACCACCTTGTGTCTCGCCGCTCGGTAGACGCTCAGGCCAAGCCAACGGCACCCCCTGATGCCCCGGGTCCAGTGCACACAGGGTACCGGAAAGACCTTCACACCGGGGTGTTCGACCGGGGTGTGGTTCTCGTCGTAATCCTTGTACCTCGATAAGATTCTTTGAAGAATCCCCGGGATCCAGACGCGCGGAAAGAGGACGGTCACATCGGCGCCCAGGCGTGCTGCCATCTGCCACTGGCGGGCCGTGAAAATGCCGTAGAGCCTGCTCGTTTTATAGGGGAACAGGCTCGAAATAACCAGTATTCTCATCGCCGTCGTCGAGCATCCGTCCGTCATGATCACTTCCGTCAGCTGCCCGGACCGGCCAGTTTCGGGACGTACCCGTACGTGGGTGGCCTGCCCGACTGTTGCTCCTGGCGCCTCCCGATATTGACCGCGGTCATGGCAATGGCCACCGAATACCAGAACTCCCGTTTCGTGTAATTGGTCACCGTCATCCCCGTCATCACAGGATACAGGAGCATCATCAGCCCCAGCCATTTCAGCCGGATGTCCGAAAGGGACTTGACCTGGCGATAAAGGACAACAAAAATGGTCACCGCCAGCCCAAGCCCGACAAGGCCCAGGTCCACAGCCAGAGCCACGACAGTGTTGTGAGCGGCCCGTCCCTGACTTTCCGGGATCAGCCAGAAGTTGTTCGCGCCGTAACCATGGAGGGGGCGATAGATAAATGCCTGGAGCCCCCTCTTCCAGTACTCTAGCCGACCGCTTTCCCTGAGACCTGTAGAGATCACCCTTTCCTTCTCCGCGGCACTCAGCAGGTTGCTGGCAAGGACTGCCTGGATCGCCAAGTAGGCAACCAGCGCGCCGATAGCTGCAATCATCAGGTACTTGAGCCGGCGTTCGCTTTTCGAGGCCAGGATCAGCGCGATGACCGGCGCGCTGATCGCCGCCAGAGTCGGCATACGGCTCTGCGTTTTGACCATCGCCAGGAAGAACAGAACCAGCACGGCCAGGGCGATCAGCTTCTTGAAGGTCCCCTTCTGAAAGAAGGTAAAGCAGGTCGCCAGGAAGCCCATTCCGATGGCCAGGGCCAGTATGACCGGCTGCGAGTGCGTGCCCTCACTCAAAACTGCTCTTTCGACGGTACGATGGCTGGCCTGCAGCCCATGCCCCGCGATAATCATGCACGACGCCACTAGCGAACCGAGGACAAACCCGCACAGGACAAGGTAAAGGGTCCTGGAGTCTTTGACGCTGTTGACGACAATGACGATCAGGGTGGCGTTCAGTATGAACGTCAGGCACACCCCGGCGGTATAGACCGGCATCAGCGACCAGAGCGAACTGGCCAGAGCCCAGGCGATCAGAACAGCGGTCAGCTTCAAGGGCGTCGTCACGACCAGTCTGTCGCTAAACACATGAAGGAGAAAACTCACACCGACAACGATGCCCATGGCCTTGCTGATGGTGAAATACGGGCTGAGCACCACCGCGGTTTCCATCGCGAACACAGAAAACAAGACAAAGACACCGAACGGAGTGTGATACAGTGCCAGCACGACCACCACCACACCGGCCAACCCCGTGGGGATCACCGGGTCCTTCGTGAACAGGTACATCACCCCGGCCAGAAGAAGCGCTATGGCCGATACGCACAGGCAGCCGATCAGCTTCTTGTAGGCCGGGGGCGGGGCCTCCCAGTCTCCAGACAGGGCATAGGGGCTGGCATAGGGGTATGGTTGGATCATGGCTTTGCCTCCGGCTCCTGCTGATTGCGATACCTGATGATCCGGGCGGGATTCCCGCCCACGATGGCGTAGTCCGGTACGTCCTTGGTGACAACAGCGCCGGCTCCCACAATCGCCCCTTTCCCGATCTTTCGCCCGGGTAATATGATCGCCCGAGTGCCGATCCACACATCGTCGCCGATCACCACGGTTCGGGGAGCAGCAGCGCCCTGTTCACACATCGGAATGTCCACTCGACCAAACCGATGTTGCGCGGACAGAACAACCACTTCGGGACCCATCATCACGTTGTTTCCGATAATCGCTTTGCCGACGCGGCAGTTGACTCCGATACCCGAGTTATCACCGATCTCGATGTGTATCCCCGAACCGATGTCAGCTCCATGCTCGACGTTGACATTCTTCCCGCACTTGGCAAAGAGGTGCTTACAGACAAACCGGCGAATTCTCTTGGCCCCAACTGCGTATCGCTTGGTGGAGACCGGCAGATGCCGGGCACAGCCATAGTATAGAAGGTACCAGAACACACGCATCTTGAAGTCCTCGCCGGAGGAGCTAGTTCGCTATTCCGTCCAGATGAAGAATCGCCCGAGTGATCTCCTGCCTGATGGCGATCACGCGACCAGAATTGCCGAGCAGGACCTCATTCACCCACCCGTTCAGTTGCCGCTGAACCTGCTCAGCCCTGGCGGAATCGACCGCACGCACTCTGTCGATCCTTTGCTGCAGTTCGACGAGGTACTGGTAATCCTGCACGCCTTCGCGCCACATCTCCCAGCGGCGGGAGGGGATAATGACTTCGGCCTGCGCGTCAACAGTCGATCCATACGCCCCATAGACCACACCATAATTGCCCATCGCCTTGCCGTAATCATCCCAGAACGGCCGGCCGGTGTCGGCATAAACCCAGAACCCCGCCCCGGTCAGACCGTGTTTGAACGCCCACCAGGACATCCTGCGGTAATTGTCGAGCGGCTTTGCCGTCCGGTTCAGCGCCCGGTAGCACCAGTTCTCTTTCGCAAACGACTTGATCGTCACGAGCCAATCGGGATGGTCCTGGCTGACCCTCTGGTGGACACACCAGATGTCTACCAGGTCCTTCAGCCGCGCGAATTCTGCCGGACCCCGGCCATAGGAATTGGCGAAGATCCGGATCCGGGGATCGACCTCGCGAACGACCTGGGCAACACTGAAGAAGTCATCGCCGATGTACTCGTCATAGGGATAAAGGGCAAAGCGGTCGTAGCCAAGGCCCTTCCGCCTGAGATGTGCAACCAACTGAGCCAGCCAGCCCTTGAAATTCCGTTTCCAGGGCTCCGTCATCCATTCGCCGAAGGCACCATTGTCTTTTCGCTTGGCACTGAAGCCCAGCAGAAGCAGGTACGTCCGGGCATGACTGAATTCATCGAGCAGCCTGTCCATGGCCGCATATCGCTGCTCCGGCACCGGTTTAGCCGCGTCCGCCGGACTCCTTGGAAGGGGGAGATTCCGGTTGAGCACTGTAAACACGCCTACACCGTGCGACCGCAGATCCCTGGATGTCTCTTGCAGGTTGTGGCGAGTGACGTCGGAGGCGTTGGGATAGCTCCAGTTGAAGGCGTTGAGCGCCTTCTGCTCGGGCATGTTGATCGGATGTACGGTCAGCCGAACGGCCGCCGATCGCGCCGCAGCGTCCTGGCCGCCCTGCAATCCCGAGACCACCAGCGAAGCGGCGTAATCGCCGGCCGGCAGCCTGGCGGTATCAATCGTCATCCAGATCTGGTACACCTGGCCCGGCTCGGCCGTGAATGGCCTCTTCCCTTGAAGGACCAGGGCGTCGGCCATCTGCCCCACCCCGACAGCATAGACGCACGCCGCACGCCGCAGGGTGAACACCGCGTCCGGGCCGACGTGACGACCCTCCGCGGTCAGCGGCGATGCCGACACGGTTACCGTCATGGGTACCTGCGTGCAGTTGATGATATTGAACGCGAGGCTTCCGATCTCCCGCTGCCATAACGAGGCGCTGGCCTCGATCTCCTTGGACTCGAAGACCATCTCTGCCTGCGTGAGTTGTTTCATGGGATCGGCGGGCAGCACCACCAGCGGCGTCTTGTAGAACTCCCGGTACACAATCGCCCGGATCCGGTCCAGTTCACTCTGTCCGCGTTTCAGCTCCTCCTCCGAAGTGCGAGCCAGCCAATCCTCGCGATAGGCTTCTCGCATCGCCCGTAGACGCCCGACAACTTCATCCGACCGCCCGAGCGACAACCGCTGGCCCTGAGCGGCCAACGCCTGCTGAGTCATGGCGATGCCTCGGATCAGTTCCAGACGTTCCTCAACCGCTTGGATCGAACGGCGCGCGAAGTCTGAATGAATGTGCACGGGCAGGGCCAACGGCGGCCCCTGCTGCCGGTTCGAACCGATGACCTTGATCTCATCCGAAAAGAAACTGGTCGTTTCCTGCTGGACAAGTATTTTGACAAAGCGCCCTTCGGCATTGATCCCTTCCACACCGACCACTGGCTGAACCATCTTCTCGCGCAGCGCGGCCTGCATGAGTGCCTCGGGTACACGGCCGAACCCGGCTAACCCATAGTCCACTCCGTCGCGACTAAGCAGCACCGCCACATAGCGCCACAGCTTGACTCCGCCGCGGGTCCCCGCGGCCGTGTGAATCTCGACCCGCTCGACGAAACACACCCGTCCCAGGTCGATCGTCACCTGCGGGACGTCACCCGGCCAGTGCCAGCCGACGGTGCTCTTCCGCGCCCAATGACTGCCGTGAGCCTCGCCGTCCGTCAGTTGAGCCGTATCTCCCTGCTCCGTGCAAAGCCGGTAGTTGGGCCGGGGGCTCAGCGTGTATTTCCTGCCTAAGGCGAGATTCTCCGAGTCCCTCGCATTCACCAGGCATGCCTGAAACATGGTAAACAGGATTACTGCCCTGGGCATTGACTCTCCTGCTCCCTGGCAGGCCACGGCCGTTATCCTGACCAGCCGCCCGTATAGATTGTCGCCTCTGCCCACGCTGTTCGATGGCCTCTTGATCAGCCTGATGCAATCAGGCAAGCTAAACCGACTTCTGATGAACCGCGTCCGGAAGCAGATAAAAATACCTGTAGGCCGTCTGAGCTACGACAAGAAAAAGGCTTCCTCCCGCCAGCGCCCACGCCACAAATACGATCGGCCCGGTCAGCCCGATGTAGGTCAGCAAAATGCTTCCCATGACCGCCGTCTCGGTGACCATTTTGTCGAACAATAACAGATTCACCCACCTCCTCAGGACAGCGCCGGGGCTCCTGGGCATGCTTTGGGGCGCAGCGGATACCGGTTTCGAGGGGGCCGGAATTCGGGTCAGTGTGATATGAAACACCGACGCGAGCATCTGCATGGAATTGGCGGCCGCATAGGTCGCAAAGGCAAGGATCAGATAAGTCACAGTGCCGTACGATGCGAACAGGTGAAGTGCGCAAAGCGCGTATACCGGCGAATTACAGAACACGTGATATACATGGTCCAGATAAAAGCCTTTAATCGACGATTTCTTGGTCCAGCGGGCGACCTCACCATCAACGCAGTCAAGCACAACCGTCAGCAGAAGCAGGACACAGCCGAGCACGTTCGCCCAGAGGATATGCGGAACAAGAAAGGCCACTCCGAGCAACCCCGTGGGTATCATCAGAAAAGTGGTCGCATTGGCGCTGATCCCCAGGCGTACGAACAGCCACGTGAAGTAGATTGAGATGTGACGAGTGACCAGCGAGTTGAACCAGTGCCCGGCCCAGACCATTTTGCCCTTGGCATTGGGCCGGCGCAACTGGCACACCTGGCGCATTTCAGGAATGCTTGCAGTCGTTCGGCCGATCTGCGGGGATGATGAATCCGTGGCTTCCGCTCTCGTCGTGTTCGGCTCACTGCTCATGCTTATTCGCCTCATGGTTCAGCCGGATCTGCTCGGCGTAATAACGTTCGAGGGCTTCGCGGAGAATACTCGAACTCCGCCCTTCGGTGTACGGAAAGTACACCACCCGGCGGCCGTTCCGGACCATGAAGTCATGGCCCTTTACCTTCTTCTCCCACCAGTCGTCACCGACGACCAGAATGTCTACATCCAGTTGCGCCAACTGCTCGTCTCTGTCCGCTGTCCTCTGGGGGGCAATCGCGTCCACGTAGCGACAGGCGGCAACAACCTCCGCCCGGTCTTCATAGCTCAGGAGAGGGTGATGGCCCTTCTGCTTGAGCACCAGTTCGTCGGTCTTCACCCCGACAACAAGAATGTCCCCCAGCGATTTGGCGCTGCGCAGCAGATTCAGATGCCCCACATGGAACATGTCCCACGTCCCTGGCGCATATACAATCACTTTGCCGTCGCGTGACATTGTTAGCTCCTCAAGTCTAGAGAACTCTCCGCCTGTTGTCGACGCATGCAGTTACCGGGCTACGTGACCGGACAGTACCTGTTTGACCAATCGTATCGGAGATGCCAGCAGGTGGCGCTCGTCCTCGTGAAGCAAGCCGGCCTGCGTGAGGAACACAATCCACAGGGCGGCATATGCCGCCGCTCTTATGCCGATATCCAGAAGGGCGGGCAGATCTGGCAGGGGAATCACGTATACGATAAGCCCGCATCCCAGAGCGGAAGCGAGCAGCAATCCAAGTTCCTTCCAGGGCATTGCCCGAGAGAAGGACACCCCCACGATGCGGCCAATGTATCTCAGCCGTGACATGGCCACCCAAAGGGCCGCACAGGCGGTGCCGATCGCCGGGCCAACGAATGCCAGAAGTGTCCCCCGCCCCAGCACGACGAGGGCCAAACTGATCACGGCATTCACGGCCAATCCCATTACAGCCGCGGTCGCAATGCTGCGGGTTTGGCCCATGGCTCTCAGGATCGACCCGTAGTACGCAACACGCAGCGGAAGCAGACAGAGCAGGACACTGAACGGCCAAACCGCCAGCTCGTACGACTTGCCGTAGAGCAGAACAATCACGGGCGACGCGCACGCCAGGAAGAATCCGAAACACGGCAGGATCACAAGGCTGCTCTTCCGGATGCCCTGATGCCAAAGGGCCAAGGCCTCCCGACGGCGACCGCCATCTACCAGGGTGACCAGGTTGGGCATGATGGCATTGTTAACGCTGCCGGTGATCAAACCCACGACGGGTAACTCGATCGCTCCACAGGAGTAAACCGCGTACATGGCGGGTTCAAAAAAAGTCGATATGATCCCGTTGCCGAACTGCACGTTGAGCATGGCAACGATTGTCGTGGCCCACAAGGGCCAGCAGTAGCTGAACTGCTCAACGATCAACCGGTAGTCGAACCGCCATGCACCTGGCGACAGCCGAATGAGATCGAACAGCCCGACGAGGGCAATACCACTCGCGACCGCGACCTTGGCCCACATGACCGCCTGAAGATCATACCCGAGAGCCAGCGTGACCACTACCGCCACCATACGAAGCACGACCGTGAGCACGCTGTATACGCCGGCCCTTACCGCCCGATCCACGCTGATCATGAACGGTGGAATCAGCAGGTTGATGCGCTCAGGGATCGCGAAGACCGCGAAAATCCGGACCAGCGGCACCAGTTCGGGATTATTGAATAGCGCGGCCAATGGACCGGCAAGGAGAAGCATGCCTCCAGTCACCAGTGACGCGGTAGCAACAGACCCCACGACCGTCTGCAAAAGGAGTTGGCGACGGACGTCAATTCCGAGCCGGGGCACGAAGTAGTACAGACTGCTCTCAAATTGCAGATGCAGCAAACCGGATACCGTCGCATACACCAGCATGACCTGCCGGTAAGTGCCAAACTCGGTCTGACTGATCAGCCGGACCAGGATCACACCCAGGATGAGCGCGGCACCCTGAATGACCCCCTGGCTGAACAGTATGATCAGACTTCGTGTTCGGATCCTCATGCGACAGTTTTTTTCGCCTGAGCTACCTACCAGCGGATGCTGAGTCTCTCAAGTCGAAAATGCGAAAGGCGTCGATGGGCACATCCGACTGGATTCTTCCACTTGCGACGGCAGTCTGTGTACTGACAAGGGCGTCCGCCACCGACCCCTCGACAAACCGGCACCTAAGCCTTTCTGCATTCGTGGGGAATACAGAATCCTGGTCGCCCGTCATGCCAACTTTGGCGTTGCCGGCTCCAATGAAATGCCCGGCCATGTGGCTGCCGACAAACCCGCAGCCGCCGGTGATCAGTATTTCGAGGGGGCGACTCATCCGCTGCCGGGGCGTTACGCTCCGGCCAGAATCGCAGCGATCCTCTCCGCCGCGCGGCCGTCCCACTTGTCCGGGACCGGGCGATGGTTCACTTGCTGCAGGCGGCAGCGGCGATACTCCGCGATGATCCGTGCCGGGTCGGCGCCGACCAGCGTGTTCGTGCCTTGCGTTACGGTCACCGGCCGTTCGGTGTTTTCGCGCAATGTGAGGCACCAGACTCCCAGGATCGTTGTTTCCTCCTGGATGCCGCCGGAGTCGGTCAGGACCACAGCCGCTTTGCCCATCAGCTTGAGGAACTCCAGGTAGCCCAGCGGCTGGATGATCCGCAGGCCCTTCATCCGGGCGAATCGGTCCGCCAAGCCCAGCCTGCCCAGATTGCTGACCGTCCGCGGGTGCATCGGGAAAACCGTCGGCAGGTCCGCCTGGATCACCTCCAACGCGTCCGCAATCCGCCCGAGCGACTCGGCGTCATCCACGTTGCTCGGCCGGTGCAGCGTGACCACGTTGTACCCGCCGGCCTCAAGCCGCAAATCCTCCAGAACCGTCGTCCGCTCCGCCTTCTCCAGGTTCGCCTTGAGCGTATCGATCATCACGTTCCCGACGAACCGGATCTTGTCCTCGGATACCCCCTCCCGCTTCAGGTTCTCGATCCCGCTCGGCTCGCTGACCAGCAGCAGATCGGAAATCGAATCCGTCAGCACGCGGTTGATCTCCTCCGGCATCGTGCGGTCAAAGCTCCGCAGGCCGGCCTCGACGTGGGCGACCTTGACGCCCAGCTTCTTGGCGACTAGGGCACAGGCGATCGTGCTGTTGACGTCCCCCACCACCACCACCCAGTCCGGCCGATGCTCCAGAACCACCGGCTCGAAACGCTTCATGATCTCGGCGGTCTGAGCCGCGTGGCTGCCGGAGCCGACCTCCAGGTTGATATCCGGCTCGGGAATATCGAGTTGCCGAAAGAACAGATCCGACATCTTCTCGTCGTAGTGCTGGCCGGTGTGGACCAGCATCGCCTCGAGATGGTCGTGGCTTCGGTAGGCCCGCATCAGCGGGGCGATTTTCATAAAGTTGGGGCGTGCCCCGCAGACGTTCACGATCTTCATCAATCGCTCTCCATCCGGCCGCGATTGGCGGCCGTCAAACCCCTCGCCCCGCCATGACCCCGCCCGACTTCAATCACGAGAGGCCTCCTCCCGCAGCCAGGCGACAAACTGCCGCAGCCCCGTGGCCAGATCCGTCTGTGGCGAATAGCCCAGTTCCCGGCCGGCCAGGCTCACGTCCGCGAAAGTGCGGTCGACATCCCCCGGCTGAAGTGGCAGCCTCCGGATGCTCGCCTTCTTTCCCAGTGCCTTCTCGATCGCCCCGATCAGGTCGCTCAGGCTCACCGGAGTCGAGTTGCCGAGATTGTAGATATGATAGGCCCTGCACCGCTCGATCGCCGCCAGAACGCCCGAGACAACATCGGAGATATAGGTGTGATCCCGCATCATGCTGCCGTCGCCAAACACCGGGATCGGCTCGCCCTTCTCGATCAGGCGGGCAAACTTGTGAATCGCCAGGTCCGGCCTCTGCCTCGCCCCATACACGGTGAAAAACCGCAGGCAGGTCACGTCCATCGCGAAGAGATGATGGTATGTGTGGCAGAGCAGCTCGCCGGCCTTCTTCGTCGCAGCGTATGGCGAGATCGGAAAGTCCACGTTGTCCGACTCGGCGAACGGCACCTTTGGATTATTGCCGTACACGCTCGAACTGCTGGCGAAAACGAATCGACCCACCTTGCTCTTGCGGGCCGCCTCCAGCAGAACGCATGTGCCCGTCACGTTCACGTCGTTGTACAGAACCGGTTGCTCGATCGACGGCCGGACACCCGCTCGCGCCGCCAGGTGAACGACGACATCCACTTCCCGCTCCATGAGAACGTCCATGGCCCTCGCGTCACGGATGTCCGCCTCTACCAGCGAGAAGTTGCGATTCGTCAGACAGTCAGCGATGTTGCGGCGCTTGACTCCCGGATCGTAGAACGCATCGAACGAGTCGACACCGGTCACCCGCCAGCCCCGACTCAGCAGGGCTTCGCTCACATGAGAGCCGATGAACCCCGCGGCGCCCGTAACAACGGCATGCTCCATAGTCAGTGTCCTGGCCTCTACCTCAAGATCGACCGCATCGCATCAGCGTCTGCTCACGCCCAACGCCTCGGCGTACCGTCCCCGGCCATCACTCGGCCTCCGGCCGTCCCACGCAATGGTAGACAAAACCGCGCTTCCTCACGAAGGCCGGCTCATACAGGTTCCGCCCGTCAAAAATCACCTTGTTCCTGAGCCTGCCGGCCAGCAGGTCAAAGTCGGGAGTACGGAATTCCTGCCAGTCCGTGAAGATCACCAGGGCATCAGCGCCCTCCGCGGCCTCGTAACAATCTTCATGATAAGAGATGCCGTTCTCACCCAGCTCCGCACGGGCATTCTTCATCGCTTCAGGATCATGCGTTCGGACGACGGCCCCCAGCTTGCGGAAGGCGCGAATCCCGTCCAGTGCCGGAGCCTCGCGAACATCGTCCGTGCGGCTCTTGAAAGCCAGCCCCCAGACAGCCAGCGTCACCGGTTTGGGCCGCCCGCCGCAGTATGCCAGCACGCGCTTGATGAACCGCCGCCGCTGCCCTGCATTCACGGCCGCCGCCGCTTCGACAATCGTCATCGGGCTGCCCAACTGCCTGCCCACGTGCGCCAGGGCGCTCACGTCCTTCGGAAAGCACGATCCGCCGTAACCCACGCCGGGGAAAAGAAACGCATGCCCGATGCGCGAATCCGATCCCACACCGCCACGCACCAGTTCGACATCCGCGCCGCACTGCTCGCACAACGCTGCGATCTCGTTCATGAACGAGATCCTCGTCGCCAGCAACGCGTTCGCCGCATACTTGGTCATCTCCGCACTGGCCGGGTCCATCACCAGGATCCGTTCCCGCTTCCTCATGAAAGCCGCGTAGACCTGCTTCATGATCTCCACGACCGCCGGGTTGTCCGTGCCGATCACCACGCGGTCGGGCTTCATGAAATCCTCGATCGCCGCCCCCTCTTTCATGAACTCCGGGTTGCTGACGTAGTCGAACGGATGATGCGTCGCCGCCCCGACCACTTCGCGGACCCGTTTGTGCGTCCCCACCGGCACCGTGCTCTTGGTCACGATGATCCGGTAGCCGTCCATCGCCTTGCCCACCTCGGCGGCAACGGCCAGCAGCATCGACAGGTCGGCGGATCCGTCAGCAGCGGGCGGAGTGCCGACGGCCAGGAAGATCAGCAGCGAATCCTTAACCGCCTGCGCAAGATCCGTGGTGAATTTGAGCCGTCCCGTCTTCGCATTCCGCTGAACCATCTCGGCCAGGCCCGGCTCGTAGATCGGCACCTCCCCGCGTTCAAGGGCTTCGATCTTGCCGCGGTCATTGTCCACGCAGATCACGTGGTTGCCGCCCTCGGCGAAACACGTGCCCGCAACCAAGCCGACGTAGCCAGTTCCTACAACGCTGATTCGCACGCTCGGGATGCCCCGTTCAACTCACTCGTCGCACCGTGGAATATGCCCCGGTGGTCAGATTCTGTCGGCGCCGTTCAGGCGAGGATCAACCCTCCAGGGCCGTCCCGCCGGCTCGCTCTGCGCACACTCCGTCCCCGTCAGCCGTCTTGGCTGATTACAGCTATACTGAAACCGGCCTCCGTCGGTGCGGGGGCGGATGCCTAATACTATCGGCCGTCATTCCGACCGACAACAGCGTCGTCACTGCTCATATCTCGTTGCATTTTCGGGACTAGCAGCATCTTGGGTAATGTGACAGCCCCTCCTTCTCTCCTGCTCTTACGTCGCCGGTACGTCGGACGTTCGTCCGCGGTCTCCAGGTGTGGTTCGGAGCCTGTCCGGGTCGGGCCGCCGTCCAAAAACGCTGATCGCGGGCAGCCTGAACATGCGTCTGCGTTCGGAAAACCGGTCGCCGGTCATTTGCGGGGTGTGCCCATCGCCGACTATCGAAGTGTCGCGAAGCTGGGAGCATCCATGGGCTCAACCTGGTCGTAAGCGACCTCAACCCCCACACTCTGCCCAAGAATGCTCACATTCATGCACAGGCGAAACCGACTGCTGTACCTCACCACGATCCCCTCCAGCCCGACCAGCGGACCGGCGATAATCCGTCCCCACTGCCCCTCCTGAATCCGGGGCACGACCGCAAAGTCGCCCCGCTCCTCCAGCAGCCTCTGGACCTGCCGCAGCTCAACCACAAGCTGCTCCTGGTTGACAACGTTAATGACGTGGGCAACGCGGTTCGTCCGCAACGCCATGTACCGCTGCTCCTCCGTGCCGTTAAAAAAAACGTACCCTGGGAAGACGGGGACGAGGCTGCGTGAGATGCGATTGGTGCGCGGGCTGCGGGTGACGTGCAGCCCGAGGGGGAGGTGGTTGTAGATCCCCATTCGGGCGAGCTCTTCCGCCAGGGCTTTCTCATGCCTGGCCCGGGTATGAGCGACATACCAGCGGCCAGGCAGATCAGCAGGGATGATCAGCGTGCCGACCCCGGCACCCACCCCGCTGAGAACGAGTTCGTCGGAACGCGGCGCGTTGGACATGCCGGCCAGAATAGCCCCGGCCGGACACATCTGCAATCGGGCAGACGGGATGCTTACTGCAGATCGGGATCAGCCGCCGCGATGCTGACCGCTTCCTTAACTCCAAAGAGCTTCAGCCAGTAGGCGTACTGGGAAACATGATCCGGCTGGCCGCTCGCCAGTCTGCGGTTGGCCAGTGATACGCCGCCCCCATGACCGTCCATGAACGCGGCGTTGGTGAATCGACCCAGATGCATCGCTCGCGCCGCGCGCCTCGGCCCCGCGGCGTCGGTGGTGTTGACGTTGTTCTTGCCCTGCGGCACGTGCAGCCCTCGCCACACGTCCATGATGCCCATCCACTCACTGGTGGGCGCGTGGAGATAGTTGTAGCGGGCCGCGGCAAGCGAATTCGCCCCGATGGACGGTGTGTTGCGATCCTCGCGCTCCGCATCCACCAGGTACACGACATCGCTCGGGCTGCGGTAAATGCTCACCCGGCAGCGAGCGGCCGTTTCAGGCCGAAAGTGGCTCAGTTGCGGCCATTCCCCTGACGGGTTCGGGGTGCCGCTGTCACCCCCCACTCGCGGACCGTCCGGGTCCATGGCATTCACCACGTAGTCGATGAACGGATAATCGAGCGTCAGCATCCGTTCCGGGCAGTGCAGGATCTCAATCTGCCCCACCTTGAGCTGGTTGACCTTGTATCCGCTCGGAATGAACTTGACCGCCCCGACCGACCTGGCCGCGACCACCGCCCAGTTGGTCGCTTCGAAATCGTTGCACGCCCTCGGAAGGATGTCGGTGTTGGCCATCGCGTACTGGTTGACGGCTATGCCGATCTGCCGCAGGTTGTTCAGACACACGGTGCTGCGGCCCTGGGCCCGCGCCCTCGAGAGTGCCGGCAGCAGAATCGCCACCAGCAGGGCAATGATCGCCACAACGACGAGGACTTCGATCAAGGTGAACCCACTCCGGCCGCGCAGCTCAGGATTCGTGCGGGACATGTGCCATCCTCACAAGACCAGACCCAGGTGAGACCCAAGCGGAGCAGGCTGTCGATCAGCCGCCCCGTGACGCCCGACTACCGCGTCACCCCCAAGCACCCAGCCTGCCGGCCGGGAACCCTGCTATCCAATATGATCAGGCTTCACGCGCTTTGATGTCAAGCGTCTGCTTGCTTTCCCGGTCGCCCGCGCAAGGGCGAGTCCGCCGCGCCTTATTGCCGAATGCCTCTCTCGGTCCAAGGGCGTCATCAGCCCCGGCGACCACTTATCACGGGGTCTCGGGCACTGCAGCAGGATCGTTGCCCGGTTTCTGGAACGTTTCCGGCCTCACGCCGAATTTCTTCAGCCAGGCAACGTAGTTCTCCAGATCCGAGCCCCTTCTCTCCAGCGGCACGCCCTGGGCGTGACCATCGAAAAAGGCAGCGTTGACAAAACGATCAAGATGGAGCTTGCGGGCTACGCGGCGATGCCTCTGGTTGGGCGTATCATCGCGATTCAGCACTCTGCCCTGCGGCAGATGACAGCCCGCCCATGCATCCATGGCGTCGATGCCTCCGCCGACCCCGCTACCCAGCCAGTTGGCCGCGCTGGCGACTGCGCTTGGGTTGCCGCTGGCAAAGTCCGCCAATCTGCTCTGCCAGTTGATGCGTACGACCAGCGGGTTGTTCTGACCGGCGCCCAACCCGGGTGTCGGCGCCCCCTGCGGGTCCAGCTTGCTCTCTTTTTCCGCGCAAGCGATGTAGATCACATCGGACGGCCGCTTGTAGCTGTCGATTTTGACCGCCTGCTCGATCTCCAACTGGGGCCACCCCAGAATTTCATCCGGATTGAACGCATTACTCACGTATCCAAGCCACGGCACCGAACCGGTGGCTGTCCGCTCTGGATCCTGGAAAAGCTCCAACTGGTCCACTCTGAGTTGGTTGCAGGAGGTGGTGCTCCGAATCGTCTTGAACAGGCCCATCTCGCGAGCGACCACCAACGACCAGTGGTCGTTGTTGGCGGGATCGCCGCCGCGCGGAAGCGCGCCGTTGTTCCTTGATGCGAACTGGGCCATCGCCAGACCGAACTGCTTCTGATTGCTCAGGCAAGTTGCGTTTCGTGCCTGGGCTCTGGCCCTCGACAGCGCCGGGAGCAAGATCGCGACCAGCAGCGCGATAATAGCCACCACGACGAGCACTTCGATCAGGGTGAAACCCCGAACACGTCTGCGACTGCGGCTTCGGGTTATCACGATCAACAACCTCCTGATATTCCCAGCTTCACTCTGCTACACAATTCTATCGGCTCGCTCAACCGCCGAAGAAACCACAAGTCCGTTTTCCGCAAAAGCTAACGAAACCAATCCAACTCCAACCGGCGAGGGCTCTTCGAGCAGTCTCTGGCAGGCCTGATAATTCTAGCACGCACGCAGCACCCAGCCGCACGGCCTGCCGCGTTTTTCACCCGCCGGCCCGCACGCGCTGCCTGGCCGGCCAACCCGTTCCCTTCCGCCTCTCCACGCGCCTCCATTCAAAGTCTACCCGGCCCCAAATGTGAATTCAAGCACAAAGTAGCACTAAGTATCAGATAAAGATGCGCAGGGGCTTCAGGTGTTCACCCGCCAGCCGTGAATCCCACCGCAAAAGGACACCTCCCATCCCGCAGGCCGCCGGGATACTCGACCCCCCACACCCCCTGTCAGCCCTGTCCTCCACCCCACAGAGTACGCTTCCCTGACCCGCCAAGCCCGCTCTTCCTGACCTGCCCCGACACCCAAACGGCCAAACGCCGACCCGGACTTCTGACGGCTAACATCCTTCCGCCTTCTCCTGTTCTATCGGGGAAATCATGACGTTTCAGAAAGAAGGCAGCCTTTTCTATGGAAAGGCTCCTGCTAGGCCAGGGCAGGCCCGAAGCCCACGTGATGACGATATCCTGTCACGACGCAGTTTTGACCGGGCGGCTGCCACTCAGGCCCCAGATGCTCCAGCGGAGGCTGCGAGTCGCTAACTTTTGCCAAACAACCGATTGCATTCTCGCTCGCTTGATTCCCTTCCACCCCGCCCGTAGCTTAGGGACATTTGAGTAATCGGGCGTCAACAGGCATCGATCGGGTCGGAATCGGGACAGACCTGCACCGTCTGGAGCCCGGCCGCAAGCTTATCCTGGGCCACGTGCCCATCGAAAGCGACCGCGGGCCGGTCAGCCACAGTGACGGGGATGTCCTGCTCCACGCGATCATCGACGCCCTGCTGGGCGGGGCCGGCCTGCCCGATATCGGGGAGTTGTTTCCGGACACTGACCCGGCCTATAAGGGCATCGACAGTTCGCTCCTCCTGGAACGGGCCCTCACGCAAGTGGCAGAGCGGGGGTATGCTCCGG
The DNA here is from genome assembly GCA_964586235.1 of uncultured Planctomycetales bacterium. Classification (GTDB taxonomy): domain Bacteria; phylum Planctomycetota; class Phycisphaerae; order UBA1845; family PWPN01; genus JAUCQB01. Next base: position 49,159 of record CAZPIO010000023.1, read on the forward strand.
TCAACGTGGACGTTTCGGTCCATGCCGAACAGCCAAGGCTGGGCCCGCACAAAGAGGCCATCCGCCGCGAGGTTGCCCGGCTGCTGGACCTCCCGCTCGATGCCGTGAGCATCAAGGCCAAGACCAACGAGGGCGTCGATGCCGTGGGCCGCGGCGAGGCGATCGCGTGTACGGCGATCGTCGGACTGAGGAGAAACGCGTGCCATTGAGAGTCTTCAACACCCTGACGCAGAACAAGGAAACGTTCGAAACCGTCCAGCCGGGCAAGGTCGGGATGTATGTCTGCGGCCCGACCGTCTACAAGCCCAGCCACATCGGGCATGCCGTCGGCCCGATCATCTTCGACACGGTCAAACGCTACCTGGAATTCAAGGGCTACAAGGTCACCTGGGTGGTCAATATCACCGATGTCGACGATAAGGTCATCGACGAGGCCAGGGCCCAGGGCTGCACGGTGGTGGAACTCGCCCAGCGGGTGACCGCCAGCTACCTGGATTCGCTGCGCCAACTCAACGTCACCGGCATCGATTGCATGCCCAAGGCCAGCGAAACGATCGGCGACATCATTGCCATGTGCCGGCGGCTGGTCGACAAAGGCGCGGCTTACGTCTCCGGCGGCGACGTGTATTTCGACGTCTCCAAGGACCCGGACTACGGCAAACTCTCCGGCCAGAAGCCCGAGCACCAGCAGAGCGGCACGCGCGAGCTGGCCGGCGGCGAGAAGCGCAATCCTGGCGATTTCGCCCTGTGGAAGGCCGCCAAGCCGGACGAGCCGGCGGAGGTCCAGTTCGACTCGCCCTGGGGCAAGGGCCGGCCGGGCTGGCACATCGAGTGCTCCGCGATGAGCGCCAACATCCTCGGCGAAACCTTCGACATCCACGGCGGCGGGATGGACCTCATCTTCCCGCACCACGAGAACGAAATCGCCCAGTCGGAGACCTGCTTCGACAAGCCTTTCGTCAAATGCTGGATGCACAACGGCCTGACCCGCTTCAACACCAAGAAAATCAGCAAATCCGACCCCGAAATGCGCAAGCTGATGGAGCAGCTGGTGCTCACCAACCTGCTGTCGAAGTATTCGGGCGAGATGCTGCGGTTTTTCGTGCTGAGCACTCACTACCGCCGGCCGATCGAGTTCTCCGACGAGGAACTGGCAGCCAAGAAGAGGGGCCTCGACGCCTTCTACCGGCTCTTCGAGCGCCTCGAACGCGTCACGGGCAGAGATCCCTACGCCGGCGGACCAGAACTGGACCCCGCCGCCTCTCCTCAGGACCCGCCGGCCCATCAAGCCTTCCTGGAGGAGTGCGTGCAGCATCGGGACCGCTTCCTCGAAGCGATGGATGACGACTTCAACACCGGCGGGGCCACGGGTGTCCTGTTCGATTTCGCGACAGCCGTCAACCGCTTCATCGACACCGAGAAGCTGGAAGCCGGGGGCAGCCCGGAGGCCGCATCCCTGGCGATGCAGGCCATGCAGACCCTGCGCGGTCTGGGACGGATTCTGGGGCTGTTCGAGACGAAGCCGGCGGCGCCCTCAGCCGTAAGCGACACGCTGGCCGATGAACTGATGAAGGTCTTGATCGCCGTCCGCGCCGAGGCCCGCAAGGCAAAGCAGTTTACCCTGGCCGATATCATCCGTGACCGGCTCATGGCGTTGAACATCAAGCTTGAGGACCACCCGGCCGGCACAACCTGGCGAAGGGACTCCTAGGCTTCTGGGCCTTTAGACTGTTAGACTATCAGTCTGTTGGTCTGCGAGGGTGACATCCGGCCGAACGGCCTGAGGGTCTGAAGGCCTAATAGTCCAGAGGCCTGAGAGCCTGCCCGGAGGGCATGCATTGGCTGACAAGAAACAAGTCATCTGCGGAGTCGACCCCGGCCTGAGACAGACCGGATACGGCGTTATTGTCGTTGACGACGAAGAAGACTCGATCCGGGTGCTGGACGCCGGCGTGGTCCGATGCAGCCGAAGCGAGACTCTCTCGCTGCGCCTGGCCGAGTTGGCGTCCGGCTTTAGCGAGGTACTCGACGATCACCGGGTCGAGCTGGTGGCCGTCGAGGAGATCTATTCGCACTACAACCGGCCGCGTACCGCCATCCTCATGGCCCACGCCCGAGGAGTGATCCTGCTGGAAGCGGCACAGCGGGACGTCCGCGTCATCCACCTGCCGGCCACGAGTGTGAAGCGCCATGTCACCGGCAATGGGCGGGCCACCAAGGAACAAATGCAGCGAGCCGTTGCCGACGTGCTCCAGCTCCGCCAGATACCCGAACCGCCGGACGTTGCCGACGCCCTGGCGATCGCCCTGTGTGCCGCGTGCGTCATCCGGCAGCCCGCCAGGGTGGCGATAACCGACAACGACCAGCTCCTGTCCCGCTGAGGCCGTGCATGATCGTTCGAATGACCGGCATCATCTCCGAGGTCCACGAGGGATACGTGATCATCGACCGCGACGGCGTCGGGTACGAGGTGCTGGTCTGCGGCTATGCCGAGCCCGAACTGTCGGCCTGCCAGGGCCAGGAGCGGACGCTGCACATGATGGAATACTTCGAGGGCAGCGCCGCCGGCGGCAACCTCATCCCCCGCCTGATCGGCTTCCTGCACCCCGAGGACCGGGCGTTCTTCGAACGGTTCATCACGGTTAAAGGCATCGGCGTCCGCAAGGCTCTCAAGGCCCTTTCCCAGCCGGTGGCCGCGGTGGCCTCGGCCATCGAGTCTTCGGATGCCCGGGCACTCGGCCGGCTGCCGGGGATCGGCAAACGCGTGGCCGACCAGGTCATCGCCGAACTCAAGGGCAAGGTGATGGAGTTTGCCGCGGGCGCCGTCGATCTGGAGGCTCCGCCCGCCCCCGCCGAAGGATGGGAGCCCCAGCAGCGGGACGCCCTCGAAGTCATGGTCGCCCTCGGCGAGCGCCGAGCCGATGCCCAGCGGTGGCTGGCACGCACCGCCCAGCTCCACCCGGGCAGCCACCCGCCGGACGAATGGATTCATCTGGCCTATCGCGTCCGAAGCAGTGAGGGTTGATCGAGTATGGTTCGCGAGCGCGTCATCACCACGGGATCGGTCAGTGCGGACGAGGAGCGCTTCAACGAATCGCTCCGCCCCGAGCGTCTCAATGATTGCGTCGGCCAGCGGAAGATAGTCGATCAACTTCGCATCGCCCTGGAAGCCGCGGGCAAACGGCAGGAACCGCTCGAACACGTGCTGCTGGCCGGCCCGCCGGGGCTCGGCAAGACCACATTCGCTCAGGTCATCGCCCGCGAAATGGGCGCCACCATCCGCATTACCAGCGGCCCGGCGATCAACAAGGCCGGCGATCTCATGCACTGGCTGACGGAAATGAAACGCGGCGACGTGCTCTTCATCGACGAGATCCACCGGCTGAACCGCTCGGTCGAGGAATTCCTCTACGCGGCCATGGAGGATTTCCGCGTCGATTTCACCATCGACAGCGGCATCAGCGGCCGGACGGTCAACATCGCCCTCCGCCCCTTTACCCTCATTGGGGCAACGACACGTTCGGGCCTGCTGACCGCTCCCATGCGCGACCGCTTCGGCATCCAGTTCCATTTCGAGTTCTATACCCAGGACGACCTGACCGAGGTGCTGCGGCGATCGGCCCGCAAGCTCAAGATCCAGGCGGAGGACGGTGCTTTAACCACTATCGCCGGCCGGGCTCGCGGCACACCCCGCGTGGCCAACCGGCTGCTCAAACGGACCCGCGACTACGCCCAGGTCCGCGCCGACGGCCGCTTGACCCAGACCGTCGTGGACAAGGCCCTCGCCCTGCTTCAGATCGACCATCTCGGCCTGGACGAGCTCGACCGGTCGTTTCTGACCAGCCTGATCCGCACCTACAACGGCGGACCGGCCGGGATCGAAGCCCTGGCCGCCACCCTCGGCCAGGAACGCGACACCCTCGAAGACGTGGTCGAACCCTACCTGCTCCAGATCGGCTTCGTCATCCGCACCCGCCAAGGGCGAGCAGCCACCAAGGCTGCATACGATCACCTCGGCCTGCCGTTTACCGCCCCGACGCTCCCCGAGCAGGATGAACAGGCGACGCTCTTCGACGAGGAACTCTAGGGCGATCCTCTGCAACCACCGCCAAATCACACGCGCGAACATCGCATTCGCAACAAGACGCCTGCATGATCCTCTTCAGCCGGGTCTGAGCGAGCCCAGCTTGTTTTCGACGAGCAGCATCAGCCGACGCATGTGGGTCGCCATCTGGTCTGCATCCGAGTGTCCGACCAGCCGCTCCTCATATTCGACCAGATTCTTCCTGGCAATCAGCCGCTGGACATGTCTGGCCGCGTCCTCGCCCTCCTTGCCCAGGTGATCCGCCAGCAGAACCACGATTTGCCTATGGTCCTGATCGGCGGATCGGATGCCCACAAACGCAGCAAGCATCGCATCGCCCCCCGAAATGGCGGCGTGCACCGCTACCAGTGCGGCTGCATTCCAATGCTGGTCCTCCAGAGCCTGCTCCATCGCGGCTGCGAATTCCCGGGCTTTCTTCAAGTAGTTCCCTGCGGCCTGCGGTGATATGGCACGGGTCCTACGGGTGGCGGCCATCCCTCACCTCCGCGAGTGGTAATCCTGCCAGCAGCAGCCCCTCCTGACGAATCCTCCTGAGCAGCGGGCTATTCCACTGCTTAGCCACCTCTGGTCGTGTCTTCAGGTTGACTTCGGGCATCAGACCCCATCCATCCCGGACCAGTTTCTCCATCGCAGCCAGCGTCTTCGCTGCAAAACGCTCTGCTGCCTCCTTATCCTCGACCACAATCAGAAGGTCCACATCCCCGGCTGACTCGGCGTGCCCCCGAACCACACTGCCATAGAGGATCACCGAAAGGCATTGACCGCCAAGAACCGCCCGTAATTCCCGGGCAAAGCGAGCGGGAACAGCCTCCTCCGCTTTGAAGACCGCGTTGATCAGATGTCGTACAAGACGGTGTCGGCGATTCAAGGAGTACAGGTAAGCCCTGCCTGCCGTCCGACGCTGCACCAGACCCAGACCTTCGAGGTGCTCCAGACAACGGGTGGTGGTCAGATTGTGCAGGCCGGCCAACTGCTGCACCTGCCTGCCCGTCAGCGGCGCAGGAGCCTTCCACAGTGCCCGAAGTACCGAAACCTGACCGGGGGAGCGGAACAACCGCTCCAAGCCTATGCCTAGCATTGTATGCTCCATGCCTAATGCGTTAGGCATATGCTAAGCGATTCTCGACCGTTGTCAAGTCGCGAGCACCCCAACTTGACTTCCGCGAACCGGGCGGCAGACCCACCTTACTGCCGTCGGTGGCCTGGCAAGCGTTCCAGCAACTGTCGGATCGTCATATTCCGCAGGGGATAGATCACGTCCGGGGCGATCTCCGCCAGCGGCTCCAGCACGAACCGCCGTTCGTGCATGAGCGGATGCGGTATGGTCAACTCCGGCGTGGCGGTTACCTCCTGGTCGAACAGCAGAAGATCCAGGTCGATCGTCCGCGGCCCCCATTTCTCGGCTCGTTGCCTGCCAAGGCGGGCCTCTATGTCCTGGAGTACGGCCAGCAGGGCGCCCGGACTCAGATCTGTCTCGACCCGCGCCGCCGCATTCAGGTAAGGCCCCTGCCCGGCAGGCCCCCCTACCGGCTCGGTTTCGTACAGTGAGCTCAAGGTGACATCGCCGACCCCCGGTACGCGCCGCAGCAGATCGGCCGCGGCCAGGATGTTGGCCTTCCTTTCACCCAGATTGGCGCCCAAGCCGATGTATGCAACGTGCGTCATCAACAAGATCTCCGCCCGACCCCTGCGCCGGCCGGGCTGGTCTTCGGCCGGCAGCAATCTGAAGCCCTGTCCCAGGACAGCCTGCAATTCTCCGGCCGGCCCGGCTGCGTTGTAGGATACCCGTTATCGCGTATTATAGTGGATAGTGCCGGATGAGCTTCCGCCGGCTCAAAGGAGCGATCAATGATCCGACGTTTCTGCTTCGTGTGCGTGCTCGTCGCCGTGACCATGGGTCAAATGTGTGCCACCGACAATACGCCCGGGCCTGAGCCCGAGCCCCTCCCGCAGGTGGAACTCAAGACAAACGCCGGAACCATTGTCATCGAACTGTTCACCACGCATACCCAGGCGGCGGTACGATTCAAGGAACTGGTTGACGCGGGCTACTACAACGACGCCATCTTTCACGAAGTCGTTTCCGGCAGCCGGATCATCGGCGGGATGTACGACGTCGATCTGACAAAGATAGCGGAACCAAGCCCGGCACTGACCAACGATTCGGGCAACGGCCTGGCGAACATTGCGGGGCGTGTCTCGCTGTACACGCCGGCCGGCGGCGGCCAACCGGCCGCATTCTTGATCAATGTCGACGACAACCCGGACCTCAATTATGACGCCGCCGGCGGCGAGGCAGTGGATTACACCGTGATCGGGCGCGTACTCGAAGGATTGAGCGTCGCAACGACCATCTCTCAGAGATCAACCGAATCGCGTTGGACTCCCAACCTCCCGCGTCTGCCCGAGGCACCGGTGTTCGTCAATAACCCGAGTCCGGGCGTGTCCGACTACCCCACTGACCCCGAACCGGATTTCGCGGACGGCCAGCAGCTATCCGTGGGCGCGGGCTCCGCGGCAATCGCGGCATCCGACTTCAACCGCGATGGCGACCTTGATCTCGTGGTCGTCAACGAAACCTCAAACAACGTCGTGCTCCTTCTGGGCGGCGAAAACGGCACATTCCGGGCGGCGACGACCGCAGCCACCGGGCTGTCGCGCCCCGTCGCTCTGGCGGCCGGCGACCTCGACAACGACGGCGATGTGGACCTGGCCGTGGTAAACAACGGCTCCCAGAAGGTCACGGTCCTGCTCAACGACGGACGTGGCGTGTTCCCCGCGGATCAGACCGCCGAATACGCCGTCGGCGCGGACCCGCGGGCCATCGTCGCCGGTAATCTGGATTCAGATGGTTTTGCGGATCTGGCCGTCGCGAACCAGGGATCGAGCAACGTCACGGTGCTCCTGAATGACCGGAATGGGGTGTTCTCTCTCAGCCAGACCGTGTCAACAGTGCCCGAACCCGACCCCGAACAATCGGAACCTCCCGCGGCAACGTCCGGAGCGAACTCACTTGCCATCGCTGACTTCAACAGAGACGGGTCCAACGACCTCGCCGTTGGGAATGCCGGCACAAAAAACGTGACCATTCTGCGCAATCTCGGGAGCGGCTCGCTGAAGGCGGAACCGGCGTTCGAACTGGTCGACCGGCCGATTCAGCTTCTCGCGAGGGACTTGAGTGGCGACAACCAGGATGACCTGTGTGTCGGCTTCGCGGCGACCAACAAAGTGGCTGTCCTGCAGAACGCCTCCAACCTGGAGTTCGGTTTCGCCACCCAGCCGGACGTGGGTACGGCCCCAACGCGCGTTGCCCTCGCCGATCTGGACAGAAACGGCGTCACCGACCTGCTTGTGGCCAACGAGGGATCCAATGAGTTCTCCGCCCTGCTGAACAAGGGGGCCGGAGCATTCCTCGATGCCGTGTCCTTCCCGACAGGCAGCTCGCCCGCAGGAATCGCCACCGGCGACTTCGACGGCGACCAGGACGTGGACCTGGCTGTCGTGAGCCGCTCCGGAAGCGTGTTTATACACCTGAACACTCTTAACGGCCCGGAGCCGGTAGCGGATGGGTTCACCGTAACATCGAGCGGTTTGAAGTATAAGGACGTGGTCACTGGCACAGGCCGGACCGTGACCGGCGAATCCACCGTTCGGGTCTTCTACACCGGCCGGCTCAACGATGAGAACGGCAGCGTATTCGATTCCACCGAAGGGCTGGACGAACCGCGCGAGTTCCAGCTCAGCGGCTTGATCGAGGGCTGGCAGGAAGGCTTGGGCCAATACAACATGCGAGAAGGCGGAACCCGTATTCTGATTATCCCCCCGGAACTCGGGTACGGCAGTCAGTCACAGCCCGGTATCCCTGCCAATTCGACCCTGTGGTTTGAAGTGGAAGTCGTGGAGATCGTCGGACCGTAAGACGCAGGGGCCCCCAGTGCGACGGGCCTCCGACGCCTTGCCCCTGCCCCCCGGCTGTGTTATGAGTAGATCCTGACGACTGACGGCGTGGTGCGGTCGTCCGGCGTTCGGTTTCTCACGACATGGCCAACAGACCCAGCCCATCGTTTCTCAGCCGGCTTTTCGACAGCCCGGAGCGGTTTTTGGCAGGCACTTTCGCCGGTCTGATCCTGGCCGGCGCGGTGCTGCTGAGCCTGCCGATTTCGCACGGCCGCACGCGCGTCAGCCCCCTGGACGCCCTCTTCACCTCGACATCCGCCGTCTGCGTCACCGGCCTGACAAGCGTGGACACCCAGTACGACTACAGCCGGTTCGGGCAGGTGGTCATCATGCTCCTGATCCAGTTGGGCGGCCTGGGCATCATGACCTTCGCCGCCCTGATCATCCAGATCTCCGGCTCCCGGATCTCCTTTCGTTCCCAGGCCGCCCTGCACGACGTTTTCTACCAGAAGAACGCAGCGGCTGAGTTCAGCAGGAGCCTCACCTGGATCTTCATCTTGACCTTCGCGATTGAAGGCGTCGGGGCGGCGGTGCTGTTTTTCGTCCAACCCGAAAGCATGGGCAAAGGCGAGGCCGCGTTCAGCGCCGTATTCCATGCCGTCTCCGCGTTCTGCAACGCCGGCTTCTCCACCTTCAGCCGGAATATGGTCGAGGCCAAAGGCAGCGTCGTTTTCTGCACCACCATGGCCGTGCTCATTGTGCTGGGCGGACTGGGCTACACGGTGCTGTTCGAGACGTTCGGACGAGGCTGGCGCAGGCTCCGAAGGCGACCCGGTCCGGTGGTCTGGTCGCTCAATACGCGCGCCGTCCTTCTGACTTCAGCCGCCCTGATCTTCGGCGGCGCAGCACTCCTGTACCTGTTCCGCATGGCGCCGGGCGAGCGAACATGGCTGTCGCAGATCGGCCACTGCCTGTTCCAGTCCGTCAGTGCCCGGACGGCCGGTTTCAATACCGTCGATGTGGGCAGGTCGCCTGTGCCCGCCCTCCTCTGGTTGATCTTCCTCATGTTCGTCGGCGGCTCACCCGGCTCCTGCGCGGGCGGCATAAAGACAACCTCCCTGGCCGTCTGGGTCGCCCGTCTGAAGGCCCGGCTTAGACAGCAGGAGGATGTCACCCTCGGCGGCCGAAGGATTCCTATCGACGTCGTGCGCCGAGTCGGCCTGCTCGTCGCCACGGCCACCGTGTTCAATCTCGTGGGTATCATGCTGCTCTCCGCCACCGAGATGCCCGGAACTCAAATCCGCCTCGAGCAGGTGATCTTCGAACAGATCTCCGCCTTCGGGACCGTCGGGCTGTCCACCGGTATCACACCGATGTTGACCACAATCGGCAAACTGTGGATGATTTTTACGATGTACGTCGGGCGCCTGGGACCGCTGACCGTCGCCCTGGTGGTCCTGGAACGCAAAGAGCCGCCGGTCCGACTGGTGGAAGAGCGGGTCATGATCGGCTGAAGCTTTCCGCAGGATGCGGGCGGTCGCCAGGGCAGTCGATCGCCGCCGCTCTGCTCGGGAGACAAATGGCCATGAAACAGGTAGCCGTCATCGGCCTGGGCCAGTTCGGTACCCATCTGGCCACGACCCTGGCCCGCATGGGATGCGACGTCCTGGCCATCGACATGCAGGAGAAACCCATCGCGGCCATCCGCGACGATGTTCAGCAGGCCGTGATTCTCGACGTCCGCAGCCTCGAATCCCTCAAGTCGGTCATCACCGACCAGACCGACGACGCGATCGTCAGCTTCGGCGAGAGCCTCGAATCCAGCATCCTCTGCACCCTCCACCTGAAGGAAATCGGCGTCAAGCGGATCCACGCCAAGGCATCGAGCCGCGACCATGCCGCCATTCTCAAGGCCGTCGGCGCAACACACGTGATCTTCCCCGAGCAGGAAACGGCCGAGCGAATGGCACACAGGATCATCAATCCCGACTTGCTGGACTACCTGCCGTTGTCGAAGGAATACCGGGTCGTGGAGATCGGCGCGCCGCCGGCTTTCGTCGGCCAGACCCTGGCCCAACTCCACCTGCGCAAGCGGTACCAGGTGATGGTCATCGCCATCAAGCGGGGGGAACGCGCGGAACCCGAGTTCATGCCCGCGGCCGAAACGGCACTCCAGGCCGGCAACACGCTGGTGCTGATGGGCAAAGAGGATGACATCGCCGCGTTCAGGAAGGCAGGAGCCGACTGACGGCCCGCTTCAAACCGCCGCGTGCATCCCTCATTCCGCCGCACGCATAATCCGTGTGCCACTGCTCTGTGAGCCCATCGCCGTGTGCCACTGCTCTGTGAGCAGTGCTCCGCCTTATCCCGTGTGCCACTGCTCTGCGAGCAGTGCTCCGCCTTATCCCGTGTGCCACTGCTCTGCGAGCAGTGCCCGCGCCCTCATCACTGCCCCAGCAGTTCATACAAGTGCACCGCCAGCGGCGCGAAACGATCCTGAACAACCCCCGCGGCCACGGCCACACGACGATTCTCCCCCCGCACGCTCACCTCGGCGGAAGCCAAGCCCTGCACCTTGATGCGGACCACCCGCCCCTCCAGGCTGCGTTTCACCGCCGGCAGCAGACTCGCGCCGGCAGCAGATGCCCCGACTCCGGCCTGCATTGCTGGACAGGCGCGATGACATGCCCCATGATATGATTGTTGAGTCGCGCCGAGACTCGCGTGTCATTGCCAGCCTGCACCGTCTCGACGCCGTAACACGAAAAGGAAGCGGTATTCATGGGAAGTCTGCAACCGACATTGTCAGATCTGGCCAACCGCGACGAGCTGCAGGCTCTCGAAGGCCTCTGGCTGGACATCCTTGAGGCCCCCGACAAGAACCGCGAGGACATGCTCGAGGCCCTGGCCATCCTGAACAGAAACGGCAAAGGCCAGCAGGCCGCCACGCTGGCCTGGATGTGGCTGGAAACCGAGCAGGAACAAGCCGAGCCCCAATACCTGCTCGACCTCATCCGCGAAATGATCGTCCGCTGCGAAGACAACGAGGATATGCGCCTGGCGACCGTCGATCTCTATCGAAAAGTGTACGCCCACCGGCCCGAGATTCAGGGGCTCATCGAGATGTCCGGCCTGGCCGGCAGCCGATCGGTTCGCCGGGCCCTGCGCACCCTGGACATCTGCCTCAGAATCAAGGTCGGTGACTTTCTGGTCGCCCGCTCGGACGAGCATACCGCCAAGGTCACGGACATCGACCTCAAGAGCTGCGTCTACACCATCGAGACGGCCCGGGGACGGGAGATGATGGACGCCGACGCCCTGGCCCTGGCCTACGACGTGGCCGAGCCGAACGATTTCCGCGTGCTGCTGCAAATGGACCCGGACCGGATCCGCGGGATGATCGACAACGACCCCACCAGCCTGGTCCTGGGCATCCTGCGAAGCCACCGCGACCGGATCGACTCGGACGAGTTGGCCCACCTGCTCAGTCCACGTTTCATCCCCGCCGCCGACTGGAAGAAATGGTGGAGCAGAGCCAAGGCGGACCTGAAACGCTGCCCGAACATCGTCGTCGAAGGCAAGGCCCGGGCCATCCTGACCTATCACGCCGCGGGTCTGACCCTGGAAGACGAAATCCTTCCGCAGTGGACCGCAACCGGGACTCCGCTGCAGCGTCTGGCGGTAATCGACACTTACTTTCGGGAAGTCAAGGGGCGGCAGTTGACCGTCGACGCCAGAATGGTCGCGCGATTTCAGGCGGACCTGCAGAGCAGAATCGACCTGGTCCGTTCCACGGCCACGGCCGAAGCGCTGGCCGAGGCACTCGTCCTCGACAAGCTGGCCGAACATGCCGGGACGGCCGAACAGGGCAGCGGACCGGCCCGCCAGATCCTCGCCGAATCGGACGATCTGATCTCGCTCTTCGACACCATCGGGGAGCCACCGCTGTACCTGCGGGCCGTGCTTCTGCTGAAGGAGGCCCGCCCCTCAGACTGGCCCGAGCTCTATGCCCGGCTTCTGCCGCGGGCCCTCCGCGAAGCCTGCGAAACCATCGCCCGGTCGCTGGCGGACGCCGGCCGGCAGGACCTGCTGGACGAGGCGGTCCGGCAGATCCCGACCGATTTCACCAGGCACCTGGACGCCGTGTGCTGGCTGTGGCGCGGCACCGAGGTACCGGCATGCGAGATCATGCCGCCCCGCGAGATCCTGTTGCGGCTGCTCGATCATCTCGCCGAACTGACCAGAAAGGAATCCACGCCGCCCGAGGTGCTCAGGCACGCCCGGCTCGAGCTTCGCGCATCCTTGAGCGCATCCAAGTACGCCCGCTTCCAGCAGGTCATCTCCGACATGGACGCCAACATGGCCTCGACCGTGCACCGGACGATTGACCGGCTCGACGGATTGGGCGAGGTGGTGCACGCCGATCTGCTCCGGATCATCATCCACACCCATCCTGAGCTGATCGCGCCGAAAAAGAAGATCGACCCCTGGACGGATGAGAACACCATCTACTGCACCCAGGAGGGCATGAATAAGCGCCAGGAAGAGCTCAACTACCTCAAGCTGGTGAAGATCCCCGAGAACGCCAAGGCCATCGGCGAGGCCGCCGCCCGCGGCGATCTGAGCGAAAACTCGGAATACAAGTTCGCTTTGGAGGAGCGGGACCTGCTGCAGGCCCGGGCGATGCGGATCCAGAACGAGCTGGCCATCGGCCGCCTGGTCACCGCGACCGACATCTCCACCGACGAGGTCAACATCGGCACGCGCGTCACCCTGCAAAGCACGGACGGCTCCTCCAGGATGGAGTTTGTCATCCTCGGCCCATGGGAGGCCGACATCGAGAAAGGCGTGTACAACTATCAGGCCCCGATGTGCATAAAGCTCCGCGGACTCCACGTCGGGGACACGGTCGAACTGGATCTGGACAGCGGCCAGAAGAGTTATCGCATCGAAGCGATCAACAACGCGCTGGAACGCTGAGTGCCCCGGGGCTGCCGGCCGGCCATGATTACCCGGGTGCCACTGGCGGCTTGCTTGAGACCGTCCGGGAATTCACCGAGCGGAATGCACGACCGGGTGGCCCATCGCTTCAGCGATGGGGGAGCGAACTCGCGGCCGAGTTGATGTCCCCCACGGCTGAAGCCATGGGGCACCCACCGAATTCCCGGACAACCTCGGCTTGCTTGCCCGGCGTAGCCTTGGCGAAGCCGGGTCCGCCAGTGCAGAAACAGGCTCGGCCCGTTTACGCCCGTAGTTGCCCGCGGAACCTCGTTCCGGCAGGAATCGACCTATGCACCCGATCGGTCTGCTGGCATGTGCTCTCGCCTGTGCGGCCCCGAACACGGCCGTCCCGCCGACCATCGACGGCTTCCTGGACGATCCCTTCTGGGCCAACAACGCCCGTGTCTGGTCGACCTACCGGCCGGGCCTGCCCGACCACTCGGCCCGCTTTCAGATCGGTTTCGATGCCGACGCGGTGTACTTTTCCGCCGACGTGACCGATGCCGACCTGACCGGCGATGCGGACGAACGTTTCGAGGACGTCAGTCGCGACGACGCCGTGCAGCTCTTCCTTGACACCTCCGATGGCGACCAAGACAACGGCCCACCGGATGTCCACCAGTTCGCCTTCAGCGTTGCAGGCGGGGCCGAATGGCACCACGTCGCCGATCCCGCCACCCAGCCGGCCCTGAGCCGCCCAGCGGAGTCGGAATCGGCTCTTCGCTGGGTGGCGGCGCTCAAACCCGACAGCACGCTCAACAACAGCAGCGATCGCGACAACGGATACATCATCGAAGCGGCTATCCCATGGGCCGAGTTGGGCGTTCGACAGCCGCCGGCTCCCGGCCGGACAATCGGCATCTGTTTCATCAACAGCTTCAAGGCCGGCGGCCCAACCGACGGCGCCGGCGTGCCCTCGACCGCTCCGGCCGACTCAGACGCCGGCCGTGTCCTGCCGAGTCTCTGGCAGCGGATCCACATCGCCCCGCCGGACGCGTTGCCGCTTCGCGGGTTGACTGAGTCGCTGCCGCTGTGGCTCGGAACCTCCATGTACGCCAACCAGTGGCGACGCTTCGCGGCAGCGCAGGTCGCCCCGAACGGGCCATGGCTCGATCGCCCTGCCTGGCAGGCGAAATTCGAGCGGATGGCCTCCATGGGCTACAATGCCCTGCTGCTTCTGCACCCGCACCCATACTGCGGTCTCCTGACGCTCGAGCAGTTTCCGGGCGCCTGCTACTTCACACCCGACGCGTTGCCCAGACACATGGAGCAGTTCCGCTGGCTCCTGGCTGAGGCCAAGAGCAAGAACGTCCGCGTCTACCTGCTCACATGGAACATCTGCCTGCCGCCAAAGTGGGCCGAGGCCAACGGACTCGCCGAATTCGGCTCGGACACGCCTCTGGCACGGGCCTACACGCGCCAGGCGGTGAAAGACCTCTTCTCGACTTACCCCGACCTGGCCGGCCTGGCGACCATGGCTGCGGAAAGCCCTCCCGGCTGCATCGACTTCGTCGTTGACGCAATCGCGGGCGGCATGAATGAGACGCGGGCGGCGCTGTCGAGTCAGCCGGCGGACGGACGGCCACTGCCCGAACTGATCTTCTGGAGCTGGTGCAGCTATCCCGAGGATACCCGGCGGGTGCTCGCGGTGTGCCCGGAAACCCGCCTGATGCAATACGTGCAGTACGAGCAATGGTTCAAACCGATGGTAGACCCGCGGGTGGCGCGATTCGTCACCTGGGCGACAGCCGCCCCGCTGAGGCCCGCTTCTCCCGCGGTGTCAACCATCACGCTCGGCGGACCGAAATCGAGCCTCGGGTATCTCTTCTGGGGCGACGCTGACTGGCTGCGGCGGGTAGCAATTGATCTCCGCCGCCAGGGAGCAGACGGCATCTTCTTCGAGCCCTACTGCGCCGAGAACTGGCTCGCCCAGGAGGCCATGGCTTATTACGCGGTCAATCCCGAAGAACGGTTCGATCTCGACAGATGGACCAGCCGCCTCGACGAGATTTACGGCACCGGACAATCAAGCCTCCAACTGCTCGAGGCCATGCAGCACGCCAGCGCCATCGTCCCCCGTTTCCTCACGCTGGTGCACAGCCAGTCCGACCACTACATGCCGCAGTTCGGCCTGCCGCTCTCGCACTATATCGAGATGCCCACCCTCTCCAGCTATGTCTACGAGAACACCCAGATCACCAACGAGCAGGGCTACCTTACCCCTCGCCTCGGCCTGACCTGGCCGAATCCCGACTGGGGCGAACGCGTGGCCGGCATTCGAGAGGAAGCACGCAAGATCGCACCCCCGGGCGCGACTCTGCCGTCGGAAATCGCCCGGGAGATCGGTCTTCATGCGTCAGCCTGCCGGTCGCGACTGGCCACGGTCAAGCAGGTTCAACCGCAATCCGAAGAGCAGGCCCGCCGACTGAGCACGTTGATTACCCGCCTCGAACTGAACGCCTCGCTGGGTGAACACTTCAGCCAGAAGATCCTGGCCGCCCTTGCGTGGGAACGGCTCAAGGCAGGCGAGGGACAGGCGGACAACTGCCTCGACCCGCTGGACAAGTCCGTCCAGGCATGGGAAGCAGTCTCGGAAATCGCAGATCGGCTGTACCCCCGACCCGTCCGCCACTGGCAGTCGCAGATCGTCTCGCCGCCCCCGTGGACGCAGAACGACCTCTGGAACAGCTATCGTCTCGTCGAGGGCCACTGGCGAGATCAACTGCCCCGCCTCCGACGAGAGTCGAGCCTGATCCGGCAGGCCCTGTCCATCATGGGCCGAGAGGCCAGTCTGCCGATGTGGGACCACCTGGACGCCACGCCCGACGACAATCTCGTCTCTCTCTATCGAATCACCTTCAGGAACGGCGCCGGAAAGAATCCGCAGTTCAGGCTCGGGCCAGGCACAAGCCTCACGACAGACCCGTCTCTGGCACATACCGGAGGCACAGCGCTTCTCGCCGACACCCGATCGCTCGGCGACGGCGTTCACGGGGTCCTGACCACCGATCCGCAGGCCGCAAAGCTCATCCCGGGCATGCCCTGCCAGATCACGCTCGTCTATCGCGTGGTAGACCGCGGCGGTGTTGTTGCAATCCCGTTCGAAATCGGCGTCTGCTCTGCCGATGGTGCCCCGCCGCTCGGCGACCACCGCTTCTGGACAGCCCCCGAAGGCCACACCGGCATGCGAGTCCTCAAAACCCCCGCCATCACCGCCCCCGACGCGGTCTTCTACCTCAACCTCCACGGCCGCGCCGCCATCCTCATCGACCAGATCAACATCCAGACGCTCAAGACTCCGTGACAATGTTGTTTTTTTCTTGCCATGGCATGGCCGGGACAGTAGCATGGCATCAGAAAGAGATCGCGTTTCATTTCGGCGCCCACGCGCGCTGTGGAGGACTTGAGGCTACCCGAGGAACAAGGCAAGGGTGGATCATACGCTTCCTGGCGGTCACCCCTGCAGCCCGTAGCGCGTGGACCTGCTGAACACGCTTGGCCGGCGTCAAAGCGGCAATGTGTTCGGCCGCCCGCCCCAACGCTCGGAGACAAAACCGTGAACGCAGCTTGGGCACGGAATCGCGGCTCGATTCGCAGGCTTGTCTTGTTAGGCTGCCTCCTCCTGGCGAGCCCGGCCTCGGCGGCCATCTCGGTCGCGATCATCGACTACCAGGACACCTGGTCCACAACCAAGGGCCTCGGCCAGAGCCTGACCGACCTCGGCCAGCCCTACACCGACATCACCAGCCAGGTCCAGGGCGGGTCGGCGATCGACCTCACCAGCTTCGACACCTTCATTGTCGGAAGCTTCTGTACGCAAAATGACACCATCCGCAGCGTGCTGACGAACGCAACCACGGCCACCACCCTCAACTCGTTCGTGGACAACGGCGGGACGGTAATCATGCTTACCCAGGCCGACCAGAACGTTCCCCAGGAAAGCTGGGTCGAGCCCCCGGCCCAGGTGGCCCGCGGCGACAGTGATTTCGACCTCGTCTACCGGGTCCAGCCGGGGCATCAGATCTTCAATTTGCCGGACACGATTGCGGACAGCCAACTGCAGGGCTGGCAGTACATCGGCTCGGGCACCTGGCCCACGTCATGGGAGAGCCTCACCGTCTTTGACGAGGTAGGCGTCCTGGCCGGCAACGGCTCGACCATCGTGACCTTGGGCAGCATCGTCGAGGCCGGCTGGGGCACCGGCCGGGCAATTCTCCTTTCGCTGGCCCCGGACAAGGCCCGCAACATCGGCAACGCTCAGGCCAAGGCTCAGGCCCCGCACCTGATGCGCAACCTGCTGAGGTACGCCGAGGATGTGAAGGCGGGGACCGTTTCGCCCATCGAGATCTACGAGGGTGCCTCCTGGAGCGGCCGCGTGTTCATCGATGCCAACGGCAACGGGACATGGGAGCCGGGCGAGGCCGGCGTGCCGGGCGTGGGTGTTTCGGACACGATCGACCTGGTGCTCACCGCGGCCGACGGCACCTACACGCTGCCCAACGTCCCGAGCGTTGAGGGCTTGCTCTACATCTCCATCCCGAGCGGCTATGCCAAGAGCGGACCGTGGTACCGGAATATCACCGCCGCCTCCCCACCGTCCGATTTCGACTTCGCACTCACCGCCGCCGACGAGACCCAGCCCTTTGACTTCGTGCAGATCACCGACATCCACATGGGCGGCAGCGGCACCAAGGCCCTCCTCACCCAGGGCCTGGCCCAGGTGGCCGCCCTGAAAACCCCACCGGCCTTCATTCTTGCCACCGGCGATCTGACCGACTCGGGGGCAACACTCTCACAGTATGACGATTACACCAGCGCCGTGAACGCCTCGCCGGTCCGAGTCTTCAGCGTCTTCGGGAATCATGATGCCAACGGCGGCACCACCACCAATTACCGCAGCTACCTCGGTCCTGACTACTACTCGTTCAGCTACGGCGACTGCCATTTCCTGGTGCTCAACTCCGTCTACAAGACCAGCGCCCAACAGAACTGGATCGCTGAAGACCTGCAACTGCTCCGCGGCGCCCAGCGCCTGTTCATCTTTCAACACTATTCTCCGTCCGCCTCGGAGCACACCGAGTTCGCATCTTATACCGCCGAAGCCGTCTTCACGGGACACTGGCATTCGCAGCATACCGTCCGGGTCGGCAATACCGCTTCCTACAACACCGCGAACTTCCTCTTCGGTGGCATCGATTGCTCGCCCGCCGGCTTCAAGATCATCCACGTCGCCGGCGAGGGCATCACCAGCCGGATGCGGTGGATCGCTGACGGCAAGCGCCTGAAGATCGTCACCCCCGCCTCGACGTTCCTGATCGCTCAAGAGGATCTGCTCATCGTGGCGAATGCCTATGAGACGTCAGCCGACGTGGTCTCCATGACCTGCAGGTTGACAGAGGGCGGGACGCTGATCGCGGAAGGGTCGCTCGCACCCGAGGGAGAGTGGACCTGGACGACCGTCATCCCGGCCGCCCTCGTCCCGCGCGGCGCGTACGACCTGACAGTGACGGCCACCAATGACCGGGACGAGGTATCCACGGACAGCAGCACGTTCATGGTCATCGGGCTGCGGCCCGCCCCGGTCCCCGCCGATACCGATTGGCCCCAGTTTGGCGGAGGTCCACAGCGCGGCGGAGCAACGCCCACCGTGCTGGAACCCCCGCTGGGGCCCGTCTGGCGCCGCAACACCGGCGGAACCTTGGACTTTGCCTCCCCCGTGCTCAAGGAGCAGAGGCTCTATCTCGGCGTCAAGGACCGCGGTGATTTCGACCACAACGGCGTTCTGGCGCTCCAGGCCGCCAGCGGCGCTCCGGAGTGGTTCACACCCACCCCGGCGGCCGTTTCCCACAGCGTGGCCGTCGACGATGACCGCGTATATGCCTGCTCGCACGGCGGCATCCTCCACGCGCTCAACCGCACCACCGGCCAACAGGTCTGGACCGCCACCCTCGGCTCGCAGGCCCAGCGATTCCAGTATGCTTCACCCGTGCTGTCGGCGGGCCAGGTATTCGCAGGCACGTTCGCCTGGTTCGGGAGCTTCAATGCAATTACCGGCGCCGAAAGCTGGCATCAGACCTACGGAGCCGACTGGATCAGCTCGAACGCCTGCCCGGCCGTCGCCGGAACTGTGGCTGTCGTTCCAGCCAACTGGCAGTCGAGCAACCTCAGCCTCAAGGGAGTGAGCACCTCCGACGGCGCGACCCTCTGGACGTACACCGTTCGGGGCCTGCACGGCAGCCCAATCATCACCGGCGACAAGGTCGTCTTCACCGACTACGACGGGCAGATTCACTGCGCCAACCTGAGCGAC
>CAZPIO010000024.1:0-9755 GCA_964586235.1 uncultured Planctomycetales bacterium
AGCCACCGCGGAGGATTCCACATCCTGAAGGGCTACCAACAGGGTCCGCTCGTAGGAGACGTAGGCCTGGTGAGTAATCGCCTGCTGCGCCGCGATGCGGTTGAGGTTGCGCAGGCCCTCGAAGATGCTCCACTGGACGGTGGGGCCGAAACCGTACGAAATGCTCCGCTCTTCCAGCAGGTTCTTTAAATCCGTCGACTCGAAGCCGAAAGTCCCCGAGAGCGTGAAGCGGGGATAGAGATCCGCTGCGGCGACGCCGATCTGTGCGGTCTGCGCCGCCAGGCGCCGCTCCGCCGCCCGAATGTCGGGCCGGCGGCGAAGAAGGTCGACGGGCACACCGACCAGGGTCTCTGCCGGAGGTTGAGGAATCGTTTCGGCGACGGAGAGCTCGTCGTACAAGGCCGCCGGCTCACGGCCGACAAAGACCCCCATGCGGTAGATGGCAAGGGCCAGCCCGGCCTCGAGCAGCGGCAGCTCCGATTCCGTCGTCGCCAGGTTGGTCTCCGCCTGACGAACATCCAGCTCAGATACGAGCTCAGTGTCAAACTTGGCCTGTGTCAGGGACACGGTCTCCTTCTGCAGCTTGATATTCCGTTGCGTCGCTTCGATCTGACTCTGAAGCGCGCGAATATCGATGTAGGTCGCGGCCACTTCGGCAAACAGGCTGACGAGCACGCCGCGATAATCCTCTACCGTCGCGGCCAGGGCGGCGTCGGCCGATTCAACATTGCGCCGGATGCCGCCGAATACGTCGATCTCCCAGGAAGCGTCAAAACCCGCCGCGTAGAGGTCCATCGCCTCCGTATCCCTGAGCTCCGTCTTGCCGGGGATCAAACCGACCAGGCCGTTGGCCACCGAGTTGGTCACCGCAGGCACGCCCGGCACGGCTGTGCCCAGGCTCTGAGCGAGCGTGCTGCCCGCGATGCCGCGTGTCACCGTGTTGGCAAACTGCTCCCCCTTGCCGGGAACCTCCACACCACCGCCCAGCAGACCGTTTGCGCTCGCCCTGGATCGCTGCCAGGCACCCTGTCCGGCCAGCGAAGGCAGCAACTCGCCCGCCGCAATGCCTCGCAGCGCGCGAGCCTCCCGAATGCGAAGAACCGCAAGGCGAAGGTCGAGGTTTCCTTCGGCCGCACGCTGGATCAGGCTGGAAAGCGTGTCATCCTGGAAAACCCGCCACCACTCCTGCACGTTTGCCTTCCCCTCTCCAATCCCCTTCGCAGCGCCCTCATGCCAGCCCTCCGGAAGCTCGGGGGTCGGGGCGCGATAGTCGGGCCCCACGGCGCAGCCGGGCAGGATGAAGCTCAGACCTGCAAATGCCGTAGCTAATCGTCGAGCGGCTGGGGGGTACCCTCTCATACGCGACTCCTCGGCTCAAACGCGACTCGCTCGGAAAGACCAGAACATCCGTCCGCCATCACGGTTGCTTCTCCTCCGAACGCGGTTGAGTCATCGAAAGCAGCTTCTCAATCACCCTCTCTCGCAGTTCATCTTCCGGGACCGGGACCTTGAGAAGCCGGCCCACCACCAACCCGTCAATCGCCAGTCTCACGATGCTCGCCGTTACCGGATCGATGCCGTCAGACTCCAATCGGGCCTGCCACTGGGCCAGTCGGTTGCGAAGCGGGTCGAGGTATTCCGGGTCGGTACCAATCGCCGCCAGCACGGCCACGTGGATTGGCTCCCTTTGCGGGTCGGGGGCAGCGGTTCGGACGGCCAGATACGCTCGCGTGAAGGCTCCGCCAGTCTGCGGATCGGCCGCAACAGCCGCTGCTTGCCTCGACTCGCAGCGAACCGCGAGCCGCTCAACCACGGCCGTGATCAACGCTGATTTCGCCGGGAAGTGATACAGTAGTCCCCCTTTGCTGACCCCCGCCTCGTTGGCAACCGCCTCGAGCGTGAGGCGGGCGACCCCGTCGCGCGCGGCAACACACTCGGCGGCATCCAATAACCGGTCTCGAACGGGAATAGCAGCACCATTCTCGGGCGTGGCAGTCATATCTGGCACCATGGCGCCCAGACAGCATGCTAGTATACCGTCCAGACGGTACACTACTATACCGTCCGGACGGTACGCTGTCAAGACCCCACCTGATAAACACCCCGACTGGCAAGCTTAAGTTCTTAAATAACAAATTCTTGCAATCACAAGGCGACGTCCTAGGAACTGCAAATCATGGGTCGTACGGGGTATACACCGGACCGCCGAACGGTATCGCGGCTGCAGTCCTCTGACAAAGATCAGCATCAGGATGCTCCAGGCTTGCTGAGACTGCCCCCATAAACCCCTACATCGCTGGCCGCCTCTCGCGACAATCATCGATGCGTTATGGTCGAGAGCCAAGCAGCAGGTCGATGCGACGAATCAACTCCGCCCGAGTCGCACCGAGTTCCTCCCTCCCGGTCAGACCGGCCAACCACTCATCGGCCTCCTTGACCGGCTCAGCCTCACGGCCATCTGCACGCGCAGCCCGGATCGCCTGCTCGAGTGTTGCCGCATAACGGAGATCGTCGACCGCCTCCCTCCAACCCTCAAACTGGATGGTATCGATCGGCTTGCCGACGGCCGGGTACGCGAAGTTGTGATCCCGATAGTGAGCATGATCGAAGTCATCCCATGCGGATTTGTCGTCCATGGTGCGGTACTCGTAGTCGATGCTCCCGTCATAACCCGCGGCCCGCAGGGCCAGCCCGTAGTTGCGGCGATAGACCTCCGGCCGTTCGACCCCAGCCTGCGGATTACCGTAGCTCAGGATCTTGAATCCGTTTGCGTGGACTTTCTCCGCCAACGACGGCACCAGGGTCCCGCTCACCACGGGGCAGTCGAGAATGTCGCCCATATCAGGGAAGTAGCTGACTCCGCAGGCAACCCACATCTTACCCCCGCCCGCGCGGGCTGCCTCCCATGCCGGTCGCTGAGACCGCAAAGCGTCCCCGGAGGCCTCGTCACGCCCCTGGAAACAGTATGCCGGGTGCCCGTTCCGGGCCGCCCACTCGCTGGCTTCGCGGGCGTGGCGGGTCACTTTGGCCAGTTGATCGGACCCGCTCTGCGAACCGACAAAATCGACGACCGAGAAAAACGGTGTGCCGGTCACTCCGTACTTCTTCAGTATGTCGCTGATGCGCTGTGCGGTGGCGAACGGTGAAGGATCGGAGGGCAGCGGGCCGGTGTGGACGTACGTCGCCACCACGTTGCAGCCGTGTTCGACCTGGTCGCGGATCTCCTCTTCCAGGACCTTCAAGAACGCCTTCTCATCCTCGACCGTTTGCAGTTTGGGCGCCCGCCGGCCGTAATAGAGACCGTGCAGCATCGGCGAACGGGCCAGGTCCCACGCCGGCACCCTCAAGCTCACCGGTATAGTGGCACACGTGCCGGCGGCGTCTTCAACAACAATCTTGCCTGCATACCGGCCAGGCTTGGCATCACGCGGCGCGCGATACGTGATCCAGATCTGCCGGGACTCGAACGCGGGGATGTCGATCGGCTTGAGCGTCGCGGCGTCGGTGGGAATTGAGTCAAAGTGCAACTCGTTGCGGCGCGATCGGGGATCGACCGTGACCAGAGTCGAATCCTTCATCAGCAGTTCAGCAGTGAATGCGGTGGCCCCGGCGTGGATCGTGCCCACGCCGTTCTGATACCAGCAGATGACGTGGTACGGGTCTGCGATCGATGCGCTCAAAGTGTCCCCGGCCGGCGAGCGAAGCTCGGAAAAACCCAGCCGTACGCCATCGAGCCTGGTAGTGGCGAACAACTCGACCGCCGCCGACTCGAACTCGCCGCGACACGCGACCAGATCGATGCCCCCGCCGATCCCGCCCGGATCGGGCACGCTCCAGGGCATGGTCTGCTGATCGCGGATCGCCGGTCGGATGCTGTACAGCAACCGGGTGTCAGGGAACCTGGCCAGAACACCGCTCAAAGCCACAAGGCGCCGAGCCCGCTCGGCGCGAGCCTCGAAACTGACGTCCGCTTCCGACCATCGCCAGTGGCCGTGCAGATCCGCGCGCGCCTGGTCGAGAAGGCGATCGATCGTTGCCATGTCAGGCCTCTCCCGAGGCGGCCGCTCCCCAGGAATCCCCGCGAAAACGAGATATCCAAACCGCCCCGGACTGCCGTGGTTGCCGCCCGTCGGTGACCAGAGCGAATCCTCGCGCCGCTCGCCGTCCGCTTTGGGCTCACGGCCGCGGGTGAGGTTCATCCCCCAGCGTTCGCCGGGATTCGGCGCCGCCCCGAACGTGCTGAAAGGGATCCGCACCTCGAGCGTCCAGGCCTCGGCCGTGCGTCCGGCGACCGCCGTGGCCGGCAGGTCGGCCGAGAAATCGCCGCAGTAGCTGCACGCGATCAGGCCACCCGCGTTGACGATGTGCTGGTAGTAACGCCGTCGCGTCGCCTGCGGATCGAGAAAAACCTCGACACAGTCGTCGTTCCAGACCTTGGACGGTACATCCGTGGCCGTGCGATGCTTGAGGCGGGCCATCTCCGGCTCTTTGGCCAGCACGGCCACGTAGAGCGCATCGGTGTCATGCACCAAGCGGAACTCGGTGGCGAAGCGAGCCGGCTGTTTGTCCTTGCTGTTGATCAACCCGGTGATGACCGGTGCCGCCTTCCAGGCCTCATCGTCCAGACGCCCGTCAACGATCGGCGGTTGCGTTACTCTCGGCGCGAGATACACCGGCGGCTCCTCCGCGGTCGCAGCGGCGCGCGACACAAGCCCAAGCAGAACAACACTTGCCGTGATCACTTTCTTCATGGATGGACCTCCCACGTCGACTCCGTTTTGCCTCTTCTACGTTCACGATCACAGATGATCAACACTTCCGCTCATTCCACGGCAGGTGCCGGGCGGCTGGCCGTCGGCTGAAGTGGGCTGAGCAGTTGGATTCCTCTGGCGGTTCTGATGGTACGCGGGTCGAGAGACGGGGGTCCGGGGGACGCAGCTCGCTGGCAAATGCTTACGATTTCTGCGCTTCGCGTTCAGAGGGGTCGAGGTTGTACGGGGCATGAGGTTCATCGCTCCGCCTCCTTGAGCCACCGGGATATCGGTTTGATTGATGTCGCCCTGCTTGCGTGATCGGCGCCCGGCGTCTCCGTTGGGCTCTCTGCATCCGTGTCATGGCTCTAAGTGCCCTCAGGTTGGCAACTTATGAACCCTATACGTCAGAACAACAAGCCTGGTCGGTTTTCTGGCTGGCCTGTTTTCCGGCCTTGCCGTTCGGGCTTGTACAGCCCTCCCGTCGAAACGGACTCGAGCACGTCCGTGGCTTCGCCTGGGCATGCCTGTCGATAGCCTCGGCGTTTTCTCGGCAACACCCCGGGCCTTCGCGCACTATAAAGGATGTACGGCCGAATTGATGATCGACGCCGCGGATGCAGGGTGGACGCAAGGTTGTGAAGGGTGATCAGTCAGCCCGGAGTGAAGGTGTTGGCGAGTCCACCAGGGGCGGGCCGCGCGACCTCCGCTTGGCCGAGGCGTTTGTGGCGCATATTGCGTCGCTGAAACGAGTCATCGCCGGGATGGGCTTTGGCCCTTGCGACTGCGAAGACATCCTGCATGACGTATTCGTTGAGGCCTCGCAACGGCCGGGCGAGTATCGCGGACCGGTTGAAGCGGCGAAGTGGTTGATGCGGGTGGCCGTCAACCGGTGTCTGCTGGAACACCGTAGGCGGCAGCGGTTTCGACGAGCGGCAGCCGAGGTGCTCCGGCGGCATTCAACGGGCGACCTCGCCGTCTCGACACCGTCGGCCGACGCGTTGGTTCGCACTGAGGAGTTGGAGGCCGTACGGCAGGCGTTGCATGAACTGGATGACTCGCTGCTCTGTCCGTTGGTGTTGAGGTACTTCTGCGGGCTGGATTCGAGTCGGATCGGGGAGATGCTCGGAACACCACCGGCGACAGTTCGGAGCCGCTTGAGAGATGCGAGAATCAGGCTTGCCATGCGACTGGCCAAACGAGGTATCCAACCATGACCTCGAGACCCTGTGACGACTGGGCGGAGAGACTGGTCGACTACGCGGACGGCGAGTTGCCGCCTGAGGAGTCTGCCATGGTGTCCGAGCACGTCGCGAGCTGTGCGGGATGCCATGAAACACTGGTTGCCCTGCGCCAATCGCTCCGTCTCGCCGAGATCGTCTGGCAGGACGCCGAAGCCGAGCTCGCCGACGTCGAAGCCGTGTGGCATCGCCGTGTCAACAGTAAGGAGACAAGCGGAGGGCTCGATCCGGCAATGCCGGCACGGCAGCAGCGCACAGGAGTCCGCCGATTCCTCATCGCCCGGCCGGTGCTGGCTGCGGCGAGCATTCTGCTGGTGGTCCTGGCAGGTTCGGCGGTTTGGCATTTCGTTCTTCGGGCCGGGCGCCGGGCGGCCCCGGATGAGACCGCCCCGATCATCGTGAGGAATGAAGATCAGGAGCAGCGTCACGGTGCGACGCGACCTGCCACCGATGGGCACGCACCGACAACCACCGAGCTTGAAGCTGCAATCACTCGCGTAGGTGCGGCCGCCGAGCTTCTGGCGGCGGCGGACTTCCTCGCCGAGTATCCCGAGGGGAGAGACATTGCTGAGGAGCGTTATCGCTATATCGCCGCAACGTACCCCGAGACTGACGCCGCGGTCGAAGCCCGATCGCGGCTCGGCTTGTGATCAACAAGGAGACTGCGACCATGATGAACCTGACACAAACAGGTTGCCTGCTGCTGAGTCTGCTGATGCCCCTGGATGCCACGACACAACCCGCTGAAACCGAATGGCCGAAGCGAGAGTTGCGGTACCAGGCTGGGCCCGCCGGACACCGGGAAGGCAATACGCCGCGAGACGCGCGGTACACGGCCGTCCTGACGCTGAGCCCTCGCCGGGAAACCTACCCTTGGCCAGACAGCCTCGATCTGCTCAAGACCGCCGCCGGCAAGACCATGTCGAACGAGCAGCGGGCGATGATCGAGCGTCGTCCGCAAGATGTTGCACACACGGTCCCGTACAACCCGGACAGCGAGCTCTGGGTGTGGAAGCTCGATGCCGTCAGCGAGGACGACGCCCGCAAGATGGCCGAAGCGTTCCTCGAACGTTGGGATACGAGCGCCCGACGGGAGCTGGAGGCCATGAAGAAGCAGGTTGAGAAGATCCGCGCGTTCATTCCCGATGCAGAGAGGAAGATCGCCGATCTTCAGGTTGCTGTGGACGCGGCAAAAAAGGAAATAGGCGACATCGAGAAGCTCGTCGTCTACCGCGGGCCGGATGAGGCCCGACACGAATTGCTGGATATCGACAGGGCGCTCCGGTCGGTGCAGGTCGAGATGGTGGGCATCAAGGCGAAAGCGGAGGCCATAAAGAACTGGCGGAATCGAGGCTACTCTGACTGGGCGGGGAAGATGCTGGCCGCCGAAGACGTCGAGCTCGCGGGTGTGCTGGCCCGGAAGGCCGCTTTGGAGGGCTACCGCAAGACGGCGGAGCAATACGGCACGCGATACTCGCGGATGCGAGCGGACCAGGCAACACTTGATTCGCTGAAAGACGAGCTGTCCAAGTCTCGCTCGTCCTTGCCGATGTGGGAACACTCGCTCGCCGACCCGCCCGCGAAGGCGAGACGGCCAAGCCTGCGAAACAACACGGTGCTGATCTGCCCGTTCGAGGGCACGCTCCGCTCGCCCCAGTCGCCAGGATCTCCTCGAAGCCAGCCAGCACGGTAACGCCGGCATTGCCTGCGTGGGATTCGGAGTACGGAAGAGTCTGACCACGGATCACACGCCTGCCTCGCCGCAGGCGGGCCTGCCTCGCAGCAGGCGGGGATTACATCGATGGGTGAGCACCAGGGCCGACGCCCTCGTCGGCCCTCTCCGTTTGTCGGCTGTCGATGATCTTCTTCTGCCTTTCGCCTTCCGGCTGGCCCGAAATTTGCGTCAATCTGCGTGATCTGCGGGCACGGTCTTCCGTCTCAGCGATCTGCCCTGGCCCGGCGGGCAAAGCCCGCGCCACCTCTATGTGTTCACGTGAACGCGGTTATCGGGTATTATCATGATTCCTCGGCGTGGAGGTCCGATGAGAGAAATCGGACAACTGTCGGCGCCTTGGGATGGAACGGGTGGTGGTGTGACGGCCATGAAATTCACCAAGATGCACGGGCTCGGGAACTGCTACATCTACGTCAACTGCTTCGCCGAGCAGGTGGCCGACGCCCCAACCCTGGCCCGGGCGGTCAGCGACCGCAACACCGGCGTGGGCAGCGACGGCCTGATCCTCATCTGCCCCTCGGCCAAGGCCGACGCGCGCATGGAAATGTACAACATGGACGGCTCGCGCGGGCAGATGTGCGGCAACGGCATCCGCTGCTTAGCCAAGTACGTCTACGACCACGGCCTGTCACGCAACAACCCGCTTCGCATCGAGACCGACGCGGGTGTCAAGACCATCGAAATGATCGTGTCCGACGGAAAGATGACCGCCGCCCGGGTGGACATGGGCGAGCCGCGGCTGCGCCCCGAGGATCTGCCGGTCAAACTGACGCAGGAGCAGATGGTCGATCACGCCATCGAGGTCCTCGGACACCAGGCGCTGATGACCTGCGTCTCCATGGGCAACCCTCACGCGATCATCTACGGCGTTCCGCTCAAGCTGCTGCACGAGCGGTCGCCGACCGGCTGGAACCTGGAGCTCGAAGGCCGCCGCATCGAGACGGCCGCCATCTTCCCCGAGCGAACCAACGTGCATTTCGTTGACGTGCTGCACCCCGGCGAAGTGAGAATGCTGACCTGGGAACGCGGCAGCGGGGCGACCCAGGCCTGCGGCACGGGCGCATCGGCCGTGTGCGTGGCCGGCGTGCTCACCAGGCGCAACGGCCGCAACATCACCGCTCATCTGCCGGGTGGAGACCTGGTGCTCGAGTGGAGCGAAGCCGACAATCACGTCTACATGACCGGCCCGGCGGCGGAGATCTTCACCGGCGATTGGCCGGCGTGATGCCTCAGCGATCAGCGGCACCAGTCCGCAAGTCGCAGACCGTCGATACGTTGATAGTGGTTCGTATTGTGTGACACCAGTGTCAGATCATGCTCCATCGCCGTGGCTGCGATGAGGATGTCCGGGTCCTCGAGCCTCTGCCCCCTGCGGTGCAGCTCAGCCTTGATACGCGCAAACCGATCCATAGACGACCGGTTTAGCGGTAGTGCCGGTATTGAATCGAGGAAGCGGTTGATCTCCGCACCGTTCTGCTCGGGGCGCTCCGAGCGGTATGCCCCGAAGAGGAGCTCGCCCACCATTATGATGCTCACGTATGCCGGCTGGCTGGATAGCTGACTGAATTCCCGACATACCGCTTCATGCCGGCGCAGGAGAAAGATGCAGTGATCGGTATCAAGAAGGTACATCAGCGCAAATCAGGGACGTCTCGACTAGACCTTGCACGATAGATCAGATCGACGATTTCCTCGGCGTCATCGCCCTGCCACGTACCGGCGAATGCGAGCAGATCGCCCAGGCTGGAGCCCCTGGGGCGAACGCTGACTTCTACCTCCGTTCCGTCCGCAATCATTGCATCAGGAGGCAGTCTTACGATACCGTTCTCAACTGTTGTCCGATACGTCATCCCTATAGTCCTTCGCTGCCGTATCTGCTGTTTGATTATAGCGGAAATCATGTAGTCGGCCAACAACCTGCATCGCTCTTGCTCATCTGTGATAGCGGAGATCTCTACGGGCGATTGGCCGGGGTGACGTCAGGCACGGGCTGGGTGACCGGGCCCTTGACCGACCCCCGTAAGTCGG
>CAZPIO010000024.1:9855-68033 GCA_964586235.1 uncultured Planctomycetales bacterium
GTGACGTCAGGCACGGGCTGGGTGACCGGGCCCTTGACCGACCCCCGTAAGTCGGTCAGGGCCGGGCTGAACAGCGAACGCGACACAGTCGCCCCCTCCGCGGCCTTCGGCTGCGACACCGGAAGCGCGCCCTTGTCCATGAGGTGGCGAAGCGTCAGTCGCCCGGTATTCCGGCGGTCGTGCAGGATCTGCAGCGCCAGCACGTCGAAGTAGGTCATCGTCGGGGAAAAATCGTTGACGTACCCGCTGCCGCGGGCCGGGGCGACGATGCCCTGCATCCGCGAAAGCAGGCCCACTCGGGCGTGGCACAGGCCCAGCGTGTGGCCGACCTCGTGAGCCAACACACGCGGACACGTCTGCCTCGCATCCCGGCCGAGCGCCAGCACAACCTCCATCGGCGCCAGGAACGAACCGCCGGCATCCCACTTCATGAACGTGGCCCCGCCGCGGCCCACCAGCTTGGGCGAGTCGGTGGGAACGTAGCGGATCGGCAGCAGCACCGCCTTGCCGGCCGGACGCTGCATCGGCCCGATCGCCAGTTCCGATTTGAGCGTCGGCCCGGTCCAGTCGTTGATTCGATCCACCAGGAAACGGACATACCGCTCCACCGCGGAACTGGGCGGGTTGACCACGTCAAAAACCAGGCGGGTGTCGGCTTCCCATCGCCGCAGAAGCGCATCCGGATGCACCTGGCCGCCGTTGTCCGACAGTGGGCCGGTATTGCCCAGGAGGGCATGGAGTATCTCGCTGTTGTCGGCGCCCGCCACAACGTTGAACTCGCTGGTCGATTCCCCGCTTGTGGCCGCGGCGGTCATGACATGGCCGGGCGGGACATCGCGGCAGTCGACCGTGAAGCGGCCCAGGCGGTCCGCCGTGACCTCGCGGAAGTACTTCGCTGCCTCCCCCGCCCTGTCGAGATACAGTTCGACCGTGGCGTTGGGCTCGGTCATGCAGGTGACCTGCGGGCCGTCAATCCGGATCGGCGTCGGCACCAGCGGGCTGATGTGCAGCGGTCCGCGGGAGAACGGTCGCA
Source organism: uncultured Planctomycetales bacterium (assembly GCA_964586235.1). Lineage (GTDB taxonomy): Bacteria > Planctomycetota > Phycisphaerae > UBA1845 > PWPN01 > JAUCQB01. The sequence goes on from CAZPIO010000024.1 coordinate 10,889, forward strand.
TGCCGTTGTCAGTAAAAACGCATCGGCCGGCACGAACTGGACCGCCCTCGTATGCGTCCGGACAGGCAATGCCGCTGTTCCCGTTCCCGGTGAATATGCAACGGTCGAACCAGCCGCGCGCCTGCTGACGCAGACAGACGCCGTGAGAACCGTTTCTGGCGATCCGCACCTGAGTCGCGTGCACGGAAGACCTGGCAAAGAGGGCCATGCCGTATTCGCCGCCGAACTCCATAGCCGAGGCCTCCATCGTGACGGCGGCCTCATCCTGCAGCTCGATGCATCGGCTGGCGTGTCGGTGCAGACGCGTCCCGGTCATGTCCACAACCGCTCGACCGGTCGCGAAAATGCCCATTCGGCGACCGTCCTCGAGCGTACAGTCGATCAACCGCAGCCGGCTCGTACCGCTGACGTCGGCATTGGTGAACGCGGCCTGGGATAATGTGCATTTCGACAGGCTCGCCTCCGCAGCCTGGTTCAAGACAACGTTCCAGTCGCCGTTGCTGGCCATGTGGCAGCCGGCAGCGGAGAACACCGCCTGGTCGAAGGCGGCAACGTCTGACTGGCCGTTCTGATTGAGCCTCGTGTCTTCCAGACTGGCATCGGCGTGTTCCCGGACTTCGACGCCGTGCGTGCGGTTCCGGCTGACCAGACCACTCTGGATGCGGGCCCGCGCCTCGCCGAAGATCGCCACCCCGGGCCCGGAACACTCGACTATGCTGACACCGTTCAGATCGAGCCTGGCCTGCTCCTTCGCCAGGATGCCTCGTACGCGCCCCCCACGAACGGTCAGGTTCGCCAGGCTGAATTCCGCTCTCCCGGAAACCACGATGCCGGCATCCTGACAACCCGAGACGTCGAGGGTCACCTGTCCGTTCGGCAATGACCCGTCGATCCGGTCATGCCCACCCCAGTTGCCGTCGACGACGATCGGCTCGGTCAGCGTGACAAGCGGATCACCCGATCCGAATGCCGCGGGATTGAACCGTATGACGTCGTCACCGGGATTTCGGCAGGCTTCGGCCAGGGCGTCCGCGAGCGTCATCTGCTCCCCGTCCGCTGAACGCCCCGGCAACAGGCTCGTGATCACGATCGCGTGCAACCGGCCTGTCCCTGCCGTCGCCTCAGGATGCTGATCGCGGGTTGCCACCTGTACGCCGGCAAAGGCCCCAAGGACAACCATCGCAGTCAGCAGAGGAGTTCGATTCCGGCGTTGCACGCGGATTGGTCCGTACATCAGGTAGCCGTGCCCGTTCGTTACATCCCCAGGAAGCGGTGCCGGCGGACCGCACGGGCAATCACTTCACTCGGACCGTGATCCCGGAATGCCTGCCGCCCCGCCCCTCCATGGATTCCCGTCAAAGGAAACAACTTGATGTCTCTAGGCGTGGTATCGACTTCCGTGGAGACGTGGGTTAGGAGCTTGCGGCCACGGGCCGTGTGTTTTCCGCCCCGGTTTCCCGGACCAGAATACCTGTCGACGGCGATGCGACCGGGCTCATCGAGATCGACCCGCAACGAGACGATCCCCCCGTCAACAGAAACCCACCGGGCGCATCCCGGCTTGCGGCACCTTGCTTGCGTCCCATAATCAAACACGCATCACTTCGGTGCTGATCTCTCTGACCATCCAGCCCCACCGGCCGCTGTGCACGACTGCCGCCGTTCCAGGAGTGCACCCGATACGCCCCCACGCGGGCGTTGAGTAGCCTCCCGCGCCGCTGTATGCTGCGATCATGAGCAGTGTGGTGCTGCTGACAGTGCATGACGATCTCACGGCACTCGTCCGCGAGATCTGTGTTCGGCATGACTGGCAACTGGTCGTCATGCCGGAGCTGCCGCCCCCTGACGCCCCCAGGCAGTCATTCGATCTGTTGGTCTTGGATACGCGTCCGGCGCCCCACAGCGGCTTGGCGTTTTCCGACATTGCCGCCGTGACCCTCGAGAAGACCACCTCGATCGAGACCCCCCGGGTCCTCGCCGTGGGTCATTACGAGACACTCGTCGGCCGAATGACAGGCTTCGTCAGCGGGGCCAGCCTCTACTGCCGCATCCACCCGGTCAACACGCCCCGCGACCCCAAACTCGACGACGGGCTGGCGGCCGCCATGGTCGATGCGATGTCCCTCCCGCCGTACAAACAGACGGACTTCCACGACGGCTTTCCCGACCGTGACTTCTACCGGCAGGCCCTCGAAAGCATGCAGATCCCGATCGTCATCATCAACAGCGAGGGAATCATCAAGCTGATGAATCTGCGGGCCCTTGCCCGGTTCAACTACTTCACACAGATGGTGCTGAACCAGTCCTGGCTCATGCTGGTCGCCCCCAGCGACCACGGCCGCCGGGCAGAGGATTTCCTCATGCGCATCAGCAGCGGGTACTTTTATGAAGGTACGCTGCGCTGCGTCGACCGCCACGGCAAGGAGTTCCCCGGCCTGATCACCAGCAGCCGGGTGTTCGCCCCGACGATCGAGTCGGACATGCTCATCATCATGGCCATCCAGGACCTGACCGAGATGGAGGAGCTGCAGAGGCAGGTCACCACCTTCCAGAAAATGGAGTCGGTCGAGCGGGTCGTCGCCGGCCTGACCCACGAATTCAACAACCTGCTCACCGCGATTCTTGGACACGCTGAGCTGCTCACCCAGGACCTCAAGCCCGGCACCGAGTCTCATGACAGCGCGAGGATCATCTGCCAGGAGGCCGAAAGGGCTCGTGAGATGACCGCCCGTCTGCTGGGTCTGGCCAGCGGCAGGCAGTTCGTTCCCGGACGCGTGTCCTGCAATGAGGTCGTTCGGGAGACCCAGGTCCTGCTCCGGCACTCCCTCGGCGAGCCGGTCAAGATCGAGACCCACCTGATGGAATCAGGCGACATCGTCGAGGGCGATGCCAGCCAGCTCCGCCAGGTCCTGGTCAACCTCTGCCTGAATGCCCGCGACGCGATGAATGGCAAGGGCGTGATCACGATCCGCACCTCCCAACGCGAGGTGACTCCCGAGGAGTGCGGCCCCAATCAGGACTGGAACCCCGGAATATTTGTCGAAATCCGGGTTCAGGACACCGGCTGTGGAATCCCCCCGGATCTGCTGGCGAGCGTTTTTGAGCCTTTCTTCACGACCAAGCCCGACGGCGCCGGGACCGGCCTGGGACTGTCGGTGGTGCGCGGAATCGTGCGCACTCACGGTGGCCACGTGGCCATCGAATCGACCGTCGGCCAGGGCACCGCCGTCATGGTGCGGTTGCCGCAACGAGACATTCCCGCCGAGGAGACGAGTGCGGCCGGGGAAACCGTCCCCGCGGCACCGGCGGCCGGCAAGGGAGAGTGCATTCTCGTCGTGGACGACGACCGGGCAGTGCTCACCTTTGCCCAGAAAGCCCTGCAGCGGGCTGGCTACAAGGTGCGCCTCGCCACGCACGGGCTGCTCGCCCTCGACGCCTTCGAACACCACCAGGATGAAATCGAGGCCGTCGTCCTCGACCTGACCATGCCCGGGACAACCGGACGCGACGTGCTCAGGGGCATTCGCCGGATCGATGCCTCGGTTCCGATCATCATCTGCACGGGCTTCGCTCACGGTGGAATGGATGACGACCTCCTCAGTCAGGTTCAGGGCTTCATCAAGAAGCCGTTCCGTCCGCAGGACCTTGTCGACCAGGTGAGTGAGATTCTGGCAGCCGCGCGGGAGGAGTGATTCACCCCACTCTGCCGACCGGACGTATGCCCGCTCCGTCGGACGCCGCCGCGCGCAGCGAAGACACGGCGCGACATCAGGCTGTGATAAGAGATCGCACTCTTATGCTGCGGTTTACGCGGTTTGCAGCGTTTTCCCGTCACCTGAGAAGATGTGTGCGGCATATTGAAATCTCGCTCAGGCACCGCCTATAATGCGGTGATGTAGGAGGAAATGCCTGCGAGAAAAGGCGGTTTTCTTGATCGCGCGGCACATCCTCCTGATCGATGGGTGAAAGAAGTCCTTAGCGGGGAAGCGGGTGAGCGAGATGTCAGATCAAGAAAACAGGCAACCGGGAAGTGAACAAGGCGGGGCAGGGATTCTGCCTGTCAAACCTGTCGAGCGCAGACTGCCCCAGCAGCAGCCTCCGCGCACGCTGAAACCCTGGAAGGTGATCCTCCACAACGACGACGTCAACGAAGTGGACAAAGTCATTCAGGTGATCTGTCAGTTGACGCACCTTAAGAAACAGGAAGCCGCTGCTCGCACCCAGGAAGCGCACAGGACCGGCGCCGCCCTGCTGCTGATGACTCACCAGGAGCGGGCGGAACTGTACGTCGAGCAGTTCGCAACCTACAAGCTGACGGTGACCGCCGAACCCGACGCCAACTGACGTCACCCAGCACCGACGTCTGATAAAACCACAAACCAGCAAACGGCCCACGCACTCCGCGCACGGGCCGTCTTCGCATCACGGCGACCTGACGGGGGCTGGAGGCCAATCTGGCCGGGGCGGAAACCGGTTACTCTAGAACAAGTTGAAGGGCAGCGCGGAGGATCGATTCCGCATCGGGCAGAACATCGGATTCCGCGGGTCTGGAGGCCGGGATCACGCAGGGAGCGGCGCAGACACGACCGGCGCGCAGCACGGATATCCGTCGATCTTCCGTTAGCCTCGCGATCAGTTCACCCCCAAACCCGGCGAAGCCCTGCCCCTCCTCGACAACCAGTATCCGCCCGGACCGGCAGACCGACTCGACGATCGGCTCGACATCCAACGGGTACAACTGCGTCGGAATCAGCAGTTCACAGGCCAGATCTTCATCCTTCAACTCCTCGATCGCGGATTCCACCATCGTGACCAGTCCGCCATACGTAACGATGGTGACCTGAGCTCGCTCGGACGGAGTGATCCGGATCGTCGGGAAATCCGACTGCGTGGCGGTGATGGTGCAGCCCGCCGGCGGATCGGGATCGGTCCGCTGGCCATAGAGGAGCTTGTTTTCGATGACCAGGGTGGGCCGGTCGATCGTCTCCAGAAGCCTGCCATAGACGCGCGAGGGACACCATCGCCGATGGATGGCCAGCACCCGTGTACCCGGCAGGCCCAGCAGATGCTTCTCGAGCGACTGGCTGTGCGTCGGCCCATACCCGCGATAGCCGCCCGACGGCGTGCGAATCACCAGCGGAACCCGCACCTGCCCGTTGTACATGTCCGCGAACTTGGCCGCGTGATTGACGATCTGATCCGCCGCCAGCATCAGGAAGTCGCCGAACATGATCTCGACAACCGGCTTCCAGCCCGCCAGGGCCAGCCCGTTGCCGATACCGACGATTGCCGCCTCGCTGATGGGCGTATTGCGGACCCGGCTTGCGTACTTGTCGCTCAGACCCGCGGTGACCTTGAACGCACCCCCGTAAGGATCGCACAGGTCCTCCCCGAGAAGCGCAATGCGATCGTCCCCGGCCATCGCTTCGTCCAGAGCGCCGCGGATGGCGTCAACCACCCTCTGCGAATGGAAATCGACGGGCCCCCATGAAGGCGGCTGATCATTCTGCGAGCTCGCCTCAATCTCGACCTCCACCGGCGGCGCCAGCTCCGCCAGCCGGACGGCCTCATCCAGCCGCTGGTCGATCCTGTCCAGACAATCGCGCACCGGCTCCTGAGGGTCTTCGAGAAGGCGATTCAAAGTGTCGATCTGCTCGTAAGCCTGCACTTCCTCGGCGTTGCGATCGTCGTCGCCCTTGGAGTGTGCCTTGAGGCGGTATGTTCGAACGTGCAAAAGCAGCGGCTTTCGGGTCCGGCGAATGCGGCACACGGCTTCGTCGACCGTCGCAATCAGCCCGGCTGGGTCCCATGTGTCGCCCGTGCGGACATCGAGGCCGAACGCGTAGGCCCTACCCTTGATCGAGCCGGCCAACGTCTCATCCTGGCTGGTCGACTGGGCCACGCCGTTGTCTTCGAGAACGATCAGCAAGGGCAGCGACCACTTAGCCGCGATATTCAGCGTTTCATAAACCACCCCTTGCCCGAGGGTCCCGTCTCCGATGAACACGACGGCGATATTGCCCACGCCTTCCAGTCTACGAGCCATGGCCAGCCCGGCTGCCACGGGGGCAATGCCGCCCTGCACGCCGTTGGAAAAGAAACCATCTTTGCACAAGTGCTGACTGCCGCCACGGCCGCCGCACACGCCGGTGCGCCGCCCCATGATCTCGGCCACCAGCCCCTCGACGTCACCTGTCCGCGCCAGGTAATGGCCATGGCAGCGGTGATTGCTGAACACGAAATCGCCGGGTCGCAGCGCCTCGGCCACCGCCACGCCCGTCCATTCCTGGCCAATGCAGGTATGCACCGTCCCCGAGACCTTGCCTTCGGCGAACAGGCGGAGCAGTCGCTCCTCCGTCCGGCGGATGGTGAGAGCCTGGGCCAGCAGACGAGGCGGAACCCCCAACCCCTGCTCAGCAGACGTCACATCCGGCTGATCGCCCTCTCCGGCACATTGCGGCAACAGGCCCGTGGGAATAATCCACGGATGAGCGCTATTCGGTCTGCCGGCCGCTTTCGGGACAACCTCGGCTGACACAGATGCACCCCCAGCGCGGGGACGTCGCCGACGGCCAGCCGCCCTCTTTCTCTGAGCCTGAATGAACGTCATACCCTTTGTTATCGGAAACTAGCCACCCGGACTGACGCGCGATTCCCATTTGGGGCAAGGCTGCAGCAAACGCTTTGCGTCCGATAAAACCGGGTCTCTCAGACTGGTCTTCGCCGATTGGCTGCGTTCAGGCCGGCCACATCGCCACGCGATGGAGCATTCAGGGGACCAGGGCCGAAACGTTCACGCCAAGAGCCTGGGCAACGCGTTTGAGAGTGCGAACGGTCAGTTGATCCGGGTGCCGCTCGATCCTCGAGATCTGAGACTGCGGAACGCCCAACTTGGCTGCCAGTTGCTTCTGGGTCAGGCCGGCGGCCCGGCGGCTCTCGGCGATCCTTTCGCCGGCGAGTGTCAGGGCAAACTCGTCGGCATCAACCCATTGGCCTCTGGACCCCCGGGCTTCAGCAGAGGCGGTTTCGGCCGCAATTGCCTCGATGAGACGCTGGTACTCTTCGATCGGCATCATGATTGTCCTTGCGAAAACCGGGCCAAGTCGTGCAGCCTCGCCATGGCGGCGCCGGAATCAACCGCCTGGGCGGCGCAGGCAATGCCGGCAAACAGGTCCTTGGCCAGGCCCGCCACAATCAGGGCGGCGCCCGCGTTGAGCAGCGCGTGCCGGCGCCGAGGGCCCTGGTCACGGCCGGAGAGAATCGCGAGAACCGCCTCCGCGCTCGCCTGCGGCGAATCGACCAGCAGCGAATCGAGCGGGGCCGCATCAAGACCGACATCCGAAGGTCTCACGGTGAACGTCCGCACCTGCCCGTCGCGGACTTCGCTGACCCGGGTCTCGCCGGTAATGGTCAGATCGCACAGATGCGGTCGCTCGGCCACTCCCGTCGCGCCGGTCACCACCCAGGCCAGCCTGGCCCCGCGAGCCGCCAGGACGCCCGCCAGCGTCTCGGTCATCTCGGGTCTGGCCACCCCCAGCACCTGACTCTTGGCACCGGCAGGATTGGTCAGCGGCCCGAGGTAATTGAATATCGTGCGGATACCGAGCTGCTTGCGCACCGGTACGGCATACTTCATGGCCGGGTGAAGATTAGGGGCGAACAGGAAAGCGATCCCGCACTCCCGCAGGCAGCCTTCCAGCACCGGCACCGGCGCGTTCAGGTTCACCCCGAGGGCGGCGGCGACCTCCGCCGACCCGCTGCACCGCGTGTTCGTGCGATTGCCGTGCTTGGCGACGACCGCGCCGGCGGCGGAGGCGATAATCGCCGACGTTGTCGAGACGTTGAACGTGCTGATGCCGTCGCCGCCGGTGCCGCAGGTGTCGATGCACTCGGCGTCGCACCGGACGCGCGTGACCTTCTCGTTCATCACGTCAGCCGCACCGGCGATCTCCTCGACCGTCTCGCCCTTGGCCGCCAGGGCCTTGAGAAACCCGCCCATGGCCGAAGCATCGACCTGACCGGTCATGATCAGCTCGAACACCTCGCGCATCCGCTCGCGGGAGAGATGCCGGCGTGCGTTCAGGTGCGGAATGATCTCATCGATCAGCGCGCTCATCGTTGTCTGGCTTCCATTCTCGTATTCCGCCGCCTTCGCCTCGATCACACCGGCACGACCGTGGCCCCATCTGACGCCGTGGTCGTATACACAATCGCCGGCTGTCCGAACCTCGTGTCATACCTCTGCCGGACCGCCTCGCGCAGGGCCTGCTCCGCTCCGCCTTCGACCAGCGCAATCGCACAACCGCCGAACCCCCCGCCGGTCATCCGGGCCCCGTACACGCCTGGCACTTCGCGGGCGATCTCCACCAGCGCATCCAGCTCGCCACAGGACACCTCATAGTCATCCTTGAGCGATGCATGCGAATCGAACATCAGCCTGCCGAACGCTTCGACGTCTCCGGACCTCATCGCCTCGGCCGCCTCCGGCACGCGGGCGATCTCCGTGATCACGTGGCGGCATCGCCGGAACACGACTTCGTCCATGCGCCCCTTGTGCTTCGTCAGCATCGCCATGTCCGCATCGCGCAGGGCGATCAGCCGCGGGTCCGAATGCTGCAGCACGGCCAGCCCCTGGCGGCATTGCTGCTGCCGCACCGGATACTGGCTCGACCCGATGGCGTGCTTCACCTGCGTGTTCATGATCACCAGCACCGCCCCGGCAAAAGCCATCGGGATCTGCTCGTAAGTCTGCGACCGGCAATCCAGCATCAAGGCGTTGCGGGCCTTGCCCAGAACGCAGATGAACTGGTCCATGATACCGCAGGGCGAGTGCGCATATTCGTGCTCCGCCTGGCGGGCCAGCAGGGCCAGCGGGATGGCATCGAACCGCCGTCCGGCCATCCCGAGCAGGGCCAGGGCCGTCCCGATCTCCAGTGCGGCCGAACTGCTCACCCCCGCCCCGAGCGGGACGTCGCTGTGAATCATCAGCCGGCACGGCCGCAGCAGGATACCTTCGCGGACCAGCATGGCCGCAACGCCGCGAACGTAGTTGGCCCACGCGGGCTGGCCGGGGCAACCGGGGTCGTCGACGGGGAAATCGACCGTCTCGTTGAAGGCGGTGGAATGAGCGGCGATTCGACCGTCCGGCGACGGTCCGGCCGTGACGTACAGGGCCTGAGACATGGCGATCGGCAGCACGTACCCGTCGTTATAGTCCGTGTGCTCGCCGATCAGGTTGACCCGGCCGGGTGCCCGGACCACGATCCGCGGAGCCAATCCGGGGTAAACCTTGCCGTGCCGCTCCCTCAGTTCCCCTGTATTGACCATGCTCGCGATCTCCTCAACAATAAGCGGGCGACTGTAGGGCGTCACTTAAAGCCTGTCAAGAAACGCCTAGATCGGTGGGGTCATCATGTCCAGACCGATTCTGATCGACACGGATATGGGTGTGGATGACGCCCTCGCAATCGCTCTGGCCCTCGGTTCCGACGAAATCGAACTCGTCGGCCTGGTCAGCGTGGGCGGCAACGTCTCGCTCGATCAGGCGACCCGAAACATCGGGCGCCTGCTGGCCGCCATGACCCCCAAGACTCGGCCGATGGTGGCCCGCGGGTTGGACCAGACCGCGCCCGGTCTCAGGGACGCAAGCCATGTTTTCGGCACAGACGGATTGGGCGGCGTCGATCTGCCGGTCCCCGCGGATTTCGCCCCGGGCAGCTTTCTCGACGTCTACGAGGAACTCGCCGCCCGCCACGGCCATTCGCTGACCGTGGTCGCGATCGGGCCGCTGACCAACCTGGCGGCGTTGCTGCGCGACCGCCCCGACGTGCTGGCCAAGGTCGGCCAGGTCATCGTCATGGGCGGCGCGATCTGGTGTCCGGGCAACATCACCCGCTGGGCCGAGTTCAACTTCCATCGCGATCCGGCGGCCGCCGCGACGGTCCTCTCGGCCGGCCTGCCGCTGACCATCGTCCCGCTCGATGTCACCCGCCAGGTCGCGATGGACGAATCCCACATGGCTCAACTCTCACGCGGCGGCACGCGCGCCGGCGATCTGCTCGCGCGGATGATGCGCATGCCCATCGAGCGCAAGACCGAGACATCCTCGCCCGGATCGTTCCTGGTGCACGACGCGGTGGCCATCGGCGTCCTCCTGTGGCCGCAGTTGTTCATGCGCTCGAAGATGGGTCTGGAGGTGATTACCTCCGGAGAGCAGGCGGGACGCGCCAAACCCGTCGTGGCCAAGGACAAGACCCGCCAGCTCGGCGTGGTTATCTCCGTCAACGTCGGCGAGTTCCTCGAAAACACCGTCGAGCAGCTCTGCCAGCAGAAATTCGTCGTGTAGGAGCGGTCTCCGACCGCGATGGTTCTGTAGGAGCGGCTTGCAGCCGCGACCCAACGAGCCACGGGGTTTATCCCCGTGGTCTTCCGTGGGTCCGCGCTCGCGGACCATTATTTGGATCACGCCCGGCACCCGGCATCCAGCGCCGGCGTCTCCTGGTGCTTATACATGATGAAATACTCGCGATGCCCGAGCGCCTCCGGCTTGCTCGGACGGCCGCCGGCCACTGCAACCACCAGGTCGTGCAACTCCCCGGCCGCCTGCGAAAGCGTGATCTCGCCGCTCAGCACACGGCCGGCGTCAAAGTCCATGTCCTCGCTCATCCGGCGAAAGGTCTCACTGTTGCCGGTGATCTTGATCAGCGGCGAGATGGCCGAGCCGATCACGCTGCCCCGCCCGGTCACGAACAGCACGATCTGGGCCCCGCCGGAGATCAGATCCATGATTCCCTCGGTGTCGTTAGGGTTGGTATAGCCGAACTGCATGAAGTGCGGATCGGGTACGCTGTCCATCAACCACAGCCCCGGCCGCGGCGGCGGCTGGGCCACCCTGATCACTCCCTCAATCGGCCGTGAACCGCTCTTGGCGAACGCTCCCATGCTCTTTTCTTCAATGGTGGTCAGGCCGCCGGCGAAATTGCCGGGCGCGATCGAGTACTGCCGCACCTCCCGGCAGTATGTCACCGCCTTGTCGTAAGCGGCGGCAAGTTGTTGCCTCGCCTCGTCACCGGCCGCCCGGGCAAGCATGATCTCCCGCAGGCCAATCAACTCGACGGTTTCCTCGAAGATCGCCGTGCCACGGGCGTCCACCAGCCGATCGAAGAACGCCCCAACCACCGGGTTGCCTGCAAGCCCGCTGGTCGCGTCCGAACCGCCGCACTCACATCCGAGGGTCAGATCCGCCAGACCCATCGGCACACGCCGAACCTCGGACCCGATACGGTCGCGCAGCTCCCGGACGATCCGCTTGCCGCGCTCGACGCTTGTCCGGGTGCCGCCGGCATCCTGCACATAGAACCACTCGGCCGGCCGACCGCTCGCGGCCACGACCTCGGCGATCCGCTGCGGCTGGGTGTATTCGCAACCGAGGCCCACCGCCAGCACCGCCCCCACATTCGGGTGCCGGGCCAGCGCCAGCATGAGCCGCACCGCGTACTGGTTGTCATAGCACCCGGGAAAGCCGATCACATGCACATCCGGCTCACCCTCGGCGATCGCATGGGCCACGTGCTTGCTGCACTCCACGGTGTAGATGACCAGCACCAGGTTTCTTATACCTTTGCGCCCGTCGGCCCGCAGATAACCCTGCCAGGTTGGACCAGCAGTCTCACTCATACTTCGTATCCCTTGCCGCCCCTGTCTGGACATCGAGCGTCTGCGACCGTTCGTCGAAATCGCTGCGGCAGTTGTGCAAATGGACCCACCCACCGCGCGGGATCACCCGCGACGCCCGCCCGATCGTCACGTCGTACTTGACGATCGCCTCGCCCGGCGCGATGTCTTGCATCGCCACCTTGTGGCCCAACTGGATTGGCTCGGTGGTCACGATCCGCGGCTCACCCCCCTGCCCCAGGACGCTCACCACCCCGGCCGGAGCATCCTCCAGCATCGTCGCCACGTTGTCGCTTCCGTGGATCCTGTAGCACCTGGCCTGACTCATCTCCGTCGCTCCGCACATGCCCGCCAACCCGGCCGCCTCCACCGGTTCTGCAATCTCAGACCTGCAATCTGCGATCCTACAGCCTAACAGACCCATGGCCTTACAGTCCAACAGGCCGACGCTGCGTGACCTGCCTCGTGCCAGGCCTTCGGCCTGACATTGAACCTGCGTTGCTGAGATGCTACACTGGAGCAATTGGAGGAGGGTCATCAGGTCAGGAGATACCATGGCCTCGACAGTTGACGCCATTGTCCAGCAGGTCAAATCGCTTCCGCTGGAGGAACAGGTCCAGGTCGCCGAGCGGATTGATCGGTTGACCTGGGCGGAACGGTGGCGCCGCGTGTGTCAGCGAATCGAGAAAGATGGAAGACCATCGGAAGCGGAGATTGACGAACTGGTGCAGCAAGTCCGCCGGGAGAAGCCCCTATCCGAGCGATCCTCGACACATCCGTCCTGATTAGATTCCGTTGATGATCCTTAGTCTTCCTCCCGGTGGAGCAGGACGATGGTGATGTCGTCGGGGTGGCGGCCGTTGCGGAAGAAGTTGACCACCTCGGCGGTGATGTCCTGAAGCATGGTGGCCGGGGGTTGACCGAACGTGTCACACACCAGGCCGATGAACCGGTGCTCGCCGAAGCGCTGCCCTTCATCGTTGGTGCAGGTGGCGATCCCGCGGGTATACAGGGCCAGCGTCTCGCCCGGCGCTAGCTGCTCGACGGTCGACTGATACTCGAAATGGCGGACCTGGCCGATCGCCGGGGCATCGGCAGTCTGTAGCGCCCGCGGCTGGCCGTCGACCCCGATTACGAACGCCCCGATCTTGCCCGCCCGGCTGTACCGCACCCGCCCCGACGAATGAATCGCCAGAAACACCGCATCCACCGTCGAAGGATCTCTCTCGTCGTACATCAGCCAGTTGAGCGCCCGCGACAGCGCGTGCGGCGGATCGTTGTGCAGGAATCCCACGCGGAACGTCGAGTGCAGCCGGGCCATCGACAGCGCCAGCAGCGCCCCCGTCGCGTTGACGTGCCCCAGGAGCAGCCCGGTCACCTGGGTGTCGGGATGCTTCATCACGTCGTAGACGTCGCCGGGGTTCTCCTGGCCTGAACGGCTGTAGACGGCCAGCTTGAGGTCTTCGAACGACGGCACCGCCTTGGGATCGAGGTGCTCCTGGATCTCGTGTACCACGCTGATCTCCGTCGCCGACACCTCCGCCGACCGCTGCAGGTAGCCCTCCAGAGTCGCCTGAAGCTTGACCGACAGTTCCGCCGCCAGTGCGGTAAGCAGGTCGAGATCCGAGCTGCGAAACCGGCCGCTCTTCGGGCGGCGGTCCACGTACACCATCCCGAGCGAGCCCCCCTTGCCCATCAGCGGAACGGCCATCGCCGTCCCGACATACTCGTGCTCGCGGACCTTGCGGATGCAGACATGTTGGTGACGATCGACGCAGCGATACCGCAGAAGCTCGATCACCGGGTTCAGGTCGGACGGCTGGCCGGTCACCAGCTTGCCGCCCTGCACGTCCAACTCACCCCGCGATTGCCTGCGAAAGCCTACCCACGCGCATCGGGCGTCAAAAACGTCGAGCAGGAGGTTGAGAGTGCTGTCGACCCAATCGTGCAGGTCGCGGAACACGGCAATGGCCGCGGCCGCCCTCGCAAGCCGGTCCAACTGCGACCGGCTGAGCGAGATCGGATCGCCGTGACGCCGGACCAGCGAGCCCGCCGGCAGCGGGAACTCGCGGATGCGGATCAGTTCCTCCGCGGACAACTCCGGCTCGTGGACTGCGGATCGATCAACGTCCGCTTCGAGATACACCTTCAGCAAATAGTCATGAAGGATGATTTCGTCATCGTTCTGAAGAGTCGTGCGCTGCGTCAGGACATGGGAGTTGAGCAGGACCTGGTTGTCCGGATCCAGGTTCTCGACCAGCCAGTGGCCCTCCTCGGTCGGCGTGATCAGGACGTTCTGCGGGCTCACCCGCGCGTCGGGCAGCAAAACGCTGCAATCCGACTGCGAGCCGACGGTAACATCCTCTTCCTCGGTGAAGACCATGTCGGCCAGGACCGAGTCGCCTTCTTTCAACAGAATCCTCATTCACCACACCTGCACCGGCCGAAGCCGGTTTCCCGCGACACACCACCCGTCCGGCGGCCGGCCCATCACAATAGCCGCCCGAACGCCTCCCCACTCCTACTCAATGATCGGACGACGCGATCCACCACATCAACACCCGACCCGCCAACGCCCATCCGTGACGGGAATCCGGCGCACCGGCCGCTTTTGACATCTTAACAGGCACCCAATACAGTCCCAACGAAGGAACACCCGGCAACCATTCGCTGTCTGGAGACCTTCGATGGCCAGTCATCACCGACCAAAGCCACCTCCGGCGATAGCCCGACGGCTCGCGGCCTGTCGAGAAGCCCTCGCCCGCAGGAAGCTGGACGCCCTGCTGATCACCAACCGGGTCGATCAATTCTACCTTACGGAATTTGACGGGGAAGATGGCGCCGCTCTGGTATTTCCCGAAGATGTGTGCCTGTTGACCGACGGACGCTTCGCCGAAGAAGCCCAAAACAACGCCCCCTGGACCGTCCGGGTGGTCCGGACCGGCGCCCTCAAGGACGCCGTCCATCGCGTCACACGCCGCCACCGAGTCCGGCGCCTGGGTTTCCAGCCCGAACACATATCCGTCGCTCTGTTCGGCGAACTCCGCAAGCTGCTACGGCCGGCGCAACTGCTCCCCCTGCCCAAGGTCCCCGCCGACTCGCGACTCCGCAAGGACGCCTCCGAGGTCGCCGCCATCCGCGAGGCGATCCGCGTTGCGGAAACCGCCTTTCGGACGGTCATCCGGCGGCTCAAAGTCGGCATGACCGAGCTCGAACTGGCAGCGGAGCTTCAGCACGAAATGCTCAGCCTTGGCGCGAGCGAGGCCAGCTTCCCCATCATCGTGGCCGAAGGACCGAACTCCTCACGCCCCCACGCCAGGCCCGGAAACCGCAAAATCGGAGTCGGAAGTGCCGTCCTGATCGACTGGGGGGCAACCGTCACCCACTACCGCAGCGACTTGACCCGGGTAGTGTTCGTCCGTAGAATCCCGCCTCGCTTCCGGCAGATGTATGACAAGGTGTTGGCCGCCCAGGCCGAGGCGATCGTGGCTATCCGTCCGGGCGTCCGGATGTGCGACGTGGATGCCAAAGCTCGCCGCTTTCTGGCGAAGGCAGGGTTGGGTCACCGGTTCGGCCACGGTCTGGGACACGGTCTGGGACTGGACATCCACGAGGCCCCGCGACTGGCCAGAAAGGTCGTCGACCGGCTCGAACCTGGAATGGTGGTGACCGTCGAGCCCGGTGTGTACATACCCGGCGTCGGGGGCGTGCGGATCGAGGACGATGTCCTGGTTACCGAGCAAGGAGCCGAGGTGTTGACCAGCTTACCCAGAGACCTGGGCGCGATGGTCGTCCAGGCAGGCAGGAGGACGGCGTGATCGACGTCCAGCAGGTTCGTGAGTTGATCCAACTGATGGTCGAAAACGACCTCAGTGAAATCCGTGTCAAAGAGGGTGAAACGACAATCAGCCTTCGCAAGGGCCCGGCCGGAATCCACATCGCCGGTGGGTTCGCCCCGGCCGCCATGCCGGCGGCAACGCACCCCCCGGTTCCGCAGGTCATCTCGCCCGCCGCCCCGGCCCCCGCGGAGAAGACCCTGGACGAAGGCCTGGTCCCCATCCTCTCACCAATGGTCGGCACCTTCTACGCCTCCTCGGACCCCGACTCACCGCCCTACGTGTCGGTAGGCGCCGACATCACCCCGGATTCGCCGGTGTGCATTATCGAGGCGATGAAGGTATTCAACGAGATCAAAGCGGAGATGGCCGGGACCATCGAGCGGATCCTCGTCCAGGACCAGCAGGCGGTCGAGTATGGCCAGCCGCTCATGCTGGTGCGGCCCAGGAGTTGACCCCACCCGGCCAACGGAAACGAGCATGTTCTCACGAATTCTGATAGCCAACCGGGGTGAAATCGCCCTTCGGGTCATCCGGGCCTGCAAGGAACTGGGCATCCAGACCGTCTGCGTCTGTTCCGAGGAGGACAGGCATCTCTCCTACCTGAGCCTCGCTGACCGCACCATCTGCATCGGCCCCGGGCCCGCGACCGAGAGCTACCTGAAAATCGATCGCATCATCGCTGCCGCCGAACTCGCCAACGTCGATGCGATTCACCCCGGCTACGGCTTCCTCGCCGAAAACCCGCAATTCGCCGACGCCTGCCGCGACTCGAAGATCGAGTTCATCGGCCCCAGTTCCGAATCCATGCGACTGCTCGGCAACAAGATCGAAGCCAAGAAGCTGGCCAAAAAAGCCAAGGTCCCCAACATCCCGTGGACCGAAGGCCCGATCGAAAACGACGAGGACGCCGCCAAATGGGCGTCCCATGCCGGCTATCCGGTGATGATCAAGGCCGCCGCCGGCGGCGGAGGCCGGGGCATCCGGCTGGTCCACAACGAGGCCACCCTGCGGCACGCCCTGCCGGCAGCGCGGGCCGAGGCCCAGGCGGCCTTCAAGGACCCCTCCGTGTACCTCGAGAAGGCCATCGAGAAGGCCCGGCACGTCGAAGTCCAGGTCATGGGCGACCGGGCGGGCAACGTCCGGCACTTCTACGAGCGCGATTGCAGCCGCCAGCGCCGCCACCAGAAGCTGGTCGAGGAGTCGCCCTGCTCCTTCCTGAACGACCGGCAGCGGGACGAACTGTGCAAGTCCGCCGTGCGTCTGGCCCGCGCCGCCAAATACTACAGCGCCGGCACTGTCGAGTTCCTGGTCACCCCGGACAGGAAATACTACCTGTTGGAGATGAACACCCGCATCCAGGTCGAGCACCCGGTGACCGAAATGGTCACCGACCGCGACCTGCTTCAACTTCAGATCCGCGCGGCCGCCGGTGAGACACTCTCAATCAAGCAGCGCGACATCCAGCAGCGGGGCGTGGCCATCGAGTGCCGAATCAACGCCGAGGACCCCGCTCAGGACTTCCGCCCCTGCCCCGGCCGCATCGAGAGCTTCCGGGCCCCCGGCGGCCTCGGTGTCCGACTCGACACCCACGCCCATGCGGGCATGACCATCAGCCCCCGCTACGATTCAATGATCGCCAAGCTCATCGTCCACAAGCCTTCGCGGGCCGAGGCGATCACCTGCATGAAACGCTGCCTCGAAGAGTTCGTCATCGAGCCCATTAAGACCACCATCCCGATTCACCGCGAGATCTTTACCCACACCGATTTTCTCAAGGGCTCCGTCGACACTGGATTCATCGAACGCACGTGGTAGAATTCTTCGCCGCTGCCGGCAAGCCCCCGGCGGTCGATCGGCAACAAGGGACAAACCGAGGCGATACATAAGTATTTGGGCTGACGAGGTATACGGAGCATGTGTGCAGTGAAAGCAAACGCCGTCGTGGGCCAGGCCGGCGGGCCGACGGCCGTCATCAACCAGTCACTGGTCGGCATTGTCGAGGAAGCGCAGAAGCACCACCATATTGACCGGCTCCTCGGTGCCCGGCACGGGGTGCGCGGAATCATCAACGAGCAGTTCTACGACCTCAAGCGCCAGCCGACCAACATGCTCGAACTGGTGGCCAAGACACCCGCCGCCGCCCTCGGTGCCACCCGCGACAAGCCGGACGACCCGTACTGCGAGAAGATCTTCAACGTCTTCCGCAAGCTCGACGTCCGCTGCTTCTTCTACATCGGCGGCAACGACTCAGCCCAGACGGCCCACATCGTCGACCGCATCGCCAAGGACCACAAGTACGAGCTGCGCGTCTTCCACGTGCCCAAGACCATCGACAACGACCTGCTGGTCACCGACCATTGCCCCGGTTACGGCAGCGCCGCCAAGTTCGTGGCCTCGGCCTTCATCGGCGACGACCTCGACAACCGGGCCCTGCAGGGCGTCAAGATCAACATCCTCATGGGCCGCAACGCCGGCTTCCTCACCGCCGCCAGCGTCCTGGCCCGCATGCGCCCCGATGACGGACCGCACCTCGTCTACCTTCCCGAGAGGCCGTTCGACCTCGACCGCTTCGTCAACGACGTCATGGCCGTCAACAAGGAGTTCGGCCGCTGCGTCGTGGCCGTCTCCGAGGGCGTCGTCGATACCCAAGGCAAACTCTGGTCTCAGAAGGTCCTGGAGATGGTGAAACATACCACCACCTCTTACGACCCCCACGGCAACGTCGAGATCTCCGCCGGCGCCGGCATGCTCGCCGACTATCTGGCCAACATCGTCCGCAACCGCTGCCAGATCAAGCGCGTCCGGGCCGACACCTTCGGCTACCTCCAACGAAGCTTCCCCGGCTGTTACAGCGAAGTGGACGCCTGGGAAGCCCGCCTCGTCGGCCAGATGGCCGTCAGCTACTCCGTGCAGGCCGAGGACAAGGACGGCAGCGTCGCCCTGGTCCGCCTGCCCGGCACCACCTACGCCGTCGGCACCAGGCTGGTCGGCCTGAAAGAGGTCGCCCCGGACGAGCCTCCGTTCACCAAGATGGTCCCCGACGAGTACATCAACAAAGAGGGCAACAACGTCTTCAACAGCTTCCGTGAGTATGTCGGCCCCCTCGTCGGCGACCTCCCCAAACCCGGCTGGTTCGAGCAGATCGGCTGAGCAACGTGCTGCCCGACTCTACCTTCCAGGTTTTCGGCCCCAACGACCGGCTTCCGCCTGAGGCCGAAGAACTGTTCGCTCCGCAACTGGCCGACACCCGGCGGCACCCTGCTTCGCAGCAGAACGGGCCATGGGTCTTCAATCGTCGTCGCGACGCTCGCCCGCCGTCATGGGTCTTGTCCCCGGAGCGATCGGCTCTACTCGATGATCGAGTTAATGATCTCCCGGCTCGTATCCGAGTGCATTGAGATCCCGGGCAGGACTCGGACTCGTTCCTGGAGTTGCCGTCGGCAAACGTCAGGTTCTGGACCGTGAGCCTCGGATGGTCCTGGTTTTGGCAATGCGACGTGGTCCAGACCTGGTCCGGGTCGCAGGTGTTCATGTAGAGGATCCGCGTGCTGCCGCCGCCGCTGAGCGTCACGAGCCCGCCGCCGTCGATCACAACATCAGGGTCCTGGTCGTTGAAGACCCTCGCCGGTTCGCTGAGCGTGATGGTTACGGGGTCCGATCCGCAGTCAAAGACGATCGTCCCGCCTTGCCCCACCGCATCGATGAACGCTTCCGGGGTGCAGCTTCCCGGCGTGCCGGTGCCCACCACGTGGTCCGGGCTCGTGACGTCCTCGGGCCAGGCTTCCGCCGGAACCTGGCATCCCCCGTCGGGATTTCCCGCCGGTGGCCCGGAGCTGGGGTTGGCGAGCAAGTTGGGCGGCGGGGTGTAGTCGCCGCCGCCGTCACCCCCATCTCCGCACCCGAGCATGAGGCTCGAGATGAACAAGCCGAAAGCCGCCCCGACACACAGTGATCGCCGCATCGCATTTGTCTCCCGCCGAGCCATTTTCGCTTGGCGATTGATGGACCGGACGAACCGACAGACCGGTTGCGGGCTGTTTCAATCGCCCATCAGGCGTCCTGAGAGAGCCACTTCCACAGCGGCAGATAACGAACCACGCCCCGCAGGTCCATCCACGACGCCTGCCGGCGTTTCCGCGCATCATACTGCACAAAAGTCTACAAAATTGTGCAGTACAATGCACGAAACTGCACAGTTTGCGCCCAGCCAAGCCAGCGCGCCCTGGATTGCTGGTAGCCTCTCACGCTCTTCCGGCATCTGCGCAATCTGCGAAATCTGCGGACCTCACCGTGTCCTCATTCCGCGTGGTCCACTCACCCCGCGGTCGGTCAAAGCTCTCAGCCTGTCAAACCGCAATGGCCGACCAGGGCGCTCGCCGCGGTGAAGCCCGCTGGCGGAGCCGGGTCGGCCCTACTTGCTCCCCATCCGTGTGATCGGTGTGATCCGTGGTCCGACTCTTCCGGTATCCTGTCCCCCAGCCTCCTGTCTGCCAGCTGAGAGTCGACCGATGGGAGTCGAAGATCCGCCGTGGCGGAACCCGCCGTGGCGGGCCAGGAGCCAAGAGCTGACAACACTGCGTTCTTCCATTCGACATTCGGGCTTCGTCATTCGTCATTGATTGGTCATTCAAGTTTCGACATTGGTCATTCCCGCTCGGCGGTCTGTTCCGCCCCGGCCGGGTTCCGCCGAGCGGCCCGCCGTGTTATCCCTGCATGCGGATCGACGGAGATCCCGCGCGCAGAGGTGGTCATCGACCGACCAGCAACCATTAGTAAGGGGGTGCCAGATGCTTTTACCAAACGAACCCACTGGGACGGCCAGCCCATGTCCCCGCCGGCCCTTCTTGACTCAGCCTTCATGTCGCCAAAGGCCTGCGGCGACCTTCTGCCTTCAGCCTTCTCCTCTCTGCTCGCCTCTCGGGCACCCCATCCGTGTCCATCCGTGTCCATCTGTGGTTCCCCTGCGCTTCCCTCCTCTTCTTGGCGTCTCGGTGTCTTGGCGGTCGACCACCTCCGGCGCCAAACAAACCCAAACTTGGGCAATCTGGGCAAAATAGGAAGAAATAGGTAAAAGGAGTTAACCGTGTTGCTGACAAAAGCTCACACACAAATCGGCGGCCAGATCGTCGCCGCTACCCTTCATTCATCCTTCATCCTTCCCTGGCCTGAGCTTGTCGAAGGCCGCTCCCCGCCCCCCGCCACGACAACCACCCACCCCTTCTCAGACAACCACGATGGCCTCGGTGAACTGCGGCAGGTCCCAGCTCCCGTATCGCAGGTCGATCGGAATCACGTACCGCCCCGGCCGGGCCCCCGCCGCAACCTCAAACCGCACGATCACCTCCCCGTCCGCCTTGGATGGCACTTCTTTTGTACTCCATGTAGTGGTATACGCCGAATCCGGCGAGGATGCCGCCGCCCCGCCCCAAGCCCGCGGCAGAACCGCCCGGGCAACCGCCACCCGCGGCTCGGAAGAATGGTTCGTCACCACCACCCGGACTTCCACGGCCGCGCCGGGCGCGGCTTTCTGTTCATACGGGTGGCACCGCACCCACGGCTCGTCCATCCCGTAGTTCGCGTGGTCCCACGGCACGAGCTGCCCGTACAGCTTCTCCCGCTCCGCCAGGTTCTCCCGCATGAACCGGCACTCCTCCGGCGTGAAGTCAAACGCGTCGTTCACGTGGCAGTTGAAGATGTGCGTGGGCTTGAGATCCTCGAACAGCTTGATGCACCGGTCAAACCCGACCCCGCGCCCGAGCCAGTTGCGATTGTGCATGCAGTAGTCGTCGATGCCCGCCATGGTGAACGAGTCGCCGGCAAAGAACATCCGCACCCCGCGCCCCTCGACCAGCAGCCCGGCATGATAGAACGTCTGCCCCGGCAGCCAGTACGCGGTCATCTTGAACTCCTGCCATTGCCAGCTTTCACCATCTTTCGTCGGCCGGTCGACGCGGGCCTTGCTCGGAGAGGTGCACGGCAGCCGCCAGGCCGGCGGGTCGCCGATGACCTGGGCCACCGACCGGTCGGTGATGCACGGACAGTCGAACGCCTTTTGAAACTCCGGAACCGCATCCACGTGGTCGTCGTGATAGTGCGTCACCCACAGCCCCTCGACCGTGCGGATCTCGCCCTTCTTGATGAGGTCCTTGATGGCTTGCACGACTTTGCCCTGGCCGCAGTCCATCACGAAGGCCGCCTTGTTCTCCGCCACGATGATCCACGTGGTGCCGATGTGCCGAAGGAATTCCGGCACCGGCTTGCCCTTGCGGATGGGCATGTGACCGCTCCGCCCGGCACACTCGGTAAACAGCGCCGGGAAATAATGGCGCAGAGCCGCGATGGCCACGTACTTGTCATAGCAGACCTCGAGCCGCCGGATCAGCGTGTCGATGGCCTTCGACGGATCGCTCATGATGCGGCCATGAGACGGGACCAGCATCTCCGGCTTCAGGTCGCCAATGCGCCCCAGGCTGCCAACCAATTCTTTCCGCGCCCCGAGAAACCCGTGGTAATCCGTGAGTTTCAGATCCCCGCGCTGCTCGCCCTTCTGCAGGCTGTGCAGGTCCCACACTCGCCCCTCGTCGTAGATCACATCCCCGCAGAACACCACCTTCTTCCCATCCACCTCGACCAGGTAGCTCACCGACCCGTCAGTATGCCCCGGCGTGGCCAGCACGCGAATCCGCGCGGGCCCCCAGCGCAGCTCTTCTCCGTCGCCGACCGTGGCGTTGACGCGGATCGGCTCGGCCAGCATCAGGTGGTGAGGATGCTGGTTGTAGAGGTGCCAGCGATACTTCGGGTCGTTCCAGTACGCCGCCACCTTCTCGAAGTGGTCGCGCTCGGCCGCCGGCACGCTGATGCGCACACTGTCGGCCAGCAGATGCGCCCCGCAGGCCTGATCGCGATGATGGTGGGTGAAGAGGACCTGCTCAACTGAGGTAATGCCCATCCCGGCAAGAGCCTCGAGCACGCGCCCGTCGCCGCAATCGATCAGCAGAGCCTTGCTCCCTTCGCGGACAATGCCCACATTGATCGGCCCAGGATAAACCAGCAGATGCTCGCTCAGGCGTGTCGCCCCCTTGCCCGGTTCTGCGGCTCTCGCAGGCCACGCCCACGAAGTCGCGGCCAGCGCCAGCGTCCCGGCTCCCGCCTGCTGCAACAGATCCCGACGAGACAGCTTCGAACCCCGAGTAGACATGTCAACACCTTCCTTCATTCCCATCAACTCTTGCTCAACCGTTCTCGCGCGACACACATGATAATGGATTCATGCCGTGGGCGGGATACTTTTTCCTTTCGGCGGCCAGACGGCCCAAGCGAAGAAACCCAGAATGACCGCATAACCCCCCAGCCCGTAGACCAGCCCATGGATGCGCCGAGGTGTAACCCCCATCGCATCGATGTACTGAATCAGCCACCAGAACGGCACGGTCAGAGTAATGAGCAGGTACAGACACAGCGCCGCCGCGGGGATCGCGAACGCCCAGTAACCCGCACGGGTTCTCCTGCTGCTGACCCATCGCGCCACCGCCACGTACGGCAGCACCATCGCGGCGAACACGGTCGAGACGAAATACCATTTGCCGATCGTCGGCTGATCCAGCGCCGACCCGACGTGGATGCGATCGAAGCCGTCCGCAAACAAGCCGCCGCTCACCACGTAGAGAAACGGCCCGTTCCGGGAGTGCATGAACCGCCCCAACGGAATCAGCGGTGCCGCCATCACCAAAGCCGTCCCGATCGGCCCCAGCCTGCGAAACCGTGGCCGCTCGGCCCCGGCGTATTTGACAATGACCTTGTCTTTGTCAGCCAAGCGATTCCCTCAAAGCGGCGTATCGGTGCAGGAGTCCGCCTGAACCGATCTTACCCGGCTCAGGCTTTGCGCTTGATGCGCGTGCCCACCGAAGAATCCTCCACCGCTTGGCCGTGCGAGGTGAGTCTGTCGCGGACCCCGTCGGCAACGGCGAAATCCCCTCTCTTTCGCGCCGGGTCTCGCTGATCGACAGGGCCCTGGATCTCCGACCAGATTTGCTCGGATGCCTCAGCCGATGGAAGAATGCCGCCCGGTTCTCAGCCGGCCACGTCGGTCACTTCGGCTCTGCGCCGCTGGACCCCTCGACCCCGACCGTTGCCGTTGCCGTTATGACCGTTGGTGGACGTGCCGTTGCTGGTCCGCACCTTCGTTCGCGCCGCCGACTTGGAGCTCGAAGCACCTTCGAAGTAACTGCCCATGTTGCGCCAGCGCTCGTATCGCCGCTTCAGCAGCGTCTCGATACGAACCCGCTTGAGGTCGCGCAGCGCGCTGCTGACGTACTGCTCGAACGTGGCGATCATGACCGACGGGTTGCGGTGCCCGCCGCCCAGCGGCTCAGGCAGAATACGGTCGATCAGGTCGAGTCTCTTGAGGTCCTGCGCGGTAAGCTTGAGGTGCTGCGCTGCCTCGGCCACCTGCTCCGTGCTCTTCCACAGAATGGCCGCGCAACCTTCGGGCGTGATCACGGAGTAATAAGCGTGCTCGAACATCGCCAGCCGGTCCGACACGCCGATGCCCAGAGCCCCGCCGCTGCCGCCCTCGCCGATCACCACCGAGACGACCGGCACGCGAAGCCGCGACATCTCCATCAGGTTGATCGCGATCGCCTGGGCGATGCCCCGCTCTTCCGCCTTGTCCCCTGGATAGGCACCCTGCGTATCAATCACCGTGACCACCGGAAGCTTGAACTTCTCCGCCAGCCTCAGCTTGAGAAGCGCCTTGCGGTACCCCTCCGGGTGCGGACAGCCGAAGTTCCGCTCGATCTTCTCCTTGGTTTCCCGCCCCTTGTCATGACCAACGATCATGACCTTCTGGCCGCCAAGCCGCCCGAACCCGGTCACGATGGCCTTGTCATCGCCAAAGGCCCGGTCACCGTGCAATTCGCAGAAGTCCTTGACGCAGCCTTCGATATAATCACGCAGCCCGGGCCGGCGCGGGTGCCGGGCCACCAGGACCGTCTCCCACGGAGTCAGCCGGGCGTAGGTCCGCCGCATCATGCTTTCCAGCGTGGATCGCAGTTCTTTCAGCTCTGCCGTCAGATCGCGATGGGTGCTGCTTTGCAGCGCCTCCAACTCGGCAATCTCACGCTCGATCCGCAGCAGGGGCTTTTCGAACTCCAACATGGCCCCCGGCACGGAGAGCATGTCACCGGCTGGACGTGCACCGGAAAGTGTAGTCATAGGGTCCTTTGCTTAGGGCCTTCAATCGGGCACTGTAGCGGTCCGCGCCAACAGCCGCCATCTGGCCCCGGCACAGACGTCATAGGGTACCATTTCGCCCAGACGAAGCAAGGATAATTTGACGAACGCCCCGCTTCGCCGCTATTGTAGGCCCACTCGGAGGCGCGTCATAGCCGTGCACAAGATCTTTTCGAAAAAGGACTTAGATCAGATAACGATCGTCGGAGTCGGGCTGCTGGGCGGCTCGATCGGCCTGGCCCTGCGGGCGACCGGCTTTGGCGGCCGGCGCATCGGAGTCGGACGACGGGCGTCTTCCCTCCGGAAAGCCCTCGAATGCGATGCCGTGGATTCGGTGACCCAGGACGTGGTCGAAGGCGCCTCAGGCTCTCGACTCGTCATCTTGTGTACGCCCGTCGGCCACATGGAAAACCTCATGTCCCGAATGGCCCCGGCGCTGGCTCCCGGAACCTACGTCACCGACGTGGCCAGCACCAAGGCCGAGGTCGTCCGGATGGCCGAGCGGATTCTGCCGGAGACGGTCCGATTCGTCGGGTCCCACCCGATGGCCGGCTCGGAGAAGACCGGCGTCGATTACGCCCGGGCCGATCTGTTCCAAGTGGCTACCTGCATTCTGACGCCGACCGCAAACACCACGCCCGCCACGGTCCGGTGGATGCGCAAGCTGTGGAAAACCCTCGGATGTCGCACGGTCGTAACCAGCCCCGAACAGCATGACAAGCTCCTGGCCCGGGTCAGCCATCTGCCGCACGCCGTGGCCGCCGCCCTGGTAGGGCTGGCGGTCCGCGAATCAGCCCTCGGCCTGGCCGGACCCGGTTTTGCCGACGCGACCCGCATCGCCAGCGGCAACGCGGCCATGTGGACCGACATCTTCCGGACCAACCGGCCGGCCATGCTCGAGGCAATCGACCAGTTGACCGCCGAACTGACGTCCTTCCGCGAGAAACTCGATCACGACGACGCCGAGGCGATTCTCAAATGGCTGACAGCCAGCCAGGAGGCCCGAGACGAGTGGATCTCGAGACGGTACAGGAAGAAGGTACTACCCCCATGAGTCCCAGCCAACGCCCCGCCTCACCCCTGTGGCGGATCACGGTTTCACCCAAGCGGCCGGAACTGGATGCTCACGGCGCCGCCATGCTTCGTGACACCCACGAGCTCGGCCTGCCGCACGTTCGGAGCGTGGCCTCCAGCAGGCTGTTCCTGATGGAAGCGGACCTTCCGGACACGACCATCGGGCAAGTCGCCTCGTCGCTGCTGGCCGATCCGATCACCGAATCGTACCACGTCCATCGCGGCGGCGACGAAAGGGACGGGGCCAGCCGGAGCGTCGAGTGCGAGGTCGAAGTCCACCTCAAGGGCGGGGTCATGGACCCGGTGGCGGCCTCGACGCTGGCGGCCATTGCCGACATGGGCGTCGATACCGCCGGCCTCGCGGTTTCGACCGCCCGCCTCTACCTCATACAGGGACTCAAGAGCATCGATGAGCTCGAACTGGTTGCCAAGCGCCTGTTTTACAACGACTGCATCGAGGAAGTGTATCTGAGCGGCTTTGGACGCCACGATCCGCGCCCGTCGCACCTGCCGGTGGCGCCGGAGCGGGCTTTTCAGCTCCGACACGTTCCGCTCTGCAGTCTCGATGACGCTGCCCTGCGCAAGCTTTCACGCGAGGCCCACCTGTTTCTCTCGCTGGAGGAAATGAAGACCATCCAGGACCACTATCGCAAGCTGAAGCGCGATCCAACCGACTTGGAACTGGAGATGTTCGCCCAGACCTGGAGCGAACACTGCGTTCACAAGACCCTCAAGAGCAGCGTGCGTTATCGAGGAACGGCGTTTCCGGCAAGCTCGGCGGCATCACAGAAGGAACTGCCCGACGGCACCGTCGAGGTCATCTATAGCAATCTGCTTCGCGACACCGTCGCCCGGGCGACCAACGACCTGACCAGCAGCGGCCGGGTGAACTGGTGCCTGTCGGTGTTCAAGGACAACGCGGGGGTCATCGAATTCGACGACCAGTATGCGGTGGCGTTCAAGGTCGAAACCCACAACCACCCCTCGGCCATAGAACCTTACGGCGGTGCGGCCACCGGCATCGGCGGCTGCATCCGCGACGTCATGGGCGTCGGGCTGGGGGCCAAGCCTATCGCCAACACCGACATCTTCTGCGTCGCACGGCCGGACTTCCCCATGAAGCTGCTGCCCAAGGGCGTCCTGCACCCGCGGCGGATCCTCAAAGGCGTGGTCGCCGGCGTCCGCGACTACGGCAACCGTATGGGCATTCCGACCGTCAACGGCGCGGTCGTCTTCGACAACCGCTATCTCGGCAACCCACTGGTCTTCTGCGGCTGCGTCGGGCTGATGCCGAACCGGTGCATCGAAAAGAAGCCGAACCCCGGCGATCTGATCGTGGTCATCGGCGGCCGCACCGGACGCGACGGGATCCACGGAGCGACGTTCTCATCCGCCGAGTTGACAGACACGCACGCCGATGAGTTCTCCCACGCGGTCCAGATCGGCGACGCCATCACCGAGAAGAAGGTGCTCGACGCGATGATGCAGGCCCGCGATCACGCCGACGGCTGCCTCTACACCGCAACCACCGACTGCGGCGCCGGTGGCCTGAGCAGTGCGGTCGGCGAAATGGGCGAGAAGCTCGGCGCCGATGTCGAACTCTCGAAGGTCCCGCTGAAATACGCCGGACTGCGGTACGACGAGATCTGGATCAGCGAAGCCCAGGAACGAATGGTGCTGGCCGTTCCGCCGGCCAATTGGGAGAAGGTGCGGGCGATCTGCGAGGCGGAGAATGTCGAGGCCACGGTCATCGGCACGTTCCGCAACGACGGCCGGCTGATCATCAAGTACGCCGGCCAACTGGTCGGCGACATCGACGCCCGCTTCCTCCACGGCGGCGTGCCGAAAACCCGCAGAGAAGCCACCTGGAATCGCGTAGGAGCGGCCTGCAGCCGCGATTCCGCAGGTGCTTCTGTAGGAGCGGCTTGTAGCCGCGATTCTTCGCCGATTGGCCCACCGCTTCAGCGGTGGGGGAGCGAATCCGCTCCTGAGAGAATTGAAGCCCCCACCGCTGAAGCGATGGGGCACCCAGCCATGGGCCACCCGACAATCTCCACCGACCCCCGCGACCTGCTCCTAAATCGTCTGGCCGATCTCAACACCGCGAGCAAGGAATGGATCATTCGCCAATACGACCATGAGGTGCAGGGTGGCAGTGCGGTCAAGCCGCTGCTGGGGCCTGGCCTGGGGCCGTCGGATGCCGCCGTGCTGCGGCCGAGGCTGTCGAGCGAAAAGGGCGTCGTCCTGGCCAACGGCATCTGCCCGTCTCTCAGCGAGGTCGATCCCTACTGGATGGCGGTCGCGGCCATCGACGAGGCGCTGCGTAACGTCGTCTGCGTCGGCGGCGACCCGAATCGCACGGCCATCCTCGACAACTTCTGTTGGGGCAACTGCGAAGACCCGCAGACCATGGGAGCCCTCGTCCGCGCCTGTCAGGCCTGCTACGACGCCGCCACGACATACGGCACGCCGTTCATCTCCGGCAAGGACTCGCTCAACAACGAGTTCGCGCTCGACCCGAACGACGCCCGCCAACTCGGCGAGATGATGCCGCTGTTCAACAACCGCATTCGCATCTCCGAGACGCTGCTGATCAGCGCCATGAGCGTTATTAACGACGTCAAACGCTGCCTGACCATGGACGCCAAGCCCGGCAGGCAGCCGACACCGTTCTTCTACGTCGGCTTGAAGGCCCGGCAGTGGCCTGAAGTCAACCTCAGGGACGCGGCCGAACTGCACGCGGCCGTCAGCGGGCTCATCCGCTCGGGCAAGGTCCTGGCCGCCCACGACTGCAGCGACGGCGGCATCCTGCAGGCCCTCGCGGAAATGGCCTTCGCTGGCCAGTGCGGCATCCAAGCGACGTTCACCGATCTTTGCCCGTTCTCACCCGGCACCAGCGGCTACATCCTGCAAGTGCCCGAGTCTGCAGCGGACGAGGTCGCCCAAATCGCCGAGCAGCACGCGGGCACTATTGTTCGCAGAATCGCCACGACGGCCGGCACCGACAAACTGACCTGGAAAGCCGGGGATCGCCAGAGCGATGTCCCGCTCGCCGATCTGGCCAAGGCGTGGCGGTCGAGCCTGAACTGGTAACGGCGAGCCCCCCCGGTTTGGCGGCGAGCCCCCCGGTTTATCCGGGGGGTATTCATCCGTGATCGCCGATCCGCTGGTGCGAGAATCCTTTCGCCCGTGCTGATGGCGGATGGCAATCCGCACTCGAGGAGGACCGAGATGGGAATCTCGGTCGAGCAACGAAGCATGCCCACGCAAAGCCGTGGGCATGGCACCCGAAATCGAGAGATCAAGAGGATATGGCTCATGTCTTTGATCATGGTTCTGATGGCGTCGCTTCTGCAGGCGGCAACAGGTCCGTCGCAAGAGGCAACATTTGTCGAAGTCAGCGGCGAGGAGTACGGCGCCCGGCCAGACGACCTCGGACCCATCGGCGGCGGAGGCGGCTACAAGCGGATCATCGGCAAGGGTGAGTACACCGCCAAGAACCTGGACCAACTGATCGACGCGTTGGGCAAGGTCAAGGCCGGGCAAGTCGTCTTCATCCCGGGCGAAACGGAGATCGACTGCACCGCCCGTGTGTATATCGAGGAACTGGTTCTGCAGATCCCCGCCGGTGTAACCCTCGCGGGCAATCGCGGCGAGAACGGTTCGCAAGGGGCCCTGCTCTGCTCCGATGCCCTCAAGACACCGCTACTCATCCGGGCAGCCGGCCCCGACGTGCGGGTCACCGGACTGCGGATCCGCGGCCCCAACCCCAAGCGATACCTCGATCATCACCACCGATCTTTCGCCGAGGGCCGCGGCCACGAGTACTACTACAAGTTCCCGACCTCGGCCGGTATCAACACACAGCACCCCCGCCTCGAGGTCGACAACTGCGAGATCTCGGCCTTCGGCGCCGCCGGCATCCAACTCCGCCAGGGCGATGGGCATCACGTTCACCACTGCTTCATCCACCATTGCCAGTACAACGGGCTGGGCTACGGCGTCAGCCACGACGTCGCTTCGTCGCTGATCGAGCGGAACCTGTTCGATTTCAACCGCCACTCCATTGCCGGTACCGGCCGGCCGGGGTGCAGCTACGAAGCCCGGCACAACGTGGAACTGGGCACCTCGCTCAGTCACTGCTTCGACATGCACGGCGGGCGCGATCGCAAAGACGGCACGGATATCGCCGGGACGCGGATCATCATCCACCACAACACCTTCCGTGCCCCCCAGCACCCGGTGGTCATTCGCGGCGTGCCGGAGGAAACCTGCGATGTCTTCAACAACTGGTTCCCGCGTCACGAGAATCCGCAAGCGGCGGTTCGAGGATCCAGCGGCACGCACGTCCATCGCAACGCCTACGGCACCACGCCGCCCAAGGTGGGCGCTCAACCTGCGCCGGCAAGGGAGAAACCATCCGCCAGCCGCCCGGCGTGAGAACAAACCCGTCAGGTCAGCAGCGAGGCCCCCGGCTTATCCGGGAGACCCTCGAGTTCCTCTTTCGCACAGTTCGCGTGTTTCGCGGTCCGGCTCTTGCCGTTTTCATTTCGTCATTCGGACTTTGGATTTCATTCGTCATTCGGGTTTCGTCATTCGTCATTCACTCAAGTCGCGCGCGAGACCCGCGCCAAGCGACTGTTCGGCGCATCTATAGCTTCCGTTTCAATCCGCGGCCGCCCGCGATATTGGCGGCTGAGAAGTGGGGGTTGCCGGCTCGGCGAGCAGTTGATCGATTCGTGCGGTCATGATCTTCTCGCCCGGGGTCTCCTGCCAGTTCAACTCGCCGTACCACCACGTCCGGACGTTGCCCCGCTTGTCGATCAGGTAAACGCTCGGCCAGACGTTGTTGGACCAGGCGTTCCAGTTGGCCTTGGCGTTGTCCACCAGGATCGGCCAGGCCAGGCCGCTGTCGACCGCCTTGCGGCGCACGGCGTCGACGTTTCGCTCCCCCTGCGTCTCCGGCGTGTGGATGCCGAGGATGACCACGCTCTTGCCCTTGTACGCCTCGTGCCAGCGTTTGTAAACCGGGTAGTTGTTGATACAGTTGCCACAACCGAAGGTGTAGAAGTTGAGAATGAGCACCTTTCCGCGAAGCCCCGCCAGCGTCAACGGCTCGCTGTTGATCCATGCGTCAGCAGGCTGAAGCTCTGGTGCCTTGAACGCCGGGTTGACCACGCGGGAGAAATCGAACGGCCGACCGAGCATTGCAGCCCACTGCCGGCGCTGCCCGTCACTCAAGAGCGACGACACCTTCTGCCACTCCTGCACCCGCAGGGCTCGGGCCAGTCGATCGAGAGTCTCGCGGGGCTTGCCCTCCCGGACCAGCACGTCGAGGCCCTCTGTCGCGGCCCGCGTCTCCCTGGCAATGCGCGAGATCCTCTGCTGCTGGTCCAGGCTCAGCTTGAGCGACTCGGCCACCTCCGGGCGAGCCAGACTCTCAGCCCCCCCGGCCTGCAGGACGATCTGGCGAAGCCGCCGGCTCTGCGTCACGTCGAGAATGGCCCCCGCCCTGCTCTCGAACTGCTCGATCACCGGCCGTGCTTTCTGGTTGCTCTCCTCGATCGGCAGGTCGCGAAGCCCCCAGAGTACGCGGTCGGCTTGCTCCAGCAGCAGATCGATCTGCTCTGCCTGCGCGGGACGAAGACCCAGTTCCCGGCGAACGGCCGGGTCTCGCACCAGGAGCCCGGAAGCCTGCTGCATCCACGAACGGGCGGATGGCTCGACCGCCGGTGCCTGCTCGTTCTCCCTGGCAGGCGCGGCCGCATCGATCGGCCGTAGTGCGGAACCGGCAAGGGCAGCCAGCGTCAGCCAGCCGGCAAGCATTGACATTCGCAACCGACCACACATTCCGGCCTCACCCCCGATCCGGCTTGGAGGGACACGTGGAATTGTAGGACACCCGTCGGCAACCGGCCGGCCGTCAGTCACCCCTTGGCCACCGATCGCCCCCGTAGTAAGCTACTACCGACACATCCCGTCAGACCTGACCGTTGGTTGTCGGGAAGGCCTCACGGCCAACGAGCAGGCCGGCTGGTATGGAGATTAATCCCATGATGAAATCATCGAATGTGCTTCGTCTCTTCGTCTGCGCTCTGACATCGACGGCCTTCGGCGCCGTCCTCTCAGGATGCGGTGAGCCGATGCAGGTCGACTCCCGTTGGGGCCCCGGGCTGCGGTTTTCGGAAAAGACGCGCACCTTCCAGTGGTCGCCGTTCGCCGCGCGAACGTCCGGCGAGGGCCGCCCGAAGAATCCCAAAGCCGACGAACTCATCCGGGAGTCGATCGAAAAGCATCTGGCTCTGAAGGGCTATGAGAAATCAGCCGGCGGGCAAGCCGATTTCCAGATCGACTATTGGGCGGGCAGACGCGTCCGCGGCAATATCCTTCAAACCGGTGACTTCACGCAATACACCGAAGGGACCCTGGCCGTGGAGGCATACAACCCGGAAAACTCGCAGTTGATCTGGTGTGGCACGGTGCAGGCGGCCCTTGACGATTCCCTGCCCCCGCCCGAGAGGGTCGAGAGGCTGGATCTGGCCGTCAAAGCGATGCTCGATCAACTGCCCTCACGCCCAAAGGGCAAGTAGAGAACCCGAAACCCTCCGACCGATTACATCGTGGTTAATCTGAAAACCCGCATCGCGTTGACCGTGCTGACGGCGGCGAGAGAGTCGAATGATTCACCTCGCAGTTGGGCGGCAAAGCGGACCGTGTGGGCGACGTTGGCGGGTTCGTTGGGTCGCTTGTTCCGGACGGGCTCGGGCGAAAGGTACGGGGCGTCGGTCTCGAACAGGATCTGGTCGGCCGGCGTCTCGACGCAGGCCGCCTGAGCGTCCCGTGCCTTCTTGAAGGTCAGAATGCCGCTGAAGGAGACGCACCAGCCGCGGGCCCGCAGATCGGCCGCCTCGGCCGGACCGCCGCCAAAGCAGTGGAACACAACCGACCTGCCCGCGTATCCGTGCTGCTCCAGCAACCGCACGACGTCTTCATTCGCCTCCCGGCAGTGGATCACCAGCGGCAGCCCGGCATCAGCGGCCAGTTCGAGCTGCCGCTGGAAAACCGATCGCTGCGCCTCCCGCGAGCTGAAATCGTAATGGTAATCCAGCCCCATCTCGCCGGCGGCGACCACGCCCGGCCGTCGCCACACCTCGGCCAGTCGGCTGAGATCCCCCGGTTCAACTTTCCCGGCCTCATGGGGGTGGACGGAAGCTGCGACCCAGACGTTCGGGTGCTTTGCCCGCAGCGCCAGAGCCATCTCCCACTCATCGGGAACGCAGGCAACATTGATCATCCGCGTCACGCCGGCCGCCGCTGCGT
The DNA here is from genome assembly GCA_964586235.1 of uncultured Planctomycetales bacterium. Lineage (GTDB taxonomy): Bacteria > Planctomycetota > Phycisphaerae > UBA1845 > PWPN01 > JAUCQB01. The sequence goes on from CAZPIO010000024.1 coordinate 44,026, forward strand.
TGGACATGACCTGTCCGATCCGCGGGTACAGATCGTCGAAAGTCAGGTGACAGTGGGTGTCAAACAGCTCGGCGATCATGGCATCAGCCGCAGGAAAAAGCACCCTTGAAGTGCTCGATATCCAGCCCGCCCTTGGCGTTGGCAGTCAGAGCCAGGATATCGAAACGGTAAGCACGATTCTGCGAACGGGTCTGCTGGATAAAGCACTTGGCGCTGGCGATCAGGTGGCGTTGCTTGAACGGGTTGACCGCATCCTGCGGGTCGGCGTGGTCGCGATCGGAGCGGGTCTTCACCTCGGTGAACACGATAGTCTTGCCGTCGAGGCTCACCAGATCGATCTCACCGGCCGGGCACCTGTAGTTGCGGCAGACGATCTTGTGGCCCAACCGGCGCAGAAACCGCTCGGATTCTCTCTCGCCGGCCCGACCCAGTCTCGCCCGGTCGTCCATGAGATGTCCCACCGATTTGGGGTGCGGTTACTGCTGAACGGCGGCGTCAACGGCCTGCTTCGCGTCGCGCTTGCGATCGCGAACGCGGCGGGCCTTGCCCACGCGCTCGCGCAGGTAATAGAGCTTGGCCCGGCGGATGTGACCGGAGCGGACCACCTCGACGCCGGCGACCTTTGGCGAGTGCAACGGGAAAATCCGCTCCACGCCCTCGTTATTGACGATGCGCCGGACGGTGAAGGACTCGCCCATGCCCCGTCCCCGCCGGCCGATCACCACGCCGACGAACGGCTGGATGCGCTCCTTGCCGCCCTCGACGATCCGCACCTGAACCGAAACCGTATCACCCACGGCAAACTTGGGCAGTTCCTTCTTCGTGGCGGCGCTCTCGACCTTCTCAATCAACGTGTTGACCATGATGTCGCTCCTTGTCAGCCTGTCGTGGGCTGTCGTCCTGTTCCATGTTCACGGGGCCAGCAGGTCCGGCCGTCGTTCGGCCGTTCGTTTCGCTGCCTGCTCGGCCCGCCACTGGGCGATTCGTGCGTGGTCGCCGGAAAGCAGTACCTCCGGCACCTCCATCCCGCGAAACTCGCGAGGACGCGTGTACTGGGGATACTCCAGAAGGCTCTCGGTGAACGACTCGTGGTGAGCCGACGTTTCATCACCCAGCGCCCCCGGCAGCAGCCGCACCACCGCGTCGACCACCGCCATGGCGGCCACCTCGCCGCCGGAGAGCACGTAATCGCCGATCGAAATCTCCCTGGGCTTCAGCCCGATCCTGATTCGCTCGTCAAAGCCCTCGTAGTGGCCGCAGATCAGGATCAACCGATTCTCATTCGCCAACTCGCGGGCAACCGACTGGTTGAATCGTTCGCCCTGGGGCGTCATCAATATGCGGGTCGCCGGAGTCGGATCTTCCCGCTCAAGTTTCTCAATCGCATCGAACAACGGGCCGCACATCATCACCATCCCCGGCCCGCCGCCGAACGGCTTGTCGTCGACACTGTGGTGCCGGTCGGTGGTGAAGTCGCGGATGTTAGTGCACTGGATCGAAACGATGCCGGCCGCCCTGGCCCTCGCGATGATGCTGGAGGCGAAAAACGGCTCCATCACGCCGGGGAACAGCGTCAGCACGTCGATGCGCACTGCACCGCCTCACTTCCGGCCGCTCACCGTGTACCCGAGGCGTTTCAGCAAGTCCCGGGCGGTATCACTGGGCTGGGCACCGACCTTCAGCCAGTACTCAACCCGCTCTTTCTTCAGGCTGACCTGCGCCTCGGGGTTCTTGCTGGCAGGATCGTAGTGGCCCAGTTCCTCGATGACCTCGCCGTCGCGGCTGGACCGGACATCCACGGCCGTCAGCCGATAGGACGCCCGGTGCTTCCGGCCTGTCCTCTTCATCCGAAGTCGTACCATAGAACCTCAGCTCCCAATGGACAACAATGACCGATCAGGGTGGTTGGCCGGGCACACTCCCGCCTCCGGCCGCGCTACCCGGATCGGCCTGAATTCGCAGACCCGGTAGATTAACAGAAAGGTCGTGATTCGGCAAATCGTCGTCCGCCGAATTGCGTTGCCGGCCGCCCTCAGCCGCGGCATACCCGGCGGCAGCGGCGTCGTCCAGAGCAATACGGTCACCGGGCAACACCGCAAGACTACCCACGCCCTCCATCAGGCCGAGACCCTGACTGTGCAGTAACTATCTATCAGGTAAACACTTACGCCCGCATGACCCGTGCTGCTTCGATGGCAGCTTCGGGCCGTGACAGGGCTTCGGCCGCAGCCGACGCCACCGGCGATATCGACCGCACATGACAAGAGCACCAAACGGCCGGCAACAGGCCTGGGCGAGCTGAACTCCCAGCCTCGGCTGCACCTCGCCAAGACGGTTCTCAGCCCTTCCTGCGTATCATCAGTAGACCACCCAACAGGAGCAACGACAGGACAGCCGGCTCGGGTATCAGGATTACCTTCCCGCCACCGACGCTGTCGTACAGTCCCGGGTGCTGCCCGGGCAGAAACTCGCGCTGCCCGGAGCCGCCGAGATAAGTCGTGCCGCCGAAGGTCACAGAGTCGGCCGCGTAGACGGGCAGTCCCCTCAGATCCAACAGGGAGCCAGAGTCAACGGCCAGATGGTGAAGATAAAGCGCTTCCGAGATGCCGCCCTGATTCACGAGATCGTTCACCAGTCCGACATTCGCGGTGCTGCTGTCCCCAATGCGCACGCTGCCGAGCGCATAGTTGTCCTGCAAACCGATAAGATCTGCCCCGAGATCCGCGCCCGCCACCTCAAGCGTGCTCGATGAGCTGGTTCCCCCTTCGAAGAACAGATCCATACCCTCCAGCTCCACCGCCTGCTGAAATGGCGGGAGGAACTCATTCACGAAATCAGCACCTCGCATGTGCACGTTCCCGGCAACCGACATCCGGGCACCCGGGTAACCGAGATCGCCTCCGATGGTCAGTTGCCTGTTAATCAGGAGGGTGCTGTTATCCGTGATTGTGTATCCGCTCCTCGACGTTCGAAGACTCAGGGTCCCCGCCTCGATCGTCCCTCCGGTGATGGAGACCGACCCGACCTCGGGCCGAAGCGACAAGGTGCCGCCCACCTTGAAGAGCCCATCGGTCATCTCGAAATGGCCTCGCCAGGATGTGTAGCTGTAATCGGCAAGCACTTCGTGAGTGCCGCCCGTCTGCGAGTAACCCGGCGGACCGGCGTTGGACTGGTCGATGTGTTCGTCGCCGACAACGAAGCTCGCTCCGGGCTGGATCCGGATCCTGCTGAACGGCATCACCAGGTACCCGTACAGGTAGAATGACAGCTTGTTCGCTTGGGCAGGCGCGTCGATCGTGACCGTCCTGTGGCATTCGGGGTGGTTCTCCCAGAACGACGGGTCGCCGTAGAAAGCAACATCGTCAGCCGGGCCGGGCAGGAGCCCTCCCTCCCAGTTGTCCGGATTGGCCCAGCGGTCGTCCGTGCCCTGGCCTGTCCACACCGCCGTACCGGTGAGGGCAAAGACCAAACGCTGGCTGCCGGCCGAAATCAAGGCAATCGCCACCCAGACTACGCGTGCCGTTCGCATGATACATCGCACCTCCAGTCCAACCGGAGCCTCCGACCACGATCGCCTCTCGTCACGTGCGGAAGAGAAGACACCCTTTGACCTCGAGGCCCTCCGTGACGTTGAAACGGCTGCCGCATCCCTGTGCCCTTCCCAACAAAAAGAAAGAGAGTCTCCCTTCTCGGGAACTCTCTCTCCACTACGAACCACCTGTACCTGCGGCCTATCTCGCTCGGTGCTTTACCGGCAGCCAAGCGACAGGCTCGCGACCCGTCCGGCAGGCGCCGCCGCGACGGGCACCGTGAAACCGAAACTCCGCCCCCATGCCTCACGTCGGTGCCGGTCAGATCACACACGCAGCCGCTGCGAGGCGGCGTTTCCGCCTGCCCGGGTCTCAACCCCACCACGGCGGGGCGACCGGCTCTTCCTCGTCTCCGCTGAAGTCCCGGTGAAATGCCCACTTGTTTCTCAAGCTTCCAGGACTTCGATCTAGTCTATGCACGTCGAGGCGCGGCGTCAAGAACCGCACAATTGGAATCCGTCAGGGGGCGTGCGATGAGTATCCGGACTGTTGTCGTGCTCTCGGTCTTAGCTCCTGTCTTTCTTGCAGTTAGCGAGGAGCGGGCTTCCTCTTGATAGTGGCTTGTTGTGAAATTACGTAAGAGAAAGCATGTTGCCGTGTGCGGCCGATCAGACGAATCCGGGATCATGCCTGGTGACGACTCCTCCCGTTCATCCGGCACGACTTCTGTCGAATGCGGAGGAGCCGAGGCCGGAGAACCCTCGACTGGACCAGGACAACGGCAGTCCGCCGGGTACTCGGGGGAATCGGTAAACCGGGTCCTTCCTGGACCTGGGCTTTCGATTATCCCCTCGGGCACCCCCAGCGACGTCACCGCGCCACCGCGACGCTCTCCGCCTCCACGCTCACCTTCCCTGCCGGCGTGTCGATGTTCGCGGCCTTGTCGTCGAAGTTGACCGCCACGCAGCACTTTGCATCCGGCAGATGGACAACGACACATGGGAACTCGCCGCTGACCGTGCCGTTCGGTTGGGCGGGCGTGCCGGCCGGGTCGCAGTACATCGCCAGCACCGTCTTGCGGAACCACTCCTGCGGACTGACGATCCGCGGGCGGTCGTAGGCCGGCGGGCCGAAGTACAACTCGTGGGCCAACAGCGACTCATTCACGGCGAAAGCATCGTCGGGATAGACCATCTGGCTGCGATCCGCATACCGCCCTCGCTTCTGAAGCAACTGGAATGAGCCTTCCCCGGCCAGCGCGTGGATAGTCATCTGTTTTTCGATAACGATCGAGCGACCCTGCAAGTCGTGCCAGGCATCCGCGCACTCGGCCGCCTTGAACGCCTGCTGCTTACCCCCCACCGCCAGGTTCACCCGGTGGTTGTTATAGATGTCGCAGGCCAGCCGCAGGCCCAGGCTGCCCTCGCACAACAACCAGATCTGGTCCTCGGCCTTGCACCAATCGATCAGCAGCGTCGGCCCGCCGGGCAGCGCGACAAACGCTTCGTACTGGCGAACCATCGGGAAGACCGTGTTCTGCGGCCGGCCGTGGATGACCTTCTTGGTCTCGCGCCCGATCCGCCCGGTCGCCCAGAAGCCCCCCTTCTCGAACGTGCCGATCTTGAACGATTCCAGGTTGAGCTGCGGCGTAACGCCCGTCGCCTGGATGATTCCCATACCGTTCGCGTTGTATCTCAGCAGATGGGGCAGATCAACCGGCTGAACGAGCAGTTGCCACCACTTGAACGCCGAACGCCAGGCGACACTCGAGAAGCCGTGAGCATCGCGATGCCAGGCCATCCGTACGTTCGGCTCGTAATACGTGCCGACATTGCGCTCATTGAATTCCGTCACACTGGCGGCCGGGGCCATCTTCGCATCCTTCATGTGCTCGATCAGCCACAGCGCCTGAGCCAGCACGCACCCCTCCTGCCCTTCGTACCACGAGAAATCGTTCAGACGGAACCGCTGCAAGGACGACAGCCTGGCCGCCAGCACGCTTCCGCCGCCGAGCTTCTGCTGCAGCTCGATCATCCTGATCCATTCGTCAGACATGCGTGTCGCATCGGGATCCTTGAAATGCGCGGCGGCGAACAGGAACGCCGGCATCATCTGCGTGTTGCCGTAGCCGTAGGTGATCCAGTCGTCACCCGCGCAGTGGATGAACCGCCCGGTGTACAGCGTGGCCTGCTTGAGCCGGTCGTACGCATACTTCCAGTTGTGCAGGTACACGTCGGGGTTGCGCTGCGACTCAGGCAGTCGCTGGTCCATCACGTAGGCATAAGCGAGGTACGCCAACGGCCATCCCATGTACCCGGGGTGATAGAAACCATGGTGTTCCTGGATGCCGCCAGGCTCAAAGTTGGCCGCCTTGACCCGGTCCTTGAGCGGCTTGCCGCCGACCACCTTGTCCGAGGTAATATCCGCCGACATGCAGATCGAATTGAGTGCATATTCCATGGCAGATTCTCGCCACGCGGCCTGGCGCGGTGAGTCCGGCATCACCACCCTGGCCATCTGCAGGATGGTCGAAGACCAGGCGTTGGATTCGCCGCACGAGTGCTCCGGCCAGATCCCCGGCCAGGTCCGCCACTTCTTGCTGATCCCGTATTCGACCTGTTTATCCGCCTCCCAGGTGAGGATCTTGAGCATCTGCTCTCTCTGATCCGGGGGCAGCGAATCAATCAGCAGCATCGCCTCGGCCACGGCGAACAGATCCGCGTGCCAGTCGTCGGCCATCGACAGCGTCGCCCCCCATTTCTGGATGTCCGGCCGATCGACGGTATTAATCGCGATGTGCGTGCCGAGAACCAGCTTGATCAGGCCGCGAAGCGGCCTGGCGACGTCCTCCGGCGGATTAGCCCGCTTGAGCCAGTAGCCGGCAGCCGCGGCCGCAAACGTGTTGCCGGCCACGTCGCGATAGGGGTTGTTGCCGGTGCCCAGCGTCGGATTCAGCGTGTACAGATCCGTGCCCGGGATCTGGTAGAGGTACCCCGACAGCCAGCGGCACCAGCTATCGAGGGCCTTCTCGAGCCGCTGCTGGAAATCCGGTCCAGACGAACCGGCTAAAACGGCCCCTTCCTGTTCTTGCTGTGCCGCCCAACACCATGACGCCGACGAGGCAGTACTCGCCATCAGCACCATCAGAATCAGAGCATGCTTGCGTTGTGACATGACCACCTCCCGCAGATGTAAACGTGACCGGCCGTCGCGAGCGTCACCAGGGTATCCGCAGGGCTATGCTGCGATCAAGGGAACGAAGCGAGGATACCGGCTGTCCTGTCTCTGCTTGCGTGCAACCTGCAGATCGTATAGCCTCTACCTCACACCCGGCGGCGACAGGCCCAGGATATCTGGGATACTCCCGTTGAACGTTGCCGGTGACACGTCTGTCCTGGACCGCAAGTCAGACCGCCCATCCACGAGAGGAGCTTATCATGCGCTACCTGCTGCTCTGTCTGCTGATTGTCACTTTGTGCACGGGCCAGATCTGCAACCAGCAACCTGCGGACGATGACGACCCGGATGATGGGAACGGCCCCGTGATCCCCGATGACGGCGAAGCCATCATCGCCGACCACCTCGCTGCCGGGGCCTTTGATGACATTCCCGCGACAACGCTTCCCGCAGTCCAGGCCGACTGCCGGATCTGGTATGGCCACACTTCGCACGGCAGCCAGATCGTCACCGGCATGAGCATGCTCTACGCCGAGGACAGCCAGTATGCCTTCAACGACGGCGAGGGCTCGCTGCTGCTGGAGGAGCAGGCCGACGTGGACCTGGGGACCGGAGGCAACCTCGACTGGACCTACATCACCCGCGATGTGCTCGATCAGCCGGGCAACACCATCAACGTGGTCATGTGGTCCTGGTGCGGCGGGGTGAGCGAGAATACTGAGGCAGGAATCAACGCCTACCTCAACGCCATGAACCAGCTCGAAACGGACTATCCCGACGTCACGTTCATCTACATGACCGGGCATCTGGACGGCAGCGGCCCGAGTGAGAACCTCTACGCACGCAACAATCAGATCCGCGAGTACTGCCAGGCCCACGGCAAGATCCTGTTCGATTTCGCCGACATCGAGAGTTACGATCCCGACGGCAACTACTACCCGGACGGCTCTGACGCGTGCGAATGGTGCACGGGCTGGTGCACCGCGCACACCTGTCCGACCTGCGATGAGTGCCAGCACTCCGAGTGCTTCAACTGCTACCAGAAGGGTCGGGCCTTCTGGTGGCTGATGGCCCGTATCGCCGGCTGGGAAGGATGAAAGGAAAAAGGGGACATTCTGCTTCTTCCGAAAAAGTAGAATGTCCCTCTTCCTCTTTCGAACTGTCCTGGGAGACCCGAATCCGTTAGGATTGAGCACAAGAGACTGTCCGGTTTGGGAAAGAGCGGGTCAAAGGAGAGAAAGGCGATGTCTTCAAAGAGAGCAAAGTCACAGAGCACCCAGTCGAGAGCCCGCATACCCCGGCGTGATTTCCTGGTCAGTTCGGTCGCGGCGGCGGGCGCTATTGCCGGCGTGGCCGGCAAGGTCACGGCCGCGGCTGCCGAGAAGGCCGCCGACGCCTCTGAGGGCATGTCCATCGGCATCAACCTCGAATACGTCCGGCACGCGGACAAGAGCCTCGAGTACGGCGTCAAGACCGCCGGCAAAATGGGCTACAAGTACGTCGAGCCCTGCTTCCTGATGGGTCAGTGCTTGCTGTCGATCGGCAAGTACTGCCACGTGACCAGCCTCGATACCGATCCAAGCGAGATCCGCGATCTGTGCGCCCAGGCGGGCGTCAAAATCAGCGCCCTGTCGTCGCACTCGGACCTGCTCGACCCCGAGTTCGGCGTCGCCTACGCCCGGCGAGGGATCCGCTATGCCAAGGCGGTCGGCACCAACCTCGTCCAGATCACCGAGAACATGTATCCCCCCAAGTGGGTCGACGAGAAGACTGCTTACGAGATCATGCGGATCAACCTGCGGGCGATCTCCGAGACCTGCGAGGAAAACGGCGTCTACCTCGGCGTCGAGCAGCACGGTCCGTACACCTCGAAGATCAAGCGCATGACCCGCTTGCTCGAACTGGTCGACTCGCCGTGGATCCGCTGCAACTACGACTGCGGCAACACCTTCCTCTCCGGCGAGGACCCCTACGAGATGCTGGAAGCGGTCATCAACAAGGTGGTCCACGTTCACGCCAAGGACATCTCGGTCAAGCAGGCCGACGCGGAGCGCGGCAAGGTCACGGGCACGGCCGTGGGCTGCGCCTGCGGCGACGGGGTGATCGACTGGAAACGCCTCGTCGGCCGCCTCAAGAAGGCCGGGTTCAAGGGTACCCTCTCGGTCGAGTGCGGCACCGAGGAGCAAGCGGTCCGCTCGCTGGCCTACATGAACAAGGTGCTCAAGGAGCTGGACGCTTGAAAATGACGAATGTCGAAGTCCGAATGACGAAAGAATGACGAAGCCCAAATGCCCGAATGCGTCATTGGGCGGGCCGCTGAATGCTGATCACCTTCGTCATTTCTTTTTCGGATTTCCTTCGTCCGGCCGGGGCGGATTTTCGTCATTCTGGTTTCATTCGTCATTCGGATTTCGACATTCGGATTTGACCCGCGAGCGAGGCTGTCTTGCACACTCCCGCGCTCGACATCCTGGGAATGGGTTATCTGGCGGTCGATGACCTTTTGTACATCGACCGTTACCCCCCTGCCGACCACAAGGCGCCGGTGCGGCGTCGGACGCGGCGACTGGGCGGTCTCGTGGGGACGGCCCTGGCCGCCGCCTCTCGATTGGGTGCGCGCTGTGGCTATGCCGGAGTGCTGGGGCATGATGAGTTGTCGGCAGTTGTGCGAGCCGGTCTCGAACAGATCGGCATCGATCTGTCCCAGTTGATCGAGTGCGACGACGCGAGCCCATGCCACAGCGTGATCGTTGTCGGCATCGAGACGAGCACACGCAACATCTTCTTCGACGTCAACCTCGTGCAGCCCTACCCAGAAGAAGCCGTCCGGCCGGAGTTGATCGCCTCGGCCAGGGTCCTGTTCATCGATCAAATGGGGCTCGCGACCAAGATCCGGGCCGCCGGCTTGGCTCGCCAGTTGGGAATCCCCGTTGTGGCCGACATCGAGCGAACCACCTGCGACCAGACACAGAGGTTGCTGGCCTTGATTGACCATCTCATCGTCCCGCAGCATTTCGCCGCCGAGATGACCGGCCAGAGCGACTCTCGGGACGCAGTGCATGCCATGCACGGACAAAACCCGAGGGCCTGCACGGCGGTGACCTGTGGACGTGAGGGATGCTACTTCATTGCCGGGATGAATGGCACTGTCGCTCATCAACCGGCATTCGAGGTCACCTGCACCGATACGACCGGTTGCGGTGATGTTTTCCACGGGGCCTACGCAGCGGCATTGGCCGCCGGTCAGGACGTCAGCGGCTGTATCATCGAGGCCAGCGCCGCCGCGGCTATATATGCTTCACGCGAGGCCGGATGGGAGCATCTGGCCACGCGTGACGAGGTGGAGGCCTTTCTCAGGCAATGCCATAGCTGAAGGAATCGACCCGCCCATCGTCATCACCCGCGTGACTCTCTTCGAAACACATCGGATATCGCTGGGCTTGGTTCACGCGGAAGACCGATACAACAGATGAAATCATGCCGAACGAGACGACAAGTCCTGGCAGAGGATGCACCCGTTACACGTGATCTTCGCGTCATTCAGATATGCGGCCGTTCTCGTTGCGGTCGGCGCTGCGATTCTCACCATTCGCAGCTACTCCCGCGAAGACACTTGTCCTATGGCTGGACCACCCAGGATGAGTTGGTGCTCTGCGTGCTCAAGGGCAGACTTGGGATTCTTTGGAGATCGGATTCACGAGGCGTCGACGGAGGGTGGCGCTTTGCCTCAAGGAGAGCGGACAGCTACAGACTGGAGGAAGGGTTCGAGCGCACCTGCTGCGGATTTGCTTTGGAGAAGGGCTGGTATTCATATCGGGACCGTGGCGGCGTTGACGTGCGCAAGGCCCTCCTGCCGCTCCATGTATTAACTGGCCTGGTGCTCGTTGGGGTGGCGTTGTTCGGGGGAGGATTGGGTCGCGCGATGAAGAGGCGATGCCAACTGGCAAGCCATATGTGCATCACCTGCGGCTACGACCTGACAGGCAATACATCCGGAATATGCCCTGAGTGTGGCACGGCCATCGAGCACTCAGTTGCTGAGAAGCCATAACTCAGAGGAACAGGCGATCCCGAGTCCGGCGTGGGCACCAGTCGCTCAGGAAGGGGTCAGCGCCCATCTGCTCGACCGGCTTGTGGAAAAACGATCCGCGCGCAGGTATAAACTCGCCGCTTGCGGGGGTGCCGGCACAGCACCTTCGCGGAGGCGGCATGCGACCTTTGGACACCAAGACCCTCGACTGGCTCTGGGCCGACGCCGATGCCCGTGAGGTCCGGCTTCGCGAGGTCATCACTGAGCGCATGGCGGAGACCCCGCGGACAGTGATCGACGATCAACTCGTCGCAACCTTCTTTCTGGCCCTGCGGTCGATGAAGCTGGAAGCCGCCGCCAAGGAGATCTCCTACCACGCGACCAGCGGCATCAAGGACCCGCCGCCGGGTTCGCTGCTGGCCCAGTGCACGGCCCGGACTGTCCGCGTCGACCCTTTCGACTCAACCGGCCGTATCGGTCTGCTTGAAATGGCCTTTCCGCTCAAAATGCTGCTCCATCCCGACGGCGGGCTGACGTCGGTGGACATCCTCCACACCATCGCCGGGCCGACGATCTTCGACATCTACGAGCGCCAGGATGCCCGACTGGTCTGGATCGAGATGCCGGAGAAAGTGATCCGGGCGTTCCCCGGACCGGCCTACGGACCGCTCGGGCTCCGAAAACGGACCTGCTTTGCCGTCGATCAGCCGGCATTCGGCACCATCCTCAAGCCCACCGCCGGCATCACCCCGGCTGACGTCGGCCGACTGGTCGCCGAAGCCGCTCGCTGCAAGCTGTTCATGTTCATCAAGGAGGATGAGAACCTCTATCCCGACCTCGACTATTCGCCCGTGGCCGAGCGTGCCCGCCGGGCAGCCGAGGCCATCAGGCAGGCCCGCGACCATCGCGGCGGACTGGGCTTGATCTTCGCCCCGCACATCACCTGCTCACCCCACCAGATGTTCGGCATCCTCCACTCGGCCATCGAGGCCGGAGCAACCGGGGTGATGTTCAGCGAGAGCTTCGCCGGCGGGCTGGTTCGCATGGTTCGCGAAGCGACGAGAAGAATGTCCGAGCCGCCGGCGATCTACGGCCACAACGCGGGTATCGGCGTCAGGAGCCGCCACATCTACCGCGAGGTGCTCGATCTGCTGGCCCGCCTGGATGGGATCGACTTCCGCCAGACGGCTCCCGTTCGGCCGGGTCAGCCCTTCCTCAAACCCTACGGCCAGGAATGGGTCGCCTCGGAAGATGTCCTCTCGCGCCCCCTGCCGGGCATCAATCCGACCATGATCGTCCGGGCCGGGGCTCTCGACCAGGGCAACATCGGCCTCAACCTCGAAGACGTCGAAAAACGCGGACTGGTCCCCAACGCCCTGTTCCTGGCCGGCTCGGCGATTAACTCGATCAAGGCCCCCGATGGCACGTACGACCCGCAGTACGGAGCCGAGGCCATGATGCAGGCCCTGGACGTTCACCGCAGCGGCGAGCTGCGCGGCCTGCCGATGGAACGTCGCGTAGAGGCACTCATGAACGTCGCCCAACGCCGCCATCTCAAGGCCTTGCAGGCAGCTCTTGTTCAGCGATACCCGGAGTCATTCAGATGAGCGCGAATCCCGCCGTCAAGATCGTCGAGAAACCATGGGGCAGAGAGCTCTGGCTCGCCCATACCGACAAATACGCTCTGAAGATCATCGAGGTCAACAAGGGCACGCGATCCAGCCTGCAATACCATGTGAAAAAGCACGAGCACATTTACCTCGACGCCGGCGTTCTGCAGGTTGAGTGGGAAGATGACAACGGGACCATGCAAACGCTGATGCTCAAGCCGGGCGACGTGGTCGAAAACAAGCCGGGGCGCAAACACCGCGTGACCGCCATCGAGAACGCCCGCCTCATCGAGGTCAGCACGCCGGAGCTGGATGACGTCGTACGCGTCGAGGATGACTACAAGCGATAATATGGCGATCGCTGCCGAGCCGGGAGCATCTGGGATGCCTCAGAAGATTGTTGTGTTTGGCGCGGGAGCGACCGGACGCGGGCACGTCGGCTTGCTCGCCTGGCAAGCGGGTTTCGAGATCGTTTTCGTCGACAAGAAGCCCGACCTGGTCGAGCTGCTTCGCAACGCAGGCCGTTATAGGGTCGAACTCTACGGCAAGAGCCGCCAGACCATCGAGGTGACCGGCTATCGCGTCTACCACTCGCTCGACCGGCAGGCCATCGCCCGCGAGATGGCCGACGCCGCCCTCGTGTTGACTGCGGTATTCGATCAGAACCTCCCTGACGTGGCTGTCACGCTCGCCCAGGCGGTCATCGCGTGCCGGAAAGCGGGACGATCCGCGCCCCTCAACTGCATCGCCTGCGAAAACATGATGGACAGCTCGTCGACGCTCGGCCGGCACGTGGAATCCCATCTGACCGGTGAAGATCTGTCCTATTGCCGCAAGATCTTCGGTTTTCCCGACTGCATGATCAGCCGCGTGGTCCCCCGGCCCGAGCCCGACCCGCTGGTCATCCTGACCGAGGACTACAACGAGTGGACTGCCCGCGCCGAGGCATTCAAGGGCGACAAGCCGGCCGCTCTCACCGCACTCGAATTGGTGACCAACCAGACCGCCCGCCTGGAACGCAAGCTGCTGATCCACAACGGCGGGCACGCCGTGTGCGGCTACGTCGGCTTCCATCGCGGATGCCGGTTCATCCACGAGGCCGTGGCCGACCTGGTGGTCCTCCGCCACGTCGCGGGAGCCCTCGACGAACTCGGCGAGGTCGTCCGTCGCAGGCATGGCTTCTCGGCCGAATCTATCGAGGCATACAAGGCTGACCTGGGTCGCCGAGGGGCCATCGCGGAACTGCGTGATCAGATCCTCAGGGTCGTCCGCGACCCGATCCGCAAGCTCTCGGCCCGCGAAAGGCTGGTGGCGCCCGCAATGATGGCCGTCGAGTATGGCCTGCCACGCCATTGGATCGTCAAGGGCATCGTCGCGGCCCTCAAGTACCGGCACGCCGACGACCCGCAGTCGATGGAACTGGCAGACTGCCTGGAACGGCAAGGCCTCGAAAGCGTCCTGAAGAACGTCTGCTCGATCGACCCCGGTTCAGTGCTCGCGGATGAGATCGCCGCAGCGTGGAAAGGCTGGACAATCTGATATAGGATCACTCGCCACGGAGGCGTCTCTGACGCCGATATCAGCCCGAGAAGCGGGTCCGTGCTTGCTGAGAGGAGTCACACCCCATGTCCAGACCAATCACGCTCTGCACCGGCCAGTGGGCAGACCTGAAGTTTGACGACCTGTGCGCCAAGGCCAAGAAATTCGGCTACGACGGGTTGGAGTTAGGCTGCTGGGGCGAACTCTTCAACGTCAAACAGGCCCTCCATGAACGCGACTACTGCAAGAAGAAATGGGCCCAGATCGTCAAGCACGACCTTGTGTGCCTGTCCATCAGCAATCACTTGGCCGGCCAGGCGGTCTGTGACCTGGTCGACGGCCGCCACAAGGCCATCCTGCCCGCCCACGTCTGGGGCGACGGCAAACCCGAGGGCGTCAGGAAGCGGGCGGCCCAGGAGATGATCAACACCGCCCGAGCGGCTCGCAAGTTCTTCGACGCAGCCCCCCCGGCCGTCAAGAAGCTCCTCCGCCGGGTCGTGGTCAACGGCTTTACCGGCAGCAGCATCTGGCATCTGCTCTACTCGTTCCCACCCGTCCTGCCCGGCCAGATCGACGCCGGCTTCAAGGACTTCGCCAAACGCTGGCTGCCGATCCTGGACGCCTTCGACGCCGAGGACGTCTATTTCGCTCTGGAGGTCCACCCCACGGAGATCGCCTTCGACATCGCCAGTGCCGCGCGGGCTGTCAAGGAGGTCAACGGGCACAGGCGGTTCGGTTTCAATTACGATCCCAGCCACCTCGGTTACCAGGGGGTCGATTACGTAGGCTTCATTCGCGAGTTCGGTAACCGGATCTTCCACGTGCATATGAAAGATGTCTACTGGTCACCCCGGCCGACCCGGGCAGGTGTTTTCGGCGGCCATCTCGATTTCGGGCATCCGGACAGGTTTTGGGATTTCCGCTCCATTGGCCACGGTTGCGTCAATTTCGAGGCCGTCGTGCGGGCCCTGAACGAAATCGCGTATGACGGCCCGCTGTCCGTCGAATGGGAGGATAGCGGGATGGACCGCGAGCACGGCGCCGCCGAGGCTGCCGCCTTCGTTCGCCGGCTGGCTTTCACACCCTCGGGACGGGCTTTCGACAGCGCCTTCTCCGACGACAGGCAAGCGCCGCCCGAAACCAAGCGCGGAGCCGGGTAACCGAGCATCCTATCCTGGGAGAAATGCGTCCCCGACTCTCAGGCCGCCAGGACCCGACCCCAAGGCTGGCAGGGAAATTGCTGCGCCTGAACAACTTAGCCCCAACCGTCGCTCCAGCCAGTGAAAACTCACATCCCCGTCGGTGAGTTACCCACAGGCCCGATTCCCGCCCTTGTGACGGGAGAAGCGGATCCCGGCCGTATCTATAAAGAGATAACTATTCCATATGCACTTCCCGTCAGAAAGCCGTCGATACCCTGATTCGAATCGTTCTTGAAATGTCGAAGATTCCTGAATTCCCTGCAACTATCCGGCTCTAACCTCGTACTAAACATATAGATAGGCCATGGGGCTGAAGGGTGGCAAAAACGTAATTTCGGCGATTTTTTTCTTGGATTCGGTCCCACCACGAGTTATAATGCAGCCGTGCGCAATCCAGCCCACCCCCGCCTACATGGAGGGAGTAGCCGCCGCGGTGGGTAGCTTGAGGAGAGCTAGAGGCGGCACTCACCATCCTTCGAGAGAGATGGCTAGGCGCGTTCGCCTGTGCAGGGTGGTGGTGATGAAAGACCGCGCATGGGGCGCGGAATGATTGAGACTGGAAGTCTCAAAGGAACAGAGCAAAGTGGAACTGGGTCAGACATTACAACGTGTGGCGGACTCGAAGTTCGTGCTGTACCGCCGACGGCTCCATCCCGAGCTGTTTCATATACACGAGAGCAGGCACCTCGAAAGGCCGGCTTACACGGCCGACATCTGGGTGATGGGCCTTTCGCACGCCGTGACCGTACAGTCAGGGTCCCGTTGCGTCACCGAGGCGACAACTGACGATTTGGAAGTCCTTCCGCAGAATGGGCTTGTGACTTCATTCCAGTTTCGGGGCGAGCGGGATCACCTCGAAGATTTCGACGACGGCATGAGGTACATCCTCTCCACACAGGTCGAGCGGATGACCCAGAACCTCTTCCACGCCTCGCATCGCGACCTGTTGCGGTACGCCGCGACGCGCGGTCTGCTTGTCCGGTTCGATGAGTGGGCCCAGGGCGACGAGTTGGTGCCGTTCACCTTCATCGACCACGAGGCCAGAGACCGGGAGCTGCATGTGCAGGCTTTCCATGTGTTCCCTGCCGATTACACGATCCTGAAAACACAGTCGATCGTCGAAATCGGGCGGGTGCCCAACAAGCCGGTCAAACCCGGCAACGGACGGCACAACTGATACTTGGTTTCGGGTGTCCCTCCACGGGCGGATCGGCCAAAAACCTGATCCGCCTGTTTCTTGCGCCGGCCGGCCCGCCTCGACGACCGCTGGAGGCATAAAAAGAGCCGGCAACCCTTGTTCAGGCGTTGCCGGCGCGGTCGATCGTTATTGCGGATCACTGCCGTGATCAGCGTTTAGCGGGCCTGGTCGTCGTCGTATTCAGAGCCGCCAGATTGGCATCCTCAGGCAACTCAATCACAAGACCCGGGCGAAGGTTGTTCGGGTTGCCCCTGAGACGCTCCTTGTTGTGCTCGTAGAGTCGCGTCCACTCGTTGTTGCCCAGGAAACGCTTGGCGAGTGTCTCCCAATTGTCGCCCTTCTGGACCTTGTACGCACGATCAGCCGCCACAGGCTCCGGAGGCGGCAGTTTGCGATCGTTCAGGGCCGTAGGCGACTTGGCCGGCAGACCGCTGCCGCTTGCGGGCCGTGTCGCGGTCGGCAAGGGCGTGGCCAGGCCAGGAGGTGCCGGAGATGGGACCACCTCGCTGCCCGCCGGAGGTTGAGGTTTGGGCGGGAGGACAATCTTCATACCTGGTCGCAGTTTGAGAGGATCCTTGTCCGGATTGGCGTCCTGAAGCAGGTCGGTGTACTTGGCATGACCGTACTGCTTGACCGCAATGAGGCTGAAAGAGTCACCGGGCTGAATGGTGTAGAACTCTTCACTCTTGTCCGGGGGGCCGCCGGTCGCCTTGTCGGGAGCGGTCCCTCCAGTGGCGACGGTCGGCATCGGCGCCGGCGGAGTTGGCGCAGGCGGTGAACCCAACATGACCGTCTCAACCGGAGGTCTCAAAGTGGGCGGCGCTCCGGGCCCTGCGGGCTGGGTCTGAACGTGCCCTTCCGTCAAGCCTGCCGGTGCGGACGTTGGCGATGCGGGTGTCGCAGTGAGCCCATGATCGAGTGGTGCGACTGTGGGCTGGGTGGTTGTCCCCGCGGTCGGCAGCGTGGTGGGCGTTGCGGCCAGTGGATCGGCTGGGCGAGGCGACTCCACAATCGACGGCGAGGGAAGACTCGGCTTCGGCCTTTCTGCGACCTTGGGTAGAGATTCATCCGACGCGCGCGGGGGTCGCAACCTCTCCGTCGGCTGTTCTGTCGTCGGGGGCTTCGTCGGCTGCTTAGAGCCTGATCTCCCGCTCGCGATGTACAGAACGCCCAGACCAACCACAACGACCCCGACTCCAATAGCTGCTTTGGTCATCAGTTGCATTGTTCTACCCTCGAAGACTTGCCGACGGAGGCGAGTCAGTGAACCCCTCTCAGAATTCCGCGGTCAAGGGCGCCGTTGGTACCGCCGCCTGAACCCACTTTGCCCAAATTAAAGCCTCTACCGCGGTCCGTCAAACAGGCATCTCGGGCCCCGTTATCGGGGGCGCGAGCGTACCCCGTTGTCGGAAGCCATTCCCTGTTCTGTCGGGCGTTGTTCAGGGTTTGGTGCAGTCAATATAGCGGGAATCCGTCATTCTGACAAGCCATTACCCCGAATTCGCGGTGGATAAATTATCGGCAGCCAGTGCCCGGGAAGGACAGTGATGTTCGACGGGTGATCAGCGGAAGCCGATCGCAACTCGTTCGGTGTCAAACTGCTGGTAGGTGAAGCCTCCCCACCTCGGCCCCTGCACATCAATCAGCCGTTCGCGGGAATAGACCACTTGCCCGGCAGCGTAGAAGGATACAGTCGATGGCCAATCACTCCGGAGGGCAAACTCCGAAGCATCATATGGACCCGGTGTACGGTCAAACAGCAGTGCGGCGGCGAGACCGTTGCTCTGCGAGACCGGTCGGGGCAACGGCTGGGACATGCGTTCAACGGGAGCCTCCTGTTGACAGGCACATCCATACCCCGTGCAGCACAACGCCAAGCCCAGGATGACGACGCTTAACCTGAACATCCCCCGCTCCTCCCGGTCCGCGTACCCTTCGTCAACGCTCGGCAGCAAGTGCCATGCCCCCCCGTCGGCCAGCCCGGCAGTCCGATATTCGGGGCGGGCGGAGCGAACAAGGGATGGTAGCCTGCGAGGATTGGCAAACCGTAGCGTCTATGACGGCTGGAACACCATTGCGGTCGGGTTGACCGGCCGGGCCTGACATAGCCAAGTCATGCCCCTGCCGGTACGAATCCGGACCCGTCGGTGTTGTGCGGCCGCCGGCAGGCCAGGCCCGGCCTGGTCAGGAGGTTGCGATTACTCGAACTCGTCTTTGAGCGGGCGCCGACCGGCGTAGCCGTCGTTCAACTCGTGCCAGTGCTGAATATGATCCTCGCCGAGTTGCCAGCAGAGGCAGACCTCCCGGCCTTTCAGCATGGCGGGAAAGCCCACCACACCCAGTCGATAGTCCTTCATCTCGCACCCGATCTTCTCCAATTCCTCTTGCAGACCGGTGAGATGATCGGTGGTGCGGGCATACTCCTCGCGTGCTTCCTCGGCCCGCGACGCGTCGTTGTGGGACTCAAAATTCTTGCACGCCGAATGCAGTCGGCACAACCGCTGATAAACGCTGACAATGTCCGTCACGATGCGGCGAACCAGCGTGAGCGAGTGGTTTGCCTCGCGCAACGAAAAGTACTTCTTGGTCTCTGCCGCGAACAAGTTGGACAAAGAGGCTGTCTCGAAAGCATCCATCGCGTGACTCCGCACGCTCGGGAGCGATGTCGACGACCGCGGCATCTGTCCCGTGCGAATTCCCCGCGACTCCGCGCGCCTTGAGCGACGATCGCGGTGCCGTATCCACGCCAAGTCTCAACGTACCAAACGCCAATGCGCAAGTCAATCAATTGTCTCATCGCGCCGGTGGATCGCAGTTTGCACACCACATCAGCCGAGCCACGGTGCGGTCGCTGCCACCACGCCCAACCACGAACCGTGACACCTCCCAGACTCCTCTTGCCCTGCAACAACTTGTCTGTCAGGCACTTACTGCGGGCGTTGCGGCGCGACACAAAGTCTTCGCCGCTGCGAGACAGATGACGCTCGCAACTCCCGGCGTTGCGCCGGCCGGCAGGGGCGAATCAGGGGCGATCCGCCGACGGGCTTGTCTGGCATGACCCTTCTCTGCTACATTGAAGATTGCTGTATCACAAGGCGGGCGAAAGGGGAGGGAGCGCGAGCTGATGTCAGGCACAGACCCGTTCGGGCACAACATGACCCCACGGCCGAGGGGAAGATCGGCGGTATTCGAGCGCCCTTCCGGCGGCAAGACAAGAGTCAAACGCTGGTGGGCCGTCCGATCCTCCTCGATGCTGATCCTCGCCGCAGTGATCCTCTGCCTGTTCGTCATCTGGAATCGGGATCGAAACGTCGTCGAGCAGTATCTCAGATTCCTCGATCCGATTGTGAAGGACCTCCAGGCGAAAACCACCGCACTCGGCGTCGTGCCGGCCGGCATCCCCGACCCTCAATCCAGCGGCAAGACCATACACACCTTCGAATACAAGTTCGGCCCCGAAGAACGGCACTACGCAAGCAACTCGTCCGACCCGGTCATCATCGCATACACGCCGATGATACCCCAGCTCCTCCACAGGCGCGGCCGGTGCGTCATCATTCATGAACAGGGCCACATCCGCGCTGCCTGGATGACCGCCGGTGAGTTTGACAAACAATGGAAGCAGCAGCAGGAGCAGCTTGCGGAGTTCCAGGCGAAGATGCGCGCCCGCCCTGTCGAGTTGCCGTGAACCCAGCACATCGCGACGGTTGCCGCCGTTGGCGAAATACCTTACCATGCCATGAGCGGCCGCGGGTGAATCGCGGAGACCGGGTCGCAAGATCGTGAATCGCCGATCGCGAGCGAGGCGCACGGCCGCCCTGCCCGTGACACCGAGTCCGATTTCGGCCCTGGCCCGCCGAAAAGCGGGTCACCCGGGACGACCGCGCGGCAAGGAGTGTGCGTGAAGAACGTTCTGCTGGCAATCGCGGTGCTGGCGGTGGCGCTATACGCGTTCTACCCGCTCGAATCACGGAGGTCCCACCATGGGGCCGACGTGGTCGAGCTCCAGTTCTGGCACCCGTGGACCGGCCAGTACGCCGACGACCTCGCCGAAGTTGTCGCTGAATTCAACCGCACCCACGCCGATATTCACGTGAAAACCCTGTTCATGCCGACCGGGGCCGGCGAGAACATGAAGTTCTTCGTGTCGGTCGCTGGCGGCGTGCCGCCGGACGTCGTCTTTGTCGACGGTGCACAGGTGGCTTCCTGGGCGAATATGGGCGTGCTTCGACCGCTCGACGACTTCATCCGGCAAGCCGAAATTGAGAAGGCGGACTTCTTCGAGCCAAGCTGGGAACAATGCGAGTACAACGGCAAAACCTGGGCCCTGCCAGCAGCCGCCGATCCGAACTTCGCGCTGATATGGAACAAGCACCACTTCCGCCAGGCCGGCCTGGACCCCGAGCGGCCGCCAAAGACGATCAAGGAACTCGAGGAGTATGCCCTCCGCCTGACGAAATTCGACAGCAGGGGCCAGATCGAGCGCCTCGGATTCCTGCCGACATTCGTGCCGCATGGCTCAATCGCGGTGCTGACGTGGGGCTGGGCCTTCGGGGCCGAGTTCTACAACGAGAAAACACAGCAGTTCACCTGCGACGACCCGCACGCGGTCGAGGCCTTGAAGTGGATCCTGCACATGCTCAACCAGTACGGCGGCCAGGAGAAAGTGCTGAACTTCGAGCAGGGTTTCGGTTTCTCCGCCCAGGAACCTTTCGTCCAGCGCGACCTGTCGATGAGCATCGCCTACCTGCCGTATGCGCAGGACGTCGTCCGGTTCGCTCCGGACCTGGAATTCGGCCTGGCCCCGATGCCACGCAAAGAGGGCGTCGACGGCGGGTCCGAATGGATCGGCGGCTGGACGATGGCCATCCCCTTCGGCAACCGGGGCAACGAGAAAGAGGCCTTTAAGCTGATCCAGTGGATGTGCGCCGATGACACCGGCACGAGATACATGGGCAGAACCATGAAGCTCCTGCCCGCCTGCCGCAAGAGCCCGTTCTTCAGCAGGGACCTCCAGGAAAGCGGCGAGGACAAACCCGAAATCCGGGTGATGAAGGCGTTCTATGAGATCCTGCAACGGGCCAAACATGTGCGCCCGGTCACGCCGGTCAGCGCCTACTACATGACCGAACTCATGCGCGCCCTGGGGGAGACGCGCACAAGCAAGAAACCGCCGGAACAGGCCCTCAAGGATGCGCGGAAGAAGGTCACCGAGGAATGGCACAAGGTCACGACGCGCACGCTGGCCAAACACGTGCGGGCGGACACGCAGCCTGCCGAGGCGGCAACCAGATGAAAGGCGGGACATGACCGGTCTGTGGTCCAGGGCTGAACGAAGACGTCTGATGATGGGGCTGGTATTCACCGGCCCCTGGATCCTCGGCTTCATCGTCTTCGCCCTGTACCCGGTGTTCGCCTCCTTCTATTACAGCCTGTGCGACTACAACGTCTTCAACGAGCCGGTCTTCAACAGAGGCCACAACTATGTGGAACTGGTTGGCCAGGACGACCTGTTCTGGACGTCGCTGTGGAACACCGGATACTTCATGTTCTTCGCCATACCGACGACGATGCTCACGGCCCTGGTGCTGGCGATGCTGCTGAACCTCAAGGTTCGCGGCCAGGCCTTCTATCGCACAATCTTCTTCCTCCCCTCGATCGTGCCGATCGTCGCCTCGACGGTGCTGTGGCTGTGGATCCTCAACCCCCGCTACGGCGTGGCCAACAAGATCCTCGGGCCGGTCTCACCCCACATGCAGTGGTGCTGGGACAGCTTCGCCGGCCTGCTGGTCTGGCTCGGCGTGGCCGAGGACAGCATCCCCAAGCTCAGCTTCCCGCCGGGCTGGCTGAGCAACGAGTACTGGTCCAAGCCGGGGCTCATCCTCATGAGCATCTGGGGCGTGGGTAACAACATGATCCTGTATCTGGCCGGCCTGCAGGAGGTGCCCAAGGAGCTTTACGAGGCGGCCGAGATCGACGGGGCCTCGGCGTGGAAACGGACCTGGCACATCACCCTGCCGATGATCAGCCCGATCCTGTTCTTCACCCTGGTGATGGGCATGATCGGCACGTTCCAGTACTTCACCCAGGCGTTCATCATGACCGACGGAGGCGGAGGGCCGAACGATTCGACGCTGTTCTACGCCCTCTACCTGTTCAACAACGCGTTCATTTACTTCAAGATGGGCTACGCCTCGGCCATGGCGTGGATCCTGTTCCTGCTCATCGTTGTTTGCACCGCGCTGACCTTCCGGCTGACGCGCGGTCGAGTGTACTACGCGGGGGCGTGACGTGGCGAGGCGAAGACCGGCCAGATTGATCATTAAATCCATCCTGAGCCACGCCGCGCTCATATCACTGTCGATTGTGTTTCTGATCCCCTTTGTCTGGCTGCTCACCTCGTCGTTCAAGAGCGAGTCGCACCTGTTCACCAAGCCGCCGGAATGGATCCCGCGGGGTGAGTACGTGCATCTGGGCGACGGGCGGTGGGCCGAAGTCATCCGGCAGGAGGTGCTGGAGTACCACCCGCTCGAATATGACGAGCAGGGCCGGGCCTTGGAACGCAGGCCCAAGCGGACGAAGGTGACGCTCGTGGACCGCGAAGGCAACCCTCTGCTGAAAGACCTCTTTACAGTCGATCCTCCCGCCGACCTCGACGACATGGACCAGGGCATCATCCACGCCGCCCTGAAGGAGGGTTTCGCCAAGGCCGGCATCCAACTGCCTTCCCAGCCCAGGCTCAAGCCCGTCTGGGCCGGATACCGCTGGGAGATCCCCGTCGGCGAGACGACTTACACGCTCGAGCACCGCGACGCGAGCACTCACGTCCTGACCGACGAGCCATCGAGGATGGTCGTCGACTCCGAACGCATCGAAACCAAGGCCTGGCCGACATTTCGGCACTACGTCAAGGGCATCGAGGGCTTCCACTTCAGCCTGTTCCTGCAGAACACCCTGCGCATCGCCCTGTTCAGCGTGATCGGCACGGTGCTGAGCTCCAGTTGGGTGGCGTTCGGTTTCTCGATCATCGAGTGGCGCGGGCGCGACAAGCTGTTCTACCTGATGCTCGCCACCATGATGCTGCCGCCGCAGGTGACCATGATCCCGGTGTTCGTGATCTTCAAGTCGCTCGGCTGGTGCAACACCTACCTGCCGCTGATCGTGCCGACGTTCCTGGGCAACGCGTTCTTCATCTTCCTCCTGCGGCAGTTCTTCCTGACCATCCCCAAGGACCTGATCGACGCCGCCCGCGTCGACGGCTGCAGCACGTTCCGCATCTACTGGCAAATCGTGCTGCCGCTGTCGGTGCCGGCGCTGGCCACCGTCGCCCTGTTCACCTTCATGTGGTCGTGGAACGACTTCATGGGCCCGCTGATCTACGTGGTGGACGAAGCCAAGTACACGCTCTCGCTGGGCCTGGCCATGTTCAAGGGCCGCTTCGCCAGCCGCTACGGCGAGATGATGGCCGTCAGCGTCCTGCTCACCCTGCCCATCATCGTCCTGTTCTTCTTTACCCAGAAGACCTTCATCCAGGGCATCAAGACCTCGGGAATGAAGAACTGAGGGGGAGAAAAGGATGAAGGATGAGGGCTGAAGGATGAGTCAAGACAGGCGCCGAGCGGAATCGCCGGGTGGCCCGCCTGCTTCTTGCAGGCGGGTTCGCGATTGACTAGGCCCTGACCAAGCGTACTCCGATGCGTTTTTTCTGCGATGTTCGTAAAA
>CAZPIO010000025.1:0-2000 GCA_964586235.1 uncultured Planctomycetales bacterium
CGCCTACAAGATCGGCCTGGAAATGGTCGGCGACTGACCCCAGGGGGATTCGAACCCCCGTTGCCGGCGTGAAAAGCCGGTGTCCTAGGCCACTAGACGATGGGGCCGACGGATACGGAACGCAGCAGTATAGTGCATCCCAACGGCGATGGCTACGACCGCTAGCGCTGAAAGCCGCCTGTTGCCTCGTGCCTCATAAAGCAGTACAGGCACTTCGCCGGGCAAAGCCGTATACCAGCCCGCTGAACCCTATCCAGGGGCTCAGACTCCCCGCTTGAAGCTCACGAGGCGTTCCTTGGTCCAGTCAACGGAGAACTTATTGCCGCCGGTGTCCGTGTACTCGCCGGTTCCCTTGGCGGCGTGGTCGTTCTCGACTATACGGCCAGTGTTGTCTTCGTCACAGACAAACCGCTGCTTCTTCTTCGTTTCGGTATTGTAGACCCACAGTTCGCAAGCCATTGTCGTTCCTCTGGTTATATCGTTTCTCAACAGCCGCCCACGGCTCGCCGGGCGGGCGCAGGTGGTGATTCTAACCGCTCAGGGCGGCTCGGACAACGCGTCAAACCGGGCGATTCGTTCGAGCAGGTCCCCGCCCGTTCCCGACGCCCAGCAGTGAAAACGCCGGTCGTCCTCGCTCACCGGCTCGATCGTGATGGTCAACCGGTCCACCGGCAGAATGTCTGCCACCCGGTCCGCCCACTCGATCACCACCGCCCCCTGGCCGACCATCTCCTCGAATCCCAACCCCTCGAGATCGTGCCCGCCGCGCAGCCGGTACGCATCCACGTGGTACAGCAGCGGCGCCGCGGACAAACTGGTTTTATACTCGTTAACGATGACAAAGGTGGGACTGTTTACCTGCCGCGGGTCGGCCACGCCCGCGCCGACGGCCACGGCCTTGACCAGCGTCGTCTTGCCCGATCCCAGCGGACCGATCAGGGCCACAACGTCGCCCACCCGCAGGGCCGCGCCCAACTGCTGCCCGATCTGCCGGGTCTCCTCGAGGCTGGCCGCGTCCAGGATCCGCTCGCTCATCGGAAGTGCTCGTACCCCCGCGGCTCGACGATCCGGAACTTGCCCATCCGGTTGCTGAGGCACATCGTCGTACGCCCCTCCTCCGCGGGCGCCGTCATCCGACCGACTTCGACGAGCCCGAAATCTTCGGCCCGCAGCCCTTCGCCGCCGACGACCAGCAGCTCGAAATCCTCCCCGTCATTCAGCGCGTGCTCCATCGGGCCGACCCCGTCCTCGTCGGCCAGCGTCCGCGCCGCCGGGCTGATGACTTCGTCCAACGCCTCCGCCGACAACTCCGCGTCGCAATGCGAGGCCGCACACAGCCGGCACAGGTCCATCGACAGCCCGTCGGATATGTCCATCATCGCGTGCAGATCCGGCTCGAGCACCAGCCGGCTGGCCAGCTCCAGGCGCGGCACGAAGGTCAGATGTCTGCCCGCCAGGCTGCCGCCGAGCGGGCCGCTGACGTAGATTCCGTCCCCGGCCCGGGCATCGCATCGCCGGATCGGACCGCGCGGCGACATCGGCTCGGCCAGCATGGCGACGTCGATCACCAGCTTGCCCGGCCAGCTCGTGGTGTCGCCGCCGACGATGTCGCAGTCGAACTCCTCGGCAATGCACGCCATGCCTTCGTAAAGCCGCTTGGCGTCGTCCATGCACATCCCGTCGTGCAGCGCCAGGCTGACCGTGGCCACGCGCGGGCGGCAGGCCATGGCCGCGCAGTCGCTCAACGAGCAGGCGATGGCCTTGCGGCCGATGAGTTCGTAAATGTGCTGCCGGGTGTCGAAGTGAACGCCGTCGAGCAGCATGTCCGCCGTGATCAGTACCAGGTCACCGCCCAGCCGCACCGAGGCCATGTCGTCGCCGATGCCGATCGGCACCCGCTCCGGATTCACCGGAAATCGCTGGCGCAGCCATTCGATGAGTGCGTTCTCGCCCTTGGCCATGACATCAGCTTACACGTCGGTGCGTTGATGTGAAAGAGA
>CAZPIO010000025.1:2100-64489 GCA_964586235.1 uncultured Planctomycetales bacterium
CTCAGTCTTTGTCCTGGAAATCCGGCTCGGCCGTGGGCAGCGAGTACAGATAGATCGCCAGGGCCACGGGGTAGCTCAGCCCCGCGAACGCGGCCCAGAAGATGAACCAGGACGACCAGAACCAGTCCAGCGTATGCCGCTCGCTACCGAGGTATGCCAGGCCTCCGCTCAGCCGGAACAGAAGACCCACCACGGACCCGAACAGCACGAGAAACCCGATGACCCGGCACTTGGCCCCCCGAATGCTCTTGCCCAGGGGCACTGGCAGCACCGCCGCAAACAACCCTTGCGCGCCCAGTGCCAGCAACTGAAACCCGATCGCCCAGATCAACGCCGACAGCAGCGGCAGCACCCCCGCGGAAACCAGAGGATTGCCCCCCACGCTCCTGTAAGCCTGCAGCCCGTAGATTTCGCCGACGACTCCGCCGATAATCAGAGGCGACCAGTACTGCCATTTCGTCATAACAACCGCTCCCGCCCGTCGTCTTCCCAGGCACCCTATTGAAGCATCCAGCCCATCCGAACACAAGCCCTCAATGCCTGGTGGTGTGTATCCGAGGGGAAGTGGCCTCGATCGTGAAGGGTGGCATGGCCAGGCCCCGGCTCGCCGGGACGCCGCCATGTTCTTTGACCTTTGACCGGCTCCCGACGCAATCGCGACCCGGGGTGACCGTTCAATCCCGCTCGTACTTCCAAAGGACGATTTTGCGCCGTTCGCGGGCGGCGCGGCGTTCTTTCCTGGTAGGGACCTTCCAACCGAAGTACTTGTGGGCGATATACATGCTGGCGGGGACGAGAATGATCGCCCCCACGGGGATCCAGCTTGAAGCGTCGCCGTTCCAGAGACCTCGCAGGAAACCTTCAGGCATGCCTCGCGCGAGGAGCATGGCAACAAAAGCAGGGACCATATCGGACCTCTCTTCCCGTAAGGCACCATTCAACAGCCGACACCGCCTTTGATTCATCGGCCACGAGCAGGTCCGGCTTGGCTTCATCTCAGGAGGGGGTGACCATGATCGCTTTTTCAGAACCGCGACCCTGGTCGCCGTGGCGACCGCTCGCCACGGCGAAGCCCAGCGAAGCCGGGTCAGGGAGCGGATGCCGGCCCCGGCTGACGCATTGTGGCTCACTGGCAAGGTGGCCCAGCCGCGGTAGGCAAGGTGAAGCGACGATGATCGATGCTCTGAAAAGCCCGCGAATCAAGGCTGCTATGGGCCAAATCCTGTTCTGACTGGTGCGCTGGTCTGAGAACGGCCCCCTGACCGACGACAAGAAAGGCCGAGCCCGTTGCGGGTCGCCACGCTCCGAACGCAAACACGGTGCTTCACGGGATGCAGTCCGGCGTTGAGCCGCCGCTCCACGGAACAGCCGGCCCCGTCGCACACTTCTCGAACGCATCGAGGTCCGTTCCATCGACCTGGTCATTGCCGTCCCGGTCGAAGCAGCGGCAGTACTCCGGACTCGACGGAATCGACCCGAAGCCCCCGGTGTAACACAACTGATAAACCCCAAAGTCGACCTGATCCACGTCGCTGTCCTGATCCGCGTCGGCCCAGATGGGCGTGTAACAGACCACCGGGCAGTTCGCTGAGGCACACGAGGCCTCGTAGCCCAGAAACGACCCGTATCCCGAAGCGGTGCAGTCATTGATCGTTCGCCCTTCGGCGCAACTGCCCGCAATTCCGCAGCACGCACCCGTGCAATCGCGGCTGCCGCAGGCCGTCGCCTCCTGCCACCGGCCGAAGCCCTCCGGGTCGGGGCAGTAGGCACTGGGTATGCCATCGGTGCAGCTCCCGTCCGGGTTGCAGCAGGAGCCCGTTACCACGTCGCTGCAGTTGACGTCGGGATCCGGCGGGTTGCACGAGGAGCCAGGCCGGACAGGGAATGTCCCCAGGTCCGCCCGGCAGGCGTTCACCGACTCTTCCACGCAGGAGGTGTCCGGGAGGCAACAGGCAACGGCACAATCCCTCCCCGAGCAACTCGATCCGACTCCGCCATAGAAGTTGAAGCGCTGATCCTCGCTGCCCGGCGCCCATCGGCAGTTGGCTGGAATCTGCTGATC
Source organism: uncultured Planctomycetales bacterium (assembly GCA_964586235.1). GTDB lineage: Bacteria > Planctomycetota > Phycisphaerae > UBA1845 > PWPN01 > JAUCQB01. The sequence continues at coordinate 4,163 of CAZPIO010000025.1, forward strand.
GCAGCTTCCGTCGAACTGGCAACAGGAGCCCAGGCAGTCAGTCTGACCGCACGAGATCCCTGCGCCGGCCCAGAGCTTGAGCTTGCCGCCGTCCACCTCGCAGGCACCCGGTCGACTCTCGGTGCAGCCGGCGCTGTTCGCGTTGCAGCAACCACCGGACTGCACGGGGTCCGGTATCGTTGCCACCCAACCTCTCGCAACGGCAGGTTGCCCGCCGGCCCCGTCCGGATCGAACAAGCCGAAGCCGACGATGGTCAGGTTCTGGCCGGGTCCTCCGTCAGAAACATCCATCGCGTCCGTGAGCGTCCAGCCGGCCAGGTTCAGTCCATGCACAGACTCCAGGAACGTCTTGAGGTTGACCATGTTGGCCTTCGAATCCGCTTTGTTAAACAGACCATTCACCCAGAGAAAGGCCCGGTAGCCCAGCGTGTCGTTCCAACTGGTGCCCACCACCACCTCGCCGTCGATCGTCACCCCAAAGGCCTCACTGTGGTTGTCGCCGCCGGGTATGAAGCCCAGGGGCTTGGTGATCGGCAGGCAATGGCTGTCCTGGTCCGCGGTGTCGTGCATGTAAGCCATGAAGTACCCACCCGGCGGGTTGTTCGGATACGTGCCCCGACCAACGGCAAACCGGCCATCGCGCGAACAGGCGATGAATAGACTCTCGGTATCGCCGCCGGGCGTGGGGTCAACCGGCACATCACCGAAACGGCTGCACACATAATCGGGCCCGCGCATGGGCGCCATGTTGCTGTCGCCGGAAAACCAGCGGAAGCCCTCGCGGGCGTTGTTCGAGATCCCGCCCCAGCTCGACCAGCTATAGCCGACGACGATCTGCTGGCCGCTGGCGTTGACGCCGGTTCCGGTGGCCTCGCTCCACTTGAGGTTTCCGCCCAGAAAGCCGAGGGCGAGCGATTCGGTCGGTGAGCCGGTCCGCCAGCGGTAGGCCTCGTAAGGCCTGTCAGGGTCGGTGGCGCTGGCGCTTTGGCTTCGACCAACCACGAACACCTGATCCGCGGCGTCCACAGCGAGGCTGGCACCGTAGTTCTTTCCGCCGGCGAGCAGTGGTGGAATGGCTGTGAAGCTCCCCGGGCCGCCGATGGGCCCCGACCATTCGAACGCTTGCTCGAGGTTGGAGCTGTTCTTCGACGTGCCGGCCACGTGGAGCAGACCCAGCGAATCCTTGTCCGCGTCCGCCGCCGTGCTGTATTGATTGGTGGCATCCAGAAAGCCAATGCCGACGATTCCGCCGCCCGAGGTCCACATGAAAGCCTGGGTCTTGCCGTTGGCATCGACACTCTCGCCCACCACGACCGAGCCGTCGGGCGAGACGCCCAAGGCTTTGCTTGACGCCCCCCCGAGCGTGCCGACCGGCTGGAACGTCGCCTGGGCCAGAGCAACACCCGAGCCGCCCATCAGCAGCACAAGGTTCGGCATGGTCCAGACGAAACCGCGCATGAGTCTGTGTTTAATGATCTTGCTCATTTCCGCCATTCTCCTGAAATGACTGCCTTGGGCGCATCCGCTCGCCGCTCTCGAACCGATAGCCGTCTGGTGGCTTCGGATTTCAGAGGCATGCGGGCTGCTCCCCGCTCCCGAGACTAAACAGTAGCGCGACGCTACCCTCACACCCTTCAGCCGGGTGAGTCGTCCCGCCAGCAGACCTCTCACGCTAACAGAATCACCTCGACAAACCGCACCTGCGACGCACGAACGGCAGGGCCAGCATCGCCAGGGCCAGTGTCGTCGGTTCGGGAATCACGTAGGCCCATCCGTGTGCTTGGCCGCCGTAGGTGCCCTTGCCTGCCAGGCTCAGACCGTCGTTAGAAATCCCGGTCAGTTGGGTGAAGGTCCAGCCGGTGATGTCTACACCCAGACCCGACAAGTAAGCGGCGACGGTCTGAAGCGTGTTCGTCGGAACGTCGTAAATCCACGCCTCCGCCTGGGTGTAATCAGGCTTCAGAAAGGTGCGGCCACCGATCACCGTCCCGTCCCCGTCCACCGCAAGGGCTTCCATCCAGTCCTGGTTGGCGAACATGGGGATAACGTGGGGCGCATTTCCGCTGTCCCACCAGTACGCCGAATAGACGGCGCCGCCGCTGGTATAGCCCCACCCCACCTTGACGTTGCCGTCGCTGGACATGTTGAAGGTCTCGCGTTCGAGAGAGCCGCTTGGACCGCCGACGGGCGGGAGCCAGGCCGGCGGACCATAGACCATGCCAGTGCGAGATCCTCCAGTCGGCGGAGTGCCGGTGTACTGGGCCTTGCCGACGAATCTTCCGTCGTCCGACGCGCCATAGAAATAAGAATGGTCGTGCCCGCTGGGGGGCAGATCCATGGTGGTCGAGCTCACCGAGCTGTGCTTGTAGCGGGTCGCCCTGTTGTACGGTGTGTTACGCGCGTAGCCTGCGACCCAGTAATCGGTGGTGCCGTTGCTGCCGACGGCTTCCGCTCTCCAGTCGTAAGCCTCATTGGCCTTCGGCAACGCGGACCATGACCCGCTTTGCCAGACAGCGGCATTGTCGCTGGTATTGCCGGCCACCAGCGGGCTTCCGCCGAAGTACTCCGCGCCCACCACCTGGTTGCCGATCGAAACCTTGCCGGTGGACGGCGTCCAGTAATATCCGCCACCGGCGTCGTTCCCCGCGACCAGGGTCCCGTCCTTGGAGATGTCCTCCGCCCCGGTCCCGGCGCCCAGATCAATGAACACATTCGCTGCAAGCGCCGGGTACGCTCCCAGCATGGCGGCCACCGCCGTCATCAATAACATCGATTTATTCCTCATTGTGCTTTCCTCCTCTTTCAGAAACCAGACCTGATATCACCAGGGAGCGGCTACGCTCTTAACGGAGCTACCGACTCCCGCATAATCAACTGGGGCTCAAGCGTGACGTGCTGGGCTTCCTGGCCCGCTTTCGCTCCAGCCAGAATCATCGCCACGGCACGCCTTCCCATCTCCGCATATGGCTCGCTCACGGCAGAGAGCCGGGGCCTCATGCGCGACAAAACTGGATCATCGTCAATGATGATCAAGGAGAGATCTTCCGGAACCCGGATTCCGCGAGCCTGCAGAACCTCCATGATGTGCAGGACACGATTGGCGTGATGGATGAGCAGTGCCGTGGGGCGCGGCCGCCTCTGGAGCAGCTCGTGCAGCCGTTTGGGCCATTCCAGATAGGCGGCGCCACTGACACCCTGGAACATCATCGCATCGTTCACGGCCAGGCCAGCCTCCTCAAACGCGCGGCAATACCCGTGGAGGCGCTCGCGTCCCGGCGGATCCTCCTCTCCGAGAATGTCAAATCCAATCCGCCGGTGCCCGAGCTTGAGCAAGAAGCTCGCAGCTTGATACGCTCCCAGTTCACGATCGATACTAAGCGAGGGCATCGAGGAATCAGTACAGGTCCGGTTGACGAGCAGCTTCGGAACATCCCGCGGGAGATCCGCTACGAGGCCCGACGGGTTGTCGTCGCCGAAGGCGACAACCAGGAAGCCCGATACTCGCCCCACGGAGCGGCTGGAAGCAACATGATGAGTGCCCGACCCGCAAGGGTCATGGACCAGCTTCACCCCGTGGTAGGCGGCGCCGTACACCAAACCCTCCCGAAGGAGCGACCACCATGGGCCCGTGGCATGGCCGATAGCGCTCTCGGTAGACTGGGTGACGTACCGGATCGCCAACGTCGCCTCTCGCCTCCCGGCCGGCCACGAATTCCCTGAGGCCAGGACATAGCTCCCGCTCCCCTGGCGCTTCTCAACCAGACCCTCGTCCTGAAGCCGCATCAAACCGCGCCGAACCGAGTTTCGGCTCACCGAGTACTGCTGAGCCAGTTCGAGCTCGTTCGGAAGCCGCTCACCAGGCGCAAGTTCACCGCAACGGATCGCCCACATGATGCTGCGGGAGACAATCTCGTGTTTCCGTAGAGTCTGCGCGGCTCGATCAATGAGCGGATCCTGAATCGTGCCAACCGTGCTCATGCGACGGCCCATTCTCGGATGTCTGTTCCGGCTTAAAAGTCGTTCTATCCTTGACCTGGATATATACCACAATACCCGAACATGTGCCGTAAGTCAAGTACGCTGAAGTGAAACCGCCGTGCCAGGGACCAGGCAGTCTTCACGGTGACCTTCCATGCTCTAAAATGCTTGTTATCAAGACATTAAGTCGGTAACTGGCACTGCCGCAACGTCAACCCGGTTGGCTCATCCTCGAACTGTGGAAGGGCGCACCAACAGGTTCCATCGCTGTGGAACCAAATCAGCCCGGACTTGTACCCTGAAAGGCACAAAGCTCCCGGCACCCCTTGTACTCGCGCGATACCGTCGTCAGTGTCATGGTTCATTGTCAGCCCGCTCATCGCGCAGGGGTACTCCCGCAGCCGGCAGAACCAGAGGCGGGCCGGTGGGCGGGCTCTACTCTTGACCTTCTGCAGCAAAGGTCTCGCAGTGAGCTCCCGGCCGACCACACCAGAGGGCGCAGTGATCTTTCCTGGGTGTATCTGGGGTCACGGCATTTGCCGCCGTTGTTGGACGCGCGATCTCTGCCCGTCACGGCTGCGGGCCTGTGACCAGCTCGGGCCTGGCAGTGTCGCCGGTCATTTGTGCGGGCAGGCAGAACACCCGGTCTCCAGCCTGATTGCAGAAGTACAACCGCGATTCCGAAGGCCGGCGGCCGTGGCCGTCCGCCCAGAAGGCGTAAAAGTCCGGGTGCGGATCGACCGGCCGCCGGACGTACGTGTGGTTCATCGTGCTGCCGCGGGTCACGTCGCGAGCCTTGCTCCACGATTGCCCCCAATCCTTGCTGACCCACATCGCCACCTCACCGCCGGGATTGTACCGCTGCGGCCCCGGCTCGGTCGGCCCGATGATCCGCCACAGCCCGTCCGGCTCGATATAGAGGCTGCCGGTGTCATAGTTGTTGTCGGATTCGGTCACCCGGCTGAAGGCCCACTCGCTCCCCGCCCAGTGGGCAATGTTCCAGGTGTGCGGTCCATTCTGCGGCCCCGGATACGGTCCCCGGCTGGTCACAAACAGGATCACCGGATGCCCCTGGGCGTCGTAGTTGATGTCCTTCACATAGACCAGAAGGCTCTCGGCCTCGTACTCGCGGACCATGGCCGGATTCCGCGGCGACTTCAGCGGCAGCTCCAGCTTCTCCCCATTGGCATTCGTCCAGGTACGGCCGAAGTCGCGGGTCTGGGCGAAATAGAGGTTGGTTCGCCAATTCAGACCCCGCTTTTTCGCATCGCCGTGAAAAGCCTTCGGATGATAGTTGAATCCTACCCCCACCACGCCCGCCCCCGGCCGGCTGACCTGGTAGTGCCCCTGTTCATAAAAGGCCAGCAACTGTGGCTCGGTCCAGGTAATGCCGTCCTTGCTGGTCGACCAGTACGAAGCTCGCCCGCCCCTGTAGAGCGTGTGCATGAACAGAAAACCTTCGCCCGGCCGGTACCACGGCTGCGGGTACGAGAAGTTCCCCTTCCATACCACGGTGAACGAGTCGGTCGAGTACGGCCGATCACTCTTGAAGATATACGACGGCCGCGAAGTCCCGTGCGAGCTGCAGAACACGAAGATGAATCCCTCGGCGTCCGTGCTGATAACCGGGTTGTCATGCGCGTCGCTGGTGCCCTTGTTCATCACAATCGTCGGCCGCGGCACCATACCGGTCGCGTGGTCGTAACACGAAACCATCTCGAGCAACTCCTGCTTGCCCTTCGCCGTCCCGCCGTAGCAGAAGAAGGTTTTATTCACCTTGGGCGAGTAAATCGCGAACGGCGAGTGCTTGGCGCAGTATGTCCCCAGCCCCCCGGAGTACTTGTAAACATATTCGTCATGCGTGGCTTCGTTGCTGTACCAGATGCCGCGATAACCGTCATCCGGGCCGATCGATTTGTGTGGCTCCGGGGCCGCCTGCGCGGGCCTGGTGGTTGTTGAGTCGGCTCGACTGTCGGCGGCCAGCGCCGGCACACAGCCCAGCCCGGCAGCGAGCAGATACATGACTCGGCTCAGCTTCTTGCAGGTTTTGAGCGGCACCTTGTTTGGTCTCCTGATCACGTCACCCTGCTGACATAGACTCCGTCACTTCCCCAGTTCATCAAGCCGCCCGGCCAGTTGGCCAAGCCGGACCGCCGCCGCCTCGAACGGCTGGAACGCGGCCCCGCCAACCTCTTCGAGTAGGTGCCGGTCGATCGCCTCGGCCAGCACCTCGGTTCCCGGCCGCGCACCCGTACCATCGCGCCTCGCCGCCTCGAACTCTCGCAGGCTGCGCCGCGACTTCTGCACATCCCGCACGCAACGAGCGTAGATCGCCGCCAGGCAGGCAACGTAGATGCCCACCACCACCGCAAATCCCTTGAGCAGTTGCGTTGCCCCAAGCGCCCACACCACGCGATATAACCCGTGCGCCCAGTCGGTAATCTGCGTACCCGCCGCCATCATCTCCAGCAACCCCTCGGCCACCGGCTGAATAAACGGGAACCAGATCAGCACGCACCACAGGAACAACCGCTTGGCCCGGCCCGGCCGGTACCCGCTCGTCAGACGGCCGATCACATCCTCGTCGTCTTTCAAGGGCAATTCGACCAGGTCCTGCTCGACTCGCGCGGCAAGCTCGGCCGGATCGGGAAAACGCTCGCGCAGTTGCAGGTGCCGCACAACCGCCGCATGCTCGGTCCGCAATCGATCACAGAGCGACTCCAGCCGCTCGGCCAGCCCCCGGCTCCGGAAGCGAAACAGCTCCGTCACCGGCACGCCCGCCGCCCCCATCGCCGGCCAGGCTTGCCCGGCCAGCGTTCTGCCCACCCGGCGAATCAGCCAGCGACTCAGCCAGTAGACGACCCGCAGCACCGGCCACCGCCCCGCCCGCGCGTCCATCACCTCGTCCGCCAGCTCGATATCCGTCCGCCGCGTGCGCAACAGCGAGGCCGCCACCGCCCGGCAATAATCCGCCCCGAATGCATCGTTCAGCATCGCCTGGCGATACTCGGCCGTCGTCGCCCGCTGCAATTGCCCCAGCCAGTGGTCAAGCTCATATGCCTGCCGGATCCCCTCGGCGTTACGCCGGATCTGCTCGCGCAGGTTGTGCTCCTTGACCTCCGCTGCCTTGTCCTCGCCGAGCGGGCCGAGCACCTCCTGGCGCAGCCGCAGCACTTCCCCCGTCAGCAGCCCGCCGATCGCGGTTACCACCGGCCGGTCGCCCCCGTAACGATGCCAATCGGGATCATCCCAGATCGCGCCCACGCGTTCGAGAAACGCCAACGGCGCCGCATATTTCGCCGCCAGAAGGAAAAGCCTGCCCGGCCGAACCTCGTGGCCGGCCTCGCTGAGAACGCGTTGTGTCCACTGCCGCTGCCGTTTGCAGAATTGTTCGGCCTCGCGCTCGATGCCATGCGAATCCACCGGGTGCGACCAGTCCTCCTCGTCGGCCAGCAGCTCATCACACTTGTTCAGCACGAAGTAGACGTTCGTGTCCGCCTTGACCACGTCCCGGGCAAACGCCACCCACGCCCGATCACCGATCTTCCGCGGCGTGGCCACCCAGACCACCCGGTCGAGATGCGGAACCACCGCCTTCACGATCGCCTCGTGCCGCATGAAGTCGCTGTCAAAATCGGGCAGATCCACCAGTACGATGTTGCGGACAGGGTCCGCCCCGTGGGTGTGCAATTGCAGGTCGAGCCCGCCATCGACCCGGCCGAGCCGCGACCGCGCGACCGCGACCATGTCCCGGTGAACGTACACCAGCGGACGCGAAGTGCCCGCGCCCACCTCCTCGCGGTCGACCGAGATCTCCTGTTCGGCCAGCGTGTTGATCAACGTCGACTTGCCGACGTCCTTGCCACCCAGCAGCCCGCAGACCACCAGCGGATCGCGCCGCGATTCGTCCGCTCCGCCGGCCAGCTTGATCGGCTCGCGCGCGAACAGGGCCGCCAGATCGGCGTTGATCCGATCAAGCTCGGCGCTCGCCGCCGCCAGGCGGTCGCTTTCCTGCGGAATGTCGCTCGCTGCACTCATGCTGATCGACCCTCGCGTCGACTCAGGACCTCCAGCGCCTGCCGGAGCGGATCGGCCGGTGCCATCGTGAATCCGCGAGCCTCCCGGCTCAGGCGGTCCGCTGCCGCACGGCCGTGCTCCTCGACCAGCCGCCGCATGCTCTCGGCCGCGTCGCGCACCCGGTTGAACTCCGGGCTCGCCAGCAGCTTCTCGCGGATGATCTCCGTGAGCCTCGCCAGCGGCCGCCCTGAAATCGCCCCGAACGCACCCGCCGCTCCCAACTGCAGCAGCCCCGCTTTCAGTGCCCCCGCCGCAATCGCCGGCGTCAAAGCCGCGAGCGGCCCGGGCACCGCCAGCAGGATCGCCGCGCCTGCCAGGATGGTCATGCCCAGGGTACTGATCAGCTTCGGCGACAGCCCTTGGCATTCGTGCTGCACCTTGGCATTCCACTCATCCATCGCCGCAGCCAGCCTCGCCGCCATCTCCTCGGCCCGAGGCCGGAAGGACTCGATGATCCCGCCCTCCGGCACGGCAATCGGCCGCCCTCGAGCCAGGCGCAGATCCTCCCACAGATCGCTGGCCGTTACCTCCTCGTTGAGCCGCCGGATCTGGCGCTCGCACTGGGCGTTCAACCAGTCCCGTCCTCGCTCCTCGCGCGACGCGTCAACGTTGCATTCCACGACGGGATCGGGTTCCGCTGCCGTCTCCCGCTTGAGTGACCAGGGCAGCCGCGGCAGCGCCTCCTCGAGCCAGCGCCGCTGCCGATTCAGCCATTCCCGCACCTGCGCGATTCCCAGTATCCGTGACACAACCCCCAGCCGCTCACGTTCCTCCCGGGTCATCAGGGCCGTCACGCAGTCCCAGCGGCTCGCCGGGACACATCGAGCCGTCGCCGCGGCCAGTATCCGCTCGAGTTGATCGAGCCGCTCGATGCGACCGCGATTCGCCGCCAGCACCGCCGCCGCGCGGATACCGACCTCCGTCTGCAATGCGGGCTCTCGCTGCGGCAGCGGCTCGGCCAGGAACTTGACCACCTCGCTCAGTGCCTGCGGATCGAAGCGGCGAAAGCCCCGACCCCGGTGATAGTTCAGGATGCAAACCTTCTGTGCCCCGAGGTGCCGGGCCTGCTCTTCCAGCCGCACCCGGTCGGCCTCGGCAAGCGCGTGTTCCGCCGTCCGGTTGAATACCACGATCCGCGGCTGGGCGTACCGCTTGGCCAGCATGGCCAACTGGTCGACCACTTGTCGGTCGAACCACCGCTCGTGATCCACGATGACCACCAGCCGGTCGAACCACGGCAGCAGCGACAGCGTCACGTCGCCTTCGAGCTCCGCCGTGTTGGAAGTGAAGTCGGCCGTGTCGACCAGCAGCGCGTTCTCAAACCCGCCGATGTCGTGCTCGACGACCGTGGCCGCCTCCGGCCGGCCCTGAAGGTCCGCGCCGGGCCCGCCCGACTGAGTATCGAGCGTCGGAAACAGGATCCGGTCGTGATTGAGCCAGCGGTCGAGCCGTTCACTGTGCTTGCGCTGGGCGGCGACGATCAGCCCGCGCGTGGCATGGCTGCGGATGGTTACCAGGCTCACCCGGCGCCCGCCGAGCAGGTTGTTGAACACCGTGCTCTTGCCCGAAGAGGCCCCGCCGACGACCGCCGCGAGCTGGACCGCTTGCCCCGCCTCCACCGACTGCCGCCGAAACCGCAGCGCGCACACCGCCTGCTGGGCCTGCTCCTGCCACGGCAGACAAAGCTGCTCCCGCAGGCGCCGGCCCTGCAAAGCCACCACGTTCAGTGCGGCGTCCAGATCCATGCTCCGTATGCGCAGTCGCCGTCGAAGGACGGACATTTCACCGGCAGGTCAACACCTCCGGCCATCCGTCCCCCCCGACGACGTACCAGCCTATGTCCAACGGCCACCTACATCAACTGCCTGGGCCCGGTCGGGCCGGGTGGCCCAGGTTCTTCCTGAACCTGGGCTCGCGATTCTCCTCTGCAGTGGGTGGCATGGCCAAGCCCCGGCTTGCCGGGGCGCCGCCATGCCTCAACTTGCGGCAATCCCCTCTTTCGTGTAGAAGAGGCGTCTGCGTCCGGGTGCTTCACGAAGGTGATTCCGGCCCAATGCAGAGGCGTTTGTCCTCCCCGCGTGGTCCGATGTTTTGTGGAGACCGATCATGTTGTCTGAACACGAAATTGGCGAACACATTGCCTGCCTGACCACCGCCCTGGACCGTCTTTCGAGCGATCACGCCGGGCTCGAAGCCTGCGTCGACATCGCAGAGCGGTTCGAAGCACTTCGGCAGCAGTACCGCCAACAGCCCGCCAGCCTGGCCTCCTGGGTGTCACGGTTGACTGAACTCCGCCGGCGGTTCGATCAGTTGCTCGGGGTGCGTCTGTCCCAGATCGTTGATCGCTTTCACCAGATCGGTGAGCAGATCCGTCTGGCCGAGCGCGAGAAAGCCTATTGGCGCGACCAGTTGATTCGCATTTCCTCGGAGTCACGTCGAGACCAGCTTGACGGCAACTCCGCGGTCGTCCGAATCCGCTCAGTGACGAGCCGCGCCCTGCCCCCGGCCGGCAGCCCGCAGCGCCAGCAGCTTGAGTCCCTCCTTCGCGAATCCGGCTGCTGGGAGCAAGTCAGCCAGTTATCACGTCCCAAACTCGACCGTGCGATGAAGGACAATCTTCTGGCCAAACCTCAGGCCGATGAAGTCGAACGCATCTGTCCCGCGTCGCAGATCCATCAGGTGAGTTGTCGTGCACGAACGGTGTGACCTGGTCTGCCGGCGACTTTCAGGAACGACCATTGACTGACGGCCGTCCCGCCATCCAGGCTTGCCCTCCCCAGTCAGTGTTGCCTCCTCGCGCCTATGATGCGTTGTTTGTCCGGAGGTGGCATCTGCAGCTTCATCACGGTGCCCTGAACCACGCGCTTCTCTCTGCCTCTCGCTTGTTCGTAGTCTTCCTCGGGAGCGTACGCCTCAAGGCGGGCCAGGCACGCCTCCCGCTTGGCGGGCGACATCTCCAGGAACGTGAGGATCGCGGCGGCCATGGCCCATTGCGCCTGATAGCCGTTGAGTTCGGTGTCGCGCGTGAGCGCTTCCCTCAACTTGGCGGGCAGATAAAAGAATCGAAGCACCTTCTTCATGGATGAAATGGTATCCTGGCTCTCGTTGTGTGGCAAAGATCGGCTGGATCTCTCAAAGATGCTGGCCGGGCACAGCGCGGCTGGCGGGGCGACGTGGCACGTGCCTTTCCAGACTCTCAAGTTAAAACTTATTACCCCGAATTCCCTCGTTTCTCGCGCTCGCCAAACGTGCCCCGACCACGGCCGCATGCGCGGCCGCTTGCCGGAAGGCTGGCCCAGTTCCGATCCGCAGCCCGGTACCCGCCGGCCTCCTGCCCGAGCCGATCGGCAGGTCGACCAAGGCCGCGATTCCACCTCCTCAGCGGGGGCCGATCACGGAGCGGAAGACCGGGCGACGCGCCCGCTTGATCAGGTGCCGTGGGGGTGACGTGTGTCCCGCCACCGGCGGTGCAAAGCCAGATGCCCAGGAAGCCTGGCCCCTCCTGCACGCCCCTTCCTCCCGAGTCTTCGGTGCTCACCATAAGACTATGTCTTGCATATCATAACGACGTATTCGCTAGCAGAAACAAGTCCTGGCAATACGTAAACCTTTGATGCAAAGGCTGTTACATATTAGGAACTGAGTGTGTCGTCCGTGATAGATATAACGTCGTTCTCTGAATACATGTAACAATGTTCTGTTTTTCTGTTGCGGCCCCAGCCCGAATCAGATAGAATGCCGCCACAGCGGGCGCGCGTTTTCTCTTTGCGGCTTCGCCGGCGCTAGAAAGCCGGGTCTTGTGAGTCGGTCTCAGGAGGCCCGCGCCAGCGCGACGCCGTGCAGCCCGGCAAGGCGGGTGGCGTTAACCCTGCCTGATAAAACGCGGATGCCGGGTAGGCACATCTGGAAGGTGGAGGATCGCCCATGTTCAAATGGATCTGTGCAATCGCTGGATTGGTGGCCTTATCGGCCGGGCCTGCTCTGGGAGTCATATCAAACGGCTTTGACTCGGATCGGATCTATGCGCTTTGGGGCGGCGCCAACACCCCGCTGGACGGCCTTCTGACCCACAGCAAACTGACGGTGGTATCAACGGCCGACAACTGGGTGGAGGTAGGTGAAGCCTCCGGCACGGCCACGAGCGGGACATTCTGGGGTCACCAGTTCACCAGCCTGACATTCTCCTGCTCGCCGACCGCAGGGGCCAACACGCCGTCTGGCTATCGGCTCTTCTACCTGGGCAGGGAGCGTGCTCCCGATTTCGACACTTACAGGCCCATACTCGTCGAGGTGGACAGCAGCAGCCCCCCGCAGAAGTTGCGCGAGGCCTATATCGGCAATATTGTTTGCGGCGACAAGAGTTTCTGCGGGGCCAACAACGTCCAGAACTGGCCCCATGTCAACCTGCGATACAACCCCACGAACAACACGCTGATGGTAGGCATCTCCCACAACGGCACGGGCACCGGCGGGGTCCTGCACGGCTACATCTATGAGTTGACTCTCCCGGATTCGCCCGAAGGCACAGGCCTCGGCTCGCCGGACGAACTCCAGGGCATCACCCTCATGGAGACCTACGATACCGGTCTCATCGGCGACGTCGACGCGAGCGGCGGCGTCAACATTGACGTCGCGCCCGATGGCACCGTGTACTTCCGCCAGCCGGTCTCATCCTCGAACGTGTACTCCTTCAGTACGGCCGGCGGCTCCACTCCGGGCGGGACGACCAGCAGTCCCACGCTGGTCGTGACTGGCGCCACGCTGACCGCGGCGGCCGGCAACGGGCTGGGCAATTGGCAGTCGGCCATCTACCGGCCGGTCAGCAACTCGCTGGTGAATCTTCAGCGGAGGACCTCGGGTAACCCACCCATACCGGCCATGGTGGACTACTCCTTGACGACGCACACCGCCACGCTGATTCCCGGCTCGGCGGGCTACCGCGGCCAGCAGAACGGAATGCTGGACGCCGCAACTGGCGACATCTGGATTGCGTCGCAGAACCTTCCTTCCCTCGGCGGCGGCGCGCGCAAGTACACCGCCGACACCCCTGGCGTACTGGCCCAATGGGATAACCTGGGGGCCGAGGAGGGCGGTCGGCAGTTGTTCGACATCGCGGTCCCGCCCGGCAGCCCCGGTGCCTGCTGTAGGCCGACCAGCATCGGCGGGGGATGCGAGGTCCTGAGCATGGAGGATTGTGCAGCGATCGCCGGCGCCTGGCAGGGACCAGGCAGCGTCTGTGACGAGTCCGCCTGTCCGACCGGCGCGTGTTGTGCCGGTTGCGGCCGCTGCGACGAGCGGCAGCAGGCGGATTGCACCGGTGACAGAGTCTGGATGGGCGCCAATACCGTGTGCGGCCAGGTCGCATGCCCCTCCGATCTGTGCGGCACACCCCGGGCTGACGCCAACTGCGATGGGTCCGTCGACCAGACGGACTTCGCCCTGTTGCAGGCATGCCTGTGGCTTGACCCCTTGACCGTGCCGGCGTGCACATGCCTTGACCTTACGTCGAACAACGTCATCGACAATGCCGACCTGACGGCGTTCGAACTCTGCGCGAGCGGCCCGGGCATTCCGCTCAACCCCGCCTGTGCGGATTGAGCAGCCGGCAGCGAGTCTGGGTGCATGACGCGTTGGGCGGCTCTTTCAGAACCCCGAGCGTAACAAGCTTTTGCATCAAGGAGGCTTCAGATGCGAGAAGAGCCGGTCACGTTCAGCCCCGTTCCACGGGGCTTTCCCGCCGAAGGCGGGCTGATAGGCCAGCCGTTATACGGCTGGTTTGGAGCGGCCGCTTCATCTCTCTCTTATCTTCTGTTCCCGGCCGGCTTCAGCCAGCCGAGCCAGACGCTTGATGCAAAAGGTTGGTAAGCGAGGGGCCTGCGGCGGTGCGACCACTTTGCGGCCCGAACGGATCGCCGGGCTTCCCGCCTGCAGTGTCATGGGACCCAGCAAGCCCTGACGGTTACTCAAGAGGGCATTCTGCTTTGCCGTGAGGAGGTAGAGTGCCCCTTCTTTTCGCCTGTCAGCGGTCATCGACCTTGACCGCCAGTGTCCGCACACATACCCTGCGCTGGCACGCGTATTTCTGCTCCGCCGACCGAACCGAAATGCCTCCCCAACGGTCTAATGAATGCAGACAGCCGCCGGAGACCGCATCGATGCCGAGTGACGAGGAATTGATCCGGGCCTTTGCGGACGGGAGCCGCGATGCTCTCGGTACGTTCGCTCAGCGCTACGAGCGGAGACTCCTCGACTTGTCGCAGGCGATCCTGGGTTCGGCCGAGCTGGCTGCCGACGCGGTGCAGGAGACATGGCTGCGAGTGGTCCGCTACGCCGGCAGCTTCAACGGCCGCAGCAGCGCCAGGACGTGGCTGTACCGGATTGCGATCAACCAGTGCCGCAGCGCCCTGTCAGCCCGGCCGTGGGTGAGCGAGGAGCCCGGGCAGGCGGCACCGGACGTATCAAACGAGCCGAGCCAGGCCGCGGCCATGCGCGACGAGACGGAGCGGCTCAAAAGGGCGGTCGAGAGGCTGTCGCCGCCGCTTCGGGAGACGGTTCTGCTGTGCTACACGCACGGCCTGACCCACGAGGAGGCGGCCGAGGCCATGGGGGTGCCGATCGGGACGGTGAAATCAAGGCTGCACGCGGCGCTGGAGAACCTGCGGACGCAGCTCGGCACGGGAGGGTAGTGCAGCGTCAGAAGCGAGTCGACGGGCTCCTGCGAGCCCCGGGGTTTATCCCCGGGGTACTCAGCGCGTGACGCCGGGTGCCACTGGCGGCTTGCCCGCCAGTGTCTTCTCGCTCAAGGGCGGGTACGAGCAGACCGGGGAGTCAAACGATGGATGCCAATGATCAGAGCCAGATCGAAGAATCGCTCAAGAAGCTTTCGTGGTGGACCGGTCCGGAGCCAAGGCTGTGGCGCAAGGCTTTGAGTGCCCATGCCAAACCGGGTGGTGCGCACCGCGGCCGTCTGATCCGGATCGCACGATCCCGCTGGACCTGGTTCGGAGTCCCCATCGCGGCCATGATCGCCCTGGGCGTCGGCATTGGGCTGCATGAAACTGCCAGACGGGCCTCCTGCTCGGCGAATCTGATTGGGCTTGGTTCTTCCTACCACTCTTACGCAGGGCACCCGGAATTCGGGATTTGGAATGGTGCCTATGATGCCTCGTTTACAGACGGACAAGCGAATGTAGGCTTTTCGGCCCTTGGGACGCCCGGTGAAGGGGAGCGGTCCGGGCACTACTACAAGCTGGTCACAGGCAATAAGACCCCGCTCACACCGAAGTCATTCATCTGTCCGTCCACCAGTGGGTCGGATCTTGGCACGTCCGTGGCTTCGGCAGGGGATTCTGGCGTCAGCGACCCCGGTACCCTCTCGCGGCAGGTTATACGGAAGGCGGCCGTCGACCTGCTGGCCGAGGACGTGCGCGGGACCTACCTGAAGGTGCAGATGATCCCCAACGATGGCGAGGGCGAATACGTCGAACAGTCGCAGATCACCGGCACCGACGCGGACCTGCGTGGCTATGTGACCCTCCGCGTCCGTAGCGAGCGATTGAACACCGTCATCGGCTCGCTTCGCAATCTCGCCGAAGTCAGCCGCGAACAGGTCGAGGCCACCGACGTCACCTCGCAGGTCGTCGACGTCGAAGCACGGCTGCGCAACGAGCGGCGGGTGGAGCAGGAATTGCTCGACCTGCTCGACAAACGCAAGGATGCACCGCTGGCCGACGTGCTCAAGGTGGGCGAATCGCTGGCCGCGGTCCGCGGACGGATCGAGCAACTGGTCGCCCAACAGCAGCAGCTCACCCGCCAGGTGGCCCTCGCCGCGATCCTGGTGACCATTGGCCCCAAGGACAGACCGGTCGAGAAGGCCGGCCTCAGCAACAAGTTCTCTCAAAGCTTCTCATCAGCCTGGTCCGACGGCAGTTCATTCCTGGTCGCCAGCATTGCCGGCATCGTGCGAGTCCTGATCGGCGGCCTGGTCTGGTGGCTCATCCTGGCCGTTGTCCTCTGGGCCGCCCGCCGAAGGCTCCTCCGCTACCTCGCCAAACGAGACGCCGCAACCGCGTAACGCACGCGGTGAAGCGCACGGTCAAGCCCGGGTGGCCCAGGTTCTTCCTGAACCTGGGCTCGCGATTCCCCTGTGCAGTGAGTGGCATGGCCAAGCCCCGGCTTGCCGGGGCGCCGCCATGTCCTTGCGCCCTCAACCGCCGAGGGCCTCATTGTCTCAGCAGGCCTGCCACGGCGTCTTGCGAGTCCCTGGTGTGCTTGTTCCATCCTCATCGCAAAGGCCGGCTGCCGCTGGACGGGCTGTCTTGCTGGCGGCGGGTATGGAATCGCTTGAGGGTGACCTCGCCGACCTCCAATGAGCCGTCTGGCAACCTGGTAAACGTCCCCTCGTACAGATATGGCTCCGGTCCCCGCATTCCATACCATGCCGAGAATCGCATCTTGCCTGGAACGATCTCGAACTCGCCCAACGCGTACCGTTGTTCAACCTCGGGTGGCTCCAGACTCCGGAACGGCCGGTCCTTCAGATCCTGCGAGCTGCTCCTGCCGATGAAAGCGCCCGGATGAGCGTCGATATACGCGATCAGCGCGGCCTTGAACTTCTCCGGATCTACGGACGGCGACAGCGCGGGTTGCGTGTCGTGTACGCCGGGAAGTCGCTCCTGCAGGTTCAGCACGCCGTAGCGGCGGCAGATCTCGACGACGCGGTCGAGAGGGATGGCCTGACGACGATGGCCGTCCACGCCGCTGACCGATGTGGCCTGAAACAGGGAGTTGTACACCGCCTCCTCGGTCGCTTCGACGGTCGCCATGAACAACGGATTCATCGCTCGGCCGGCAACGGTGGCGACGGGCGGATCGAGAAGGCGGTCATGGTCGGGGACGCGGTAGGCCGTCGAGAACGCGATGACATAATCGCCGGAACCGTTTTGCATCGATGAGCCGGTCCGCCCGAGGCCGAGCACAGCCCGTTTGGCCAGGCGTTCAAGGCCATGGGGCGAGAGTGGGGCATTGGTGGCCACCACGATCATGCATGATCCGTCGCCACTGGGGGCGGCCGTGTACTCGCTCATCGAGAAATCGCCGAGCTCGCGCCCCACGGGAGCCCCGTTGATGGTGAGGATGCCGCCGTAGTTGGACTGCACGAGGACGCCGACAGTGTAGCCGCCGAGATCCTGCGGGACCCGGCGCGAGGAGGTGCCGATCCCCCCTTTGAAGCCGAAGCAGGAGGTGCCCGTGCCGGCGCCGACGCTGCCTTCGGCGACGGGGCCCGAGGCCGCCGAGGCAATCGCGGCCAGCGTATCCTCCGCGGTCACGTGCATGCTGCGGATGTCGTTGAGGTAGCCGTCATACGTCTCACCGACGACTGCGTTCACCGAGCCGACGGTCTCGTTGCCCGGCTGATTGAGCGTGTGGCGGATCAGGCCTTGCATGCACGCCGCGACGCCCAACGTGTTGGTGAGAGCGATCGGGGTCTCAAGCGTTCCCAACTCCGCGATCTGGGTGGACCCCGCAAGTTTCCCGAAAGCATTGCCGCAGTACACGGCCGCCGGCACCTTCTCACGATAGGTATTGCCGTCGTGCGGGACGATGACGGTCACACCAGTGCGGACCGAGTCGCCTCGCCATAGGGTCTGATGTCCGACCTTCACGCCGGGCACATCGGTGATCCCGTTCCACCTGCCCGTCGGCAGAATCCCCACCTGGATCCCCAACTCCCGGCAGCGGGCCCGTTTCTCCGCCTGTGCCCCATGATCGCCCGCGGCCGGAGCGGTCTGCTGGGCGACAACGGATGAGCTTGAAAGCAACGCTGCGAAAACAACGCCTGCGACCACGCGTTTCACGGTTGTTGCCTCCTTTCGAGTAGGGCGTGCTTTTCACACCGCCCGGGGCCCCGAACGGGTGGCCCAGGTTCTTCGTGAACCTGGGCTCGCGATTCTCCTGTGCAGTGGGTGGCATGGCCAAGCCCCGGCTTGCCGGGCCGCCGCCATGTCTTGGCAGGGCGTGCTCTGCACGCCGTCTCCTGTCCACCCCTCCGTTCACCAGTTTCAAGTAGCCATGCCCGCCAGCTCGCTCGACGGCACGTCGAAATGCCCGCCGTGGATGACCGCCCCTGGCTTGACATCCAGCGACCCCGCCTGCAGATCGCCTTTCCATTCGGCGTTCGGCCCGATCCGGGCGTGGCGGGCAGTGATCGCCTGGCGGCACTGGAGCTTTCCGTCCATCTCAATCCCCGCCAGGGCCACAACCCGTTTCTGAGCCACGGCGTGGCCGCCCCGGCGGATGATCAGCCTCCCGCAAGTCTCGATATTCACCACCGCCGTGTAGCTCCGGATGACGATGTCTTCGACAATCAGTCGGCGATTGCAGCCCGGGCAAACCGTCGAGCGCGTCATGCCCGCGACTTGTGTGCGGTGACCGCACTGATAGCAGCGCACGTCATGACGTTCGCCCGCTTTCATGGAGGCTATCCGCGCAGGCACTCACCGCCGGCCCGCCACTCCTCGCAGCGATCCGCCGGCGAGACCGAGTTCTCACTTCTTCGCAGGAACCTGATGCTCTTTCGGCGCGACCGGCTCGGCGGCTGCCGGCGACGGCCGTGGCTCATCCGCTTTGGTCGACCCCGCTGCACGGCCCTTCAGCGCATTCGGGCCCACGCTCATGTGACCCGTGAACGAGGCCCCCTCGGTCACCACCAGTTTGGCCGCGACCAGGTCCCCGGTCACCCGGGCCGTCGCATTCAGTTGCACGCGGTCGGAGGCGGTGATGTTGCCCTCGACCGTCCCGTCCACCTGCACCGTCCCGGCCTCCACCACCGCCTTGCACGTGGCCTTGTCCGCGACTTCCACTTGCCCCTTGGACCGGATCGTCCCCTCGAAGCGGCCGAGGATCCGGGCGCGGTTCTCGACCGACATCTCCCCCTTGATCATCGCGTCCGGCCCAATAATCGTCTCGCCGTTGTGGATTTCCGCCATATGGATGCTCCTCCCCCCGAATGAGGTAGGTTGTACCGACGTTTCCCAGACGTCCGTGCCCGGCTACACTGCCGCGCCTCACTTGGCCATTGTACAGACCCCGTACGTGTCGTGCCAACTGTCCTGGAGGGACTGTCCAGGCGCGTTCATCCGCGGCGTCACTTCAGCCCCAGTTCGACCAGCCGAGCGTCGTCGCCCAGGTAGAAGCCCGCCTCGAGCAGCCTCTTCTGGAGCTGCTTGACGTCCAGCTTGCGTGGAGCGACGCCGTTCTTGGCACACATCGCCGCCGCCGTTCCCCCGGCCTGCCCCATGTACATCACCGCTTCCCGTATGCGCAGCAGCGTATCCGGCGACCCGGAAGCGCTGCGGCCGACCGCCATCAGCCCGTCCAGCTTCTTCGGGATCATGACCCGATAGGGCACATCGGTCCATTTGCATTCGCCCTGCGCGCAGTTGACGCGAAGTGCATGCGCCTCGCCGTAGACGTAGATGACGTCATCGAATCTCTTCCCCTCGATGCAATCCTCCTTGGTAAGGGTGTATTCGCCTTCGATGCACGGTCCGCCACGGGAGCCGAAGTACGGCGCGACCGTGAGCAGGTACATGTTTTCGCAGCCGGGGATCTTCTCCCGGCATCGCAGGATGAACTCGAAGATATACCGCCGCACCTCCGACTCCAGAAGCGAGATGTGCCGGGCGTCTCCGACGTCAACCTTCGGATGCGGCCGGACAAGCTCGACTTTCACGAAGCCCAGGCTGCCGGTGACGGCCGGATTGTACTGGAGCACGAGTTCCACCTGGGCCAGATCCGCGATGCTGGCCTTCAGGCTGCGCGATTCCGCGGTCGGCGGGGTGTTGAACTTCTGCGGATCGATGCCTGCGACGACGGCCCGTGTGCCCATGCCCGTCGGCGCGTGCCCGTCAAACTCGTGCCCGCTGGCCTGCGGGTAAACCACCGGCAGACCCGCCCGGCGGGCCAGATCCGCATCGCCCGTGGCGTCGATGACCACCTTCGCCCGCACCGCCTGACGGCCGGACTTGGTCTCCACGAACAGGCCGCGGACTCTGTCGCCCTCGATAATCGGGTCGGCCGCGTAGGCCGACAGGATCAGCTTCACGCCCGCTTCCTTGAGCATGCAGAAGGAGACGTACTCGGCCATCCCAAAGTCGGCAACAAACTGCGGGTTCGGCTTCACGGCGGCAAACCGCTCACCGAATTCCTTGATCAGCCCGGCGATCTCGCCCTTGATCGGATCATCCGGCGCGCCCTGCTTGATGTTGCGGCTGCGGTCGACGAACTCGTTGGCCGGCGAGTACAAACCCGGCCCCATGTTGCCCCCGACGCTGCCAAAGCGGTCGATCAGCACGGTACTGGCCCCTTCACGAGCGGCCGCCACCGCCGCAAAAACCCCCGAAACACCCGCCCCGGCCACCGCCACGTCGACGTCATAAGCCACCGGAACCCGCTTGGCCGGCTCCATCACAAAGCCGAGCGATGAGGCCCCGTCTCCCCGACCACCCGCTTCCGCCGCCCGGACCAAAGGAGCATACGCAAGGAAACAAAACCCGATGATGCCAGCAAAAACTACTCTGATCATGATCTGACTCCAATCCAACCGCAAAACCCGACCGGAAAGCGACACCGAGCCGCCTGCCCCAACCGTGAACCGTTGTCCGCACGGGTGGCCCAGGTTCTTCCTGAACCTGGGCTCGCGATTCCCCGTCCACGGTGCGTCACTGCTCTGCGAGCAGTGCAGGGTGCTCCCATCTCGCCGTGGTGGACCATCAGCGAAGAGCGAAAAGCTGAGAGCTAGGAGCTGACAGCTAAAAGCTGAGAGTCGACCCGACGAGAGACCCGCCGTGGCGGGCTGATAGTTGATAGCTGATTCTCCCAGCCGCTGCCCGCTGACAGCTTTGACCGCTCCGGCCGAACGCCCTCTGCACGCCGCCTGGCTGCCGGAATTCATAATCCATTCTGAGGCCTCTCACAAGCCGCGGCGGAGAACCACTGCGCGGCGTCGGGCAGGTCAGCCGGTGCCGGCTTGCATCCCAGGTTGCCGTGTGCATGATGAGGGTGCCGGCCGGCCCGTGGAGCGACGCCCGGCGGGATCAGACCATGAATTGTTCGTCCTGCAATCGCGATCTCGGCGACTTTAACAACCGCGCTGCCATGATCTCCGTCGAGCAACTCGGCGACGAGTACACCGAGTCGTATTTCTACTGTGACCGATGCCAGTGCTGGACGATGGAACTGCACGTCGACCGCTTCCTCGGCGAGGAAACGACTCACATCAACGGCCCGATCCCCAAGGACAAGGGCGACCGGTTGGTCGAACTCATCCGCCAGTGTCCCGACCCGACCAACAAGCACTGCAAGTGCAAAATACACCAGACCTGGTAGCCCGTGCTCCACACGCCTGACACGTACTTGGTCTATGAGCAGTGCAGGCTGCGGTCCCGACCACGCGGAGCTATCTCCTTCCCAGGCGCGGTCTCGGACCCGCAGCGCATTCGTCAGCCGACGCGCCGGCGTCGAAAGCCCAGCGGCGCCGCACATGCCCCCAGCAGCAGTGCGGTCGCCGGCTCGGGCACGATCGAGAAGGCGATGTCGCTGTCGAACGTCATGGTCACGTTGGGCCAGGGGCTTATGCCGCTGTTCGGGACGTGATCGATCTGAAACTGGTGGGCCCCCGGGCCGACGCCGTACTCCGCGTGCGTGGGGCCGTTGAGCGAGATATCGACGAAATCGATGCCGTCGAACGTGATCGCGTGATTGACGCTCATCGGGGCCAGTCCCTTCGCTACGTCACCCGTGCCCCCGAGTACTGTATTTACGTCGACGATGATCGTGACCGGCTCGTCGGTGATGAACGAGTAGAAGAATCTCATGTTGATCGAGAACAGGCCTCCCTGGTTGGGGCTGCCCACCGGCTTGCTGTTTGTCGCGATCCACACCGAGTCCAGGTTCGCGGTGCCCGACGCGCCGTTCGCGCTCACCTCGGCGCTTCCGGTGATCGACACGTCGCTCAGCAGCGTCCCGTTGGTGTCTGTGGCGGTGTCGCTGTCGTGCGCCGTCACCGAGAAGCTCCCCGTGATGCCCGTGTCCGTTTGGCTATCGGCCGGGTGTTCCGGATTCGGCTGCACGTTCGCGGAGGCGACCCCGCGAACGGTGGTTGTGACCGGAATCACGACGCCGTGGAGCGGGACCGGGGCGCCCGTCAGAACGAGCATCCAACCGACCGCGCGGCAAGCCTTGAGTGACTGCATGGGCTCTCTCCTTCTGATGAAAAGGAACCTGAACTTGTCTCTGGCGCGGGGTCTCAACGGTTGTCGCTGACACCGCAGCCCGGCCGTGCCGGACGGCACCCGCGTCATTTTCGGCATTGTAGGCAGCCACATCCCGGCAGGCCGCAAAGAATACTGCCCAACATCCGAGCCAGGATGACGGGCACAAGGACCCCGGTACGGATGGAACTGTTCGCATCATGTGCAGCCGGAGCGTGAACGGTCCGGTGGCTGAGTGGCCCCCTGGCCTCTCCCAAGCCTGTCCGGGGGCCTCGCTGACTTGGGTGGCCCATCCATCCGGCCGGGTGGCCCATCTATCCGCCGCGGCGGATGGGTGGGGTCTCGATGATGGATTGCGCGGAAAAACCCGTCGAACGCGACCGACGAGCCACGCCGTCGCTACTGAGAACGCGGGTAATGGGGTGCGTATTGGAGATTCTTCAGCAGAATCGATGTCGGCAGGGCGAGCCTCTGCTCGGCCCGGGATCCGTTCCGGGCCGCTTCCCTTCACGGAATCCATTCCGTATTCACTCGCCATACACCGCTCGTTTGCATCGACGCACTGGAAAGTCCGCTAGGGCGTGCTCCGCACGCCGCCTCGCTTGTCCCCATCTTGTCCCGATCTTGTTCCGAGCCGTGTCGAAGGATTCTTTCCCGTATGCCCGGCTGATAGCTAAGAGCTAACAGCTAATAGCTTCTTTACCCTTCAACAAGCCAACCCGTCTCGCTTTCCGCTTTTCCGCTCGCAAGGCCCCGGAGGGGCCACGGCCTGTAGCCAGGGGTGAGGCCCTGCGAACCCCTGGTATACTCCCGCCCCCGACCAAACCCGCCCCGGCGGGGCGGAGGAATCCCTTTCAGATCTCCACAATGCGGCCCGTCCGCAGATCATAGACCTCACCCTCCTCTCCTCGAATCACGGCGCCCAACCGCGAGGCGAGGGCGACGGCGACCACCCAAACAGGGTCCGACGAATCACCAGGGTCGAAAGCCGCTTTGACGTGCGCCGCCCCCCCAGACCACCGGAAGACGGGACGCCAGATCCGCTCGTCAGCAAAGTAGACCTCCAGGTCGCCATCTTGCCTCGGAAGGCTGATGACCTCTCCTGTCCTGGGATTCGTAATTGTGCCTGTTTCCGGCGGACAAAGCCGGACCCCCTCCATGGCGGAGACGGCGGCCCTCCATTCGTCGAGAGGAATTGTTGTCGGCGCGCCGTCCTCGCCGACCGGCAATCGCTCAATGTGAAATCCGTATGCCATGGCAGATGCCTTGTTGTGCCGGACTGATTGGACAAACCGTGTGAGCCGATCCAGATAGCCTGTCCACTTCTGTCTGAACCGGTGGTCTCGTTTATCAAACCTGTCCCGCTTTTCGACCCCGTGTTGGAGTTCACCCGTCCTGGTCGCCGTGGCGACCCTGGTCCGCCGTGGCGGGCGTCTTCTTCCGCGGCCTCCGTCTTCTTCTGCGGTCCGCAGTCTGCAATCTGCAATTCCGCCTGCCCTTGCCCCCTCCTTCACATCCGCGGCCCGCCGGGACCCAGGCATTCCGAGGCCGAGTTCACGTTGTCGCCCATCAGCGCCCGGCGGCAGATGGCCAGAGCACCGGCCGCCGAAGACGTGGCGATCAGCGGGTCGTCCTCCCCCGCCTCAGCCAGCCCGTTCGCCCACGGGCCCAGAAAACGGGCCACCCAGAAAACGACCCAGAAAACGGACCCAGAAAACGGGCCAGGTTCGCTTTTCACAGCCATAACGGCCTTGCCTCAACGCCGTCGCCGGGTTTTCTTTCCGCACAAAACAGGCGGCCTTGCTGCACAAACCGACTGCTTGCCCGCCAACGCACGCGGACAAGTGCCGTTGGACAATATACAGCGACCATAAGGCGCGGCGATCGAGACTTCAAGCACAATCCAAATACCAGGGTCTCACGATTGAGGCCTCGGGGCTGGTGACCGTGGCGGACTCACAGATTGCCCATCTGAGACTGTCCGTAGGCCCAACCCCAACCTGCCGCCTCGTCTTGGCGCCTTGGCGTCATGGCGGTTCAACTCATTCTGCCTTCGTCAGTCGGGTCTCATTCGTCCCGCCACGGTCGCCACGGCGAACCAGGGCGGATCTTCGACATTCGGGCTTCGACTTGCCACGGCGGGCTCGCCACGGCGTAGCTCGCACAGCGAAGCCGGGAGCCCCTGGCGCAGCCGGGCATTCGTCATTCCCCGCCGCCGTGACTCATCTTTCATCCTTCCGCCTTCCGCCTTCCTTCCGGGGCGCCCGCCGTGTTATCCCCGCAACGGGGTCAGCGGAGATACTCTGCCCGCACCCGGCCAAGTACCCGCCCGGTCCCCGGTTCTTTGACAAGTGGAGAAAGGGCTCGGCCATCAGCTGTCGGTTCTCAGTCGCGATCCCGCCAGCCTTCGCCCCCCGACCCGCGTCTCTGAGCCCCCACGCAGCGCCAAACGAACCCAAACCCCGTTCAAGACGGGAAACCGCAAGCGCTTTTTGAATAAGCGGTTAGAGGCGTTTCAACGAGGTGTATCCACCGAGTTTTTCCCCCTGCAGGTAGCAGAAAAGACCTTAGAGAGGTCCGCCCAACCCTCCACGAGGTTCATCCTGCGACTGTCTGCGGCCCTCATCCCCAGCCTGCCGCTCGACCAGCCTCTCCAGCAACGCAATAATCCGGTCGTACTTCTCCTCGACCCGGTCCATGTGCAGCATCAGGCGTTGCTGGTGCGATTGGGTCCGCCTATACCCCCTGAAGACGACCAGCCAGATGAAAAGGAAGACGATGATCCACGGGATCAGCGCCATCACGATTGAGAAGATCGTGCTCTCGCTCCGGCCGTCATCGCCGTCCACCTCCCCGGCCAGCACGGTCACCGCCATCCCAAGCAAGCCCGCCGCCACATAAACGAGGTGTTTTCGCATGATCCAAGACTCCCAAGGTCGCCTGCGCCGCGTGGGCCTTGTCTGGCTGACCGCTGAAAGCTGATAGCTGAGAGCTAAAAGTCGACCGAAGGGAGACCCGCCGTGGCGGGCTGATAGCTAACAGCTGATAGATAACTTTTAACACCCTATAGCAGTTGTTTCCTCCAGAACCCGATCTGCTCCCTCACCGACTTCCGCCCCGCATTGCCCGCACTGCGATATCGTTCCACGACATTCGCCGGCCCGAGGTACTCATAGACGTCGCTGCCGATCCGATCGCACACACGGGCGAACTCATCGAGCGTCAGCCCCGCCAGTTCACGGCCATCCTTCTCCGCGTAAGCGACCAGCGCGCCGACGTGCTGATGCGCCTGCCGGAAGGGCACACCCTTGCCCACCAGATACTCGGCCAGAATCGTCGCATCCATGAACCCCTTGTCCGTCGCCGCCAGCAGAGTGCCGACGTTGAACGTGGTATTGCGGATCACCGCCGCCGTGATCTCCAGCGACGCCTTGAGCGTATCGTGAGCGCTGAACAGGTGGATCTTGTCCTCCTGCAGGTCGCGGTTGTATGCCATCGGCAGCCCCTTGGTCAGCGTCAGCATCCCGAACAAGGCGGCGTACACCCGCGCCGTCTTGCCCCGCACCAGCTCCATCACGTCCGGGTTCTTCTTCTGCGGCATCATCGACGAGCCGGTGCAGAACGCGTCCGCGATGGTCACGAACCCGAACTCCTGCGACATGTACAGGATCAGATCCTCGGCCAGCCGCGACAGATGGCACGCGCACAGCGCCGCCGCTGCCAGGAACTCAACGATGAAGTCGCGGTCACCGGTCGCGTCGATGCTGTTGCGGCTGATGGTGGCAAATCCCAGCCGCTTGGCCACAGCCTCCCGGTCGATCGGCAGCGTTGAGCCCGCCAGCGCCCCCGACCCCAGTGGACACACGTCCACCCGCTTGCGGGCGTCGGTGAACCGCTCCCGGTCGCGCTCGAACTGCTCGACGTAGGCCAGCAGGTACGCCCCCGCGCTCACCGGCTGGGCCCGCTGCATGTGCGTGTACGCGGGCATCACCGCATCCGCGCACTTCTCCGCCGAGTCCACCAGCGCTGCCTGCAATTCGCCCAGCAGGGGGGTCATGTCCAGATCGATCGCGTCCCGGACATACAGCCGCAGGTCCAGGGCCACCTGGTCGTTACGCGATCGGGCGGTGTGCAGCCGCTTGCCCGGCTCGCCGACCTTGGCGATCAGCGCCCCCTCGACGGCCATATGAATATCCTCGCAGGCCGGGTCCCACTTGAACTTGCCCGCCTCGATAGCCGATTCAATCTCCTTGAGGCCGCGCTTGATCGCCTGGCAGTCGGCCTTGCCGATCAGCCCGACCTCGGCCAGCATCTCCGCGTGGGCGATGCTGCCGGCAATGTCATACTTCCAAAGTCGTTGATCGAAAGAGAGGCTCTCGACGTAGCGTTCGGTGAGGGCGTCGGCCGCCTGTGAAAAGCGGGCCTGCCAGCTCTTCTGCTCTTTCATGGTGTTCGCTCCGTGAGTGAGCGGCCCCTCAGTGGTGCCGACGCCCCCGTCAGCACGTCACTCGCCTCCTCAGTGGTGCCGACGCCCCCGTCGGCACTTCGGTCGCCGCGTCTCCGCAAGTGAGCCGCTCGTCACCCGGGCCGCCGCCGACCGCCGTCACGCCGCCGCATCGGGTGGCCGGATGGTATGCAAAGCCCGCCGGAGGGTCAATCACCCCCTCCCCCGCGTTGCATATCGCAACGCCGGCGAATGAAGAGTTGAGAGTTGAGAATTGAGAATTGACAATGGAGAGCCCTGCGTCTTCGATGTTCCCCGTGCATTCCCGCGCGCAATCGCAAGGCAGTTCCATCCTCAATTCGGCATTCAGCATTCTTCAGGGTATAATCAGGAGATGCCAATGAGTCCCGGTCCGACATGGCGGCTTGCGGCGGCGTTGGCCCTGGTTCTGACGTGCGGTGGGGCGGCCTCGCGAGGGCCGGTCCTCGAACTCGACCCCGCCCAGGAGCGGGCCCTCTCCAACGCGGCCGGCGAGTCCTTCCAGATCAAGCGCACCTCTCATTTCCTGATCGCCTACGACACCGACCCCGACACGGTCAGCGAACTGACCAATCGTCTCGAACAAACCTATTTCATGGTCTTCCAGCTCTGCGAGATGAGCGGAATACAGGCCCGGCGCCCCGCCCGGCGGCTGGAAGTCATCTTCTTTGACAAGCGCGACGCCTACGAACGCTACATGGCCAGGCTGGTGGTCAACGCGGCCGGAACCTTCGGCATGTATCTCCACCAGACCAACCGAAGCTATTTCTTCAACGCCGCCAACGATGCCCAGGTGCTCAAGCTTCGCGACAATATCGCCGCCGCCAACGACAACATCGACCAACTCGAACGGACGCTCCGTCAGATGCCCCCCAGCGGCGCCCGCCTGGAGGTGCGGTTCTCCGACGGCGAACGGGTCGTCGGCACCAAGGCCGAAATCGAGAAACGCGTAACCAGAAACATCGACGCCGCCCGCGCGGAGCTCAAGAAACTGGAAAGCCGCAGACGAGACTACTGCGAGAAGATCAACCAGACCGTCGTCCAGCACGAGACCGCCCACCAGACGCTCTTCAACGCCGGCCTCCACGTTCGCACCGCCGGCAACCCCAGGTGGCTCGTCGAAGGGCTGGCCTGTTTGTTCGAAACTCCGCCGGGCCCGCCCGGCAGCGGCTTTTCGGTCGTGAACACCGATCGCCTCGAGGACTTTCGCACCGCGATCGGCGGCCAGACCCGGCGGCAGCTCACCAGCCGCGATTACGAGAAGGCGGTGGAGGCCGGCCTCATCGCCTCGCCCAGGCAGCTCATCCTGAAGCCCGGCATGCTCGACGCCCGCGGCGACGCCGGGGTCCGAAACTACGCCGTGGCCTGGGCCATGACCCACTACCTGCAGCGAAATCAGCGTGAACAACTGGCCGCCTATCTGCTGGGTATCAGCGCCCGCATGCCGGGCGAATATCCTTCACCCCAGCAGGAGTTGGAGCTTTTTGAGGATCACTTCGGGCCCATCGACGAGGTGTTCCTGCGGAAATTCTCCGCTTATATCCTCGGCCTGACCTACCGTTCCGCCTCGGGGCCGTAACTCACCTGGTGCCACGTCTGCAGGAGCGGCTTGCAGCCGCGACCTTGCCCCCGAGCCTGTGTTGAGGGGATCGTCTGCCAGTGCGTTTTGGGATTCGGGCCCACACGGGCGGCCAGGCCATCCGTGGCACCCGCAGTGCACGCCCGACGAGCGTCTCACGTACCGCGATGCCGTTTTGGCAACCCTCTTGGCAAATGCCCCCTGTTCGTGTATCCTCCATGCCCCGGGGACGGCGACAAGCGAGCGAGTCGCCGCGGATACCCCTTGCACCGCCGATACTCCTGTGGAGCGTGTGCGGCTCATGAGACATCACAAGGCTCTGCGATTGTTCATGGCGACCCTGCTGGGAGGCGGGACGCTCTTCTCGCCCGGGTGCGGGGATCTGGTTCGCCGATCGCTTCGCGATGGCACGCTGGCCCTGATCGCCGGGAGCGCGACCGGTTACTTCGACCCGAGCGACCTCAGCAACCTGCTCACCAACCTGCTGACCGGCGGATTCACTGGCGGGTGGGACGGCCTCAACGGCGGCGGATGGAACGGCTTCCCCTTCGAATGGCCCCGCACTTGAGGCGCTCGCGGCTCTCTCAGAAGCTGTGTGAGAGACTCTTCACACCGGAGGTGGCATGGCCAGGCCCCGGCTTGCTGGAGTGCCGCCATGTCTCGGTTGCTGCAGGAGACCTCCCGGCGTACGCCGTTGGCGGGCTTAGGCACACCACACCGCGGGAACAGGCTGCGGTTTTCATGCATGCTCACACGGATCGCCGCCACGACCTCCCGGCCCGGATCGCCGCAGCCTCTCGGCGCGACCAGGCTCACTCGAAGACGCTCTCCGCCTGGTCCTGGTCCTCGTGCGGGTGATGGTTCTGGTATTGCGGAGCCCGCGGCGGCTGCTGGTGTCGCGGCTTGGGTCTCTGGCCGATGCCCGAGGCCTCGACCATGTCCAGCGCCCGAATCGCCCCGCCCCGCTTGTCGAAGCACGAAAAAACGAACTGGTCCAGCCCGATGTTGTTGTCCGCGCGGATGATGATATGCCGGCCGGTCTCCTGCTCGATCTCATGAATCGCCGCCCGCTTGCGGTTCTGCAGAAGGTACGCCACCTCGGGGGCCACCCGCACCTCGACCGTTTCCGCCAGTTCATGATGCGCCGCAAGCCTGAGCAGCCGCATGATGTCCAGCGTCATGGACTCCGGGTTCTTCACCAGGCCAGAGCCCCGGCAGTGCGGGCAGTCCTGGTAGATGCTTCGCTTGATCGACGGCCGCATCCGCTGGCGGGTCATCTCGATGATCCCGAACTGGCTCATCCGCAGGCACTTGGCCCGCTCCTTGTGCTTCTTCAGCGCCTCGCGAAGGGCCCGCTCGAGGGCTCGGCGATGTCTTTCCTGCATCAGGTCGATGAAATCGCACACGATCAGCCCGCCCAGGTCGCGAAGGCGGAGCTGTCGGGCGATCTCGTCGGCGGCCTCCAGGTCGGTCCGGAAGGCGGTCTCCTCGGCGTCTTCATGCTCGCGGAATCGGCCGCTGTTCACGTCGATCGTGACCATCGCCTCGGTGGTGTCAATGACCAGCGAGCCGCCCGAAGGCAGCGGCACGTGGCGGGCGTTGATCTTCTCGATCTCGGCCTCGATGCCGTGCTTGTGAAACAGCGGCTCCGGCCCCTTGTAGACCTCGACCGGGGCGCTGCTGCGGGGCATCGCGATGGCCAGGAAGTCGCGGACTTTCTCCGCCGTGGCTTCGTTGTCCACGATGATCCGGCCGAAATCCGAAGAGTAAACGTCGCGAATCGTGCGGATCACCAGGTCCGACTCCTGGTACAGCTCGCACGGTGCCCGCTCGCTCTTGATCTTCTGGGCGACCCGCTTCCACAGCCGCTGGAGATACATCTGGTCACGCTGCAGATCACGCTTGGTCTTGTCCAGCCCGGCGGTACGCAGAATGAAACCCATGTTCTTCGGCAGATTCAGCTCGTCGAGGAGCTTGCGCATCTTCCGGCGGGCCTCCTCGTCCTCGATCTTCCGCGACACGCCGAGCTTGTTCATGCCCGGCATCATCACCAGGTAGCGGCCGGGAATGGAAATATAAGTGGTCAGCGTCGGCCCTTTGGTGCCGATGCCCTCCTTGATGATCTGGACCAGAACCTCCTGCCCGCGGCGCAGGCATTTCTGGATCGGCGGACGCTCGCGGCGCGGCGTCTTGCGGCCGACCTCCTCCATCTGCCCGCGCCCGTTCGGGAAGTACTGGGGCTGCAGGTCGGAAATGTGCAGGAAGCCGTTCTTCGGCAGGCCGAAGTCGATGAACGCCGCCTGGATGCTCGGCTCCACGTTGGTCACTCGGCCCTTGTAGATGTTGCCGACGTGGGACTCGGCGCTGGCCCGTTCGATGAACAGCTCTTCCAGCCGGTTCTGGTGAACCACCGCGATACGGCATTCGTCGGTATCGGCGGCGTTGATCAACATCAGGCGATCGCCGCTCGGTTTGACCTCTTCGTCCTCGAAATCGCCGTCCTCGTCCTCGACTTCGCGCACTGTACGAGGCGCAGGCCGATCCGATCTGCCCGGATGGCGTCCGGGCCCCGATTCGGCGATGTCCTCACGGCCGGCCGCTCCCTGCTCGGGCTGTCCCTGGGCCGGTTCCTGGTTGTGGCGCTTGCGTCGACGGCCACGACCACCCCGGCGAGATCGCCGCCGGCGCTGTTCGGGAGCAGACGCTTCCGCTGGCGGCGGGGGCCCCGCCTCCACACCTTCGCCGAAGCTCTGCACAAGGGGCGGACTCACGGGACCAGGCTCGGTCGCCGGGACCTCGCCTTCCGATCGAGCCGAGGTGCCGGGGTCCGCCTCCTCCCAGGCAGGCGGATCGGCCTCTAACTTGCCACCCGTGTCCGGGGCCGGTTCACTCGCCACCATGGTGGCACTTGCGTCGTGGGTTTCCAGGTCGTTCGCGTCTCGAGGGGCAACAGAATCCTGCTGGCCGGCGCTGTTCTGGCGGTTCTTCCGCCGGGAGCGCCACGATCGCCGTCGGTGCGATCGCTGTTGCGAAGGCTCGTTACTGTCGGGGTTCTGTCGGGTGGGGTTGTTCTGCGTCGGGTTTTCTTGTTCAGTCATTGTTCCCTGCTCTCATGACGTCCGTGTCAATCCGAGCGGCAGGTGCAAAGTGGGGATGTTCGTCCAGCGCAACTGTCCGGCTGAGCTCCAGCCGCCGCCGTCCCCCGGGACGGTCACGATGCCCACTGGACGCGGGTCCTGCAAACACGATGGTGCCAATCCTGCGGGTCGAGACCCACCGCGGCCAGCAATTCAGCCGGCCTCAGCGAGCCACCCGCGGTAATCTGCACCGTCCATCGCAGGATACCCTCGCATACCAGGGCGTCCGCCAGGTACTGCCTGAGGTCGAGATCCTTCGGCTTCTTCATGCCTGGTCCCGTTCGCTGGATGTTCCACGTCGGCGCCGCCATCAGGCGTTGTGTTGTCTCCGTGACGGCTTCGACAAGCTCCGGCGGCAGGGGCAGTTCATACTCGACCCGCACAGGCTGGGGCGGATGCTTCTCGGCGATCGACCAGGCTTCCGTCAGCGTCAGCCCGGCGGGCACCTGTTCACTCAGCCTGCCGAGCACCTCGTGCGGCTCTGCCGGTTCGGCCAGTTCCACCACCAGCAGTTCGGCCCGGCTGGCTATGCCCACTGCCCTTGGCAATGGCAGCGACAGCCTCGGCCGGGGATTGAACCCCTGTGAAAACCTGACCGGCACTTGTGCCCGCGACAGCGCCCGCTCGAACAGACGCATGGTGTCGTGATGCGAGATGAACCGGAGGTCACCCGCGATCACGAAGCGGATCGCCACTCTGTACTGCAACTCGTCTTTGATTTCCTCGTCTAGATTACTGACTCCAAACGTCTCTTTGCTGCGCCGGCATCGTCACGCGCGAGCCGGCCTGCCCTTGACCGACTTATGGGGGTCCGTCAAGGGCCTGCATATCGTGCAACCACCCCCATGGGTGGATCAGCGTTTCCGTTAA
Source organism: uncultured Planctomycetales bacterium (assembly GCA_964586235.1). Classification (GTDB taxonomy): domain Bacteria; phylum Planctomycetota; class Phycisphaerae; order UBA1845; family PWPN01; genus JAUCQB01. Next base: position 36,560 of record CAZPIO010000025.1, read on the forward strand.
CGGCCCGTTCGTTCTCACAGGAACTCGGGCCAGATCTTTCGTGTCTCGTCGCGCAGGTAATTGCTCACCTGCCGGTCCGTATCAAAGGACATCGCCCGCTTGGCCACACGAGCCGCGTGTGCCAGCGAACTCGATCGGATGATCTTCTTGATCTCCGGTATGTCGCTCGGGGCCATCGAGAAAAACTTCAGCCCGATGCCCAGGAGCAACAACGTATACATCGGCTCGCCGGCCATTTCCCCGCACATGCTGCACTGAACTTCGGCCCTCTCAGCGGCCTTGATGATGTCCCGCAGCAGCCGGATCACAACCGGGTGGGAGGCGGTGTAGAGCGAAGCCACCCGCTCGTTCCCCCGGTCGACCGCCAGCGTGTACTGGATCAGGTCGTTCGTCCCGATACTGATAAAGTCCACTTCCCGCAGCAGCTCCTTGATCTGCAGGGCCGCCGCCGGCGTCTCAACCATTATACCAACCGGAATGTCCCGCCTGAAGGGGACGCCCATTTCCTCCAGGTCCTCCATGGCGTCCCCCAGCACGATCTTGGCCTGCCGCAGCTCCATGAGGCTCGAAATCAACGGGAACATGATCCGCACGTCCCCGTCCACCGAGGCCCGCAGGATCGCCCGAAGCTGGACCTTGAACAACTCGAGGTTCTGGAGGCAGTACCGGATCGACCGCAGCCCCAGGAACGGGTTGCGCTCGGGTTCCCGGGCCTGCGACTGGGTGTACTTGTCGGCCCCCAGGTCCAGGGTGCGGATGGTCACCGGGTGGTCGCCGACCGCCTCGATCACCGAGTGATAGGCCTCGTAGTGCTCCTCCTCCGTCGGCTCAACCTCGCTGCGGAGGTACAGAAACTCCGTGCGGTACAGGCCGATCCCGTCGGCGCCCTTCTCCACGCAGGTCTTGGCCTCGTACGGGAACTCGATGTTGGTCAGCAGGGTCACACGCGTGTTGTCGGTGGTGATCGCCGGCTTGTCCCGCAATTCGATCAGGTCGCTGGCCAGGGCGTGGATGCGCTCCTCTTCGACACGGTACTCTTGCAGCATGTCCGTGTCGGGTCGAATGACCACCAGGCCCTTGGTGCCGTCCAGAACGATCGTGTCGCTCTTGGACACCCGGGTCGAGACATCCTTGAGGCCCATCACCGCCGGGATTCCCATCGAGCGAACCACGATGGCGGCGTGACTGGTCAGACCGCCGGCATCCATCGCCACGCCGGAAACCTTTGTCTGGCTGAGGTTCGCCACTTGCGAGGGTGTCAGATCGTGCGCGACGAGGATGAAGTCCTCGGTCAGGTGGGTCAGTTCCTCGCCGCTCTGGCCGCACAGGTGCCGGAGGAGCCGGCGCTCGATGTCGTGCACGTCCCGCACTCGCTCCCGCAGAAGCTGGTCCTTCATGTTGAGGAACCGGCGCTGGTAGCCTCGAAGCACCTCACGCACCGCGTAAGCGGCCGAGTAGTTCTTCTGGGTGATCAGTGAGCCAATCTGCTCGAACAGCCGGTCCTGGCTGAGCACCCCGTAGTGAAAATCGAAGATGGCCGCGATATCCGGCCCGAGCTGCCGGGCCATGACCTCCTGCAGGCTGTGAAGCTCCGTCAGCGAGGCGTCAAAACCGCTTCTCAGACGCTCGAGTTCAGTGGGAATGTCATCGACGGAGACCGTTTTCTGGGCAATACGGTATTCCTCCGCGTCCAGAACCACCGCCTTCGCGATGGTGACGCCCGGAGAAACACCGATTCCCTTTTTGATCTCCATGGCTGTCTTTTCTCACCGGAACGCGTCCGCCCGCGGCTTCCCGCGCAACCTCACGCCCAGGGACCCCGTGATCACTCTTCGCCGAAACCGGACTTGACCAGCGCCGCCAGTGCCTCGACGGCCTCCTCGGCATCCGCGCCCTTCGCCTGGATCTCGAGTTGCGTTCCCCGGACCGCTTCCAGCAGCATCATCTCCATCGGATTCTTCCCGTCCACGGCGTGGTCGCCTTTCCGGACCATAACACCCGACCGGAACTGGTTCGCCAGATCGACGAACTGCATCGTCGGGCGCATGTGCAACCCAAGGGAATTCTCAATCGTCACGAGGCGAGATGCTTCTGGCAAGGTCGTCTCGGTCTTCTCGAAAAGCCGCAGCCATGAACGCAGTCCGCCGCCGCGGCGGATGGAGTCGTTCGCAGTCATCCGCTTATCCGCTGGGAAGCTCGTCTGCCTCCCGAATCAACTCGTTGATCTCCTCCTTCGTCGACGCCTGCCGGAGAAATCGCCGGAAGTTGTCGCGCTGGAGGTGCCTGAAGATGTTCTCCATCGACGCCAGATGCTGGTCGGGATTGTCCAGCGGACTCAGCAGCAGAACGACGATGTACACCGGGGCCCGGTCCAGGGCGGCGAAATCCACGCCCGTGCTCGATCGACCGATCGTCGCGGCGATCTGCTTCATCGCCGCGTGACGAACGTGGGGCACCGCAACGCCTTTGCCGAAACCCGTACTGCCCTGGTTCTCTCGCGCGATGACCGCCTTGCTCACCGCGGCCGCCTGGGCCTCGTCCAGCCCGATGCTCGTTGCCAGCGATGCCGTCAGCTCCCGAATTACGCCGTTGCGATCCGTCGATTGCAGTTCGGGAACTACCGCATCCGGCACGAAAAAATCCGCCAGTTTCATTGTCGCACACCTTGGGGGTATCGATCTCCGCCCGGACCAGTCGCCCGGGTGCACCGCCCGTCCAGAACCCGCTCAGGCCTGGTGCTTGCGGTTGCGGTGGATCTCTTTGTGTTTCGTGAGCTGTCGCTCAAGCTTCTCCACGATCAAATCGACCGCTTCGTGGTACTCCTCGGCGTCCACCTGGGCCACAAACGTCGTCCGGTGATCCGCATGCATCACCACTTCAAGCCGGTGCTTGGTGGGTTCCTGATCGAGCACAACCTCAATCTTGTCAATCCGATCGTAGAACCTCGTCAACTTCGCCAGTTTCTCTTCCGCGTACCGCCGCATGGAATCCGTGAACTCAATGTGGCGGCCCGTTACGGAGATCTGCACGGGTGAACCTCCTTTATCCAAACTCGCCAATGCTCCACCCCGTCCAGACTGTCCGACAGGGGGCTTGGACAATCGACCTTGCCTTGGTCCGGGTGCCTTCTCGTCAGGTTGGAACGCCTTTCCCGCGCGGATAGCTGGAGCCCCGGCGCCGGGTGCAGCGGTCCTGTCCCCCCAGGCCGAGCCGCGGTGGTGGCTGAATAACAGCTTGGCAGAGGCATTGCTCGATGAAATGTAAGCCATGCTCGGGCCCGCGTCAATACCAGCCCCGCTTCCGAACGGAAGCCCTTTGTTTGCAATGCCTGACCGCCGGCGCTAAGATGCCGCGGCATGTACGAGCTCTACTCCGGACAGCGCCCCGGAAACCCGGCGAGAAGCCTCATCGCCACGGCCGTCCTCCTCATTTTAGCTGTCGGCGTCGCAAAGGCTCTCATCTTGTATCGGGCGCGAGCGGCTTCGGTTCAACTTGGACCACGGAATGAGTACTCGGAAGCCCAACTGGCCTTCCGTCTGCCCGTCGGGTGGGGGCCCGTCCCCTCCGGCGTCTGGCCGCCAGGGGCCGTGGTCGGCGTCGAGAATCCAGGGACGGAAAAGCGTCGAATGCGTCTTTTCGTGTTTCGGGGTATCGCTACGAGCGACTCTGCCCCCTCGGAAGGCGGTTTGCGGACTATCCTGGTCGCCGCCAGTGCCTTGGGAGTCGACACGCCGCCAGGCCGCGAGCCCTCCGGCTCGGTAGGGGGGTTTCCAGGGGTAACCGCCGTTTTGGTTTCCAGGCAGAGACTCAGCGAGGGTGATTACCCCTTCTTCCTCGGCAGCGCGACTGTTGCCCCAGCCGGAGAGGCGTTTGGTGTCCTCCTCCAGTCCGAAGCCCCGCCCGGCAAGACCGAGCAGACTGTCCTGGATCTGGTCGCCGCGTCACTGGAGCTCCTGAGTGTTTCGCTCGATGCGGACCCCGACAAGCTGATGGCTGCCGCGGGGATCAGCTTCGAGCCCCCCTCGGGTGTTCGGTTCGCCGGGCCAGTCGACCCGGGCGTGCCCCGGCTGCGAATGATGGGTGGCGAGCGGGAGGAGGCATGGTATCTCGAACTCAACCGCTTGCCTCTGGTCGGCAAACGCACCCCGGCGGCCCTGGTTGAGGATCGCGCGTTGTCCGCACAGGAGGAAGCCCGCCTTCCAACGCCCGTTGAGGTTCTTCAGACGGCCGATCGGGAGGCCGCCCGCGTCAGCGTGGCCGTCTACCCCGACCAGCCGCCGGCGCTTCACGTTATGGCGGTCCGCACCGACCCCCATACTGCCCTGCTGATGGTCGGACGTTACGAGTCCAGGGCCGACAAGACATTACGGGATCTCTGCCAATCACTGGCCGGCACTGCGAAGGTGGTCTCGTTCGATGAGCTGGTTGACGTGGAGTCAGCCTTGAATTCCGGCCGCCGCATGATTCAGGAGGTCACCAGTGAAGGCATGAGCGCTGTATTCCGGGAGCGCGCAGGCAAGAAGTACCGCTTCCGCGTGGCGGCGCCGATGTTTCGACTGGGCACCTCGGTTGAGAGCTGGAGTTTGATGAGCGACAACGGCCAGACTTGGTGGGATATCACGGACACCTGGACTTTCAGGCCGGCCTGGCTGGAACGTGATGCCATCGTCCGAGTCGAAGAGTATCGCCTTGCGGATGACGGCATCAGATATCGCTATTCCTTGCGGCGCGATGACGGCGGCCGGACGACGATCCGCAAGAGCGAAGTTCGTATCGATGACCTGAAAGTGGTCCGCCAGGAGGTGGGGACTCCTCGCGGAACCAGGACGGATGTGATCGAAGTGGATGACACGTTCGCGTGCAATCCGGTGCTGATGGAAGCGGCGGCCCGGCTCTCCCGCGCCCCCAAGGCCGAGTCGGTCATCATGAGCGGAATCGACACATTCACCACCGGGACGGCCTGCTTCGTCATGACGCCGATCGGACGCACGCCCCTGCCCCACTCCGACCTGAAGGACTCCGGCTGGACGGTTCGGCTGACGGCTGACTACCATCCCTCGCCGGTATTGCTCTATTTCGACGACCAGGGCTCCCTGGTCGGAACGTCTCATGACGGACTGCAATGGCGGGAAAGGCTGAGTGAGCCGCCGGAGTCGGAGGAAGAGGCAGACGGCCCGACGCGTTCGAGACGTTGAAGAGCCGGCTGAGATGGAAAGGTGAATGCCTTCATGATCGCGACTGCGAATAGTGCGGCCCGGATCGTCATGTGCGCGTGCGCGACGGCGGTTTCGCTGCTGGTTCCGGTTGCCGGCGCTGCGGCGCAGGACGCGGCCGTCGGACAAGGGCTCCCGCCGGGCGGCATGGGCCCGCGCTACGTGGACGGCAGCTTCGGCTTCGCCCTGACACCCCCGGCCGGCTGCGAGTTGATGCGGGAAAAGCGATTCATCAACAAGGACGACGTTGAGCTCGTTCGCTTTGTCCACGCGGGTGCCTTGTGGTTGCTCGGCGTGCGCCAGAGCAAACCGCCCCGGGCCCTCGATCCCGAGACGCTCGGCGTAGCCGTCGTCGAGGAGGTCAAGCCGACCTGTGAGGATGTCTCGGTTGTCAAGACCTTCAAGACCGAACTCGCCTCGCGCGAGGTCCTGCGATGCGAGGCGGTGATGACCTCGCGCGGCACGCTTGTGTTGCGGCAGCAGGCCATGATTCGCATCAAACCGTCGGAATACTACGCCCTCGTCTTCGTGACGCCGCAGTCCGACGAGAAACTGGCCCGCCCGGCTTTCGACAAGGTCCTCGCCAGCTTCGAACTGCTTCGCTCGGAAGCCCAGCAGCAGCAGTTGCTCGAGGCGCTGGTGCGGGGCAGCTCGCTGCTGCAGTTGGTCAAGTCAGGCTCACTGGACATCCTCAGCAAGGGCCCGCGAGAGGTGTTCTTGCGATACCTGGAAGGCGACCGGGAGGTCGGCTTCATGCAGATCCGCGCGGAACCGCAGACGGTCGAGCGCCGCAACGGCCTGACGATCTTCAAGTGGTTCTGGTTCTTCCCGCCGGATGGCAGCGTGACCCTGTTGCAGCAGGACATGTTCGTCACCGCCGACCTGTCTTTCGAAAAATGGCAGAGCCGGCGGTTTACGCTCTCACCACCTCCCAAGGGCGGCGGCCAGCGTGAGATTTCCCAGGAGAGGGAGGACGGGAGGCGCCGGAGAGTCGATCTGCTGGTGGCTTACGCGGGCAAATCGACCGGCGGAGAGGTTACGGAGAAAGGGATCGAGGTCGACGCAACCTACGCGTCGGCCCCGTGGGACATCCTGCTGCCGACACTGGTGGAGCTCAAAAGACCCGAGTTATACGCCTTCTCCTGGTATGACAGCAGCCGACGGGGCCTGTCGCTCCAGACCTTCCGGATCGCCGGGACCAGAACCACGCCCGCCGGCCTGCAGGCCACGGTGATCGAACAGAGCGAGGGCCTCATCCCGCCGATCCACGAGTTGTGGGTCGATCGCGACGGTCAACTGCTGCGGGTGGTGATGAATCTTCCGGGCAAACCGGTGGAGATGCTCGCCACGACGCGTCAGGACGTCGAACGCAGGTACGGAACCCGGGTCAAGGAGATTGAGAAGCTGATGCCTGCGCCGCCGCCGCGCGAGACGGCCCCTGCGGCGGGCAACCCGGCCGCCACCCCCGGCCGTGCCGCCGCCCCGACCCCAGGCAACGTGAACCGCTGATCGCTGTCCTGGCGAGCCATGCGGAGGGCTGGTCGGCCGTGATACGGTTTTTTCTGCTATATGCAGGGGAACAATTCGGTCGATATTCTACGCCAAATAGCACGTAACCTGTTTCAAGGACAGCACTTGCAGTTCTCATGCCGCGGTCTGTGGTGGGTTCGTTCTGCGCTACGCGGGGGCTGAGGGGCGGGGGGCGGGGGCTGGGGAAGAGGAAGACACGGAGACGGGGAGACAGAGGGAGAAGCAGACGAGAGTTCTCCAGGTTAACGTTGGGTTCGTTCTGCGCTGCGCGGGGGCCGAAGGGCGCGGGTTGCGGGTCGGGGGCCGGCGGGATCGCAACTGCGAACCGACAACTGATGGCCGAGCTCTTTCTCCACTTGTCAAAGAACCGGGGACCGGGCGGGGTGGGCCGGTACCTGGCCGGGTGCGGGCAGAGTATCTCCGCTGGTGCCGTTGCGGGGATAACACGGCGGGCCGCTCGGCAAGACGCGGCTGGGGCAGAACAGGCTGCCGAGCGGGAATGACGAATGTCGAAGCCCGAATGACGAATGAAGCCCGAATGTCGCAGACTCGCCGTGGCGAGCCCGCCGTGGCGAGTCGAGATCCGAATGACGAGGCAGAATGAGTTGAACCGCCATGACGCCGCCTTCGACAGGCTCAGGCCAAGGAACGCGCCAAGAAGAGGCGGCAGGTCGCGGTTGGGCCTACGGACAGTCTCAGATCGGCAATCTGTGACTCCGCCACGGTCCCCACCCCCGAGGCCTCAATCGCGAGACCCTGGTATTCGGATTGGGGTTGAAGTCTCGGGGGCCGCGCGTTATGGTCGCTGTACATTGTCCAACGGTACTTGTTCACGCCCGCTAGCCGGCAAGGGTTCGACTTATGCAGCAAGGCGGCTCATTGGGGCGAGACGAAGACCCGGTGACGGCGTCGACGCAACGCCGCTGGCATCCGGATTGACTGAGGCGGACGAACGTCGTCTCCGTGCCGATCTCGGCAGCACAGGTTACGCTGCCTTGAGCAGGATAGGGTCCGCCGAAGCTTGGCTGGAATTGGGAAACGTAAAGGGAGCCCGAAATGGACTACCGAGAGGAATCATTTAGACGCAAGTTTGCCGCTGCCGGGCAACACCTTTCGGTGAGGCCCGAGCAAGTGGTCTCTCTGAAGCTCCGTGGAAAGGTGACTTCATATGATGAGTACAGGCAACTCGTGAGCATTCTACAGGGCGAGGCGGGACTTCAGTGTTCGGAAATCCAGGCCGATCTGCAGGGGCGCGGCCATCTCCTTGGCGATGGGAAAGCCAAGGTCATCGTCGTCGAGCACGAAACAGGCCTTGAGATACTCTACATAGCCGGATCGATCGCCTCGCTGATGGGGTTGATACCGCTCGTTTTGCAGGGCTGGCGGGCGCTGCGAGGGCAGCTCTCGGGAAGGCGAGCAATGCCAGACCACGACATCGAGATTCGCCGAGTTGACGATTCGGGTCACCTTCACGAGGAGCACGTCCACGACCGGCACTTCGGACCATCTATGACAATCGGCTCGATCCTCCCGGCGCTGGCCACGACAGCCGGTCTGATCGAGACAGAAATCGGGATGCTTAGCCGGCAGGTCCAGGCATTGAGTTCTCGGGTGGACGCATTGGAGAAGCAGCGTCGCCTTCCAGCATCATCCACTGTCCGGAAGAGGACCAAGTCCGCAGCGGACAGGTCACGACGTGGAAAGGGCAAAGGAACGAGGCTCTGAGACGGACCAGAAAACGTGAGAGCCTCATCAATTGCGTCCGGCGCTCCCATGGCTTGAGGCGGACGATCGGTGTCTGCGCGGCGGTTCGGACGGAGAAGGACAGCATGACTGGGCAGGGCCAAAGGGCCTGGGCGATCAGGATCATTCGATGTCAAAGGCTGCTGACTACGGACAGTTAGTCGCGGAGAGAAAGGCTTGCCACCTCTGTGAGGGCCTGACGAATCCGGCAGACGTCGAGCGTGGGCGGTTTGACTCCGATCACATTGGAGCGTGGTCACTCTGGCAAGGGAATCTCGATGCCTCCCTGATGGTTGTCGGACAAGACTGGGGAGACAGAGCCTACTTCCTCCGACACGAAGGACGCGAAGGGCCGCGTAATCCAACGAACCTCGCTCTGGTGGAACTGGCGGGCCTTGCGGGAGTTCAAATTGGTGGTCCGGGTTCTGCGGAAGGGCGAGACGTCGCCTTCTTCACCAACGCTATTCTCTGCCTAAAGGTCACGGAAGGCGGGCTCCAGGGGAAGGTCCAACCGCCCTGGTTCAGCAATTGCGCTCGGTTTCTCAGGCGACAAATCGAGATTATCAGCCCCGCAGTCGTCGTTGGACTCGGAGAACTCGCGTATCGCGCGATTCTAAGCGGATTCGGACTGAAGTGCGGACCTTTTCGCGCGGAGGTCGAAGCGGCCAGCGGAAGAACGCTTCCGAACTGCAGCCGCGCGTTTGCGATGTACCACTGCGGCGTCAGAGGCTCCAGGATAAATCGCAGGATAGAGTTGCAGAGAGAAGACTGGAAGAGGCTCCGCCCCTTTCTCGCGACCGGTCAGACCGGGCATCCGGCAGGTAAGGTCCGTTGCAGGCGAGAATCACCGCCGCCAAGCTCGATACCGTCAGCGGGCACGGCGCGGCGTTCATCTGGGAGTGCAGGAATGGACTACTTTTTCTACAACACTGACGCGAAGTCGCTCATCGATCAGCCACGGCCTCGGTTTGGGGTCCTGATCAAGGAAGGTTTCGCTGCAAGCGGGGGCGCGCGGCGATTCGGAGAGCAACTTGGTCGGCTCGCAGAAAACGACATGCTCCTGATGTACGAGAATGGCCTCGGTGTTGTTGCTGTGGGCAAAGTGAAGAAGCGTTGGGACGGGGTGTCCTACGCCGCGCCTATCTACTATACCGCCAGAGAAATGCAGCAGTTCGAGAGCGGCGTCCCATGCGAATACCGTATTAGCGTTGACTGGTTTCTTGACCTTTCTGACTCACCTTTTCGTGTGGACGAGATCAGGAAACGGCTCGGCTACAATCCGCGCGGTACTATCCAGCGAATTGTCGAACAGCAGACTGAGGTGGCAAGAATAATCGATAACTTGGTGCGGCGGTGGGGAGCGAGTTCATAGCCGGCCTCCCACACGGGACGCCGGGCAGGTGCGTGTGGTTGTTCGGCCGAAGAGGATTTGTTAATGGAAATCCGCTGGGAAGACGTGGTCATCGAAAAGCGCACCGTGCGGGCCGATGCCGCAGATCTGGTCAAGGAGTGGCTTTGGCTGGTTCCGAAGGATGCCGAGGTGATGCTGCCTACTGCGTGCGGGGACCTGTTCCTGAGGCTTCCTGACGGGAGCATCGCGTTCCTGGACACCTACGAAGGATCGTGCGTAACGGTAGCCGCGAGCTACGATCCGTGGAAGTTCATGCTAAACGACCCGGAGCGACTGGAGGCGTGGTTCCGGTGCACACTGATCGGGGAGTTGCTGGAGGCCGGGCTCAAGCGGGAGCCGGGGCAGTGTTTCAGCCCGTTCGTTCCACAGGTGGTCAACGGTACTTGGGAGGCGTCCAACTTCCACACCTGCAGCCTGCTCGTTCATCTGGCCTCGCTTGGCCAGATCCATCGGCAGGTGAAGGACCTTCCGCTGGGCACCGAGATCTCTGCTTTCAGGGTTGTTTGGGAGTAGGAGTTCACCACGGAGACACGGGGGGGCACGGAGAAGGCGAGCGGGGGGGACGTTGAACAGGAGCACACGGAGGTGACGGAGAAGATCGATCTGGCTTCTGCTCTGTTGACTCTGTTACCTCCTGCCAGGGTGTTCTTGGATGCAGGCAAGCCCGTTGAAACGGGCTCGATGGGAGAGGATAAAAAGAGGGAAGACGCGTTGGTCGCAGAACCAGCCGTGAACGACTGGCCTATGGGCCCGCCTGCGGCGGGAAAGGCCGCTGAAGCGGCCTGTGTGTTCAGGGGGGGCGGAAGGCGAGACAGGAGAGTCGGTCCGTTAGCCTGTCAGTCTGTTGGACTGTTGGAGGGGGGAAGGAGCTCTCGGCGATCAGCCCCTTGACGCAGCTCCCTCGACCTTGCTCGGGACAAGATCGGGACAAGCAGTCAGTTCGCTACGGCGAATCTCCCTACGGTCGACACTCGGCGGTCAGCCAGAGGGTGGAGGACCGGTGATTCCTCCGCCCCGCCGGGGCGGGTTTGGTCGGGGGCGGGAGGATACCAGGGGTTCGCAGGGCCTCACCCCTGGCTACAGTCCGAGGCCCCTCCGGGGCCGTGAGGAGAGGCAGGACAGCTTCGCGCAGTGAGCGACCGGTTCGACCTCACCTTGCGGGATTCGTGCAATCCCCGCCTGCGGCGAGGCAGGCGTGTGATCGGTGGTTGAGAAGCCTTCGGTGATTTCACCACGGAGGCCCGCTCGCTGGCGCTCGGGGTTCTGAAGCGGGGACACGGAGGGCACGGAGAAGACCGGCGGGGGGGAGGAGTTGTTAGTCATCAGTGGTCAGTTCTCAGCAGCGGGCGGGCACGTTGACCGCAACCATCGGTCGGCCACATCGAGGACGAGGGTACGTGTTTAGCGTGCGAGAGAGCAGGTCAGGCACTTGTTGCGGGCTTTTCTGTAGCGGCACACTCCGGCCAGACTCCACGTGCATCCCCGGATCAGACGGCAACCCGCATTTGGGCAACAAGAGCCAGACCCCGGCACGCTAAACACGTACGGACGAGGTGGGGCACACGGCCGCACTGCTCACAGAGCAGTGGCACACGGCCATCGACTACTGGCTACCGAGCCGGGAGGGCCGACGGGGGCGCTCGCCGCGGCAGAGCGCGCTGGGGCAGACGGCTGCCCGCCCAAGAGGGCCGACGAGGGCGTCGGCCCTACTCTGCTTCCCAGGATGCGGGATCGCGAGTATCGTCTGGGCATGAGTGATGAATCCGTATCCCAGGCGGCACAGCAGACGGCAGTGGCGGCGATCCCCGAGCGTGACCCGGCCGAGATGGAGGCCTACAACCGGGTTAAACGGCGCGTCCTGCTGGCCGATCTCGTTATCTCGCTCGTCTACTGGATCATCTGGTGCTTTGTTGCCCCGAGCTTCATGGAATGGGTCGGCCTGCCGGGCGGGTCCCGATGGCTGGGCCTGCTGGCCGGCGGGCTGGCGATGCTGGGCGGAAGCGTGCTGGTTTCGCTCCCGCTGGATTATTACAGCAGCTTCATCGTCGAGCACCGTTTCAGGCTCAGCAATCAGACCTTGGGGGCCTGGCTGATGTTCCAGGTGAAGACCTGGCTGGTCGGCGGCGTCATCGCCGGTATCGTCCTGGGCGGTCTGTACGCGGCCATGTGGTACACCGGCCGTTGGTGGGGGGTGTGGGTGTGGATCGGGGTCATGCTGTTCAGCGTGATGCTGGCCAAGGTGTTCCCGCTGCTCATCCTGCCGCTTTTCTACCCATCCAAACCGCTGGAACGGCCGAGCCTGTCGGATCGGCTGCGGGAGCTGGCCGGTGGGGCGGGCATGACCATCACCGGCATCTTCGATTTGCAGATGAGCAAGGAAACCAAGAAGGCCAACGCCATGCTGGCCGGACTGGGTTCGTCGCGGCGCGTGTACCTCTCGGACACGCTGCTGGGGTCCTTCGATGACGACCAGATCGCTGTGGTGTTCGCCCACGAACTGGGTCATCACGTCCGCGGGCACATCTGGAAGATGATCGGTATTTCGGCGGTGGTCAGCTCGTTGATGGTCACGCTGATCTGGTGGCGCCTGAACCCGTATGCCGGCAGCAGTGTCCCGGCCGACTGGTCGGCGGCCATCGCGGGCCTGTCGCAGGTGATGCTCATCACCTCGCTGTTCCCGCTGCTCATCTCGCCGGTCACCAACGCGATCAGCCGCCGTTTCGAGCGGCAGTGCGACGGCGACGCCCTCCGGTTGACCGACAACCCCAACGCCTACCGCACTGCCTTCCAGCAGCTCGGCCGCCTCAACCTCGACGACCCCAACCCGCCGTGGTGGGAGGTGGTCTGGTTCTGCGACCACCCGCCGATGGCGCAGCGGATCGCGATGGCGGACGACTACGAATCCCGAATGTCGAAATCCGAATGACGAATGAATGACGAATGACGAAATCCGAATGTCGAAGATCCGCCGTGGCGGGACGAACCTCCGCTGTACTTCCATTGACCCGCTGAATAGAATCTGATGACGCCTGGCTGTTCATCCTTCCGGTTCCAAGGAGGACCAGCATGAACCGATTTTACTCCCATCGGAGCGCCGCCGACCCAAAGTGCCCTTCGACCCCGCGACGAGCACTGACGCTGCCGGAGGTGCTCGTTGTGCTCGGAGTCGTCATCCTCCTGGCCGTAATCGTCGTCATTCTGTTAAGGACCGACCGCCGCCCTCGCAACCCAGGTACCTGGTGTGCGGCCAACCTCTCGGGGATGGGTAAAGGGTTCTACACCTACGCCACCGAAAACAGCGATGAATGGCCGATCGCCGCTCATGCACCTGCCGAGGCTGACGAAGTGGGGCGGGTCAAATACGCTCCGGGCATGATCGGGACGCACCGGGGTGATGGGCGCGATCCCAAATCCGGCGAAACGACCGAGAAGGACACCGAAATGTCGACCACTCGCAATCTATGGTGTCTCGTCAGAACCGGTGGTACGAGTCCGAGATCATTCATCTGCCCATCCGCCAACGACCAGCCGAACAACGAGGACAATCCGGCCGACTACTGGGATTTCCGCTCATGGCAGGAGGTCAGCTACGGCTACCAGGTTCCGTACGGCAAGCACGGTCGGCCCACGACCGAGTGTGATCCCAGGATGGCGCTGGCCGCCGACAAGGGTCCTTACGGTGCCGCGTTGGAGGCCGGCCGTCCGAGCCCCGGTCCGCCCAACCTGACGGCCAATGCCTCGCCGGACGACTGGATGCCCTGGAACTCACCGAACCACGGTGGCGAGGGACAGATGGTGCTGTTCGCGGATAGCCATGCGGAGTGGCTCCCCAAGCCGACCGTTGGGGTGAAGAACGACAACATCTACACCCGCTGGTCGGCGGCCGACGGCGGCGGCGACGCCAGCGATCTGCCCCGCGTGCAGGGAACGCCCCCGACGGGGCTCGAGACCCCCTGGAGCGACACGGACTCGCTCATTTACCCATGAGAGGGGCAAGGGATAAGCGGTGACAGTCGGGGGGCGTTGGCCAAGTGCCCAACAGAGCGAGCCGCCGGGTTCACCCCGGCGGTAGGATGCTGGTTACGCAAGCTGGAAGGTAATAAACGCAAGCATAAAGGACGACTTGAGTCGGTCGCGGGGGCTCCTCAGAACCGGCTGTAATCTCGGCAAATCCTTGCTGCTCAAAAGATTACAGGAGCCCAAAGTCGGTCTTGTCCGATCGTACACATTACGATAACATCCTGCGGTGCGATTACCCCACCGGTCGAGTGGCTCAAGCCGGAGCAGGTGGGGTGCGCTTGTGCAAAAGCGTCCCTTGGAGAGAAATCCGTGAACGATGGCGTTAGTCAGGTTGGAGGTGCCGCTGTCCGGCCATCTCCGGTGCCCGGCTCGAACGCCCCCCGGCTCGTACGCTTGCTGCTGCTGTTGCCGGTCCTGGGTGCGGTCGGGTGTGCGCCGCTTCGGTCGACTTCCAAGCTGCGCTCCGCGGAACGTTGGTCGAAGGGATACGTCATCATTCTGCCGGGCATCGAGGGGCGGAGCTACCTCAACGAGAATATCGCTTTCGGTCTCAACGACGGAGGCGTGCCGGGTTCGCTCGAGATATACGATTGGACAGTAGGGGGCTGGCTCACCTGGCCGCTGAACCTCCGGTGGAGCGAGCACAACAAGAAGGAGGCCGCAAAGCTCGCCGAGAAGATCAAGAACTACCAGGACAGGTTTCCCGGCCGTCCGGTGTCTTTGATCGGGCACTCCGGCGGCGGCGGAATCGTGGTTCTGACACTCGAACACCTGCCGCCTGAGCGCAAGGTCGACAGCGCGATCCTCCTGGCCCCGGCATTGGCCCCGGACTATGACCTTCGCAGGGCGTTGACTCGCACAAGGTCGGGCATCTGGAACTACTACTCCAAGTACGACGTGGGTTTCCTGCAGGTCGGCACTTCCGCTTTCGGCACCATCGAGGGAAAGCACGCCCGCGCCGCCGGGGCGGTCGGTTTCGTGAAGCCCTGGGGAATGAACCGGGCCGGCCACGAACTCTACGATCGCATGCTGCACCAGCAGGAGTTCACGCCGCAGATGGCCGACAGCGGTCACGTTGGTCTGCACACGACCTGGGCGAGAAGATCCTTCGTCTCCCGCTGGCTGGCCCCTATCATCAGGACGGGCTACTCCGACGTGCCTCAATATGCTTCCGACACCCCGCCCGCGCATTGATCGGGTACTCGCATCCCGTACGGCCTCCCATGCCAAGCCCGCGGTCTGCCCCGCCAAGGTCCGAGAACTGCGCAGCCGGAGATCACTGCCTCGGCCTGAATGTCCCGAATCTGCGACGCACCGGCCGTCAGCGGACATGCCAATAATTGATAAATGACTCGTCGGTGGATACGATGTAGGGTTCTTGGCGAGTGTCAAGAGACTCTAACGATGACGCAGGCGGATACGAGCGTGGGCAGAATCCTGGTGTTTCAGCCTGATTCGGCTGATACATCCAGGCTCGTTGAGTGCCTCAGCCAGTTCGGGCGGGTGCGCGTCGAACCGACGATCCAATCCACGCTGAATGCGCTGGAGCAGGAACGGTTCGACCTGTTCGTCAGCGCTTCGCCCGAGTTTCTGACTGCCGAGCGGCTTGCCGCCAGCCGCCAACTGGCGGCCGTTCTGGACGTGATCGGGCAGGCTGTTTGTATCGTGGACCCGGCCGGCGAGATCGTCTGGCGCAACGCACGGGCCGAGCGTCTTCCCGAAGAGCTGATCGAACGGATCCGCAAGCACTGCATGGCGATGTACAGCTCCGCCGAGGCCCGCCAGTCGTCCGGCCGTTCCCGAAGCCTCAGCATGGTCATCGGCGGCGACCAGTACTTTGACGCCGCGATCTCACCGATCGAGGATCGGGATCGGCACGTGATTCGCCTGGTTGTGTCCGTGAGCGACGTGACTCGTGCCCGCCGGCTCCAGCAGAAGATGGATGCCATCGACCACGCCGGCCGCGAACTCGTGCGGCTCGACGCCCAGGAACTCTCGAAGATGGACGCCGGCCAGCGACTGGCCCTGCTCGAACGCAAGATCATCCGCTCGACCCGCGAGCTGCTGGAGTTCAACAACTTCGCCATTCGCCTGCTGGACGAGAAAACGGGCAAGCTTGAACTCGTGCTCAGTGCGGGGCTGCTCCCGGAGGCCGAGGAGATCGACATTTACGCCTCGACCGAGAACAACGGCATCAGCGGCTACGTCGCGGCCACCGGCCGGAGTTACATCTGTCCGGATGTGCAGAAGGACCCGCGGTATATCATCGGCATCAGTAACGCGCGATCGTCCCTGACCGTGCCGCTGTGGCTGCACGACAAGGTGGTCGGCGTTTTCAACATCGAGAGCGACTCGCCGGGGGCGTTCAGCGAGGAGGACCGGCAGTTCGCCGAGATTTTCGGCCGTTACGTCGCCATCGCCCTTCACATTCTCGACCTGATGGTGGTCGAGCGGCACGCCACCACCGGCCGCCTCGCCGACAACGTCTCTTCCGAGGTCGGTGGGCCGCTGAGCGACATCCTCTCGGACGCGACGGCGCTGATGGAGGATTACATCGGCCACGATGACCTGCGCCACCGGCTTCAGTGCATCGTCGACAACGTGGACAAGATCCGGGCCCTGGTGCGGCAGGTGGGCAAGCCGGCCGGCGGCCTGTTGGGGGCGAAACCGGACCAGCCGGCCCGCGATCCCGTCCTGGCCGGCAAGTCGGTACTGATTATCGACGACGAGGAAATCATCCGCCAGACGGTGTACGACGTGCTGACCAAGTACGGCTGCGAGGTCGAGACCGCCCGCGACGGCGTCAGGGCCATCTCCATGATCCACGCCCGTTCGTACGACCTGGTGCTCAGCGACATCCGCATGCCGGGCAAGAGCGGTTACGAGATCTTTGCCGCGGTGAAGGAGGCCCGCCCCGGCTGCCCGGTCATCTTCATGACCGGCTTCGGCTACGACCCGAACCACTGCATCATCCGGGCCAACAAGGAAGGCCTCTCCGCGGTCCTCTACAAACCTTTCAAAGTCGACCAGCTCCTCGCCGACGTCCGGGCGGCGGTTTCGGCCGACCGGCCAAAAGGCTGATTTCGCATATCGGAGAAGGCTTGTATTCGATCAGAAAACCACTTATTCTGGAGTCCGTGCCGAGAGCGAAGAACGGGTACGCCCGGCGGTGATCACGGATGCCTTCTCAGGGTTTCTCTTCTGATCCGTGATTGATCTCCGGCTGTCCCTCTCATCGTTTCCTCTCTACGCACATTTTGTTCCGTTCCGGGTAGTATCCAGTCTGGAGGGCGGATGCTGTTCAGGGGCCATAACTCCATCGTAACAGTTGAGTCGGGAGCTGGCTATGGCGCTGCAACGCAAATCCTACGCTGGAGCCTGGCTGCCATGTCGGGTGAAAGGTTGTGGTGGGTCAAAGAAAGAGTATTGACGAGAACGAGGTTCAGGATGAGAAACGCAAAACACCCGGTTTGGGGTGTGGGACGAATCATCATTGTCGCGGCTTTCCTGGCCCAGCCCGTTGTCGCGTCCGTGTGTGAGAATTGGGTGCCGGGCCAAGGCCTTCGGGGGCTTTCGAGTGGGGCCTTGGCGGCAGCCGCATTTGATGATGGGGTCACGCCAACCGTGTATGTTGGTGGAACCTTCAGCGTGGCTGGCAATGTGGTTGCCAACAAGGTTGCCCGCTGGAACCCGGCGACGCAGACGTGGTCGGCGTTGGGGTTGGGACTGAACAACACTGTCTACGCCCTAGCCGTTCTTGACGGCAAGCTGTTCGCGGGCGGCGACTTCACCACCGCGGGTCATACAAACGCCAACCGTATTGCATGCTGGGACCCATCCACGCAGACTTGGTTGGCTCTCGGGACGGGATTGAACGGCCGCGTGCGGGCTCTTGCCCCCCTGAACGGAAAGCTGTACGTAGGAGGCTCTTTTAGCAGGGCAGGTGGGATGACCGCCGATGGTGTTGCCTGTTGGGACCCGGCCACACAGACTTGGGCACCCCTCGGATCGGGAATAGACGGCTCGGTCTTTGCCCTGACCGTTCTGAACGGCAAGCTCTATGTGGGCGGCGCCTTTTCTACTGCGGGTGGTGCGATCGTCAACTGTGTAGCCTGCTGGGATCCGGCTGCGCAGACTTGGTCGAGCTTAGGTCCCGGTGTGAATCCAAGCGGATGGGTGAATGCTCTGACAGTCCTGGATGGCAGGATATGCGTGGGAGGCTTGTTCTACGTTAGCGAGGCGGGTGTGGGGGCATACTGCGTTTCCTGTTGGGATCCACTAACCCAGGCTTGGTCTGCTTTGGGCTCGGGAGTGAACGACGAAGTCTGGGCCCTCACTGTTCTCGATGGCAAGCTATATGCGGGTGGTTTCTTTACCACCGCGGATGGAGCGACCGCCAACCGTGTTGCCTGCTGGGACCCGGCCACACAGACTTGGGCACCCCTCGGGTCGGGAATAGACGGCTCGGTCTTTGCCCTGACCGTTCTGAACGGCAAGCTCTATGTGGGCGGCGCCTTTTCTACTGCGGGTGGTGCGATCGTCAACCGCGTTGCTTCCTGGGACCCCTCCGCCCAGGCTTGGTCAGCCTTGGGAACAGGGATCAACAACTATATCTACGCCATAACTGCCTTAAACGGCATGCTATATGCCGGTGGCGACTTTACGACCGCAGGTGACGCAGTTGCCAGCCACGTTGGGTGCTGGAACCCATCCACACAAACTTGGTCGGCTCTGGGCTCGGGAGTGAATAACCGCGTACAGGCCCTGACCGTCTTGAACGGAAGGCTGTATTTGGGTGGTGCTTTTACCACTGCAGGTGGTGCAACCGCCAACCGCGTTGCCTGCTGGGACCCGGCCACACAAGCTTGGTCGGTCCTGGGATCGGGAATCAACGACTACAGTGTCTATGCCCTGACGGCTTTGAACGGCAAGCTATACGCGGGCGGTTCGTTTGCCACCGCGGGTGGCGCAGCCGCCAGCCGCGTTGCTTGCTGGGACCCCGCCACGCAAGCATGGTCGCCTTTGGGATCGGGCGTGAGTAGTGGCAACCTGTACGCGCTGACGGTCCTGAACGGCAAGCTGTACGCGGGCGGTGACTTCATTACGGCCGGTGGTGCAGCCGCCAACCGCGTTGCCTGCTGGGATCCATCCACACAAGCTTGGTTCGCTCTGGGTTCAGGATTGAACGGCACCGTGCAGACCCTGGCGGTCCTGAACGGGAAGCTGCATGCAGGTGGCTCCTTTACCACCGCGGGCGGTGCAACCGCCGACCGCGTTGCCTGCTGGGACCCGGCTGCACAAGCCTGGTCGGTCCTGGGATCGGGAATGAACGATACTGTCTACGCCCTGACAGCTTTGAACGGGAAGCTGTACGCAGGCGGCTCTTTTACCACCGCGGGTGGAGCAACCGCCAACCGCGTCGCCTGCTGGGACCCATTCTCGCAGGCTTGGTCGGCGCTGGGCATGGGGTTGAATGACCGCGTCCTTGCTCTGGTGGCCGAGAACGGCAACCTGTATGCAGGTGGACGGTTCCTTTGCGGGGGAGAGACTGTATCCGCCTATTGGGCACAATGGATTCCGGCAAGTGGACAAGTGGTTCTGACAGCGAACACGGTGATCGCACCCGGCGACACTACCTACGAGTGCAAAGAGCTTACGGTCAATGGTTGCACACTAACTGTTGACGGCTCACATACCCTCGCAACGCTGACCGTTACGAACAACGGTGTCGTGACGCATTCTGCTGGTACCGCTGGCTGTAACCTGGCCGTTTCCCGTGATCTGATCATTCATCCCGGATCGGCGATCCATGCCGACGGCAAGGGCTACGGTTCCGAGACCGGTCCAGGCGCCGGGACGGGCAGCTCCGGCGGCGGCCACGGCGGGGAGGGTGCCGGAGGTGGCGGCGTCTACGGGTCGATCGCGCAACCAACGGAGCTCGGCAGCGGTGGTGCGGGCTGCGGCCCCGGCAGCACGGTTGGCGCCGGCGGCGGAGCCATCCGGTTGACGGTGGGCGGGACGCTGCTGGTCGACGGCCGAGTGTCGGCGGACGGGGCCAACGGTGACGGCGGGACCTGTTATGCGGGCGGCGGTGCCGGTGGCAGCCTGTGGATTTCGGCGAACACGCTGGTGGGTAACGGCACGATTTCCGCCAACGGAGGCGGAAGCTCCGGCTACGGGGGCGGCGGCGGGCGACTTGCTCTCGATACTACGTACGACACTTTCAGCGGCATTGTCACCGCGCGTGGTGGCGGAAACATCATGACCGGTGGAGCCGGGACGATCTTCCGTAAGCTGCCGACCGAAGCCAACGGCTTACTCTCGGTTGACAACTGGGGCGCCAACGGCGCCACAACGCCGCTTCCTTCCGGTTCGCATACATTCGACTCGGTGGAGGCGATCTACGGCGCCCAATTTGAAATCCCCCCATCGGTGGTTCTTAACGTCACGTCCGCAATCGCGGTCTCCACCTATGCAACGATCACCCTGGAGGGCGACGGCGATCTTCACTCTGCCGCTGCCGAAATCCTTCCGGACGGCAGACTCTACCTCAACCGGTCGGCTGCCCTGAGCGGTTTGCACATTCACTCCGGTGGGCTTCTCAGCCAGTCCGGTGCCGCCACCGGGCTCGACCTGACCGTCTCGGAGAACGCTACGATCGACGAGCAGGGAGTAATGCAGGTGGACGGCAGGGGTTATACGGCGGGCAACGGCCCGGGGGCCGGTCAGGCAAACTTTGTCTGCCACTGCGGCGGCGGCGGCGGACACGGTGGCAAGGGGGGCGCCGGCGGCGCCGCCGGCGGCGCCGCGTACGGTTCCGTGGCCGAGCCGGTCGAACCCGGTAGCGGTGGAGGCGGCTGTACACCGGGCAGCACACCCGGCGCAGGCGGGGGGACCATTCGTCTGACTGTTGACGGCACCCTCACGGTCAACGGGTGGGTTTCGGCCGACGGCTTTTCGGGCAGCGATGCGACCTGCAACGGCGGCGGAGGGGCCGGCGGCAGCATCTACGTCAGCGCTGGAACACTCACGGGTGAAGGCATCATCTCCGCGCGAGGCGGCAGCGGGAGCACGGTTCCGACCACGGCTGGCGGTGGCGGCGGCGGGGGGAGGATCGCGATTCACACCTCGCTGGCCTCTGGAAAGATTGTTCAGAACCTCTTCGCCCTGGGCGGACGCGGTTACACAAACGGAGAACCGGGCACCGTCTACCCCTTCGCATCCCGCCCCGAGAACAACCCGGCCGTCGCCGGCGGCGAGCCTGTCTATACGCACTCCGGAGAGTTTGCCACCACCGTCCCGCTCATCGATATCCCGGCACGAGGGCAGCCGATCCGCGTCGTTGCGACGTATCGCAGCCACAGCAGCCAGATGAAGGGCTTTCTTGGTTACGGCTGGGAAAGCAATCTGGGAGTGCGCCTCAGGATCGTGCCGACGGGTGATGTGTTGCTTCGGACCGATGACAACAGCACCCAGTTGTACGCGCTCGGCGGTTCGGGCTACGTTACACCTGCGGGTCGTTACGACACGCTGGTTAAGAACCCGAACAACACGTACACGCTTACCGACAAGCATCAGACGAGACACGAGTTCAACACCTACGGCGACCTGACCGCAATCGTCGATCGCAACGGCAATACCCTGACTTTCACGCGGCCCAGCGCCGAGGCCCCGCCGACACGACTGACCGATGCCACCGGCCGGCAAGTCAACTTCACCTACAATGCCAAGGGGCTGCTGGCCGGGATCACCGATTTCGCCGGTCGAACGTGGACTCTTGCGTACGACCCTGCCGCCGACGACCTGCTGGCCGTCACCGAACCGGCGACGCCGGAATTCCCCGCCGGAACAACAACGCACTACGCCTACGAAAACCATCGAATCGTCTCCATTACCGATGCCAAGGGGCAGGTACACCTCACCAACCAGTACGACAGCCTGGGGCGGGTGATGCAGCAAGGTCACGGCGAGAATGTGTACACCTTCACCTACGACGCTCAGGCAATGCAGACAGTGGTTACGGATGGCCGGGGCATACAGAGGCGGACGACGCACAACACTGCGGGCAACGCCGCTATCGAGGAGGTCTTCACCCAGGGCATCCGGCCAGGCGACCCGGCCTCGTACACCACAACCTCCAGCTACAACGGCAGCGCGGAGCTTATCGAGACCGTTGCCCCCCGTGGGAACAGGGAGAAGTTCATGTATGACGGGAAGGGCAACCTGTTGACCCGGGCGCGCATCGCCGCGCCCGTTTCCGGCCAGCCGAACGCCGTCACAAGCTACAGCTACAACCCCACCTACAGCCGGGTCCAAACGCTCACTGACCCACGCAGCACGGTGACTACCGGTACGCACGACCCGACCAACGGCGATTTGCTCACACTGACACGGCCGACAGTCGCCGGCCAGACACCGGTCACCACCTTCACCTACAACAGCTTTGGCCAGATTCTGATCCGGACCGAGCCGGACGGGAGGATCACCCGGTATGACTATGACGCGACCACCGGCTATCTGATCAACCAGACCTACAACTACGGCGGTACGCCCCAGCAGGTCACCGAGTACGCGTACGACGCCGTCGGCAACCGGACGAGCGTCAAGGACCCGAACGGCCATACTACCACCTTTGCCTACAACGCCCAGAACCAGCTCACCCAGGAGACCTCGCCGTTGGGCTATGTCACCCGGTATAGGTATGACGCTAACGGCAACCGGATCAAGGTCGAGCGGCAGAACCCAGCGGCAGCCGATGGCTGGCAGACAACGACGTATGCGTACACCGTCCTCAACAAGGTGGCGACCAAGACGGACGACGTGGGTCACGTGACGAGCTACACTTATGACGCCAACGAGAATGTGATCGCAGTCGAGGATGCGGAACACCACATCACGACGAGCGTCTACGACGAGCGGAACCTGCTGTACAAGACGATTGACGCCCAGAACCACGTCATCGATCGCGGTTACGACGCCAACGGGAACCTCAACAGTTTCAAGGATCCGAACGGAAACACGACGACGTTTGCTTACGACGGCTTCGAACGTCTGGCCACGACGACATATCCCGACGGCACCACCGAGGTGAGAACGTATGATGCGGCAGGCAACCTGACACAGGTCAAAAACCGCCGCAATCAGAATATCGGGTACACGTATGACGCCCTCAATCGCCGGTCCACACGGAGTCGACCGGACTACAGCACGGTCACGTACATTTACGATCTGGTCGGACGGCCGCTGACCATGACGGATTCGACGGGCACGATCACCAACGAGTACGACACCCTCGGACGTCTGCGGCAGGTGACCGATGCCGCGGGCAGGTCCCTTGCGTATGAGTACGACCTGGCCGGCAATCGCACCCGCCTCACCTATCCCGATGGTTCCTGGCTGACTTACGAGTACGACGCCATGAATCGGCTGACCGTCATGCGAGAGCAGTTCCCCATTCTCCCCGGTGACTTTGACCGGGACCGCGACGTGGATGCTGACGACCTGGCGGCCTTTGAGGGCTGTGCAACCGGTCCGGGCGTGCCGCGCACTGACGTTCCAGCCTGTGATAAGGCCGACTTGGACAGCGACAACGATGTTGACCAGAACGACTTCGGCATATGGCAGTGCAGCTACAGCGGTTCCAGCCCTCGGCCGCCTGCCGTCGTGACGTACCAGTACGACGCCCTCTCCCGCCGGGTGCAGGCTGACCCAGCTAACGGAACGAGGGCCACTTTCACACAGGATGACGCTGATCGGATGACCAGCTGCGTGCACCAGCTTCATGCGGAATCGCTGACCTTCGGTTACACCCATGACGCGGTGGGCAACCGGCTGACGCAGACGTTGAACGGGGCAACGACGGCTTACACTTACGATGCGATCTATCAGGTGACGGCGGTGGATTACCCGGCGATCCAGGATACGGTGTTCAACTACGACGCAACCGGCAACCGGACCTCCATGTTGGGCGCTTTCACCACGACCTACACGCCGAACAACCTGAACCAGTACACGAACGTTGGTGGGACAGCCTTTGGTTACGACGGCTCCGGCAACCTTACCAGCGACGGCGTGAACACGTACGGGTACGACCCGGAGAACCGGCTGGTCTCGGCGACCACGCCGAGCCACACCGCTGCGTACACGTACGACGCCCGCGACCTGCGTGTGGCGGCCACCGTGGATGGTACAACCGCCCGCTTTCTCTACGACGGCTCCAAGCTTGTCGCCGAATACAACGGGTCGGGCCAGCTTGTCCGACGGTACATCCACGAGTTGGGGCAAGGTGCCCCCGTGCGGATGGACGTGTTCGACCTGCCGGGGGGCTCGACGTTCAACCCCTACTACTACCACGAGGACTCGCTGGGCAGTGTGATCGCCTTGAGCAACAGCACCGGTGGTCTGGCCGAGCGGTACGAGTACGATGCCTACGGTCAGGTGGCAAACCCCGGAACGGTTGGCAACCCATGGTTGTTCACCGGCCAGCACCGTGACTCCGAAACCGGGCTTTACCATTACAGGGCCCGGGCCTACAGCCCCGAGCTTGGGCGGTTCACGCAGACCGACCCGATGGCTTATGATGACGGACCCAACCTGTACACGTACGTTCTCAACAACCCGGTGAATGCGGTAGACCCAACGGGGATGTGGGGTGTGACAAGCCCGGCTGGCGTCTTTGTCCACGATGAAGGAGGTAAACTGCGCCGCCTCGGGCAGCCCAAGATGAGGTCAAAGGTCAACAAGCACCAGCCTATTCCCGTACCAGACCGTCCTGTCTACTACTCAAACACGGCTAAGGTTTACCTAGCTCTCAGGGGCCTTCATCACGGGGCCCTATTGGCCCAGGATCTCCTGCTACCCGGAGAGAAGACCCAGTTGTACTACGACCTCACCACCAAGGCGAACGCTGCCGAAGATGCGTACCTTGACACCTGGATCAATCCGTTCGCTGGGCTCGTGTGTATGCCCTCCTCGGTGGATGGTTCCCCATCGAACTATAGAGGTCTTCCCGAAAAAATACGGAGGCGGGACCTTCCGCAATGTGGATACAGCCCAGACAGCTTTGACGATATGGTAGGTAGCGGGTCGGCTGGCGGCGGAATCATACTGGGCAGCGGAAGTAGCGGCGGCTACGGCGGTTCCGGTCTGATTACCGGCAGCGTTCCCGATCCGTGGTTCTGAGGAAGCGATCAATGAACATCAGTGAATCATGTCCGGCGGAGGCCGGACGACAAAGCCAGCACGCGCGAAAAGACGATCATCTTCACTCGACATCGGACAGCAATCTGGCCGATATGCCCCGCGTGCCTCGGACTGAGCGATAATTCGTTTGCAGCGTATCGCACTGCGCCGCCAAAGCCGTGGCGACGTGTATTGCGTCAGGCAATTTCAGGCCTGTCGTCGCACGGACCTCGGCGGTCTCGATCAGAATCGCCTGAGTGATCGGGGCAAGCGTCAGGGCAGCTGAGGGTTACAGGAAATCGAGGTACGCATGCACCACGGCCGCGTTTTTGTCCTGTTTCGGCTTGGCCAGCACCTCGGCCAGAGTCAGCTCACTTGTGGATGCGGATAGTGTGCCTTGGTCCAGTGCTCCGAGGAGCTTGCGAATAACGGTCTCGTGCTCGGCGTATCCTTCGACTGCATAGACGACGACATTGGTGCCGATTTATGTTCGTCTGCCAAGCTGGGACGTCACCTCTCCCATGCGTGCGTCCGGCTCCCGACGCAAAAAGGCATCTGCTTTCTGCGGTGTGCCGAAAGAGCCCTTGCCAGAGCCGAATAGAGACACTTTCGATTTGTCTTGGGATTCCTGGCCGACAAGAACGATAGCTTCGGCCTGGCGCCCGACAGGCAACTGGTCGGAGACGACCTCGATACGTCCGCCCTGCTGGATTGTCACAATCTCTCTATATGCGCTGACCATTATGCCATCTCATCTGCAACAGTATACTCGAAACCGGTTGGCAAGGTTATGCCTCTCTCCACCTCAGCTTCTCCCGATGCGCGGGCGACAGCGTCGGCTGCGAAGCCGTCCGGCCAAGTGGTCGGTTCGGCAGCTTACCCCGCCAGTTCCTGCATTCTGGCGATGTAGATCGGCACTTCCTTGTGCGGGTCGGCGCCTTCGTATTCGAGGGTGGCGTAACCGCGGTACCTGGCCTCGCGGAGGATCTTGAATATACGAGCGAAGTCGGCGGGCTCGCGCTGCCTGGTGCGGTCAATCTTGACCACCTCGGTCTTGAACTGGCAGACGATGGCATGGGGAGCGGCCTTGGCAATGTTCTCGTACGGTTTCTCGACGAAGTTGCCGGTGTCGAGGTTCAGGCCCAGCCAGTCGCTCTTGACCGCATCGAGGATCCGGATCACCGCGTCGGCCGTCTCGGTCAGGTAGCCGTGGTTCTCGATGGCCAGGAAGACGCCCTTTGCGCCGGCGTATTCGCAGGCCTTTTTCATCCCCGCGACGGCGTTTTCGAAGTCCTTCTCGCGGCCGGCGCCGGCCAGCGCCTTGCCCGCGAATATCCGGCTGACAGGCGAGCCCAGCTTGGCGCAGATGTCCACCCACTTCCGCACGTGAGCGAGTTCCTTGTCCAATTCCGGCCCGGGCGGAAGGCAGAAGTTGTTCCGGATGGGCGTGCCGCTGATCTCCAGGCCGGCGAGGAACACCTTGCGCTTCAGGGTGTTGAGATACTCGTCGTCGGTCTTGAGGAAGTAATAGGAGGTCGGCTCGATGGCGTCGATCCCGAGCTGCACGCACAGGTCGACCAGGTCAAACAGCGACATCTTGCCGGGCTTGCCCTCCTGGTCGAGATACTGGCGGAATGAGTATCCGGCGAGGCTGATCTTGAACCGCTTGGGCGACGGCGGCCGGGCCTTGTCGGACTCCCTGGCGATGGGAGCATCGGCAGCGCGGCCGACTTTCGCGGCGATCGCGGACGCGGACATGCCTGCGGCGGCCGTGAGTATCTGACGGCGTGAACACAAGTTCTGCATGGCACTCTCCTCCGGGGCCTCCGGTCGCTCGCGGCGTGACGAACGCTCCTCTCGCCGCGATCGATCCGGCGCCCGGGTGTGGGCATCATTATGCGGCAGGGATACGGCCGTGAAAAGTCCGGGACGCAAGCTGCATTTCGGAACGGATTCGGTTAACCGCGGAACGCTCACGTTTCAACTTGGCATGATTTCGGCAGGTCCGTATAGTACCGCGCTTGACGCAGGTGGGCGCCTGGCCGTTGATCGGAGATTGCTGCTCGCCGCTCCAGGGCGGAGGTACAGCTCGACATGAAAGCCGCTACGGACCACCTCACTCAGTCGGTGTTGATGCGATCGCCGGGCGGCGACAGCCCTGGTTGCTGGCGGCTGTTTCACTCGCCGGTAGCGGTTGTGCAGACGTCAAGGCTCGATGAGGTTCTGCCTCACCTGGCAGAGATCGAAAACGCCGTCGCCCGGGGGTATCATGCGGCTGGTTTCATCTGCTACGAGGCGGCACCCGCTTTTGACGACGCATTGGCCGCGCATCCGCCCGCGAATCTGCCGCTGCTGTGGTTCGGGATTTACAGTCAGCCGGAAATCGTCCAGACCCTGCCCGTACCCGCACCCACCACCCCGGGCGCGCCCGTCTGGCAGCCCGAGCTTGACGAGCAAGCATACCGGCTCGCGGTCGGCAGGATAAAAGACTACATTGCCGCCGGGCACACCTACCAGGTGAACCTGACCCAGCGGCTCCGGTCGCGTGTGCCAATGGATCCATACGCTCTGTTCCGCCTGCTGTACCGGGCCCAGCCGGTACCCTACGCCGCGTATCTCGATCTCGGCCGTTACAGAATCTGCTCGCTGTCGCCGGAACTCTTCTTCCAACTGCAGGGGTGTCGCATCGTGGGTCGCCCGATGAAGGGAACCGCGCCTCGGGGTCGCTGGTGGGCCGAAGACCAGCAGCAGGCCCGACGACTGGTTGAGTCCAGCAAGGACCGCGCCGAGAACGCCATGATCGTGGACATGATCCGAAACGATCTCGGCCGT
>CAZPIO010000026.1:0-63229 GCA_964586235.1 uncultured Planctomycetales bacterium
CCCCCCACGGGGGCGGTGCCGGCCTCGTCCTCCACCGCACCGCCCGCCCGCTGTTTTCCGTCCCCCCCCCCCGGGGGGGGGGCCCATCCTGTTCGGCAGCCGAACCAAGGGGCCGAGCGCCTTTCACACCCGCCCCCCTGGGGGGGGGGGCCGGGGGGGGTTTTCCAGGGGGGGGGGGGGAAGTTTCAATCCACGCCCCCACGGGGGGGGCGACGCCGTGCCACATAACCGGCAGCCGCAGGGCCACGTTTCAATCCACGCCCCCACGGGGGGGGCGACACACCTGGCACGACAGTAGGCCGGATCAGCGTCGTTTCAATCCACGCCCCCACGGGGGGGGCGACGTCAAACCACGGGGCGGCGACACCGTGCCGAGCCGGGTTTCAATCCACGCCCCCACGGGGGGGGCGACGTAAACCAGATAAACCCCCGACGGTTAGCTTGAGGTTTCAATCCACGCCCCCACGGGGGGGGCGACTACGGCTCTCGCCCGCGGCCTCGGCGATGGTGGTTGTTTCAATCCACGCCCCCACGGGGGGGGCGACCATCGCAGGCCATCGCCGGCCGCTTGCCGCCCTCGTTTCAATCCACGCCCCCACGGGGGGGGCGACACCCAGCAATCACTGCTCGGCGGAGGTGTTCCAGTTTCAATCCACGCCCCCACGGGGGGGGCGACGACAGGTTGGCTCCGATCCGCCACTTGACCCACGTTTCAATCCACGCCCCCACGGGGGGGGCGACGGTTTCCGCCGGCCAGCCGGTGTGAGAGACCGGAGTTTCAATCCACGCCCCCACGGGGGGGGCGACCTGCCGCGCCTTGTCACTCAACTTCTTCATGTCCAGTTTCAATCCACGCCCCCACGGGGGGGGCGACGATAGACCGTCGGCACGCTTTGCAGCCGGTCGAAGTTTCAATCCACGCCCCCACGGGGGGGGCGACGCCGACGTTCTTCACCGCCACGCTGGCCAGTGTGTTTCAATCCACGCCCCCACGGGGGGGGCGACGTCGGGATGGCACCAGGTGCCGACCGTCCCCTGTTTCAATCCACGCCCCCACGGGGGGGGCGACGAGCCTGAGACATCGACGGTCTGGCAAGCCTGCAGTTTCAATCCACGCCCCCACGGGGGGGGCGACTCCTGCTCGCCCCATGCCTGCAGACTGCTGCGAAGTTTCAATCCACGCCCCCACGGGGGGGGCGACTTGGGCCCGGAGTTCAGGGTTGTGCCGACCCTGGTGTTTCAATCCACGCCCCCACGGGGGGGGCGACCCCGGCACTTGGGCCGCGGCGAGCAGGTTAAGCTGTTTCAATCCACGCCCCCACGGGGGGGGCGACGGCTTCTCCGCTTCGTGTGGCAGCACGTCGGGGAGTTTCAATCCACGCCCCCACGGGGGGGGCGACGGAGGCCGCCCGTGCCTCTCGCAGTCCTCTCAGGTTTCAATCCACGCCCCCACGGGGGGGGCGACGTTGTCTCGGGCGCCGCGGGAAGGGGAGAACCAGTTTCAATCCACGCCCCCACGGGGGGGGCGACGGTATCCGGACGGGTGATCAAGGATGCCGAGGGCGTTTCAATCCACGCCCCCACGGGGGGGGCGACTCCTGACAGGCCGCGATCTGCTCGTAGGTCAGGTTTCAATCCACGCCCCCACGGGGGGGGCGACGCCCCACCTGTTCGGCGGGGATCTGATCGGTCAGTTTCAATCCACGCCCCCACGGGGGGGGCGACGACGATCGTCTCGGTTCCGTCCGCCGTCGCCGCGGTGTTTCAATCCACGCCCCCACGGGGGGGGCGACGCTGTCTCCGCTGACGTGGGCCGCCGAGAAATAGTTTCAATCCACGCCCCCACGGGGGGGGCGACGCTGGTCATCGAACTCTGGCCGGTACCCGGGCCGTTTCAATCCACGCCCCCACGGGGGGGGCGACTAAACATGACAACCACCTTTCACCAGTAAGACGGTTTCAATCCACGCCCCCACGGGGGGGGCGACCCTGCCGCCGATCCGCATTCTGGGGGACGACATTGTTTCAATCCACGCCCCCACGGGGGGGGCGACTGTTTTTTGACCGACGAACATTCTTTTTTTGAGGAGTTTCAATCCACGCCCCCACGGGGGGGGCGACCCTGTGTTCCCCCAAATGGAGGCTATGCGATGAGTTTCAATCCACGCCCCCACGGGGGGGGCGACCACGCTCGGAGGGCTTGCCGATTACACCGCTGCCCGTTTCAATCCACGCCCCCACGGGGGGGGCGACGGCGGTTACCGGGGGAGAGACGAAAGGGAAAATCATGTTTCAATCCACGCCCCCACGGGGGGGGCGACCGCCAGGAGACTCCATCTCACTCCGACTATTGCGTTTCAATCCACGCCCCCACGGGGGGGGCGACCGCGCTTGTCGGCCTTCGCGAAGGCGAGCGGGTCGTTTCAATCCACGCCCCCACGGGGGGGGCGACGCCCGATCACCGTCTCCTTGAGCGTCTTGCCCGTGTTTCAATCCACGCCCCCACGGGGGGGGCGACGCACGGTCAGCGCGACCATCGACCTGGTGGCCAAGTTTCAATCCACGCCCCCACGGGGGGGGCGACAATATATCTCCGACCCGCCCCCCGTGCAAGCGAAGTTTCAATCCACGCCCCCACGGGGGGGGCGACGCCATGGGAGGCGTTCAGCCGGACGGCATCGAGGTTTCAATCCACGCCCCCACGGGGGGGGCGACTCGAGGTCATGGTGCTGGAAAACGCCGACCGGCAGTTTCAATCCACGCCCCCACGGGGGGGGCGACTCGACGTTGCGGGCATCGATCCGCGGCACGATGGTTTCAATCCACGCCCCCACGGGGGGGGCGACTGATCCATTCGCTGGCCTTCATGACGCCAGAAAGTTTCAATCCACGCCCCCACGGGGGGGGCGACGCCAACCGGCCTGGGGGGGCACGGGGCGGTGACGGTTTCAATCCACGCCCCCACGGGGGGGGCGACGGTTTTTCCGCTCGCACCCCTTGACTTATGCTCGTTTCAATCCACGCCCCCACGGGGGGGGCGACCTGCACCGACCCAGTGTGCACCAGTCGTCATCGAGTTTCAATCCACGCCCCCACGGGGGGGGCGACGGCCGACAGCCGGTGGAGCCAATCGCGATTCAAGGTTTCAATCCACGCCCCCACGGGGGGGGCGACCCGCCCAAGTGGTGCCCGGCTCGACGACAAAGTCGTTTCAATCCACGCCCCCACGGGGGGGGCGACCCCGAAACTTCCGGGCCGACAGATGCCGGCACCAGTTTCAATCCACGCCCCCACGGGGGGGGCGACTTGCGACTGCGGTTGACATCGGATCTCCTTTCAGGTTTCAATCCACGCCCCCACGGGGGGGGCGACGGGCTGATCCCGGTCACCTCAAATTTCACGATCTGTTTCAATCCACGCCCCCACGGGGGGGGCGACGTCGACCGGCTCCTCCCAGATGCCGAAGAACTCGTTTCAATCCACGCCCCCACGGGGGGGGCGACCGTCGGGATGGCACCAGGTGCCGACCGTCCCCTGTTTCAATCCACGCCCCCACGGGGGGGGCGACGTCACGCTCGGGGGGTGCGCCCCCCGCCGGAGGGTTTCAATCCACGCCCCCACGGGGGGGGCGACGGCGGGTATGAGCGATCAAACCGGCGACAGCCGAGTTTCAATCCACGCCCCCACGGGGGGGGCGACATGAGCCCGTCACACGACGGGCAGTTCTGGCAGTTTCAATCCACGCCCCCACGGGGGGGGCGACATCCGCCAGCAGGGCCTTGCGGACCGCCGCATGGTTTCAATCCACGCCCCCACGGGGGGGGCGACGCCAGTCACGCGGTGCAGAAATTCGTCCGTCGTCAGTTTCAATCCACGCCCCCACGGGGGGGGCGACCGGTCGAGTACGATCAATGGGAGCTGAACCAGGAGTTTCAATCCACGCCCCCACGGGGGGGGCGACGTCGGCGGCGGGTGCAGGGATTGACTACCCCCTAAGTTTCAATCCACGCCCCCACGGGGGGGGCGACGCGGAGGCGGAGGCGTAATCGGGGCAACCTGTGGTTTCAATCCACGCCCCCACGGGGGGGGCGACCGCACGCCCGGTGTGGGCACTTCATGTACTTATGGGTTTCAATCCACGCCCCCACGGGGGGGGCGACCCGGTCCGCTCTTGCACGTCGGCCATGCGCTTTTCGTTTCAATCCACGCCCCCACGGGGGGGGCGACAGTGAGGCAGGATCCGGCTGACAGCCAAGAGGGTTTCAATCCACGCCCCCACGGGGGGGGCGACAGCGGAGTCATACTGAAGATATAAATCAACTTCAGTTTCAATCCACGCCCCCACGGGGGGGGCGACTCCTCCGGAAAGTCAATTTGATCCAATGGAAGAAGTTTCAATCCACGCCCCCACGGGGGGGGCGACGCATCCGCGACCGGCGGCGCCACCGGACCTGAACGTTTCAATCCACGCCCCCACGGGGGGGGCGACGGCGGGCTCTTGGTTGTACTCAGCGTCTTGTCGCTGTTTCAATCCACGCCCCCACGGGGGGGGCGACATCGATGCAGCCTGCAATATTGGTTGCGCCGCGGTTTCAATCCACGCCCCCACGGGGGGGGCGACCCCGCCTGACGTACGTCCCGCACCCGAGCGGCAGGTTTCAATCCACGCCCCCACGGGGGGGGCGACAATGACCGGCGACAGTCTGGGCGCATTCGAGCCCGTTTCAATCCACGCCCCCACGGGGGGGGCGACGCGGGCATCGTGCCTGCGGAGGCCGTCCTGAATGGTTTCAATCCACGCCCCCACGGGGGGGGCGACACGGGGATCGGCACCGCGTCAGGCTGGCAGAATTGTTTCAATCCACGCCCCCACGGGGGGGGCGACGTAATTGGTATGTATTCGCCGTAATTGGTATGTCGTTTCAATCCACGCCCCCACGGGGGGGGCGACGATTGCGCTTGACAGCCATTTTTGCGGCCGTTGTTTCAATCCACGCCCCCACGGGGGGGGCGACGCCTCCGCAGGCACGATGCCCGCATGGTTGAAAAGTTTCAATCCACGCCCCCACGGGGGGGGCGACGGATTGTCTGTTTCGTCATCATTGTGCCCTCATAGTTTCAATCCACGCCCCCACGGGGGGGGCGACTGGATTTGGCCGGGACGGGTACGCTTGAAAAGCGTTTCAATCCACGCCCCCACGGGGGGGGCGACTAGCACTCCTCCCCCATCGCGCGGGCGGCAGTCTTGTTTCAATCCACGCCCCCACGGGGGGGGCGACTCCGACCGGCGCGCAATGGGGCGCGCCCTTGGAGGTTTCAATCCACGCCCCCACGGGGGGGGCGACTTGTCGCCCTTGTCGGCGACCACCAGGTCGACGTCGTTTCAATCCACGCCCCCACGGGGGGGGCGACCAGGATGTTCTGATCGCCGACTCGGGCCATGGTGTTTCAATCCACGCCCCCACGGGGGGGGCGACGTCTTCTCGCCCGGCACATTGCACGCCCAGATCTCGTTTCAATCCACGCCCCCACGGGGGGGGCGACCGGCCACGGTCTACAACTCGGCCAGCACCGCCGAGGTTTCAATCCACGCCCCCACGGGGGGGGCGACGGCCGGTATTCTAACTCTTGGCCCGCGAAACTCCCATAAGCAACTATCCGCGAACCTCAGCGAGATCTACGAACCTGCGTCGCGCGCGATGCTACACAGGTTCCGTATCCACTTGTCAAAGAGCAACTTATCACTGTCCGCGAGCCTCCCAGCGAAACCACCCGCGATAGAGGTTCGCGGAGGCTTTCAGACAATGAGAGGGCCTTGCGGGTCGTACGTCGGCTTGGCCCCCGCGTGCTCGACCCTCCGTTGCCAGTTCTTGCCGAGGAAGTAGTACCGAAGACTGTCGGACTCGCCGTCGATGATACCCTCCAGCGCCGCCTTAAGACTCACCCACTGGGCCGGATCCACCAGACATTCGAACACCGAGTTCTGCACCCGCTGCCCGAAATCCTGACACACCTTGGCTACCTGGCGGAGCCGTCTGCGGCCCTCGGCCGTCTCCGTGCTCACGTCGTATGTCACCAGCACAAGCATCGCCCATATCCCTCAGTGCTCTATTTCCAGAAAAACGGCGGGTACGCGTCCAGGTCACCGCGAAGCCACCGGGCCAGCAGTCGGGCTTGAACGTGGAACAGCAGCCCGAAGGTCATCTTCTCCCGGAGAAACGGGTGGGTGATTTCCTCCGCCTTCCGTTTCTGATAGGCGACCAGCACCGCTTTGCGGGTTTCGTCACTCATCTGCACCGCCCCCGACTCGGTCTGTTTGAAGCCACCGGCCGTCACCTGCTGGCGATTCACCAGCGACAGGGCCAGTCGATCCGCCACGACCGGCCGGAACTCCTCGACCAGATCAAGTGCCAGCGACGGCCGGCCCGGCCGGTCTGCGTGAAGGAAACCCATCTGAGAGTCAAGCCCGACGCTCTCGCAGGCCGACAGCACGTCGTTGGTCAGGATCGCATAGATGAACGACAGCAGCGCGTTCATGTTGTCCCGGGGCGGCCGGCGGTTGCGGTCGCGCAAAAAGAACCCCTCTTTCTGCGCGACGATCAGCCGATCAAACACCGAGAAGTACACCGCCGCCGCTTCGCCTTCAACGCCGCGGACGGCATCGAGGGCAAGCGGTTGGGCCAGTTCCTCTATGAGCCTGCCCAGGCGGATGACGGCGGTTTCGAGGTGGCCGTTTTCGGTGAGTTCTTCGGCATGGTCGCGCTGTGCCCGCTGAAGCACCGTACGGCAGTTGGCGATCTTGGCGGCGATGACCGCCCGTGCGAGAGCGCCCGCCATCGCCGGGTCTGTGGACGCGCGGTGCTGGGCGCGGCGAAGCAGGATGTTGCCCGATCGCGGGCCGTGGACGCGAGCGAGGAATCGCCCGTTCTCGGTCAGGAACGAGACCTGCACCCCTTCGCTCCCGCACAGACCCAGCACGAACGGGCTGCACATCACGTTGCCGAAGCACACGATGCCCCCGACGGTGTGAACCGGCAGCCGAAGGCGCGTCTCGCCTTCAACACGAACAAGGATGTTTCGCCCCTCCCGCGCGAGGTACGACTTCTGCGTGGTCACGTAGAGGGTGTTGTCGTGCCTTTTCACGGGTCTGCTCCTTTGTCCGGCACGGACGACGCTTCCCTGACGATTGAAGCGGGTGCCACTGGCAGCTTGCCTGCCAGTGCCTTTGCTGGCCCCAGAATCCTTTCTGGGGCCTTCCACGTGGGGATTCCATCCCCATTCCCATACTCAAGTGCGGAACGGATTCCGCGAGGGTGCCCGACCCGGAGGCGATTCCGGGTCGAGCGTTCCGGCCGACGCTTCTTTCATCATCCGCTTGACGAACGCTGCCGCCGAGGCCGGCCGTTCGGGCAGGCACTCATCCTGCAGCGAGCAGTGCTTGCACTTGGGCCCGGGCTCGGGCGGCGGGGTGATTCCCGAGTCGAACAGTTCATGCAAACGGGCGGCGAGCTGCTCGACCCTGCCTCGCAGTGCCGCCCCGAACGCGATCGGCACTCGCCGTCGCGTCGCTCCATAGAAAAGCGCCCCGGCCGGCACGGCCGTCTGGAGCATTTCCTCCAGGCAAAGGGCCTGGGCACACAGTTGCACGGCGTCCGCGTCGTGGGCCTTGGGCCGCCCGCGTTTGTACTCAACGGGGAACGGCACCCAGCGCCCGACACGGCCAGGAAGCTCAACCCCGCTTCCCCCCTTCACAAGCGGGGACACAGGGGGGTCTGGATCGCTTCCCCCCTTGCCAAGGGGGGATACAGGGGGGTCTGAATCCCTTCCCCCCTTCGCAAGGGGGGACCGAGGGGGGTCGCCCGCCGGGTGGTACTCCACAAAATCCGCCATCCCCGACAGCCCCAGCCGATACGACACCAGCCGCAGCCCGCGGGCGACGGGGATTCCCTGCTCGGTCCCCGATTGCCGCTCGTGTACCCGCTCGTGCAGCACCCGCCCCTCGGCCGTCCACCGGTTCTCCGCCCACGCCTGCTCCAGATGAATCAACATGCACTGCCGCGGGCAGAACACCAGGTGCTGCAACGCCGAAATCGGCAACAGGTCCGAGTCGGTGAACATGAGTAGGGCCGATCTCAGAGCTTGTCCATATCGCGCGGCAACTCAAGGAGTTCGACGCCCTTGGGCACTTTGTCGCGATGGACCGTCACGACGTAGTCACTGAACTTACGCGGGGCTGCGGTTCCATCGGTCTTCTTGATCTCGACGACCTCCTCAAAAAGCACTTGGGCAGGCGCGCAGCCGAGCATCGCCTGGCGTTTTCGCTGGTCGGCGTTTGTGTCTGTTCCGACATGCTTGAACACGTAAACCGGCTGACGCACGGTCATGATACCCTTACTGGATGATCGGTCATGCTCGTACATGTTGAGAAGGGCCTCGAAGAGCAGCCTCAGGTCCTGTCCCGAGAACTTGGTCTGCTGGGCCAGATGGGCGCTGATAAAACCTTTGCCAATGAATAGGCCGTAGGGGATCAGCGATTTGCGGCCCATGGTGCGGAGTTTGTCCTCGGGCTGTTCATCTTCCCATTTCTGAAAGTCCTTGCTGGACTTGGCACCTTTCACGTCTTCAGCTACAGCCATGCGGGTGACAGACAGGTCGAGAGGAAGGATTGCATCAGCCGAACGAGAAAACGCAATCTGTACGGGCCCGCGCACCTGCCCGGCATTAGGACCCGTGGACATGACTGCGCCAAAAGCTCGGACATCGTAGAAGTTCTCACACATCCATCCGCGTGCCTGTTCAACGGTTGCCTTCGGAGCGCCCTTCTTCTCATCGGGTAGCTTGCCAGCCGTAGCCTCATGCGCGCGAGCGATATCGGTGTTAAGGTTGCACGCGTGCTCAACGAAGATTGCGTAGGGCATCTGATTCCCGCGAGCAAGTTGGACGTAGTTCCGTATGCGACGTTTGACGGCGACGTCCGAGACCAGACCGCGCATATCCTGCGGGTCGACGCGCGGAGCGTTGCCGGCATCCGGATCGCCATTAGGGTTTCCGTTTTCACAGTCGAAAAGAAACATGAACTCGTAACGGTTGGTGATCGGCTTATTCATGGGCAGATTCCTTTGTCTATACAAACTAGAGTCTACGGTATCCGCAGTAGGCCGTTGTCGGCCCACTGAACGAGCGTATTACATGGTTTCAGATAGGGTCCCGGCTTCCTCGGTCTTACCATTGTTCTTGCGACTCGCCTTCTGCTGGTAATACCCCAAGGCAAACAGCGTTTGTTCTTTGAGATCCAACGTCTCCGGAAGCGTTGCGGGGTCAAGACGGCCAGCAATCGAGGCGAGGCGATCCTCGAACCATACGGCCAGTCCGGGCCGATCGCCACGGATCTTATCCAAGTGGAAATTGGCTGTGCGGAAGAGTCGGCCCAAGACAAGGGCGGGAGTCGAGCAAGCGGCAGCATAGTACCGCTGCACAATGCCAGCCTTGACGTCTGGGAGGGCTGCCTGCTGGATATCGGCCAGCACCGCCATCAGTCGCCCGCACTGGTAGGCAGCGTCAGGATGGTCTTCGTTCAATTTAGCAGACATGTGTTGGTCTCCTTCACGTTTAAGGTAAGCTTTCAGAAGCCCGTAGCGTGCGTGATTTGGCACGGAATTCGGATCAACGACATCAACCTTGACTCGCCCAAGTGCCTGAGCCACAACGGCATCTGGAATGGCCTCCCCTCGCACGCCCACTCGCCATAGTTTCGCTACCAAAGGAGCAGGCGCGTCCGCGAGTTCGCGGACAATCGCCCCGACCACTGCAAGAAACTTTGGCGGCGGTGCGAGGCCGCTCCCACCGCGATGAACGATCGCCAAATCCCCAAACCAGGCAGCGATCTTCGCAGCCAACTCCTCGAACTGTCCCTCCATCCAATCTCGAATGACGACTCGACCGGAGTTGGCCGAGAGGCTCAGGGCGTAGAAACGATGCCTCAGGAGGTCGGGTCTCTGGCCGGCGCGAATCGAGTCAAGAAGTCTGCCAGCTCTTGACTGGGCAACCGCTTCCGTCGCCGGGTCCTGTTTCCCGTCGCCGTCGGGCGCGCTAGGATCGTTGAGCATTTCGAACGGATCGTCTTGCGGCGCCACAAGTTCTTCCCCAGCGAACCAGTGGACAATCTTGACACCGGCCAGTTTTCGGCTGTGCTCTCGCAACAACTGATTGAGGGCCGCTCGATAGGTGGAGGCAGCTTCCTCGGACATGGCCGCGTTGGCGGATTGCTCCAGCCCGTAAGAGCGGAAAGAATCCTGCTTGAACGAGATAAGCGCATCGCCCATCGCCAAACCGCCGACGTCCGAGAGCCCTTCGATCTTGAAATGGGTCGCGGCTGGCTCGACCAGTTCTCCCGTCGCTAGGCAGAGCATTCTCGTATCGTTCGCTTTTCTCTTCGTGCCTGGAGATGAAGGCTCATCGGATGCGCCCAAGGATCTGCGGAAGCCCCGCCACCACTCGTGCCAGGCATGGGAGTCCACTATGAATCGCAACGGATTCGCGAGGGCGATCGTGACCCCGTCCGTCGGTTTGGCCTTGCTCTTGGCGAGCTCGGCGTTGATCTCGTCGATCAGGTTGACATCAGACAGGCTGTCGGCGATCTCCGGCAGTTCAGGCACTGCTTCCCTAGCTTCTCGCAGCAGATTGACGAAGTACTCATGCTTGGCCTTAGCTTTCTCAAGGTCGTCGTTTTCCAGTCTCTCGATCCCGAATAGGCTTACGACTTGGGCCGAGTCCAACAGGAAATGCCTGCAGCCATCTCCGCCGGCCCTCATCTCTGGCTGTGTGAGGTCGGGGCAGCAGTTGAATTGTCGGCCTGGGTTCTTCCTGGCGCCGGGGTCGCCGAGCTCGTTCACCCCCTGCAGGCGGCCGCTGGTGTTGAACACAATTGCCCACCGGGCTCGTTTGGGCTTGAATCCTGGTTCGGTGATCAGACCGTGATCCTTGGCGTAGCGGAGGAGCAGATCAAGCATCACCCAACCCTCCTTTCTGCAGCCTTGCGCGGTTTGAGCACCAAGTCGCTATCGAATGGTGGCACCTCAAGCACGCCGTGTTCGATCTTCGCACGGAACAGCGTGATGAACGGTTTGTCCGCCGGCGTCCCGGGACGCGACAGGTCGAATACGTCGTACAGCATCAGCCCGATGTCCTGATCGTAGGGCACGGGCGGCCGCTGGGGCTGGTTCAGATCTATCAACTCGAAGAAGGCTGCAAACTCGCGGCAGCCGAGAGCCGGTTGCATCCAGCATTTCCCCTGCGATGCCCGCCGCCGGAACTGCGCATCCAAGGCGGGTTGCTGCTGCTCAAACCCACCCCAGGGCACGATACGGCCGTGCAGGCGATAGCGAGGCTGGCGGAGAGCCATGGTCTGGCGTTGGGTTCGGCCCTTCTCGTCGGTTCCGAGCAAGGCTTTGTCGCCGTCGGCCCAGATGGGTTCCGGCCGATCGTTGCCCACCATCCACCTGTACACCGCATTGACGTTCGCCGTATCCTTGACCTCGTTGCGCCGAAGCGCGATGTACGATGGGGCCGTCAGGAGTTCGATTTTCGTAATCTGCCAACGGAACTCGGCCTTGGCCGCTTCTTTGTTGGGCTTGCTGTAGATAGCGTCGAAGATACCACGTGCAGCGCTGGGCGTTGGGCAAGGATAACTCCACCGCTCCACTTTCCCCATATCTGGGCGAGAGAAACAAGCGAAATCGCCGCGGATTTCGAGGATGTGTGTTTGCGTTTGTGACATTTTGGGCTATCCTTTTTGGAGAACGTGTGTTTTGCCGTTAATGGCTGCAAAACGAAGACGAATGTAATGTACACTAGGTTATCAGTCATGTCAAACCGCTCTGCCCGGTTTTTCGCCTGCATTATCAGGCGTGGATTGTAACGTCTTAGTTTTTCAGCACTTAGAGAGTGGCATTGCCACTCTCTTTTTTACGCAATCCATCTATCCTGCAATGCCTTGAGCCCGAACAGATCAGCGTCGTAAAGGCTGCCGGCCTCACCATGCTCGTCGAGGCAGAACCACTCGGCCACAAGGGAGTCGGCCTCCTCCCGACTCGAGAAACTCAGCGGGCGAAGACAGGTCCAGCCAGGTCCGTCAGGTTTCAGACGGAAAACGGCGACGGTGTGAGGCCTGGCATCCATCAGCCATTGGCTGGTTAGCCGGCCATCGTTTTCGTATTGCGCAACGAGACTGTCAAAGGCCGACTTGTCGTACGGGACGAGCACGTTAATGGTGTCTGTCTTGATGAGCCTGTAAAACTCGGCCGTCCTGACGAAGTCGCGCGCGTCGAGTGCATCGCGCAGTCTTGCGGCTTCCTCAGTATCCGGCCGCTCTGCCTTCGTCAGCGAGTAGAGATCCACGTAGTAGCGGCGCAGCAAGTCGGGCGAGTCCAGCACGCAGTCACGCTCTTCTCTTCGCAGGCCCGCAAGAAAGCTCTTTGTCGCGCCGGCTGCCTGTGCATATCCACCCGGTGGATACCGTTCGTCTTCCGGCACGAATACCACCAGCCGTCCCGGCAGTAGGCGACTGCCGCCACGATTGCAGCGGCCGGCGGCCTGGGCAACTGCTTCAAGGGGGGCAAGGGCGCGGTACACGGCCGGAAAGTCAACATCTACCCCTGCCTCAACACACTGGGTCGAGATCAACCGACATGGCTGCTTCACGTGCGGATCGAGGCGACGCTTGACTTCTGTCAACACGCTTTCGCGATGGGCCGGACACATGTTGGTAGACAGATGCATGACGCCTTCGGCGAATCGTTGCCGAAGTAGCTCAGACAAATCGTGGGCATGCCGCTTGAGATTAACGATGCACAGGACCTGATCGTTCTCCGACTCGGTCAGTTCCTCGGCGAGGTGCCCCCAGCTTGTGGGCGTATCCAGCCGCCATTGGACCTCCGTTCTCGGGCGGGCGCGGATGGCCCCGAAAAGGTCGGCATCAAAGGAGATTTCACGCGGCTTCCATCCTGAAGCGCACCCTTTCTTCACCGCTGAGTCGAGATGGTCGAACGCAGGCTGAGTAGCGGTGGCGAAGACAACACTGCACCCGTACCGTCCGACCAGGCGGGACAAGCCTGCCAACGTCGGTACCGCAAGGTTGATCGGAAGCGTCTGGACCTCATCGAATAGGATCACGCTGCGGATGACGTTGTGAAGCTTGCGGCAAGCCGCAGGCCGGTTCGCGAAGAGCGACTCCAGGCACTGAACGCTGGTCGTAATCACCAGGGGTGCGTCCCAGTTTTCGGCCAGCAATCGAGCAATTTGCCGCGACTCAGCTTGCTCGTCCTCGACGCGCCCCGTGTCGCTGGTTTCGCGCGATACTCCGGCCATGCTGTGGTCCTCGATAAGAAAACGTTCCCCGAAGACCGGTGCGAATAGGCTGCGGTACTGTCGTGCCGTTTGCTCGATAATCGAAAGGTACGGGATCACCACAATAATTCGCCGCAGATCCCTATGCTCCACCGCCTGTCTCAGCGCGAACGCGAGCATAGCCCAGGTCTTACCGGCTCCGGTGGGAGCGGCCAGGGTGAACAGCCCTCGAGGTAGACTTCCTGCGTCGAGGCAACTCTGAAACAGCCGATCTCTTATCAGATTGACGTGCGATGCGGCGGAAGAACCAGCCCGCACCTGTTCCATATGCTGCAGCAAGAGAGCCAGCGCGGCCTTGGCATCAAGCTTGGGCCCGTCCAGCCTGGGTCGGTAATGCACCTCCGCATCACCGTTGCGATGCGCCTCAGACCAGTAAGCATCCGCGTCGACCAGAGCAGAGAATAGCATTCGGATGTCCAGCATGCTGGAAACGTCCTCATCCGCCATGTTCATGGGTTCCACGCATTCAGGAGCCTTCAAACCGTCTTCAGCCATTCGCGATAGTAGCGTGGTCAGTTTCTTCTCGGTCAGATTCTCCGGAGGGTGCGTGATAAGACGGGACAACTCGGCATGCACGGTCTTCGCATGCCCAGAGCCCAGCCCCAAGTGGTGCCCGAGGAGAGCGCAGGCGATCGGAACGCCGGTCCACTTGTACATCTTTAAGGCTGCCGCTGCTCCCGTCGACCAATGATCGAGTCCGGACTCCTTGCCCTCCAATCGAAGTCGGAACCGAGGGCTGTACTTGCCCAAGTCGTGCAGTAGACCTGCGACGTAGGCCTGTTGGCCTGCGCCAAATGACGTGGCGTTGTGCGAAGCGCGATCTGCAACATTCGTCAGGTGGTTTGCCAGTGGTTCCCACCAGCCGCCCCGATTGCCACTCTTCGCATACCAATCCGTCACGTCTTCTCCGTATCCGGCCGTGCGAACATGGCGAACGGCCCGGCGATTTCCAGCGATATTTCGTAGACGTGTCGCATGGCCGGACATCCTAACGCCCGCCTAACCCGCCGTCAAGCCGGTTGAAGCGAAAATGGCATGTTTTGCCCGGAAAGTGGAGAATCTCGCATCAACCGACCGGAAAACGACCAATCCCCAAGTCAGTCACCACCTTTTGGCCCGCCCCAACACCCCGACAGTCCAACAGTCTAATGCCGTTCCCCATCCGTGTGATTCGTGTGATCCGTGGTCAGGCTCTTCCCGCGTCCTGTCCTACGGGCTCCTGTCTGCCAGCCAAGAGCTGAGGGCTGAAAGTCGACCTGGAGCGAGATCCGCCGTGGCGGGCCAAGACCTGACAACACTGCTTTCCTCCGTTCGACATTCGGACTTCGTCTCGCCACGGCGGAGCCCCGGGCGAAGCCGGGCACTCGTCATTTCGCAGACCTCGCCGAGGGTGGGGACCGGCCATTGAGGCTTGGGCGTTGGTCATTTTTTCTGAGGCTTGGGCATTGGGAGCCCCGGGCGAAGCCGGGCATTCGGATTTGGACATTGACTGGTCATTGAGGCTTGGGCATTGGTCATTTTCCCTCGCCGTCTGTTCGCCCATTTCCCCGTCCTCCGGGGCGCGTGCCGTGCTATGGAGACACAGGACCCAGCGGAGATGCTCCGCGCCGACCGCCCGAGCCGCCAAGGCGCGTTGCTTTGAACGGCCTGACCGTCGATCCTTGATTGCCGATTACTTGTTAGCGTCTGCTAACATCAATTGAATTGAAGTCGTGATGCCCAACGAACCCAAACCATGAACCCCACACCCTCAAACCCCATGATCCTCAACTGCATAATCCGCAAAGCTTTACCCATCCCCTCGACACGGCCGGGCGAAGCCAGGACGCCTCCCCACCCCCAAAAGCGCCAAACGAACCCAACATCCAGCCCCACTTCAATCGACCCCCTGCCGACGAGGGTGTCGATGGTGCTTGCAGGCCGTGGGGATTTGCCGAAGAGGGTGTCGGGCGCTGCGTTACTTCTTCGCGATGGCGCCGCCGCCGCCAAGGGCCTTGTTGAAGGCGTACGGGTCGCTGGAGTTGTTCCACCGGACGGCGTCGGCCAGCTCACAGTGCCCGTCC
The DNA here is from genome assembly GCA_964586235.1 of uncultured Planctomycetales bacterium. Classification (GTDB taxonomy): domain Bacteria; phylum Planctomycetota; class Phycisphaerae; order UBA1845; family PWPN01; genus JAUCQB01. Next base: position 15,468 of record CAZPIO010000026.1, read on the forward strand.
CAGAAGATGAGCTGCCCGCGCTTGGTGTGCCTGCCGGACAGCGGGGTCGAGCCCCAGTCAATGCCCGAGTGGCCGTCGTTCAGCGCGTCGTCAACGGTGCCCGGAATCCACGTGTCGCGCTTGGCCCCCTGATACTCCTCGAACAGCAGCACGACACGGCTCGGGATGGAGAAGTACTTCTGCACGTCGGGCCACCGGTTCGACTTGAAGAAACCGGCCTTCATCTTGTCCGGGTTGATGAAATCGCACGGCTTGGCGCCGTCCCTGTCGAAACCGTTGTTGGGATCGTCCGGGTTCGCCTGGTGCGCGAAGTCGTGTACGTCCACCAGCCGCACGTAGCTGTGGATGGCTTTGTTGCCCTGGGTCGAGCCGGGCGCGTCGGCCCCGAGCGACCCGCCGTACCGTTGATGGTCATCAGAGGGGCAGAAGTAGGTCTCGGGAGCCTTGGTGTACTTGTAGATGTCGCCGTATCGGATCCACTGGCTCGAGTCGAGAGATCGAGTGCCGTTGGTGATCGCGTAGACCTTCTCGGCGGCCCAGAAGCCCCGCGACGTGTCGCCAACCTTCGCCTCGAAGTGGCCGATCCCGTCGTACAGCCACCAGCTCCAGTGTGGGAACCGGCCGTTGTTGTCCGCCCCATAATAGGTGTGGCCGAAGAACAGTTGCCGCATCCGCGTCTTGCACACCACGGCGCGGGTCGCCTCGCGAGCCTGACTCAGGGAGGGCAATAGGATCGAGACCAGCAAAGCAATGATCGCGACGACAACCAGGACCTCGATCAGGGTGAAGCCGCCGCGCCGGGTTGAAATCATATTCGGCCTCATGGGAGTTCTCCTGTCTGCTTACCTCATCGAGTCCAGCCGCACTTGGGGCACTTGGCCAGGACGGCGCCCTCGGGCGAGCGGCTCATCTGAAACTTGTTTCCGCATTGCCCGCAGACAATGGGGTTGGCGTACAGCGTCGCCTTGCCGCACTTGGGGCACGGGGCGCCCGGCCCGAATTCGGGCCCGAGTGACTGTCGGGCCCTCAGGTCCATGTCGGCCAGCGTCACCTGCTCGAAGTGACCGCAGGAGCTGCACAGCACCGTCTGGTCAAAATCAGCCTCACCTTTGCTGCCGCGCAAGGCCCAGACCAGCAGGCCCACGATCACCAGGGCCGCGCACGCCACAACGATCTTGGTCGTTTTCGAGGACACCTTCACCTCTCATAGAAGGTTATCGTACTACAATTGTACAGTCAATAAGCCTGACATTCATCAGACGCTTTTTTTCTGGAGCGCCGCGCCACGATAGGTCCCCCCTCCCGACCAATGATGATGTAAAGATCTGTGGTAAAAGGCTTTACAGCATGAATGTCGAGCCCAAACCGCGTTCTGCGGCCAACCTGGAAGCAGAGAGGATTTTCCGATTGTTTTGACGGATAGCATTTGCTAGAATTCGGGAAGCCAAATGTATGGTCATTTAAGCCGAGCTAGTCCTTGTTTGCGGATTCAATGTGATGCCCACGGCACAGAAGAGTAAGAATCAGCACATTTACGAGTTCGTTCACAACGCGATCACTTCGGGGGAGCTGGCGGCGGGTCAGCAGGTTCCGACCGAGGCCGCTCTCGGCGAACGGTTCGGGGCATCCCGGCAGACGGTGGCTCAGGCGATGCGGCGGCTCGAGTACCAGGGGCTGGTGATCCGCCGGCGCGGGGCGGGCACGTTCGTCAAGCGGCTGCAACCGCGTGAAGGCACGATCTGGCGGCTCCTGGTGCCCCATGCGTCCAATGGAATCCTGCTGCCGATCGCGGCGGCCATCTCGCGCGTGGCCCAGGCGCATGGGTACAGCCTGCTCTTCGAGGATCCTCCGGCCTCGGTCCATCGCGACGAGGAGATGATCCAGTTCATGCGGGACTTGTGCCGCGAGTACACCCAGCGAAAGGCCGCGGGCGTCTTCTTCACGCCGCTGATTCTCAGGCCCGATCACATGAGCGTGAACGTGGAGATCGCCGAGATGATCGATGACGCCGGCATCCCGCTGGTGCTGCTCGATCGCGATCTGTTCGACTATCCGCGGCGCTCGAGGTTCGACCTCGTCGGCTCGGCCAACCGCCGGGCCAGCGCGACCATCACCCAGCACCTGCTCGACCTGGGGTACACGCGAATCGATTACATCTCGCTGACCGAGAGCGTCTCAACCGCGAGCGCCCGCGTGGCCGGCTTCGAGGACGCGTTCCGCGACTGCGGGATCGAGTTCGACCCCGCATCGATCCACCACGTCGAGGCGGCGGACGCCTCCGCGGTTCGGGAGATCGTGCGCGAACGCCGCCCGGAGGCGATTGTGTGCGTGAACGACCACATGGCGGCCCACGTGATGCGGCACGTGGCGGGCATGGGGATTCGCATTCCGGACGACCTCGCCCTGGTGGGTTTCGACGACGTCGATTACGCGATGCTGATCCTGGTTCCGCTGACCACGATGCGGCAGCCGTGCGCCCGGATCGGCGAGATGGCGGCCCGGCTGATGCTCGAACGGATTGCCGACCCAAGCCTGCCGGCGCGGGAGGTGTCGGTGGAGTGCGAGCTGGTCATCCGCGAGTCCTGCGGGGCATTGAAGCGATCGGTGAAAGCAAAGTAGGCCGGCTTTTCACCGATGCACGGCCACCAGGGTGTAAACCAGCACGTTGTAGAAGGAATGGCACCCGGCAGCGATGCCGAAGCCGCGGAAGAAGTAGAGGCCGGCCAGGTAGAGCCCGGCCATGGTGCGGAACGCGAACTCGGTGCCGTCGAACTGCTCGCTGCCCAGCGGCCAGTGGTGGGCGGCGGCGAAGATGACCGCGGACGCGAAGATGATCACCACGCTCGCGGGCGTTCGCGGCAGGCGGCACAGATCCACCAGGAAGATGTGCAGCACGTTCATGCAGATGAAGCGGAAGACCAGCTCCTCGTAAACGCCGCCGCCGAAGCTCTTGATCACCTCGCTGAGCCAGGTGTCATAGGGCGAGGCGCTCGCCGCCAGCATCGCCACGTGGGGCACGCGCCGCAGCACGATCAGCGGAATGGTGTAGATCAGGCTCTCGCCGAGCATGCCCGCCAGGACCCAGATGTCGAATTTCCACGGATGCCGGGCCACCAGGTGGCAGGCCATCAGGATCGCCACGGTCAGCATGGTGGGGGCGGGGAAGTAATAGCCGCTGACGCCGATGGTCCGGACGAGGGACTCGATCAACCAGGCGGCCACGAGCTGCTCGTTGGGGCCGACGGGGCCGGTTTGATTGACGTACCTGCCGATCTCGTAGATCAGCAGGAATGGGATGACGAAAATGAGACTGGGCCAGAAGCGCAGGGTGACATAATAGTACTGCTGCCCCAGCACGGAGTCTGGCGACGGGTAGGTACTGAAATCGTAATTCCGCTGGCCGTCCTTCCTGGCCATGCACGGGATTATCCCGCGAAACGGCCGAATAGCAACCGAGCTGCGGCAGAGGCCCGCTTATCGATTTGCATACCGCGCGGCTGATGTGCCTTTCCAGATCAGCACGAAACACAGCGCCAGCCAGGCCAGTTGCGGCACCATGAAGAATCCGAAAGCCAGCAGGTCGTCATCCATACGCCATCGACTGGCCCAATGCCGGAACCACCGTTCCTCCACCCCCACCACGAAAACGACGGACCACGCGGCCAGGAAGATACCGCAGAGCAGAAACAGGGGACTCAAGTACGCGGCCATCTGGGCGGCGGCCGGCAGCAGGTTTCTCTTGTGCAGCCACGTCTGGATCATTTTGATGGCCCCGGCGAGCAGCATCGCGATCATGAGCATGCCGGCGCCGGAGCACGCTCCGATGATCGGCATGACGATGGTCACTATCTCGGGCTCCTGCTCCATCGGGTCGCATTGTTCGATGATCATGTACGAGATCAATGTCGTGGTCGCACCGGCCAGGAAGCACGGAAGGATCAGCGACCACCAAAGCCACCGATGCCGGTGAGGCTGGGTGGTCACCTGGATCTGATGTCCGAGCATTCGGGGGCGAAACACCGCTGCGGCGTGGCATCGCGCCCAAGCGGTCAAGCCGCCGCCTCGCTCCCAGGAGGTTCCCGGGCGGACCTGCGGTCCGAGAGACTCGATGGCTGGCGTGCCGCACTCGGGACAGCGGCGCTCGATGGCCGTACCGGTCAGGTTGTAGCCGCAGAACTCGCAGGTCGGCGGACGTTCGACCCTGGTCAGCGTGCGCCGGACCCCGACCGATCGGAACAGGGCCCACAGCACCCACACTGACCCGGCGATGCAGAGCCACGCCAGCATGTCCTCGTGGTGCTGCACGATGAAAGGTTGTGTTCGCCGCCATTTCTGGTAGCTCCGTCGCCAGTCGCGATGGTACTCCTGCATCTTCTGCATGTACTGTGCCCGCGCCGCCACATAGTCTTTCCACGCCTGGGAATTTGGCGCGGCGTTGCTGGGACGCGGGGGCTGCTGAGGATAGGCCACACCGTAGTCAGGCGGGGATTGAGGGTGTCTCCGATAATACGATCGTCTGGCGTTGTCGATCACCAGCGCGGCCGACCCGATCACCACCAGTAGAACCAATGTGTGCGTAGTGTGCAGCCAGGTGAACCGCAGGGCATGGGCCCAACTGCTTCGCAGCCGCTCATCGACGGCTCCCCAGGGCAGGACGATCAACGCCAGTGCAAGAAAGCCGATTTCGATGCCCAGGACGGTGAAGCCCGTGATCAGGGTGGCCTCCTCCCAGTCGCCCTCCAACTCGCGGACGAGATCCGCAAACACGTTGTAGTGCGAGCCGCGCATCCAGGCATCGATCTGAACAAACAACAGGACGCCGAAGAAGAACGCCAGGCCTGCCAGGATGTGCACCAGGTAGGCCCAGCGGAGCTTGACGCCGGTCAGTCTGGGAGCATGGGTCGCCGGGCGCAACCAGCAGGTCAGCAGGGCCGGGAGAGGCGCTCGCCTGCGAACGGCATGCTCGGCTTCGGCGTAGACCAGCGCCGGCGCGACCGCGCCCCGCGAATCACCGGGATTGCCCATCTGTCTGCCTTCGGTCCGCAAGTGGATGTGCCTCACTTGTTCGCATACCGTGTCGCCGAGACCCCTTTCCACAGCAGAAGGCCGTTCAGAAACAACCAGGCCGCAACGGGGACCAGCCAGAACAGGAGTTCCAGCAGGTCCCAGTCGATGAAGAGTGTCTGCGCCAGGCCACGAAACACGTCAGTGGCTTCCAGGAAAAACGTCAGGACGGTCCACGCGCAGCCGACGGGGATCCAGAATATCATGAAGAGGCAGAGGTGGGCCTGCATCTGCATCGCGGCGGGCAGAAGGTTGCGGCCGATCCGCCAGGACATGACCCACCCCACGATGGCCGCGGCCACCAAGACGGCACCCACCATGCAAACGGCCGATGAAACACTTACCGCGGGCATGCCGACGGTGAAAAGCTCCTTGCCCAGAAAGAAGTACAGATCCTCATCCACGTTCATGAACTGAATCCGCAGGCTTGCCACGTAGGTCGGGGCGGCCGCGAGAATGCCGAGCAGCAAGAGCACGGCCAGACACCATCGGTACCGCCGGGAAGGCTGGTTGACCTGGATCAGTTGGCCAAACCGGCGGGGGCGTCGGATGGCTTCGATGCCGCACTTCCACCAGGCGGAAAGGCGGTTGGCTTTGGTTGCCAGATCGATCGGTGTGCCCGGCCGGGCGTCCGGCCCCAGCGAGTCGGCAGCGGGTATGCCGCATTCCGGACACTCTCGGTCGATGGCGGCACCGGTCAGGTTGTAGCCGCAGAATTCGCAGGTCGGCGGACGTATGATCGGGCTGAGTTCGCGCGGCGCCCCGATGGCCCGAAGCAGGCTCCACAGTACCCAGGCACCCGCCACGATACAGGTCCAGCCGATGAGTTCCGGCCCGTTTCGGACAAGAAACGGCTGCGTCCGCTTGTAGTCCCGCATGGCTTGTCGCCAGCGCGTGCCGTAGGACCTGGATTGGATCAGGTACTTGGCCTGTACCGCCTGGTAGTCCTTCATTGCCTGGGAGTTGGGCGCGGCGCCGGCCGGACGGGTCGGCGGAGTGGGAGACGTGAGATTGGGGTAGGGGTGCCGATCTTCAAAGCTGCGAACCGCCGCCGAGATGGGGACGATCAGCAGCCCAATCAACAGAATGAGCGGAACCGCCTGTGTGGACAGCAACCAGGTGTGCCGCAGGGCGTGGGCGTAGCTGCAGCGCAGCCGTTCGTCGCCCGCGCCCCAAGGTGTCAGGATGAACGCCGCTGCCAGGAAACCAAGTTCAATGGACCCTGCCGTGATGCCGGTCACCACGGCCGCTCTTTCCGGATAGCGCGACCAGAAGATCAGGAAGTCGGCCCAGGCACTCCAGTGGTTGCCGGACACCTGGGACTCGAGGTCGACCAGCGACATGCAGGCGACGAAGGCGGCGATCGCACCAAGAAGATGGAGGCCGAAACATCGTTTCAGAGACATCCCGGCGACAACGGGCGCCCACTCGACGGGCCGTAGCCACGGTGCGACCTGCGGCAGGCACTGAAGACCTCGTGGCGCATGGGTGGTTGCCGTGTTCGGCACCGGCGTTGCTGAGGTGAGTCCCTCATCCACGCAAGAACCCTCATGCGGATGATCCATCTGCTTGACGAGCCGAGGGGTTTATCCGGCGAGCCGGCGGGTTTATCCCGCCGGTATTCTCGCTGCGCACCTAACCTTCTCGGTAAGTACCACCGGCATGAAGCCGGTGGCTCGCAGGATAAACCTGCCGGCTCGTCAAGACCGGGAGGCGCATACTACCCCTGTCACAATAGACGCGCGGACCCCGCCGATGTTTCACCGGCATTCCTGGACCGCAGCCTATGTCCCCCGGTTGCAGACGTCCAGACGCGCGGGTACGGTATTCGGGTAGGTGTTGTGGGTTCCCTTCCGAAGCTGATAGCTGATAGCTGATAGCTGAGAGCTGACAGCTTCCCTGTGTCGGGTACCACCTGGAGCGATGGAGGAGTCTACCATGTCCCGTATCACCCGGCGTCATTTCATCAACAGTTCAATGGCCGCGGCCGCGGGATCGGCCCTTTGGTCGTCACTGGCTGCTCCCCGGTCCGTCCTGGGGGCCAACGACAAGATCCGCGTCGGCCTGATCGGCAGCGGCGGGATGGGACGAGGCGATATCCTGACTTTTCTCAAGTACAACGACGTCGAGTGCCCGGTCATCTGCGACGTTGATGACAAGATGATCGCCGAGGGCGTAAAAGTCATCGAGAAGGCCCGCGGCAAGGCCCCCGAGGCGGTTAAGGACTTCCGCAAGGTCACCGACCGCAAGGATCTCGACGCGGTGGTGGTGGCGACGCCCGACCACTGGCACGCTCTTCCGACGATCATGGCCTGCCAAGCCGGCAAGGACGTTTACTGCGAGAAGCCCCTGGCGACCAGTGTCGGCGAAGGCCGGGCGATGCTCGACGCCGCCCGCAAGTACAACCGGGTGGTCCAGATGGGCACGCAGTGGCGAAGCAACCCCGACTTCGCCGAGGCGGTTGCGTACGTTCACTCCGGCAAGCTGGGCAAGATTCGCCTGGTTCGCTGCTGGGCCTATCTCAACTGGGTTCACAGTGTCGGCAGGCCCGACGACGAGAAGCAGGCCCCGGACGGAGTCGATTATGACATGTGGCTCGGACCGGCGCCCAAGCGGCCATTCAACCCCGCCCGGTTCCATTTCAGTTTCCGCTGGTTCTGGGATTATGCCGGCGGCCTGATGACCGACTGGGGCGTGCATCTGATCAACATCGCCCTCTGGGGTATGAAGGTCGGGATGCCCGAGCGCGTCAGCTCCTCCGGCGGCAAGTACACCTATGACGACATCTCAGACACACCGGACACGCAGTTCGCCGTGTACGACTATCCTGGCTTCGCCCTGATCTGGGAGCACCAGATGACCGCCGGCTGCGGCGTCGACGGCAAGGAGCACGGCATCGCGTTCTACGGCACCGAGGGAACGCTGACCGTCGGGGCTTACGGCTGGGAAGTCGCGCCCGCGGTGAAGGACAAGCGGGTGCCATCCGAGGAGGAACCTCTCCCTGCCGAGAAGCACGAGAGCAAGCACGCGGATGCCGGCCGTCCGCAGCACGTTCGCAACTTCCTGGACTGCATGCGCTCGCGGCAGCGCCCGGTGGAGGATTTCGAGCTCGGCCATGCCATCAGCACCGCCGGCCACCTGGGCAACCTCGCCCTGCGCAGCAAGGCGACGATCATCTGGGACGCCAAGAACGAGCGACCGGTCGGCCGCACCGATCTGGACGACCAGCTCCTGCGTCCCTATCGGGCTCCGTGGAAACTGGAGGTCTGATCGAACACAGTTCGCGGTCGAGCAGTCACCTTGCCGGTTCGCCGCGAGCGCCACGAATTGAGTGGAGACGACTTGTATGTCTTCGCAGGAGCAACTCCCCCAGAAGGTCTGCATTGTGTGCGGCCAGGATTGTGCCGGGCGTCCGCGGGTGAAGGATCCGCGCGGGCGGTACTACTGTCGCGAATGCTACGATCGGGCCGCCCGAAAGCAGAGAGCGAAGCGCGAGGCGCAGAGGGCAGCGGCGCCGCCCCCGCCCCCGCCGCCGGCCCCGCTCGACGAGCCCGTCGGCGCCGAACTGATCCCCCAGGATGAGGACGCCGATCTCGGTCTCTTCGGCGAGCTGTCGTCGTTGGAGAAGGAAGCCGCGGCCGCCCAGGTTCAACAGTACCCATGCCCGAGTTGCGGCAACCCGATTCCCGCGGGCGCAGTGCTCTGCATGCGGTGCGGCTACAACCGGCAGCTCGGCGCTCGGATGGAGTCGCCCGGGACGGCTCCGGTTGCTTCAGGCGGTGGAGCGGCCGTTGGCGCCCTGGGTGGGGTGGGATCGCTGCTCAAGAGGCCCTGGGTGGCCGGGGCGGCACCGGCGCTGTTCTTTCTCGTGCTGTTTGCGATGGCCAAGGCCAACGAGGACCTGGTCCCGGCCTACGCGGTGTTGCAGGGTGTCTTCGGACTGGTCGTCGGCATTCTGGTCCTGATCAAGGCTTTCTGCCAGGGGGTCGGCACCGGGTTTCTGTGCTTGTGCGTTCCTTGCTACGTGATCTACTTCGTCTTCTCCGATCAAAACGACAACGTGCTGTTGAAGTGGGCATACGGTGCGATGATCTTGTCCACGGTTCTGAGTTACTCACTGGGAGGGGTGCTCGATTAGGCATCGTCTTTCGTCAAGTCGATACGTATTCGGGCGCCAGAACACCCTGGTCGCATGGGTCGTGCTGGTCGTCGCGGCATTCCATCCGCCGCACGGCCTGGGCATCCCCATTTGCTGGCTGGACCGCTGGACGGGCATACCGTGTCCCGGCTGTGGCCTGAGCCGCAGCCTCAGTTGCGCCGTTCATGGCATGCTCGGTGCAAGTTGGGAGTATCATCCGTTCGGGCTTCTCTTCCTGGCCGTGTTTGCGGCGATTGCCCTGGTGAGCCTGCTCCCGGCCGCCAGGCGGCAGACCTTGACCGATTTCGTGGATCGTCACCACCGGGCTTTCAGCGCGGCCTACCTCACCCTGGTCGTGTCCTTCCTGGCCTACGGAGCAGTCCGGGCGATGATAAGTATTGGCTGAGCCTACGCTGCGCGGCTGCTGCGAAGACCAGTGCGGTCAACGACCTGCCCCGGCGATTTCCGGGAGCTGAAGTGCTGCAGAATCGCGATGCCTACCCGCATGGCGGCCAGGACGGGGCGTATGACCAGGCCCCAGCCGCGAGCATAGCTGCGGTACAGTCGAGAGAGATGGACCAGGTAGCGGGCCTGCTGTTCCAGGGTCAACTTGCTTTCCCCGCGGGCCCGGTTGGCGAACGCGATCGGCACTTCCCGCACGTGCCGGCAACGGCAACGGCAAATGAGTTCCAGGCCGATCTTGTATCCGATCGGATCGAGCGGGTCGGCCTGCTCGAAGGTTTCCCGGCGCAGGGCAAAGAAGCCGGCCATCGGGTCAGTGACCCGTCCGACGAGAGGCCGGCACAGGAGGGTGGCGGCCCAACTATTGAGGCGACGGAAGGCTCCCCAGCCCTCCTGCGTCTGACCGCCGCGCACATACCGGCTGCCAATGACGAAATCGGCGGGCGGCGTCTCCAGAGCATCCAGCAACCGGGGGATCTGCTCGGGCGGGTGGCTCAGGTCGGCGTCCATCACCAGCAGCAACCGCCCGCGGGACTGTTGAAGACCTTCCAGGACGGCCAGGCTCAGGTCGCGCGGTCCGGTGCGGGTAACGAGTCGCACCGGGTATCGCTCGGCCAACTGCCGCACGGCCTCTTCGGTGCCGTCCCTGCTGTCATCGTCGACGATCAGGATCTCACAGGCGCGGCCGTCCGAGTCCATGACTGCCCCGACGCGCCCGACCAGCGGTCTGAGGTTGGCCTCCTCGTGATAAGTCGGCACGATGATGGAAACGACTGTCTGACTGCTCAAACGGCTGCTCCTCATCCTTTCCCGGCCAAGCGATTGCGGAGGGTATCGCGAGATCTTATAGTGGCACCCCTGAATACGGGGGCTCTTCAGCAGGTGCTCGCTTGAGATGCTACAGATTACAAATTCGAGCTGCCTCCGTCCAGCCGGGCGCGGTCTGCCGTGAGCTTGATCGAACGGCCTGCCGTGAGCCGCGTCGAACGGCTTTCAGGCGGGGCGGGGTCTTCAAGACGTGGTTGACCGGAGTGGGGGTGCTGATCCTGGCCGCCGCTGCTACGCTGGGGGGCGTCTGGGGCGGGCCGAAGCTTGGCGATCACGAAGCCATCGTCGCCGAGTGTGCCCGCAACATGCGGCTGACCGGTGACTGGATCGTTCCCGAGTTTCTCGACACCGCCTGGATGCGCAAACCGCCTCTGCCCTATTGGCTGGTTGCCGCCGCGTCGTACCTGTTTCCCAATGACCCGGAGCTGAACCTGCCGGTGACCACCGCGGCGGCCCGGCTGCCGACGGCGGTCTCCGCGCTGTTGACTATCCTGCTGCTGTGGCACCTGGCGGGATCCATGTTCGGCCGGCCCGCCGGGGCGGGGCGGCGGGCGGGGATGGTCGCCGCCGTCATGTGCAGCGCCAGCGTCTTCTTCCTGCTGTATTCAGCCAACGCCACCGCCGAGATGGTGCTGACCTTCTGCTGCACGTGGGCGTTCGTGCACTTCTGGCACGGCGTGACCAGCCGGCGGGGGTGGGCGCGGTTCGTGCACATGATGTTGTTCTACGTGGCACTGGGCGTCGGAATGCTGGCCAAGGGGCCGATGCCGATCGTGGTGACCGCCCTGCCGCTGGCCGTCTGGTGGTATACCGAAAGGCCGCTGCGGCTGCTGGCCGCCATCGGGCTGGGTGGATGGAGACAGGTATTGGCTTTGTTCTGGCGGCAGATTCCCCGCCAGACGGGCCGGGCCTTCACCCGGCTGTACCTGTTACCCGGGGTGATTGTGTTCGCCGCCGTGTTTGTGCCCTGGATGGTGGCCGTGGGCAGGGAGTATCCGCACGCCTGGGACATCTGGAACTGGCAATACTGGCAGCGGGCTCAGAACAATTATGAAGACACGCGCGTGCGCGGGCCGTTCTACTACATTCCGATCATGATCGGGATGGTGCTGCCGTGGGTGTTCCTGCTGGTTGAGGCAATGGTGGCGCCGTGGCTGAGGCGCTTTGTGCGGCAGCGGCGGGCCCTGCTCTACGCCGGGCTGTGGGCCTTGGTGGGGCTGGTGGGGATGTCGCTGTTTGCGTTCAAGAAGCCGTACTACATCGCCCCGGCCGTGCCCGGACTGCTGCTGATGATCGGGCTGGCGGCGGAACGATTCTACGCCTTCGTGCCCACGACCATGCCCGTGAAGATGAATGTGTGGTTCGGTCGCTGGCACGAAGTGGTCATCGCCGACCCGCTGCGGTTCGCCTGGATCACCTGGGTGATCGTGGCCCTCTCGGCCATCATCACGCTCTTATTCGGAAACTACTGGATGAGGGCGAACATGCCGACGGTGGCGATGGCCCTGACGGTCATCGCCGCGGGTGCGATGGTGCTCCTCCTGTGGGCCGGCCTGCTGTACGTGCACGGGCGGGGCTGGGCGGCGCTGGCCCTGACGGCCGTGAGCGTCGTCGCGGCGTTCCACCTGGGGTGGTACCTGTGCGCCCCGACGCTGACCCGAGAAAGCCTCGACGCGGTCGCCCGGCTGGATCGCGTTCTGGACGACGCCGGTGTACCGGCCGATGCCAGGGTCTACTGGGCGGATTCACGGCCGGATGCACGGCTCAGCTTCTACCACGGGCGGCGGCCGCGATACACCCTCACACCGGAGGAGGTCGTCCAGTTCATCGGCGTCAACCGCATGAAGCCCGGCCTCAAGGACTTGCTCGAGGCGCACGGGATCGAGAGGGCCGACGAGATGCTGGCTGGGTCGGAGACGGTCTACCTTGTGGTGCGGTACAAGAAGTACGACGAGGCAAAGAGCAGAATCAAGACCCCCGCTTACGACGTCGCACGCGTGGAGTACAACCCGCGCGATCCCAAGCAGGACTGGATGGTGGTTTCGAACAGGTCTCCACACGCGCCCCCCTCCGGACCGTCAACTCAGCCGCAAAAATGAACCGTTTCGGGCCAGCCAATCGCGCTGCCCGCAAGCTCTCCTGTCGCCGCTTGCCGGAATCTCGAAACGATTCCCAGTCACCGTTGACGCGGTCGCGTGCCGGCTGTGCGCTCAACAAGCGTAGTCAGGTCCGCCCGGTTTTCATGGGACTTCGGCGCGTGACAGTTAGTCTCCGATCTCCCGACTCGCGGCGGCACCAGGCACGTTGAAAAGGGACAATCGACATGGAGTGCAGGAATCATCCCACCGTGGCGGCCGTGGATCGTTGCGCGGGCTGCGCCGAGTCCTTCTGCTCCGACTGTCTGGTCGAGATCCAAGGGCAGAAGTATTGCGGGGCCTGCAAAGTGCTGGCAGTGCAAAACGTGCCATATGTGCCGGAGGCGGCCACGCAGCCCTGCAAGGAGGCGTCCGAGGCGCTGATCTATGCCATCGTTGGACTATTCTGCGTCGGGTTCATCTTGGGGCCGATCGCGGTTTACAAGGCAATCCAAGCCAAGAAACTGATGGCCGCGAACCCGAATCTGACCGGTTCTGGCAAGGCAACCGCTGCCATGGTGATCGGTGTTCTGGATCTGATCTTCTCGATTATCGGTATAGTGACGATGCGCTCGGGCATGCTCAAGTAAGCCGCCGGCGATCGATCAGCGACAGGTACAGGGAGAGCACCTCGGAGGTTACGAGGCTTCTTATGTCTATCGCGTGTCCTCAATGTCGCTCCATGATGCCCGCAGACAAGGGTGTTTGCGTCGTCTGCCCGGCGTGCAAGACCGAGTTCACGGTCTTGTTCCGCCGAATGCCGCAGGCTGCGCCCATGGTGGTCACCTCGGCCATTGAGGCGGGAGACTGCTACCGGCATCCGGGCGTGGCGGCCAGTGGCAAGTGCATGGCGTGCGGGGTGGCCGTCTGTCCGACCTGCGCCCTTCCGGCGGTCGAACCCGGGCGGTCTTACTGTCCCGAGTGCGCGGCGGTCAGGCCCAACCTGGTTTCAGTCGCTGGCGCATGGAAGCCCATGCTGGGACCGCCAGCGACCCCGATCGGAACGAACTGCCCACGACACCCGCAGGTTCAGGCGATACACGTGTGCGCGAGCTGCGGCGATGGGGTGTGTGCCACGTGCGACTTTGAGTTCAGCGGTGTGCATCTATGTCCGAAGTGTGCGACGGCACCGAGGGAGAAGATGTCGCCCAAGCGGCGAAGAATGGCTTGGGCAGCCATGGCCCTCGCCGTCTGGTCGACCCTGATGATGGTGCTGATGTGCGGCGGGGCAGCGTTCTTTTTCGGAAACGAGAGCGGGGGAGAGGCCTTCGCGGGGGTAGTGGGAATGCTGGCGTTCGTGCCGTCGATTGTGGGTGTTGCGCTGGGATTTGCGTGCCTGGATCGCCGACTCGGGAACCCGCCGCTCGTCTGGGTTGCCGCGATCTGGAACGGGCTGCTGCTGGCGCTATGGCTGCTGCTTATCGTGATCGGCCTACTGGCGGGCGGGTGATTGTCATGGCTTTGAAGATCAAGTCCGGCGACGTCAGCTCGAAATACTGTCTGACCCTCACCGACGATGGTGTTCTATTCATCGAGACCGGCTTCTGGGGCGAGAAAAGAAGAGTTACTCTCGCTTTCCGCGAGATCGATTGCGTGCTGTTGAAGATCCCGAAGACCACTTTCTTCCAGGTGACCGCGACGCCCCCGACATTGACCATTTACTCGTCGGGTTCCGAGCCCTTCAGCATCCCGTTCAATCGAAGCAAGCGTGCCCACCAGCAGGTGATCGACGCAATGCTGGTCGGCCTGCGGAATAGCGAACAGGTCGGTTGACACTCGACCGACTGACACAGGGGCGGTCGAGGATTGAGGAGGCAGGCCAGCGAGAGGCGCCCCGCGCTGCAAAGAACGATTATTGAGGATAGCCGCATGGGAAGCATCAGCATGCGTATCTGGGACGTGACCAGCAGTCGCTGCCAGCAAGTCGAGGCTCCGGACGATGTCCCCCTCGGACGCCTGCTGGTCATCCTGGTCGAACGGATGAACCTGCCGCTGAACAGCCCGGACGGGCAGATCATGAGCTACAAGCTGCACCACAAGCGGACGGGGCAGCAGTTGCTCGACGGTCAGACGCTTGCCGAGGCCGGGGTTCGCCCGAACGATGACCTCCGCTTGCAGCCCGAGATCACCGCCGGCGGTTGGGAACGCCGGACATGACCGACCCGGCCGAGCCTGTGCTGTCTCTGGCCGAAGGGCGTTTTGCCCGGCTCGAGGCGATTCCGTGGTGGCGGCAGGCGCTGCTCCGCGAGGCCCGCGTGCTGGTGATCGGGGCCGGGGCGCTGGGCAACGAGGTGATCAAGAACCTGGCGCTGCTGGGTGTGGGGCATCTGGCGGTCGCGGACATGGACAGCATCGAGGCCAGCAACCTGTGCCGGTCGGTTCTGTTTCGCGAGGCCGACCAGGGGTGTCCGAAGGCCGAGGTTGCGGCTGCAGCGGCCAGGGATCTCTATCCGGGCCTTCACGCTAAGGCCATTGTCGGCAACGTTCTCGCCGACCTGGGGCTCGGCTGGTTCAGGTGGGCGGAGGTGGTCGTGGGGTGCCTGGACAACCGCGAAGCTCGCGTGTTCGTGAACCGCGCGTGTGCCCAAGTGGGACGGCCGTGGATCGACGGAGGGATTGACGTGCTGGGCGGGATCGTCAGGGGTTTTGCACCGCCCGGCACCGCCTGCTATGAATGCACCATGGGCCAGGCCGATTGGGACCTGCTTGCCAAGCGGCGTTCGTGTTCGCTGCTGGCCCGCATGGCCTGGAAGGAGGGTGGGACGCCAACCACCCCCACGACGGCGTCCGTCATCGGCGGGTTGCAGGTTCAGGAGGTGGTCAAACTGCTTCACGGCATGGATGCCCTGCTCGGGAAGGGCTACGTGTTCGAGGGGCTCGGGCACAGTTCGTATGCGGTGGGCTATCCGATATCCCCGGATTGCCCCTGGCACGAAGAATCGACCCCGATCCAACCGGTATCCGAATTCACTTCGGACACGCCGCTGGGCGTCGCTGCTAAGTGGGCCGCCGGCCGACTGGGCGGGCTGGATGCCATCGATCTGTCGAGGGAACTGGTGGAGAAGCTGGAGTGCCCTTCCTGCGGGCAGGCCGCGACGCTATGGCAACCCGCCGATCGGATCGGGCGCGATCAGGCGATGTGCGGTCGCTGTCAGACGGAGCGGGTGCCGCACTTTGTTCACAGTATCGAGGCCGGCTCGCCGTTGCTGGATCTCTCGCCGCGGGAGATCGGCTTGCCTGCCTGGGATATTGTCTGGGCACGTCGCGGGAGCAACTCGATAGGGCTGGAATTCGCCGGGGACTGTGCCGCCTGCGGCGTGTGAGCGTGGATCGGCCGCAGGACGCGAGGAATGGAGACCGCCGTGACGAAGAAGAATTCGAAGGGCGATGAGTCGGTCAAGGCAGGCGGCTGGGATGAGCCGCACGTGAAAACGCGCTGGAGGGCGTTCTCCGGGCCGCGCCAGGTCAATGAGCCGCTGCGCATCGCCATGTCACGGGAGGCGTACGCCGATCTGATCGCCCACGCCAAGGAATCGCTCGACACCGAGGTCTGCGGCGTGCTTGTGGGCGAGGTCTGCGAGGATGAGGAGGGTCTGCACCTTATGGTCCAGGCCGTGATCCGGGGCACCTCCGCCAAGCAGGGCGGGGCGCACGTGACCTTCACTCAGGAAACCTGGAACCACATCCACGAGGAGCGCGATGAGCACCATCCCAAATCGAAGATTCTCGGGTGGTATCATTCGCATCCGGGTTTTGGCGTTGATTTCTCGGAGATGGACCTCTTCATCCAGCGGAACTTCTTCTCGGGGCCCACCCAGATCGCGTTTGTGACCGACCCTCTCGGCGGCGAGGAGGCCATCTGTATCAACGCTCCCGAGGGCATCGGTCATGTGTCGCGTTTCTGGGTGGACGGGCGGGAGCGGAGTTGCCGGGTGCCGGGCACGGGCGTGCCGGGCGGGGTGGAGGCGGGCGTCGTTTCGACCGATTCGGCCCAGCGGGCACTCAAGTCTCTCGAGGACCGCATGACCCAGGTGATGCAGATGGTCGACGAGCAGAGAAACTCGCATCACCGGTTTCTGCTGTTCCTCGGGGCGTTCGTGGCGATGGGCGTCATCGTTACAGTCGGGTACATGATCTACCACACCTACACGAGCAACTATCGGCCGCCCGAGGTGCAGCAGTTCGTGCCGATTCCCGTCCGGATCGGCGATCACACCTGCCTGCTCGGTGTTGCGGTCACGAAATGGGACGTTCCGCCCCAGCTCAACGCCATCTACGTGGAGATGGCCCGGCAGGAGCGCGAGGCGCTGGAGGAGGCGAAGAAGAAGAAGGAGGCCGAGCAGGGCGCGGCCCCCGCCGCCACGGCTCCCGCATCCGGGGGCGGCGGCTCGGGAGGTCCGTCCGGGAGTGGCAAGCCATGAGTCAGATGCCGTTTGACGGTCAGCGCGACGTGTTGCGGATTACGCGCGATGAAGCCTACAGCGAGCACGTTGAGGATCTTCTGAAGCGCCAGATGAGCCTTCGCGGCGAAGGAGGCATCGCCCGCGACCGCAAGGGGCGGTGGTACTACCAGAACTGGTTCATCTTCATGGTGGCCGGCGCTCTTGGGAGCTTGGCGGGCTGGGCGCTGCTTGAACCGTATTTCGACGATAATTTCTACATCCAGGGCCCCATCCAGGAGATCAGCGCCCGCGGGCGATTACCAGAGACGATGTCCAGGGAAGGCCAGCTCATGGAGGCCATGAAGGTCGCCGGCTGGGTCAAGGTCAACGGCAATGAGATCTGGGTCCTGTCGGAGGCCAAGTGGTTTGACGGCGGCAAGGCGGGCGAAAAAGTAGATCTGACCGAGTGTCATGCCAGCGAGACGATCGGGCTTTACGTGCCGACCGAGCCGCTTGATGAATTCGGATTGCCGTTGGCCACGTATGTGGTGAAAAACCCGCCGCCGGACCCGCCCCGCAAAGCGTCGCTGTCGCTGCAGACACTGCAGGCGCAGAATCGGGCCGCCGGAATGGTCTTGTTCGCGGTGGTGGCGGGGCTGGTCGGCCTGGTGATCGGGGCGGCCGACGGCACGGTGTGCAGGTTGTTTCGCAGGGCGGTGCTGGCCGGGTTCGTCGGGCTGCTCGCCGGGTTGATCGGCGGGTTCGCCTCCGGTTTGGTTGCCGGCCTTGTCTACTCGCCCTTGAACACGCTCGCCATGCAGCAGCAGGGAGAGGGTGCCGCAGGCCTGACCACGTTCGGCTTCCTGATCCAGATGGGCGGCAGGGCACTGGCCTGGTGCCTGGCGGGAATGGCGATGGGGCTGGGGCAAGGGCTGGCCCTGCGGTCCGGGCGGCTGATCCTTTATGGGTTCCTGGGCGGAATTGTCGGCGGGCTGCTGGGTGGGCTCCTGTTTGACCCGATCGACCTCCTGCTGCTGGGCATGGACAAGCCGAGTGCTCACTGGAGCCGGCTGATCGGCCTGGTGTTCATCGGCGGCTGCGTGGGGGCGATGATTGGCATCGTCGAGTTGCTGGCCCGCGACGCGTGGTTGCGGATGACCCAGGGGCCGCTGGCGGGCAAGGAGTTCCTGATCTTCAGGGACCTGATGCACATTGGCTCGTCGCCGCGATCGCAGATTTACCTGTTCAACGATCCCGACGTGTCCGCCGACCACGCCCTCATCCGGGCGGTGGGCGATAATTACGAGATTGAGAATCTCTGCCAGCAGCAGCCGGTGTGCGTCAACGAACGGCCGGTTCAGAGGCAGCGGCTGCGCGACGGCGATCAGATTGCCATCGGAAGGACAATCTTCGTTTTCCAGAAGCGCCGCGGTTAGAACGGCGCCGAGTGCGCGAACCGGCCGGATTTGCATGCGATTCGAGGAGTTGTCACTCTGCCGGCTCTGGCAGGTGGCCGGGACGAGGTCCCGTGAGGTTCAGTGATGACGGTGTCCACGGACGACACAGCAGCGGGCGGAAGCCTCTCGACGGGTCTGTGCGTGCTTTGCCAGAGTCCCGTTCAGCCGGGAGAGGCGGGCACAGCCTGCCCGGACTGCCGGGCCGTCTATCATCAGGAGTGCTGGGACTACAATCGGGGTTGTGGCGTTTACGGCTGCCCGCAGGTCCCGCCGACGGAGAAACTCGAAAACGTCGAGATCCGCCCTTCGTATTGGGGCCAGGAAGAGAAGGCCTGCCCGCGGTGCGGCAAGACGATCATGGCGGCGGCAGTGCGATGCCGATGGTGCGGGGCCGTTTTCTCGTCGGCCAGGCCCCAGAATGCCACGGAGTATTACAGCCGATCCGCGATCGAGCAGACTCTGCCGGGGGTGAGGAAGGCGGGCATCTGGATCCTGATCCTGGGCGTGATCCCCTGCACGGCGCCGTTCGCGGCGGTCGTCGGACTCATATGGTATATGTGCCGTCGCAAGGAGATCCGGGCGCTGCCGTCCCTCAGTGCGGCCATCTGCCTGCTGGGCGTGGTGATCGCCGTGGGGCAGACGGTGCTGGTGACGACTCTCACGATTCTCTACGCGGCCTTCGGAGGTTAGCCGCGTCCGGTTGTTTGCGGAGATTCGCATGGACCCCAGAATTCGCAGGCTCACGGCGGACCACGAGCAAATGACGGCCGCCTTTTCGAATCACCCGCGCATTCAGATAGTTGCCAGCGAGGGCACGCCCCCCGAGAAGTACACTATCGAATTCAGGGTGGCCGGCCTCCTGCCGGACGGAGAAAGCTCGTTCAAGAGGGGCGACGTTCACCGGGCGGAGGTGTTCCTGCCGCTGGACTACCCGCGGCGCCCGCCGTTCTGCCGGATGATCACTCCGGTGTTTCATCCAAACATCGATCCTCAGAAGATCTGCATCGGGGACCATTGGAGCGCGGGGCAAAGGCTGGTGCAGTTGGTCACGCGGATCGGCGAGATGATCATCTACCAGAGCTACAACACCAAGAGTCCGCTGAACGCCAAGGCCGCCGCCTGGGCCGAGGAGAATCTGGATCGCCTGCCCCTCGAGCAGATCGACCTGACGGCAGGGATCTGATGCAGGAACAGACGGCCGGCGGCCGGGGTGCAGCACAGTGTCTTCAGGCAACAAGGGACGGTTGGTGTTCGGCGTTGCCCTGCTGGTTTCGCTGCCGGCATTGTGGGCTGTGCAGCCGTTTCTTGTGCGCGACTGGTTCACCACCTGCGCGTTTCGAGCGGTGACCGGGTACCGTTGCCCTCTGTGCGGAATGACCCGAGCGCTGGCCTCTGCGGCACACGGTCAGTTCCGGGCCGCCTTCGATTACCATCCTCTCTGGCCGATCGTGGCGGTGTTGATTGTTTGCCTCGGTATGATGTTCGTCCGGGACGCCGTCCTGGGCGGCAATCTTGCAGAAAGAGCCGTCAGGCTTGCCGCACGCGGCTGGCTGCTCATCGTGGTGCTTCTGATTGTCGTGGCCGTATGGCGTGCTCTGTAGCGGTGGCCACGACGATAACGGAGTCTGTAGGAGGGGTCTCCGACCGTGACGCTTCGAGTCGCGGTCGGAGACCGCCCCTACCGAGATCGCGGATGCACGCTTCACACAAAGTTGATCCGCGAGGGCGGATCGCGCTCGATTGAAGACCACGGGGATAAACCTCGCCACGGCGAGTCTCGCCAGAGGCGGACCCGTGGCTCGCCAGATCGCGGTCAGAGACCGCTCCTACGCAAGATACGCTCCGAACTCCTGTAGCGCTTCCCACATGGCCATGTAGTTTTCCGGCGGGACGTCCGCCTGGACGTTGTGTACAGTGTTGAAGACGAACCCGCCGCCGGGGGCGAGGTCCTCGATCCGCCGCCGGACCTCGTCGCGGACCTGCAGCGGCGTGCTGTGGGGCAGAACGTGCTGGGTGTCGACGCCGCCGCCCCAGAAGGTGATCTGACGGCCGTAGAGCCGCTTGAGTTCTTTCGTGTCCATGCCTTCGGCACTGACCTGTACCGGGTTGAGGATATCAACGCCCTCGTCGATGAGTTGCGGGATCAGGTCTTTGACCGCCCCGCAGGTGTGGTAGAAGATGTAGACCTTCGAGCGGGCCTTTTTGCGGATGTGCTCGAACAGGCGGCGATGACGCGGAGCGATGAACTCGCGATACATCTCCATCGACATCATCGGCCCGCGCTGGGTGGCGATGTCGTCGGCCTCGGAGACGATCATCACGTTCTCGCCGACGGCCTCCAGGGCCTTCTCCCAATAACGCATCTTCAGATCGGTGATGATGTCCAGCAGAGCATGGGCAAACTGCGGATTGACGCCCAGGTCGACAAAGAAGTTCTCGAATCCGCGCACCCAGAGACAGATCTCGAAGATCCCCGCCGCGTGGCGCCCGAGGATGTACGCTCGCTTCTCCTCGTTGACGAATCGGTCGGCCCGCTCCTTCATGGTGGCGAAGCGCTCGGGTGCGGCCGGGTCCGGCCAGGGGTACTTCTCCAGGTCGGCGATCGACTCGGCCTCGGCCAGCGGATGCTTCCACATGTCGAAGTAGAAGCCGCCCTCGACCGGCATCCGCCAGGTGATCCCCCACTGGTCCTCGAAGCAGTGATAGTCGCCCTCCCGCCGGATGTCGGTCATCAGTGGCATCCGCACCCTCGCGGGGTCCACGCAGCGAACGTCCACCTTCAGCCGCTCGACCACATCCTGGTCGATGCGGGCGAGCTGCTGGACGGGGTCGTAGGTCTGGATCTCCACCTCCGGCAACCCGAGGTACTGCCGCAGTTTGCGATAAGTCGCCTTGTTCATGCCGGTCAGCACCGAGGCCCCGAGGTCAAACGGCACCCGATCGAGCTCGCGATGCTCAAGAGCGGCCTTGACGCGTTCGTAAGATGTATACGTTGTGGGCATGCTCCGCCTTTCCGCTGGTAGTCGAGCAGATGGTGCTTCCTGGCCGTCCCACTTCCAGGCAAGTTCGTAGAGTCTCAGCAGCGTGGGCGGATCCTGTTCGACCGCTCTAAAGCCGCTTCCATAAAACACTTACTGCTGTTGGCCAATTATGTACGTTATACCGCGCATAATTGGAAAGCGTTCATAAGCCTTTGTCAAGGCGGATTTTGCGGCGATAGCATCACCACAGCTTTACTTGTTTACAACCGAGCTCGTGAAGAGTAGAGTGATATGTGCACTTGGAGGGTGCCTTGTGGCAAGGCGGAGGTGAGAGTCATGTCATCAAAGGCGGTTTCGCCTCTGGGATTCGGTCTGCTCCTGTGGTGCGATGCTGCTCTGGCCGGAGTAGTGAGCTTCCAGGGTCTCGGAAGCCTGCCGGGGACTACGTTTGACAGCCAAGCGACCGCTGTGTCGGCAGATGGTACGACGGTCGTCGGTCGGAGCGACCAACAAGGGTTCCGCTGGAGCGCCGCGACCGGGATGGTCGGGCTGCAGATTCCGGGGTGCATCGGGTCCCCCGTTCCAACAGGGGTTTCAGCAGATGGGTCGGTCATCGCAGGTTACTGCATCACCGTTGTCCCGGAAGGCGATTCGTTTCTGTGGACCGTCGGGGCGCCGACGGCAACGAGTTTCATCGGGTGGGTAAGTGGAGTTTCGGGTGATGGCTCGGTCGTTGTAGGCAGTGACGTCGGGAGTGCCTTTCGCTGGGCGCAAGTTGGCGGGTTCACGCACCTGGGTGACCTGCCCGGCGGAGGCACACAAAGTGGTGCCGCCGCAGTCTCCGCGGATGGCCTCGTTGTTGTGGGTGTGGGGACATCCGAATCGGGACGGGAGGCCTTCCGTTGGACACAGTCAAGCAGGATGATCGGCTTGGGGGACCTGCCCGGCGGTACGTTCAACAGTATGACTACAGCAATTTCCGCTGATGGCAGCGTGGTCGTAGGCCGAGGTTCGTCGGATGAATCGGGAGTCGGATATGAGGCTTTCCGCTGGACGCAACTGGGTGGCATGATCGGATTTGGGGACCTGCCGGGCGGCGCGTTCGACAGCGAGGCAAGAGGTATATCTGCAGACGGATCTGTTGTCGTCGGCCGCGGCACTACAATCGTCGGCGACGAGGCTTTCATCTGGAACGCGACCAGTGGCATGCGCAACCTGCGCGACGTACTCACCGGCGAATACGGTCTTAACCTCACCGGATGGCAGCTGACTGAGGCCATGGGCGTGTCCGCCGACGGGTCGACCATCGTCGGGACTGGCATCAACCCAAGCGGCGACACGGAAGCGTGGATAGCCCACGTGCCGGAACCTGCAGCCCTCACGCTGCTGTTGATCGGCGTGTCGCTCATGATGAAACGGCGCGGACTCGTGCGAGCACGCCCTTCCCGCCAGGATCTTTGACAGCCGGCGAGATTGAACTAGGGCTAACTTGAACGAGCCACCGGTAAAGAGTTGCCGACGAGGGCGTCGGCACTACCTGCGGCGCGGCAGCCCGGCCTGCGTGGTTCATCATGGCCTTCAAGCTTGCACAGCCCTTCCCTGGCTCGTATCGTACCGTCTTTACGCCGGTGAACCGGAAACGGATGGATCATGCTCGAGCAACTCACAGAGCAACTGAAGAAGGTGAAGGATGAGGCCGACCGGCTGTTGGCCGAATCCAAGACGGTCGAGGCGATTCGCCAGGCGGAAAGCCGGCTGATGAGCAAGCAGGGGCCGCTGGGCAGCCTGCTCGGGCAGATCGGCAAGCTTCCGGCCGAGGTCCGCGGGGCGGCCGGCAAGGAAATCAACCAGGCGAAGGCGCGGATCACCGAGCTTTTCGCCGCCGCCAAGGCCGGTCTGGAGCAGGCCGCCGACAAGCAGGCCTCAGCTGAGCAGATGTACGACCCGACGCTGCCCGGTCCCGTTGTCCCTCGCGGAAGCGTCCACCCGGTGACAGCCGTCCAGTGGGAGGTCGAGGAGATCATGGCCCGCATCGGCTTCGTGGTCGTCGGCGGGCCGGAACTTGAAACGGATTACTACAACTTCGAGGCCCTCAACATCCCGGCGATGCACCCCGCCAGGGACATGCAGGACACCTTCTGGCTGACCAACGGCTGGCTGCTGCGGACGCACACCTCGCCCTGCCAGGTGCGGGCGATGCTGCGGCTCGGCCCGCCGCTGAGCATCATTGCGCCCGGCCGCGTGTTCCGATACGAGACGGAGGATGCCTCACACGCCAATACGTTCCATCAGCTCGAAGGGCTGATGATCGACCGGCACATCTCGATCGCCAACCTGATCGCGGTGATGAAGCTGATCCTGACCGAGATCTTTCACCGCGACATCAAGGTCCGCTTGCGGCCGGGCTATTTCCCATTTGTCGAGCCGGGCTTCGAATTGGACATGCAGTGCGGCATCTGCGGTGGGAGCGGTTGTCCGACGTGCAAGCGCAGCGGCTGGGTCGAGATTCTTCCCTGTGGCATGGTACACCCCAACGTGCTTCGCAGCGGCAACATCGATCCACATGAATACACGGGTTTCGCGTTCGGCTTGGGCCTGACGCGGCTGGCGATGATGAAATACGGCGTGGCCGACATCCGCGGGCTGAACAGCGGCGACCTGCGGGCGATCATCCGGCCGGAGCAGAGGAGCGGTGCCGCGATCATCGACAAGGATTGAGCCGCGTGAAGGGTGGTCCACATGACACCGTCGCCACCCGTGGATTGCCCGGACGGCCGGCCTGCTGTCACAGCGCCCGACAGCTCTGTTGAAGCCATCTCCCCTTCTACATACCGCCTGGCGGCGGCAGCCGTGGTTGTCGCGGCCGTGGGCTTTGTCCTGTACCGCGCGTGGGTCTCGGACGACGCCTTCATCACCTTCCGGCACGTCGCGAATTTCCTGGCCGGCTATGGCCCCGTTTTCAATCCCGGCGAGAGGGTGCAGGGCTTCAGCCATCCGCTCTGGTTCCTGCTGCTGGCGGCGGGCGGCCTGCTGTTTGATGTTTACGGCGTGGCGGTCGCGCTGGGTCTGCTGTTGACCGCCGCCCTGTTCGGGGTGCAGGCGTGGCTGCTGCGAAACGAGCGCCACGGTCTGCTCCGGTTGCAGTTTCTGGCCCTCATGCTGCTCAGCTCAAAGACGTTCGTCGAGTTCCAGACCTCCGGGCTGGAGCCCTCGCTGGTCAGCGCCCTGATGGGCTCGCTGTGGGCGCTGCTGGCCGCGCGAGGGCTCGCGGGGAGGCAGCCGCCTCTGACCGCTGCATCGTGGTTGTGCGGGCTATTGGTTCTGACCCGACCGGACCTGATCGTGCTGGCCGGCCCGATCGTGTTGTACATCCTGGCCCACCTGTTGCTGAAGCGGTCCGCGCCTGCCTCTGCCGATAGCCAGCAATCGAAGGCTGAATACACTCCGAAAGGACGTTGGCGGTGGCTCGGTCCAGTTTCCGCGCTGCTGCCGGTGCTGGGCTGGTACGGTTTCGCGACTGTCTACTACGCTACGCCGCTGCCGAACACGGCGTATGCGAAGGTGACCATGACCTTCTCAACAGCCGTGCCGATGGGCCTGCACTACGTGATGGACTATGCGCGGTGCGAACCGGTCCATGCGATGCTGGTTCTTGTAGCGATGGTGGGGGGACTGGTGTACGCCGCGTGGGGCTGGCTGCACGGCCGGCGCGGGTCAGGCGTAGTCGGATGGCTCGCGCTGGGTATCGCGTGCCATCTCATTTACGTCGTGAGCATCGGCGGCGATTTCATGCGCGGGCGATTCATAGACCCGGCCTTGACCGCCTCGGCGGTGCTGGCGTGCTGGCTCCTCGGCCAGGTCCTGCCCCGCGAAGTCATCTCCCCAAGCCGGGTCACAGCGGCGATCGGCCTGGTGGGTGCTGCGTTTCTGCTGGTCCAGGTCCGTTCGCCGGCGGCTCTGTCCTGCATCGCCCGAGGTGCAGATGAGTTGCTCTACGGGCTGATGCGGTGGCCGACGCCGATGATCATCGGCCTGGTGGGATACTCCGCGTGCAGCATCTACCTGCTGCGGCGGATTGCCCAGAGGGACGGCCGGGCGGCCGAGTTGATTTACGCGGCACTGGTGCTGGTAGAAGCGCTGTTGCTGCTGGGGCTCATCGGATTCTGCCAGCCGGCCTGGGCGGTTGTCGGCGTCCTGGCCGGGGCAGGCCTGTGCATTGCGATGTGTTGCGCAGTTGGCTTTGCGGGCCGCGGTTTGCGGCACCAAGGCGCGTATCCGGTCATCTGCGTGGTGATCGCGGCGGCCGCAGCGCTGTGCGACGTGGGCCGCCCCAGAGAATACGGCGACGGTGTGATCTCGGACGACTACTCCTTCTACTGGATCGGGAAATGGCACAACCCGTTTCGCCATCCCACCGGGGCGCTGCGCGGCTCCGCCGGTTCGTGGCTGCGCTTCGGTACGGCCGCGCATCGCTATGCAGAGGAATTCGGCCCCATCACCGTCGCCTGCGATTCCCTGGGAATCACGTCTTACTATGCAGGTCCCCGCGTTCGGGTGATCGATCTGTACGGCCTGACGGACCCCTACCTGGCCCGCAGCGACTCGCCGCCCCGCGGCCGGCCAGGTCACATCAGGTTCCGCATCCCGCCTGGCTACCTGGAAAGCCGCGGGACCGTCAGTCTCCTGCCCGACTGGATCGAGCGGCTCAGCCGCATGGACCCCCAACTTGCGGCTGATGCTCGGCAGCTCGCCGCAAGCGCCGTCTGGGCGGATGCAGCCGACGAGAAAAGATGGCGGGAGACGCAACGGATCATCTCGGGTCCCCTGTTTGAGCGCGAGCGATTTTCGGCTTTCCCGCGGTATATATGGCCCAAGCGGAGCTACCTCGCCGACTCCCCTGACAGCGATCCCATTCGGGCCCGCGTGACGCCGCAGCTGAGCGCCATACCGACACGCGGCCCCCTGGAAATCTTGAAAGATCCCGGCTGATTCCGTATCGTACTGCGAAACATGGCCAAAACCGATCGAAAGGGACAACGCTCGTGCTGATCTCATTGAACTGGCTGCGAGACTTCGTTGACGTTCCCAGGGACCTCGACCCGCGCGAGCTGGCCGAGCGATTCACCTGCACTACCGCCGAGGTCGAGGGGATCGAGCACATCACCTGCTCGGCTTCGGGCTTGATCGCTGCCGGAGTCGTCGACGTTCAAACCATTGCCGGCGACAGGCCGCTCTACGCCGTTCGTGTCGATCTGGGCGACAAGCAGGTGGAAACGGTGACCATCGCCGAGGGGCTCAAACCCGGTGATCGGGTGATCTTTGCTCCGCCGGGGTCCCACCTGCCCGGCGTCGGCGAGGTGGGGCAGCGCCAGGCTGCCGGCCGGACCAGCGCCGGCATGATCGTTCCGGGCGACGCCTTGAGCCTGCCCACGATCGGCCAGCGCGCGGTGTGGCTTCCGCCTTCCGCAAAGCCCGGCAGCCCCGTCGACATGAGCCTGTTCGACGATTGGATCATCGAGGTAGACAACAAGTCGATCACGCATCGGCCCGACTTGTGGGGGCACTACGGCATCGCCCGCGAGCTGGCCGCGACCTATGACCGCGAGTTGAAGCCGTACCCGATCGTGCCGCCGCAGGAACTGGACGACCCGCGACTGCCGGCCGTTCCGATTGTCATTGATGATCCGACCAAGTGCCCGCGTTACAGCGCGTTGCGGTTCACCGGTGTTCGCCCGCAGCCGGCGCCCCTGTGGATGCAGGTGCGCCTGGCCCACGTCGGTCTGCGGCCGATCGACATCCTCGTTGACCTGACCAACTACATCATGGCCGAGTTGGGCCAGCCGATGCACGCGTTCGACTGCGCGAGGATCGATCGGATCGAGGTGGCGGTGGCCAAACCGGGCGAAGAGTTCGTCACGCTCGATGGGTTTGCCCGGTCCATGCCCGAAGGGGCGCTGATGATTCAGTGCAACCGCAAGTCGGTCGCCCTGGCCGGGATCATGGGAGGGGCCAACACTGAAGTGACGCCCACGACCGCCGATCTGCTGCTCGAAAGCGCCAATTTCGAGCCGGCGACGATTCGCCGCTGTGCCGCCGCCCTCGGTCACCGCACGGATGCCAGTGCCCGCTTCGAGAAATCGCAGGATCCGTACAACACGGTCATCGGCATCGGCCGCTTCGTCCACCTGGCCCGGCCGGAACTGCCGGACATGAAGCTGACCAGCCGCCTGTCCGACTGCTTCCCGAACCCGCCGAAACCCATCGCCGTGCGCGTCGATCCGGCGTTCGTCAGCCGCTACATCGGTCGCGAGGTGCCGGTCGAGCGGACCGTGAGTATCCTGACGAAGATCGGTTTCACCGTGAAGGCCGTCGACGGCGCGATCGAGGTTGGCGTGCCGACCTGGCGGGCGACGAAGGACATCAGTATCGAGGCGGATGTCATCGAGGAGGTGGCCCGCTTCATCGGCTACGGCACGATCACACCGGTGTTGCCCGAGGTCACCGTCCGCTATGCGGAGCCGGAAGCCATCACTCGACTGGAACGTCAGACGCTCACGCTGATGTGCGTCGGCATGAGTTACGCCGAGGTGCACCGTTATCTCTGGTTCGACGCCGATTGGCTCAAGCAGTTGGGCTTTGACCCGGGCCCGACGCTGACGCTGAAGAACCCGGTGGCCGCGGGCACGGAACGGCTTCGCACCACGCTGATCCCCGGTCTTCTGGCGGCCGTCGATCTGAACCGCCACCACTTTGACAGCTTCGACCTGCTCGAGATCGGCAGTGCTTTTCCGCACGGGGAGAAGGAATCGCCCGAGACGACGGAGGAGCGGCACCTCGCCCTGGCTGTGGTAGCTCCCGGCCGCAAACCGGCCCGCGAGGATGCCCTGCTGCTTCGGCTCAAGACCGATCTGGAGACTTTTGCCCGGCAGGTACTCAAAGGGCACTTCCAGTTTGCCGCCGAGAAGGCGGTTGCCCCGTGGGAGCACGAAGCGAAGACCGCCTCGGTGACGCTTGACGGGCAGATCGTCGGGCGGCTCACGGCTGTTCCGGCAGCGTTCCGCCGTCGCATCGATGAGCACCTGGTTGCGTGGTCGGTCGGCCTGGCCGAGATCAATCTGTCGCTCCTCGCCGGGCGACGGCCGGAACCGCGCAAGCTGGCCTCCGTCCCGGTCTACCCGCGGATCAACCTCGATTTCTCGGTGGTCGTCGACTCTTCCCGCCGTTACGAGGAAATCGAACGGGCACTGGGGGCCTACGATCATCCGTTGCTGCGCCGCCTGGCGTTCGTGGACAGTTATGAGGGCGGCTCCGTGCCGCAGGGCAAGCGGAGCCTCACCTTCCGGGCGACCATCGGCGACCCGTCGCGGACGCTCACCGAGCAGGACATTCAGGATTTCCGGGCCAGTTTCCTCGAATGTGTGAAACGTCACAACCTCGCCTTGCGGACGTAAACCATGATCGAACCCTCCTGGCGATCTGCTCCTCGGGTCCGGCCGTTCCTTGTTTTTCTTGTCTTGGGGACGGCGGTTCAGGGCCAGCCGGCCGCGGCTCAGACTTCGCTGCCCGCGTCCATCGACCGCGACGCCGTCTGGAGCGGCACGATTGAGATCAAGAGCGAAGTGGTCATCCGCAATGCCACGGTTCGCGTCGAGCCCGGCTCTACCATCCGCTTCCTCACCCTCGGTCGGCCCGAAGGGGCATCGATCCGCTTTGGCCGCGGCTTGGCCGGCGAGCAACTGCTCGGTCGAAGCCGGCTGATTCTGTCGGGCACGGCCGATCGGCCGATCACGGTCGAAACACCGGAAGGCGGCCCGCCCGGGTTTATCACCAGCGACCTGGCTTCCGGCTGCTCGCTCGTCGCCCGGCACGTGATTTTTCGTCGCCTCGGATCGGCGGTGGTCGGCAAGCAAGGGGTGCCGGCCGTGCTCGTGGTGTTGAGTTCCGCAGAAGATGACCTCTGGATGGCGGATTGCCGGTT
Source organism: uncultured Planctomycetales bacterium (assembly GCA_964586235.1). Taxonomy (GTDB): domain Bacteria; phylum Planctomycetota; class Phycisphaerae; order UBA1845; family PWPN01; genus JAUCQB01. The sequence goes on from CAZPIO010000026.1 coordinate 44,893, forward strand.
CAGCGATTGCGGGCGGGTGCACACGGAGTTCATTGGCACCGGGGCCTCGGCGGAGATCAGCGGTTGCACGTTTGCCCGCACGCTCGGCGGGACGGCGATCGAGTTCATCGGTACCAGCGACGGTCTCCGCGTAGTCAGCAACAACGTTGCGGACGCGGCATTTCGCCTCGAATGCTCGCAGCTCCTGCTGAAAGACAACGTGCTCGCCGGCGAACAGGCGTCTATCACGCTTCCGGCCAGAAACGGCCGCGGGATCACGATCAGCGGCAACTATGTCCACTGCGCCACGAATCTGGACCAGGGCTTCTATGCCCTGCGATGCGCCTCCCCCGAGGCCGTCGTTGCCGACAACGTGCTGCTGGGCGGGACGTATGTCATCGAGCAGGCCCCCCGCACCGTCACCGGCAACGTGCTCGTCGGGGCAGCCGGGCTGCGGCCAAGCGCGGACATCTCGGGAAGGACGGGCAATGGAGCGACGACCACCACGCATTTCCTCCTGTCGAACCCCGCGCCACGGGCCACGATCACCGACAACCTGTTTCTCGGCCCTGCGTACGCCGCCGTTTCCGCCGGCCGCGAAAGCCTGCAACCGCACATCGAGCACAACTTGTTTGACGGCTGGGGTGTGGCCCGGCGTGCCATTCATTTCAACATGCTCCTGGCAGCGAGCCGGGACAAGCCTCTGGCCGCGATCGTGACCGGCAACGTGTTGGCCCGCTATCGCTCGGCGCCGATCGTCGATGGAGCGAAGCAGGTGGGCACAGTGGCACATGCCGGACTGAACGTATTCGCCGAGGTCCCTGACGTACTGTACGAAACCATCGACGTGCAGAAGGCTGCTCCGGGTGACCGCGCGCTCAGGTCGTTTGCCGAGTTGCGGCTGCACGCCCCGGTAGCCACGCGGTCGGCCTTGTCCGCCGAGAGCCAGTTGCTCCAGCGGCAGATTCGCGTCGCGGAGGTCCGCGCGATGTGGTTCGATGCTTATCGCCCCCTGCAGGGCTCACCGCTGGTCGGAAGCCAGCCGGCCGGCCCGCGCCCGGCGTCGTCGCCGGGTTGATGGTCCGCGACGTGTGCCACTGGCGGCTCGCCCGAGGCCGTCCGGGAATTCGCCGATCGGGACACAAGCCCGCGCTGCTGTGTGCCACTGCTCTATTGAGCAGTGCCCGCCGGGTGGCACTGGCGGCTTGCCCGCCAGTGGAGGACGGGTGGCATACCCAAGCCCGCCAAAGGCGGGCGCCGGCATGTTTCTTGGCGCAGCGGCCGGGATCACTGGATAACCGGTCAGCGGCCAAGTAACCTCTGGAAGTGTTCGCGGCCCGATCAAATGACGAAAGACGGCCGAGGAGAAGAGATAGTGAATCCTGCGCAGGTCTCGGCTCTGCTTCACAGCTCCCTCGAACACTTCTGGGCCGAAGTGAGCGATCTGTCCGTTGAGGACGCAAGAGCAGTTCTTGACAAGTGTGCCCTGGCTTGCGTTCGCGAGGATTTCCGAGCCAAGTTCCTGCGGGAGCTCAACTCACGCAGAGCGATTGCCGCAAGGTTCTTCTACGAAGCGGCCGAACTCGACCCAACGTCGCGGCTTGAGGCAGTTCTCGGGTTTACACCGACGCTCGTGACCGCCTGTGTCGTTTGGGGCAGTTTCGACGATCCTGTTGGCTTCCGGGTGCGCGGCACGGCCGAGTCGGTCCATGAGCTTTTTGTTCAGCAGGGGGATGCGGTCGGATATCTGTCCGCCGGACACCGTTCCGTTTGGCTGTTCCTGGCAGGGACTTCAGAGTCACTATGGAGGTTGCGCGTTCGTTCCGAGCATTCATAAGGCCGTAGCAACCGTCACCTCTATCGAGAAATACAATCATGCGCAAGAGAGTCCCCAAAGATGCTGTCTCCTCCCGGCGTCAGCTTCTCGCCGGCGGTTGCGCCGCTGTGGCGGCTCTGGCAGCCACGCAGGGATTCGCCCAGAAAGCCGAGACTCGACCAGTTCAGCGCCCGGGCATTTCCTTCTGGCCGCGTCCGATCAAGGCCTTCTGCATCGACTTCAACTGGGCCCGCGGCGCCGCCTCGCCGCCGGGGACATATGCACAGGCTGACCCGGCCGAGCACGTCCGCTGGTATCGCGATCTCGGAGCCAACACCATCCAGACCTTCTGCGTCAGCTACAACGGCTACGCCTGGTATCCCAGCGAGGTCGCCCCGGTCACGCCCGGCCTGAAGAGCTCGAATTTCCTCGGCGAAATGGTGAACCTCGGCCACAAGGCCGGCATGAAGGTCATGGGCTACTTCACGCTCGGGGCAAACCCGCATTGGGAAAAGCTCCATCCGGACCTCATCCACGGCAGCGACGGCGACTACATCAAGATCCCTATGACCCTCGAGTACCTCGACTACTTCTGCCGCAGCGTCGAGGATGCCATGCTCAAGACCGGCGTCGACGGCTTCATGATCGACTGGGTCCGCCCGACGCAGCACAAGACCTGGCTTCCGTGCGAAAAGGAGATGTACCGTCAGCTCGTCGGCGAGAAGTTCCCCGAATCGGGTCCGCCCCCGGCCGAGGCCGCGATGGAGTTCGACCGCCGTGCCCTCGATCGGGCCTGGCGGCACATCCGATGGGCGGTCCGGTCCACCGCCCCGGCCGTCATCTGGACCAATCACCCGTTCCTCAAGAACGAGTACCCGCTGTGGAACGGCCACCGCCTGCTCAAGGAGGTCGACTGGGTGCTCAACGAGGCCCCGGAACTCGAGCACCTGGAGTGGCTGCGCAAGCAGGTCGGCCCCCGCACCCTGATCGTCCAGAACCTCTGCGGCTGGGAGGGCCACGACGCATCAGCCTGGAAGAAGATCGATCCCGAGCAGTTCGGCCTCTATGGCTTTGCCAAGGCCGACGAGAAGACCACCCTGCCCGACGCCGAAGCCAAGGCAAACGTCAAGAACATCGAAGTCCTGCGCGAGGCGTATCACGCGCTCTGATCAGCCGAAGATCAACCTGACGATCACCACATACGCGTTGCTGAACGGCTCCTGGCGGAAGAACGCGACCCGCATTCCCGGGTTCCCGATGAACGGCCGGAGCATCCAGGCCATCTGGATGCCGACGAACGCGTACAGGCAGACCCACGCGCCGAGCATGATGCGATGATTCCGATGGCGCCGAATCAACTCGCGATAATAACGCATCATGATGATCTGGCCGGCGAGGGTCGCGACCGTGAACATGCCCGCGTTGAACAGCAGGGCGGCCCGGTAGCTGCCGCAGGAGAAGTACCAGAAGCGGGTCACCGGCGCGAGCGAGGCCAGGGCGATGCTCAAGCCCGCCTGGCCGGCGAGGATCGCCTGCATCGCCTCGCGGAGATCGTCCCGCAGGCCCATGATCGTGTTCAGCACGAAGAAGCCGGGCAGGCACAGGGCCGTCGTGGCGAACAGCAGCAGCGGCACCTTGAGACCGCTGTAGAGCATCATCAGGATCCGCTCCGGCGAACTGAGATCGAAGCTGCCCATGAACAGGCCGTAGATCGGCGTGAAGCTCACGATCATGGCCGGCAGCCACCACGCCGGCCGGGCGGCGGCCTGGCGGGAGGAAAACGCGCCGCTTCCTCGCAGGAACTGGTCGGTATGTGCCAGGGCTGCGCGCATCGTGCCGGGCGACCTCGATCAACTCCAGTCCAACAAGTGCCGAATGCTGCGAAACACGGCCTGGAAGAAGTTGCCCTCTCGCGGCCGGAACCAGGTGAAGGGCATATTCGGGTGGCCGATGAAGGGCCGGAGCACCCAGCCCATCTGGGCGCCCACCAGGCTGTAGAGGATCAGCCAGACCTGGAAAATGGTTTTGGCCTGGCCGATGGCCTGTTCCGGTACGGGTGTCGGCGGACGGTCCAGCGGTCCGAGCGGGCGGCCCGGCTCCGCCGAGAAATTGGCCAGCGACGACTCGCCTGGGGTTCCAGATGGATCCGGTGCCGGAGGTGCAGGCGGCGGCAGCACGGGATGGGCCAAGCGTCGCAGCGTTTGCAGGAGAAAAGCAAGTGCCACAAATCCGGCAACGCTCAGCAGGGCAACGTTGAGCACAATCATGAACGGGTAACTGGTGGTGCTCAGGGTGAAGAAGCCGAGAATCGGTCCCAGCGAGGCGGCCACAGCCACGTTGACCGCCACCGCTCCGATGAGCAGCCGCAGCGTGGCCGTGAAGCTCAGCCGGCAGCCGACCATCGCATTAAAGACGTACAGCGACGGGAATGTCACCAGCAACGTGAGGAGAAAAAGCGCGGGGAGCTTGATCATGCTGGCCACGAGCTGCCAGCACCGCTGCGGGTCGGGCGCGGGCTTGCCCCAGTAGACGGACAGCGCGTACCAGCCCATGAAGAAGCCGTAGCTGGCTCCCAGGCCGGCGGCCAGGGGCACGAAACGGCGAAACGACAACTGGATCTCCCCCTGGGCCAAACGCTCGGGTGATGTAATCCGGCCGCGCAGCAGCTCGTCGAGCTGCTTGAAAGTTGAGAGCATGTGTTCCTCCGATATGAAGAGGCTGACCGGTCGCGATCCCGTCCCGACGGGTTGATCGCGACTGCCGATCGAACGGGATACCGGCTGCGAACCCACCACGCCGGCCTTTTCTTGGGTACGCCGCGGCCGGCCGGCGGTTCGCGCCCAAGTTGCAGTTTTCTCCCATTCCTGCCCGGTGTTGATACCCCGGATGTGGCGAAAAAACAAGGCTGCGAATAGACTTCCGGGATACTGGCTGGCTGTACCGACTCTGAGCTGATGGAATCTTTCGGAAGGTGCCGGACGAGGTGTGATCCAATGACCCCCAACGACGCCGATCAGCGAATCCGACAGTTGACCGAGAGGCTGCTGGGCGCTTTTGAGGGTTCCATCCCGCGGGTCTGGAAGTCGCCGTTCTACTTGCTGGGGCTGCTCATTGTCGCGGCGGTGATCGTGCTGCTGCCGGTGGTATATCTCGGCCTCATCGCCTTGACGGGCTACGGCCTCTACTACCATGCAGTCAACAACACCGTGATTCTGTCCTTGCCCGGTTACCCATACAGCCGGGCGGCGGCCGGACTGCTGATGCTGAAACTGGTGGCCTATTTCGGGGCCCTGTTCATCGGTTCCATCCTGATTCTGTTCATGGTGAAGCCGCTGTTTGCCAGACCCGCCCGCAGCGAACGGCGGATCTCCTTCGTTCGCGACAACGAGCCGGTGCTGTTCGCTTTTGTCGAGCGCCTCTGCCAGGTAGTCGGCGCGCCCGCTCCTCGTCGCATTGATGTGGATTGCGAGATCAACGCCTCGGCCGGCTTTCGCCGCGGTCTGCTGAGCCTGTTCGGACGCGACATGGTTCTGCGGATGGGCGCGCCGCTGGTGGCAGGCATGAACCTCCAGCAGTTCGCGGGCGTGTTGGCTCACGAGTTCGGCCATTTCAGCCAGGGCGCCGGGATGCGCCTGACCTATGTCATCGACAGCGTGGACCGCTGGTTTGCCCGCGTCGTCTACCAGCGGGATACATGGGATGTGCATTTGGCCGTGCTTTCGCAGATCCACTCCTGGCTCAGCATTGTCTTTCTCGCCGCCCGCCTGCTCGTCTGGCTGACTCGCGGGGTCTTGTGGCTGCTGATGATGGCAGGGCACACCATCAGTTGCACCATGCTGCGGCAGATGGAGTACAACGCGGACCGATACCAGATGCGGGTCGCGGGCAGTCGGGCTTTTGAGTCGGCGTTGCGGCGGATGCACATGCTGCTCATGGGCTGGGAGGCGGCTCATTCGCTGGTGGCGCAGTGCTGGAAGGAGCAGCGGCTACCGGAGAACCTGCCGATGCTGATCGTGACGGAGGCCGATCGTCTACCGGCCGAGGCCCGCGAAGAGGTGGATCGCACCATCGCCTCGTCGCGCACCAGGCTCTTCGAGACGCACCCCGCCGACGGCGCCCGCATCCGGCGTGCTCAACGCGAAGACGATCCCGGTGTCTTCAGCTCTGAAGAGCCGGCGCTGATCCTCTTCGTTGATTTCGATGCCCTGTGTCGCGAAGTGACTTTCGCCTATTACCAGGATCTCATCGGGCCGGCGGCCCGCCGCGAGCACCTCCTTCCGATGACAGAGGTTGACCGCAAGCGCCAGGTGCTGGACAAGAGCGCCGAGGCTGCCCGGCGATACTGGACGACGCTGGACTTCGTGACCCGGCCGTTCCGCATCGACCGTTTCTCGAGCGTCTTCTCGCTGCCGGCGGAAGACTGCCTCGCGAAACTCAAGCGAGCGCGCTCCGCCCTGGTGACCTCGCGTGAGACCATCGCCAAGGCGTACAAGCGGCTGCAGGACATCGATCAGATCAGCAGCGACGCGCGACAGGCCGAGTGCGTTCTCAGGGCCGGCTTTCGCATAGATGCGAAGGAGTTCGGCCTCAGAACCGCCGACGCAGCGGAGGCTCGTCAGACCTGGCAGCGGGCCGGGCGTGACCGTCAGTCGGCGGAGGAGACGCTGGCGAAGATCGAGGCGGTCTTTGCCGTGCGCATGGAGGCAGCGCTCGCCTTGCTGAACTACCCGGAGGTTGCGGCCCGGCTCCAGAACCCGGACCGCATGCGGGCCGAAAGCGAGCGACTCCTCGACGTGGCCGCCGCGATTCATCGGGTCGAGTATCTGTTGACCAGCCTGCGAGTCAACCAGAACTCACTTCGCGCGGTGGAGCAGATGCTCGTGCAGGGTCACGAGGAGAAACCGCTGATATCGCAGGCCATGCGCGTGCTGGACATTCAGAATCGGGTCCTGGCGGAACTGCGATCGGCACTCAAGGAAATCCCTTATCCCTACCGACATGCCGCGGGTGAGGTCTCCATCTCGCAGTACGCGATCGGCATCGTGCCGGCGAACAACGACCTGACCGGTACACTCAACGCCGTGGCGCAGTCCCTGGACTGTCTGTTCTCCCTGTACCTGCAGGTCATGGGTGAGTTGGCCCAGATTGCCGAACAGGTCGAGTCGGCGGCGGGCCTTCAACCGATCGCTCTTCCCAAGGAGGCGGATGCCAGGACGACTTCACGCCTGCCCGCGATGCGCAAGGGCGCCTGATCCGCCGGTATCTGCGTTCTGGACAACGATCACTGCGCCAGGGTCGGTATTTCGGTGACGCGTAAGCGGGTGTTGCCGTACGGAATCAGTTCGACATCCACCAGCGGCTGATCGCAGGCCACCGGGCTGACCGGCGGGTCTCCGGCCGAGTCTTTCACCATCGTCCATTGCGGAATCAGCCGTCCCTTGGCCTTGAGGACCACCGGCGGATTCTGCTGGTCGAACGGCAGCGGGCTGATCTTGCGTTTCTCGACGGTGATGGACTTCTCCGGGTTCGCGCGGTCGATCAGCAGGCCGTAATTCCAGGGCGTGGTCGGCTCGATCGACCAGTCGATCACGGGAAACGTCTCGTGATACCGCTTCAGCTCCTTGTATCGTTCTCCGATCTTGACCGCGAAGTACAGCGGGCCGCGGAGGATCGACACGGCGTTGTTGTAGCGGGTCTCTGTCCTCAGGTTCATCGGCAGCGTCAGTTCGATCACGTCGCCGTTTTTCCAGAGGCGGTCGATGACGGCGAACGTGCCCGCCTTGGGCTCGAGGGTCTGGTCGGGGGCCTTGATCTTCGCCCCGGCCGCCCAAGCCGGTATCCGCAGGTGCAACGGAAACTTCACATTGTGCGGGGAATCCATCCGAACTCGCACAACGCCGTCAAACGGGTACTCAGTCATCTCCACCAGCGTGACTTCGGCGCCGTCAGCCACCTTTGCCCTCACCACGCTCGGGCCGTAGGCCATCATCGCCAGCCCCTGGTCGTGCGTGGCCGCCCACAGGCCGGCGACAAACTTCGGCCAGCCCTGGTGCATGTTCGCCGTGCAGCAGCCGTAGTTCGGTTCGAGGCCGTAGAGGTTGGAAGTCGGGTCGTTGGTGCTCCATTCACGTTTGGCCACGCTGACCAGCACCTGGTTGGCCTGCTGGTCGTACTGGTGGGCCCAGTAGTTGGGCGTGCAGGTGCCCGGCTTGGCGTTGTAGGCCAGCATCTCGAGCCGGTCGGCGTAGTACACGTCACCGAGGGCCATCGCCAGATTCTCCAATGAGAACATGAACTCGACGACCGCGCACAGTTCGGTGCCCTGGGTTGGTCGTCGGCCGGAGAGGTGCTCGTCGCCGGAAAACCTGCCGGCCGCCTGGCCGTGGTACTTGTCGAGACTGGCCAGACCGGTTTTCACCGCCTCGATCAGTTTCGGGTCGTGGGCCTGCAGGTAGCGCATCCCCGGATGCTTAACCGCCATGGCGATGTTCACGACGTGCGATGCGTGGACCGGCTTGAAGCCCTTGGCCATGACCTCATCGGTGTACGGGAAATTCAGGAAGTAGTCCATCCACTTGAAGCTGGTGTTGTGGATCGAGTCGGCAACCTCCAGGATCGTTTTGTCGCCGGTCCGATTATACAGCCAGTAGGCGGCGATGACGTTCTCCATGGCCCGGACGCCCCGCCATTCCTTGTCCGGCCAGTCGGGAGGCGCGACCTTGAGGTATTTGAAGTAGTTCGTCAGCAGGGGGATCACCCGCGGGTCGCCGGTGGCCTCCTGGTACTGGATGAGCACTTTCATGGCCACGGCCAGCGGCCAGCGATCCTTGTTCTGTTCGGGTCCGAACCAGCCGTCAGGCTTGCCGCTGGCCAGGATCGGCTCAATCCAGGTTTTCACCTTGGCCAGCAGTCGCGGGTCGTTGAGCTGATAGGCCAGGGGCACCAGGCCGTCGAGGTAATAGGGCCCCCGCTCCCAGGCTTCGCCGTCCTTGTCGCCCTTCCATGCGTTCTTGGCCAGGCTGGGCCAGAATTCGTCGAGGTGCCCGGTCAGCCCGTTGGCCTGGATCTTCAGTTGTTCTTTCAGCCAGCCGTCCGGTTTTACCGCCCCCAGCGGCAGAGGAACGAATTTGGTCTGAACCAGCGGCTCGCGGCTCACGGGGTAGTGCTTGTTAGCCGGTTCGGCCGCAAGCCCGCAGCTCGCCAACAGGCCGAGAACACACAATACGATCACGACCGACTGCGTCATGGTCACCGCTCCCTTACCAAGCCCAACCGAAACGGCAGAAACGGCCGCCTGAATACCATCATCCCTGTCCCAACGCAATGCAGGAGGCCGCGATACGCCGGTGGACGCTTCGACCCTCGTATGCCGTCTGCCGGGTGACAAATTCCGGCGACGGTGCAGAACCTCCGTTTGGGCGGCACTTCTGGTCGAATCATCCCCGGCTGATTCAATGATGTAACATTTTGTCATGGTGGAGGTTATGCAGAAGAATGGATCGTGATCTATCGCCGTGCATGGCTGTGTGGCACTCATTGGCCCGCGTCTGTTCACTGGGATCAGGTGTTTAAGTGAGCGGGGGATTTCGGCTGTTGGCGTCGGTTTGAACGTAGAGAAGTCGCGTTGTCTTTCAGCCTGAGTTCTGCACCGGGTGCCGAGGGTTTCCGAAACATTCGGTACCACGATTCGACTAGTGCTGTGGAGGAGCGCGGATGCGAACGCAAGTACAACCTGATATGCACGAGTCCAATTCGACCGATACACGGGCCGCGAATGACAGCGTCGGCACGAGTGGCGGCACCCCAACTGGCATGCTTTGGGGTGAAGCGTTCCGGCACGCCCCTTTTGCCGACAACCTCGCTTTGATCGAGGCCATGGGGAGCCACTTCGATCCAGCCTCCACGCGCCGGACACGGTAGGCGGGCAGTCAGGGGCTCCGAAGGGTCTATCCTGGTCGGCTGCTCTTGGGGAGCCGTGTCATCGGTTGAGCCTGACGATCAATGAGGCGAGACAACGTCTCCCACTCATAACTGCAACTCTTACAGTACGTTAGGTCATTAGACTCTTCACCGGCTGAAGTGAGTTTCCTTCAACTCATGTGCCTTCTGAGCCAATATAGGTCTAAAATGGTACGATTATAGCGGAGGAGCAGATCGATCTTGTCTGCCTGGTTCTGAGATTCTGACTCACTGAAACGATTTCAGGTGGGTGAGCCATGCATAAAACCGGTTGGGTAAGTCTGACGTTGAGTCTCGTCGCCGTTCCGGCCGTGGGACAGACTGTGTTGGTCAACGGCGGGTTCGAATCGGGCTTGGCCGCTTGGACGCCATGGACCGTACACGACACCGGCGGAGATTTGTCGAGATCCATCGCCGCCGGCCAGTTGAGCATTGCCGGCAGCAATTTCAATGGCGGGGTCTTTCAGCAGTTCGACACCGGCGGTTCGGGCAATATCGTCAACGTGATCGGGTACTGGCGAAGCGAACCCACGATTGCCGACGGCATGTACGCCGAGGTCTGGATCATCAACGCGGATCGCCTGCCTGTTGATGGTGTTGACGAGGTCGATGGCGTCAACGGCGCAGTCCTGCTCTATCGCAACGATACATTTGCCGGACGCGGGGCCTGGGCAGACGCCATCCCCAGGAGCTCGCCCGTTCAGCACCGAGTTTCGTTCACTGCGACAGGGCCCAAGGCAACGCTGATCCTGCGTACGGGGAACAACAACCCCGGCAGCCTGACCGGCACTGTCTTCGACGACCTGGCGGTACACATTGTGCCGCCGCCCGCGACCCCGGCGACTCTGCCCGCCGGTTTTGCCCTGCGGACGCTTGTCTTTCCGGTCAGCTCGCTGGTCTCCATGGCTCAGAGTCCGACCAGCCGCCGCATCTACGCGATCCGAAACAACCAGGAGGGCGGCGATACCTCGCTCTACAGGATCGAAGTCGATGGTCCCAACATGACGGCGGTCCAGGCGTACAATCTGAGCAGTACGTCGATTTTCAACCCTGGTCTGAGCGAGGCACAGGGTGTGGTCTTCGACCCGGCCGGCAATGTCTACATCTCCAACCGCCTCGGCCGGATCATCAAGGGGATCGATATCGACCCCGATCCGGCTGTCGACGTTTTCAGCTTCTCGCAGATGTTCGATCTGCCGGATCCGCAGATCGGGACCTTTCACGGCGTCGGCGGCGTGGCCGTCGGCCCGGACAGCTTTCTTTACATCAACTCCGGCAGCGAGACCCACTACGGGCCCGAGGACGACAAGGGCTACAACATGCGGATTCTGAGGGCCCCGCTCACCGCCACGAGCGAGAACGACGTGCAGACCTTTTGCGAGGGAATTCGCAACAGCTTTGACATCACCTTCCGGCTGGATGGCAAGTTGTTCGGCGTCGAGAACGGGCCGAACCTCAATTGCGACTATGCCGAGGAGTTCAATTTGCTCGAAGCCGGTCTGCATTACGGTTTTCCGTATCGCTTCGGCAGCGACATCTCCGGCAGCGACAACTCCATCACCTGCGTGAACGATCCGCCGCGTGTGGGTCCGCAGCCGTTGCCGACGGGTTTGGACCCTCGTCCGGCATGGGCCAATTATGGTCCCGATGCCAAGCCCGGCCCCGGGCAGCGCGGATATTCAAACGGCGGCGAGTTCTACGGTTTCGAAGGTCATTCCTCTCCCAACGGACTGGATATCTACGAACCTCTGCTGATGGATCCGGCGGCGATCATGTTTCCGGCCGAGTTTCACGGTCGCGCGTTCGTGGCCCGCTTCGGCCAACTGGAGGACTTCTCAGCGGCTAATAACCCGAATCCTCCAAATGTGGGGTTTGACGTGCTGTCGATGAGGCTGGACGACGCGAACCAGGGTTATGTCTGTAACCGCTTTTTCAGCGGGGCCGGCCGGACGATTGATGTCCTGTGCGCGTACAACGGCCGGGTCTACGTCCTCGAGTACAACCAGCAGTCGTCTTATCCCGGACCCAATTGGGGCACGCCCAGCCAGCTGTACGAACTGCGTTACACGATTCCGACATCCCCGATCATCGGCCTGAGCACGCGCCAGATCAGTCGCACCACCGACTACACCCAGGTGCCCGCCGTCGACTCGTTCACGGTGTCCAATCTCGGAGTCGGTGTGCTCAGCTTCGGCGTTGATATCGAGTACTCCAATCAAGGCGATCCTGCCTGGCTGCAGGTGAGTCCGACCAGCGGCAGTTCTGCCGGCCCTGGCGACCCTCAGACGATCACCGTGACCTACCTGTCGGCCGTCGCCGGATTGCCCATCGGCGTTCACACCGCGACGCTGACCATCACCGACCCTGGAGCTCAGAACCCGATTGAGACGGTCGCGGTCTCGCTGACGGTCAGGACCGTGTTGCCGGATATGGACAAGGATGGGGACGTGGATCAGACGGACTTCGGCGCATTTCAGGCGTGCTTCACGCAGCCTGGCGTGCAACCGACGGCCGGATGCGAGGGCGCGGATTTCAACCACGATAACACAATTACCTCCGCGGATCTGACAGTCTTCAACGGCTGTCTGTCGGGCTCGGGCGTGGTTGCGGACAGTATATGTGACGACGCCTACCAGTAGAGCTGCCCTGTCTAACTGTGGGTGTGGGTGTAGCCTATCGAATTGCGGTTCACCACCCGCTTCAGGACGGCCGATTCAACCCTTCAGATTTCTGGAGCATTGGTCAAGGAGTCGCAGGCTGACCCTTAGATAACACCTCGTGCAGCGCCTGACCTGTGCAACCGGTTGGGGGTTTGATGCCCAGATAGGCGGATACCGTTGGGGCGATGTCCTCCGGGGCAACGGCGCGGCTCACGCATCGAGGCTCGATACCCGGACCGGCCAGGAATACCGGCACGTAAGTGTCATACGTGTAGGGCGAGCCGTGTACGGCGGCATAACCCTCGGTTTCGGGATAGAGGAACCAGGACTGAGACGGGATGATCAACACGTTGCCCGACCGCATCGGATGGAATGAGTACTGAATTCGACGGCTGATGGGGTCGTCGGGCAGGCGACACGCCAGCAGATCTGTCCGTGTCACTGCGTATGCAAATCCCTCTACCTTGAGTATCTCCTCTGCGACGGCGCGCTCGACCGTGGACGTTTCCAGATTGAGTTGACCGATGGCGTCCAGATCGAGATAGAGGCTGGGGTTCCAGAACAACTTGACCAGGTCGCGGTCGACCTTGAATCTCGATTTTAGTGCGTCATTGACCGTCCGCACGATCTTCTCGGGGTAGTGCCGGCCGGCGTCGAAGCCCATCGCCGCGGTGCACTCCGGGATCTCGTCCATGCCGTGATCGGCCGCCAGGACAATGAGAACCTTGTCCAGTCCCACGGTCTGATTGAGGTATTGGAACAATTCGCCCAGCAGGGCATCGATTCGACGGACGTTGTCCTCAGCCTCGAGGCTTTCCGGCCCCCAAGCGTGGCCGATCTGGTCGGTCGCGGAAAAACTTACGGCCAGCAGGTCGGTGTCTTCGTCGGCGCCCAGCTTTTCCTGCGTGATCAGTTCCTGCGTAAATCTCAGGATCAACTCGTCGGCAAAGGGGGTGAATGTCAGGGCAGCCAGGAAGTCGGAGGTCTTATCCGTGGCCAGGGCATGCGGGAACGTCCGCCCAAGGTACTTGTAACCCTTTTCGCAGGGCCGATTGTCGTCCGACCTGTGAATGTAGCCGGCTGCGTCGTCCTTCAGCGTCCAGACCTGCGAGCGATATGTCTCGGCCGGCTTCCGGGCGTTCCACCGGGTGACCCAGTCCGGGTACTCTTTGTAGTAGTAGATGCTCGACACGAATCCGCCTGTCTCCTTCGAGTACCAGAAGGGCTTGCCCAGGCGCCCGGCAGGTAGAATCGCCGCTCGATCTTTCCCTGAGATGCTGAAAACACGCGATCGGCCGGCGGACGCCAGCACCAGTTCATCGCCAACGGTACTGGAGGTCAGGTTGGCCGGCGAGAAGCCTTTGCCAGAAGCGGTATCCTGACCAACCAGCGGGTAGCGGGCATCCCGCACGGAATCGACGTTCCGGCGCGATTGAGCCTCGTACCAGTCGTTCCCGATGATGCCGTGCTGGGCTGCATGGCCGCCGGTGAAGAGGCTCGCATGCCCAACGGCCGTGAAGGTGGTGGCGTGCTGGTAGTGCGCGTTTGTGTAGCTGGTCCCATGCTGCGCGAGGTACTGAAAGCCTCCCGATGTCCCGCGCAGATACCGCAAAGGCATGTCACCCCGGAGTTGATCGATTGTCACCCAGACCACCAATGGAGGCGGCCGATGCGCATCCGCACTGGCAGCGAGGACGACCAGCGGACAAGCTGTCGCGAGAAGGAGCGTCAGCGACTGATACACTTTTTGCACGGGCTGTCTCCAGATTCAACGGCCCCCCGCGGCGGTGCGAGGCGGCAGACACCACAGAACACACGGCTTCTCGGGCTCACCAACCGTGCAAGGCAGCCCTGCTTCGCACAACCTTTACGGACACATCGGCAGGAGCGATGCGTTTTCGAGGCAGGGCTGAGATAGGCACGAATCTGCCTGACCCATATCTCGGGTCAGTAATAACAAGCCACGGTTAATGTGCGGTGAGATCAGCAATAAGGTTGGGTTAAGACGCGGCCGTTTCATCGCCGGTCGAGGGGGCGGCACTGGTTCCATCCCGGCTGACGGAGGCGGGCCGGCCTATTCCTGGTTCTGAATCCCGTCGATGTAGCCGGTCATACCGGTTCGGACGTTCGCGGCGTTTCCCTCGTCCGTGTCGATGTGCATGGAGAGGCGGAAATTCGGGTCCACGCGGACGCGCACGTCGCCAAACACGACTTCGCGGTCGCCGGGCACGCGTACTCGCACCGTGAACTTGTCCCGCACACCGTAGCGGAGCGCGTCCTCGGGTGTCATATGGATGTGCCGCATGGCGCAGATGACGCCCTTGTCGATGGTGACGCTCCCGGCAGGCCCTTCCAGGGTGAGGCCGGGTGTGTCCTTCAGGTCGCCGGACTCGCGGATGGGCGGATGGATGCCCAGCTTGAACTGTTCGGTCATCGCGATCTCGACCTGCGTGAACTTGCGGACCGGCCCAAGAACGCGTACGCGCTCGACACGGCCGCGGGGGCCGACGAGCGTCACCTGCTCCTGGCAAGCGTATTGGCCCGGCTGTGAGAGGTCGCTTTGCCTGGTAAGTTGGTGGCCCGGTCCGAAGAGTGCCTCGACGTGTTCCTGGGTCAGGTGGACGTGGTGGGCCGAGACCTCGATGGGGATGGGCTCCTGGCGTTGTGCTTCGAACGCCCGCTTGATGTACGAGCGGCCAAGGGCCCGCAGCGACTCGCGGGCGATCATTCGCTCTTCGTTGGTCGGCACGACCAATACGGTGACCGGCGAATCGTCGGTGGAAATGCGGCGGATTTCGCTGCAAGCGTGGGCCTCGCGGTTCCGCTGCTCGTCGAGATTGATTCCCATGCAGCGCAGCCCCTGCACGGCCAGGGCCCGGACCCGGGCGCTGCCTTCCCCGATTCCGGCGGTGAAGATGATCACGTCCAGGCCGCCCATCGCGGCAATATACGCGCCGATGTACTTTCGCAGCCGATAGCAGAACGCTTTCAGCGCCAGCAGGGCCCGGTGGTTCCCCTCGTGCGCGGCCCGTTCGACTTCTCGCATGTCGGCGGAAATGCCGGACAGCCCGAGCAGCCCGCTCTTGCGGTTCAGCAGGTTATCGACCTGGTCGGCGGTCAGCCCTTCCTCTCGCTGGAGGTATATCAACACGCCTGGGTCGATGTCTCCGCCGCGCGTGCCCATGATCAGACCCTCGGCCGGCGTCAACCCCATCGAGGTATCGACGGAGCGGCCGTGGTCCACCGCACAGACCGACGCGCCGTTGCCCAGGTGACAACTGATGATCTCCAACTCGTTAACCCGGCGGCCGAGGTGCTGGGCGGCGGCCAGGCAGACGTACGCGTGCGACGTTCCGTGAAAACCGTAGCGGCGCACCTTGTCCTTCTCGTAGTATTCGTAGGGCAGACCATAGAGATAGGCGAACGAAGGCAGCGTGTTATGGAACGCGGTGTCGAACACCGCGAAATGGGGGACTGAAGGGAACACTCGCCGGGCCTCCCTGATGCCCAGAACGTTGATCGGGTTGTGCAGCGGAGCCAGGGGGCTCAAGGCCTCGAGTTCGTGCAGCACCTCGTCGGTGACCATCACGGTCTCGGCGAACCGCTCGCCGCCGTGGACCACCCGGTGCCCGACCACGCTGATCTCCGCGGAGCCGCTGATGGTACCCGAATCCTTGTCGGTCAATGCGAGAAACATGGCTTCAAACGCCTCGCGGTGGGTGCCCTTGGGCAGGCTTTGCGCGGTCTCGCCGCGCGGGCCGCAGGTGGTGTGCTTCGTAATGTCGGTGCCGATGCGGTCCACGAGGCCGCGGACGTTCCTTGTCTCGTCCTGGGTGTCGAAGAGGCTGTACTTGAGCGACGAGGAGCCGCAGTTCACCACCAGGATCTTCTCCGGCCGTTCGCCCTTGAGACGCATGCCGTAGGGGTCTTCGCTCTTGCGGAACGCGGCCGCCTTGTCCGGGTCCTCCATGACCGTCTTGAACCGCTCGGAGATGCTTTTGGAGATGTGCTGCACGGCGCGCGGCTCGCTCATGATGACCGACGAGAAGAGGCTGACCGGCACCAGAAGCACGATGCATCGCGTCTCCGCGATGATGTCGACCACGTTCCTGTCGCCGGTCATGAGGACCATTTCGCCGAAGGTGTCTCCGGGCTTGAGACGCGAGACTACCTGCCGCTGCCCGCCCTGGGCGATGACCGAGGCCGAGGCCTCGCCCTCGAGGATGGCGCCGAGATGCGTCGCTTCCTCGCCGAATTCGACAATGGCCTCGTTAGGCTCGTAGGATGCCACCTGCGACCCGGCCACCAGTTCCGCCAGCCGGCTATCAGAAAAGTGCTTGAAAAGGCCGACGTTCTGTTTCAGGAAATCTGCGATCGCGGGATTGTCCATCGCTGGCTCCTGCTTTGGGATCGAAACGCAATGCAGGGCGATATTGTCATCAGACGAAGCGGCGAGGACAAGCAGGCAGGCAAGTGGCGCCGATCAGTGCGGCCGACGAGGGCGTCGGCACTCCTCCTGCCCCGGCGTCCCGGCGGCTTTAGCGCGGCTCATCTTTCTGCTGATGGTCGAGCGAAAACAACGAAACCGCGGGATAGGCTGAGTACGCGGAGGGCATCATCACTGCCGTTGCCTGCGAGGGCTGCGGCCAAACTCCGGTCGGCCAGGGCACCGGCATGGCGGCACCCCGATTGGATCGGGGTTTGGCCACCCAGGATGCAGAGGGGGGCTCGCACAGGTTCCGAAACAACAGCCAGGCAAACAGGCGTGGGACACCGCGATGATGCCCCACGCCTGCTTCATGCTTGAATCAGGTCTCAGTTGGCTCAGTCTGCACAATCATCGATCCCAGTCACTTAGCCGACTGACCGCCGGGCTGTGCCCCTCCATAGGGGATTGTCTTGCCCTGCAAGCCGGCTTTGGCGAGGATCGCGTAGACCACGAAGCCGACGATGAGAGAGTACAGCGCCGTCGGCTGCCACTCGGCTACGAGTTCTCTGCCCAGCAGCTTGGTCATCATGCCGTTGTTGGAGATGCCGACCAGGAAGCCGATTACCCACGCGCCGTAACCCGCGATGCTCACGCCCTCACGCGGGCCGGCCCACTTCCTGCCGGACAGGAAGTAGTCCGCCAGGATCGCTCCGCAAATCGGTCCGAAGGACGCACCGATCAGACCGAAGAACGACTCCAGGTTCCCTGCGATGCCGGTGGCCGCCAGGATAATGCCGATTGTGGCCCCGCCCAGGGTGAGTTTTACGCGGCTCATCGACGGGATCATGGTCGAGAGGCTGTTGCCGATGATGCTGGAGCAGAAGCACGACGGGGCCATCGAGCCGATCGCGAAAAGCAGCAGCATGATCGCGGCCAGGCCGGGGCTGACAACGGGAAGCGAGGCAAACATGGTCGGCTGGCCGGAAGGCTGAAGTCCCTGGGCGCCGGCCACGGTAATCAGGGCCAATCCGCCGGTGAGCATAATACCCATGGTGATACCTGTGAGGCCGCCCATGTTCACGTCGTTGGCATCGCGGCTGTTGGTGCCGAAATCGGCACCGGCCGCACCGGCTGTGGCAAAGAAGCCGATGACCATCTGGATAACGAGGCAAGCGGCAGCCAGGGGGCCGGGACCAGCTTCAGGTCCGGTTTTCGGGATCTCGATCCTTCCGATCTGGGGAAGGGCGCAGACGGCAGCGATGACCAGCATGGCCACGGCCACCCAGGGCAGATAAGAGGACATCTTGGCCACATACTTGATTCCAAACGCGCCGATGAGGGCAAATATGTAGCCCCACGCGATGGCCACTATGAAGAACAGCAGACTGAACCCGCGGTTGGCCGTGTCGGGATCCATCAGGGTAAGGGCCGTCACGTTGAATGCACCCAGCATGAGCTTGGCAGCATAATACGTTCAGACGCTGTACCAGCCGA